>JNSD01000005.1 GCA_000754445.1 actinobacterium acMicro-4 | reverse complement strand
GGCGCTTGGCAATTTGGTTGGCCTTCAGCCTTTCTATGAGGCCATGGGGATTGGCGCGAGTGTCCCCTGGATCCTGCTCTGGGCCGGGGTGCTGTTGCCCGTCGTCGCTTTCGGTTTCTCGATGGTCCTGTGGAGTAGATGGTTGGGTTTCGCTGAGCGCCTGGCAATCATGGTGGTCGCGTGGGCTGTCGTCGCCGGAATGAGTCTGAGCCTTGCAGCAATCGAGCAGGCGTGGCGATCTGCTGCCCTTCAGGCAGTGGCAGGCTGAACTAGACTTGCCCTCGGTCGAGCGTGTGTTCTGTCTTTGTGGTGTTGAAAGGTGACGTCTTTGGCAAAGCCCGTTGTTCTGATTGCTGAAGAGCTATCTCCCGCCACAGTGGGCGCCCTGGGACCTGACTTCGAGATTCGCTATGCTGATGGCGCCAATCGGGCAGAACTTCTGGCCGCGTTGCCCGGTGTCCACGCCGTGCTGATTAGATCCGCAACACAGATGGACCCCGAAGCAATTGCCGCGGGCAAAGACCTGAAGGTCATTGCCCGGGCCGGGGTTGGCCTCGACAACGTCGACATCAAGGCTGCCACCGAGGCAGGAGTCATGGTCGTGAATGCTCCAACATCCAATGTGGTCAGTGCCGCCGAGTTGGCTGTGGGCCACCTGCTCTCGCTTGCGCGTCATATTCCCCGAGCACACGCATCCCTGGCGGCAGGCCAGTGGAAGCGCAGCGCCTTCACCGGGGTTGAGCTTTTCGACAAGACAATCGGCATTATCGGCCTGGGTCGTATTGGTGCTTTGGTTGCCGAGCGTTTGTCGGGGTTTGGTGCCACCATCATTGGCTTTGACCCCTATGTCCAGCCGGTGCGGGCCAGCCAAATGGGTGTCACACTGACGACCCTTGAGGACCTCGTCGCACAAAGTGATTTCATCACTATCCATATTCCAAAGACCCCCGAAACAACGGGGATGATTGGGGTCAAGGAACTCAAATCCGCTAAGCCCTCACTCCGTATTGTCAACGCGTCGCGTGGCGGCATCATCGATGAAGACGCCCTGTATCAGGCGCTCAGTGAAAACTGGATTGCTGGCGCCGGAATTGACGTCTTCAACTCTGAGCCCCCGACCGGGTCGCCGTTGCTTGATCTCCCCAACATTGTCGTTACCCCTCACTTGGGTGCCTCCACAGAAGAGGCCCAGGAAAAGGCCGGGATTTCTGTCGCCAAATCGGTGAAGCTCGCCCTCGAGGGCGAGCTGGTGCCCGACGCCGTTAACGTCGCCGGTGGGATTATTGACCCGTCGGTTCGCCCCGGCATTCCGTTGATGGAGAAGCTCGGGCAGGTCTTTGTGGGACTCTGCCAGGCGTCGATTTCTAGCGTCACGGTCGAGGTGCGAGGTGACATCGTCGAGCACGATGTCAGTGCTTTGAAGCTTGCAGCTCTGAAGGGAATCTTCTCCCGAATCGTGAGCGAACAAGTCAGCTATGTTAACGCTCCTCTGTTGGCCGAGGCGAGGGGGGTCAGCGTGAACATGACGACGGATCCTCGCAGCGACGAGTACCGCAATGTCCTGAGTATCAAGGGGGTCCTGGGGGATGGTTCCAGCGTTTCTGTCTCAGCGACTCTTACTGGTGCGCGCCAAACCCAGAAGCTGGTCGAAGTTAACGGGTATGACATTGAGGTTCCACTGGCCACCCACCACATTGTGATGATTTATAAGGATCGCCCCGGAATCGTGGCCATCTATGGCAAGGCCTTTGGGGATGCGAACATCAATATCGCCGGCATGCAGATTGCGCGGGAAACCGCTGGTGGTCAGGCATTGAGTGTTTTGACCGTCGACTCCCGAGTTCCAGAAGACCTGCTGGCCGAGGTTGCCACAAAGATTGAGGCGTCGACCATGGCCCACATCGATATCGTCGAGCTCTAGTGGTTGAACTTCAGGGCAATGAGCCACTTGAGAAGGCTCTCGCTGAGCTTTCGATTCACCCGAGGGTCTTGGTGGCACTCGATTTTGATGGCACACTAGCGCCGCTTCAGGATGACCCCGAGAACTCGCGGATGTTGCCCGAGTCTCGGGAAGCCGTTGATGCGCTGACAGACATTGACGGGGTTTATGTATCGCTGGTCACTGGCCGTGCGTTTGAGAACATCATGCGAGTCGCTGACCCTCACCCGGATTGGTTCCTTGTTGGCTCCCACGGGATTGAGGTCGTGGCCCCTCACGAGCGCGATAGTTACGCTTCCCCGAAGCTCGTCCCCGAAGGATTGCTACAGGGTTTTCACCAGATCGCGCAGGACATTCCAGGCCCTCGGATTGAGGTCAAGCCCTTCGGGCTTGCCATCCACACCCGGGGACTAGAGGCTGAGGTGGCGGCAGCGGCGGAGGCCGCTACTCGCCTGTTGTGTGATGAGTGGCCCGATGACCTCGTGATGCGCTCCGGTCACGGAATTCTTGAGTGCGCGGTGTCAGATAGGACCAAGGGTCATGGACTTCGGTCGTTGTGGGAGGCGCTTGATGTTGACGCCACGCTGTTCATCGGTGATGATGTGACCGATGAAGATGGGTTTGCGGTGTTGGGTTCTGGCGACGTGGGCATCAAAGTCGGAGAGGGTCCCACGAAAGCGGCCCATCGCGTGGGGGATCCGCACGAGGTCACCCGGGTGCTGTGGTACCTGCACGGGCGCCTCGCCTCGCGATAGACCGTATTCGTTGTCGCGCTGGGTCCCAACGCCGTAGGGTTAAGCCATGCCATCAAGCCTGAATCTCGCTGTCATCGGTGGTGATGGCATTGGCCCGGAAGTTACCGAGGAGGCCATTGCTACGCTGCGGGCCGCGGTGGGCTCAGAGGTGGATATCACCACTACTGACTACGACTTGGGCGCCGCGCACTTTTTGGCAACAGGTGAGGTGCTCTCCGATGAGACTCTTAACAAACTTTCTCGCCACGACGCCATCGTCCTCGGCGCTGTGGGCGGGGACCCCACTGACCCGCGCCTTGCAGGGGGAATCATCGAGCGTGGGCTCCTGCTCAAGCTCAGGTTTGCTTTTGATCACGGTGTCAATGTTCGCCCCACTGTTTTGTTTCCGGGACTGGAATCGCCTCTTAAGAATCCAGGCGTCATTGATTTTGTCGTCATTCGTGAAGGCACCGAAGGCCCCTATGTCGGCAACGGTGGTGTCTTGCGTCAAGGGACGCCGCATGAAATTGCCAACGAAGTCTCTGTCAATACCGCGCACGGTGTTGAGCGAGTTGTGCGGTTTGCTTTCGAGAAGGCTCGCTCTAGGCGCAAGAAGCTGACGTTGGTCCACAAGACCAACGTCTTGGTTCACGCAGGCGGGCTGTGGTCCCGGATTGTTCGCGAGGTTGGCGCTGAGTTTCCCGATGTGAGCGTTGACTACCTCCACATCGATGCCACCATGATTTTCATGGTGAGCGACCCCGCTCGCTTTGATGTAATTGTGACCGACAACCTGTTTGGTGACATCATTACTGATCTGGCCGGCGCTGTTGGTGGCGGTATTGGCACAGCAGCCTCAGCCAACTTGAACACCGCTGGCACCTTCCCCAGCATGTTTGAGCCAGTCCACGGCTCAGCACCGGATATTGCGGGACACGGTATTGCCGACCCAACCGCAGCGATTATGTCGATGGTGCTTCTGTTGGAGCACCATGGCCTGGGAGTTAAGGCAGCCAAGCTCCAGGACGCAATTGTTCAGGACGTTTCCTCCAGGGCCGGAGCGAGCCCAGCCCGCTCGACCGCTGAGATTGGTGCAGCCATCAGGGCTCTGCTCTGAACCGCTCTAGTGAGTGCCCTGGCCACGCGGTAGGCTGTGGCTACTTCGTGAACCGCGCTAAAGGGGCTTCCTCGTCATGACAATTCCTCTCCAGATGGCCAATAAAGACTTGGTTTTCCAGGTCAACCCCAATCCATCGCCTATGCCCGTGGATAAGCGCCAAGAGGTTTTGGATAAGCCGGTCTTCGGCACGGTATTCACCGACCACATGGTAGATATTTGCTGGTCGGAAACCGGCGGTTGGCACCGCCCACGTGTTCAGCCCTACGGCCCCATTCCGTTGGACCCCGCTGCGGCAGTGCTGCACTATGGCCAGGAAATCTTTGAGGGCATGAAGGCCTACCGTCACAGCGATGGCTCAATCTGGACGTTCCGTCCAGAGGCTAACGCCCAGCGCATGCAGCGCTCCGCTGCGCGCATGGCAATGCCGGAGTTACCCGTTGACTACTTCATCCGGTCGCTTCAGGAGTTGATTGCTGTTGACGGGGACTGGGTTCCGAGTGCCCCTGAGACCTCTCTCTATATCCGGCCCTTCATGTTTGCCAAAGAGGCCTTCCTGGGTGTTCGACCGGCCAAGAAGATTGCCTTCTATGTGATTGCAAGCCCTGTTGGCCCCTACTTCGGTGGTAACGCGAAGCCAGTGTCGATTTGGCTCTCCACCAACTACACCCGTGCTGGCCGTGGCGGCACGGGTGCGGCAAAAGCTGGCGGCAACTATGCCGCCTCACTTCTTGCCCAGAGCGAAGCAGCTGAGCAGGGTTGCCAGCAGGTGCTTTTCTTGGATTCCGTTGAGGGTAAGTATTTGGAAGAACTTGGTGGCATGAACGTGGTCCTCGTCTATAAGGACGGCACTTTGGTGACCCCTGCGAGCGACACCATCCTTTCTGGCATCACGAGAGACTCCGTCTTGGCATTAGCTGAAGCCCGCGGCCACAAGGTCGAGCGTCGTCAGGTGAGCATCGATGAATGGCGCAAGGGCTTTGACTCTGGCGACATTGTTGAGGCGTTTGCGTGTGGAACTGCAGCCACCGTTGTGCCAATTGGGCAACTGAAGGCTCCCGATTTCACCATCGGTTCGGCTGATGCTCCAGCTGGTGAGGTGACGATGTCGCTTCGCGACGAGCTCATTGATATTCAGTACGGCCGTCGCCCGGACGACCACGGCTGGATGTTCCGCCTCGACGCGTGAGTTTTCGCCAGCGCTCAGCGCGGTTTTTCATTCTTGTCGGAGGAAGTCTTCTGTTGGGCGCCTCCGTTGGTCTAGTCGGCACGGTTTATCACAGCGCTCTGTTCCCGCTCGGCCTCTCACTGTCGGTAGTTCTTGTGGCCACCTTTCTGGCTGGGCTTCGAGTACTGTGGCGAACCAGGCTTCTTGCTATGGGCGGGGCCATCGGGATTGTTGGTGTTGTGGTGATCGCCTCTGGAACAGATCTCACGGGTTCGGTGTTGATCATGGCTGACCCAGCGGGTTTGTCCTTTGTCGTTGCCGTCACTTTTGTCACTGTGGTGGCACTCGCGTGGCCGAAGTTTTCTGCCAGGCCCACAAGTTACGATAGAGAAGCTGGCAATCCCGAAAGGACCCTTCCAGAGTGACGTATGTAATTGCTTTGCCCTGTGTTGATGTGAAAGACCGGGCATGCATCGATGAATGTCCCGTGGACTGCATCTATGAGGGCGACAGGATGCTCTACATCCACCCCGACGAGTGCGTCGACTGTGGTGCGTGCGAACCTGTTTGCCCGGTTGAAGCCATCTACTACGAAGACGATGTTCCTGCGCAGTGGGCTGAGTACTACACGGCAAACGTTGAGTTCTTCAACGAGGTTGGCTCGCCTGGCGGCGCAGCCAAGGTGGGCGTGATTCACAGCGATCACTCCATTGTGGCTGCCCTGCCGCCACAGAACTAGAGTTCATGGCTTTCTCTCTGCCTGATTTCCCCTGGGATTCACTCGAGCCCCTCAAGAAGCAAGCAGCAGGCCATCAAGAGGGTCTCATTGACCTCTCCGTGGGCTCACCGGTTGACGACACTCCAGTAATTGCCCAGGAGGCCCTGTCTCGGGCAGGCAATGCCCCCTCTTACCCACTGACAGCAGGCACTCCCGAACTGCGTGCTGCGATTGCGACTTGGTGGGAGCGACGGCGAAACACGGGACCGCTTGAATCCGCACACGTTATTCCGACGATTGGTTCTAAAGAGATGGTCGGCTTGCTGCCGACCATCCTGGGGCTTCGCTCAGGCGATGTTGTGGTCATTCCAGAAATTGCTTACCCGACCTACGCAATCGGTGCTCATCTGATCGGTGCCACCGTTGTGGCATCTGACAATCCGGAGGATTGGCCGACAAACACCTCCTTGATTTGGATGAATTCCCCCAGTAATCCGACGGGGTCGGTGGCCAGCATCGCCACGCTGCGCTCGGCGGTTGCACGCGCTCGCGAATTAAGCGCGGTTCTTGCCAGTGATGAGTGTTACGCGGAACTGTCGTGGACACTCGACGCTGTTCCCTCGCTGCTCGATCGTGAGGTCACCGGAGGTGACCTCACGGGCTTGGTTGCTCTGTATTCGACCAGCAAGCAATCAAACCTTGCTGGCTATCGGGCAGGAATCATGGCAGGTGATCCGGAACTGATAGATCGAATCCTCCAGGTGCGAAAGCACCTGGGTCTCATCCCGCCAGCCCCCATACAAGCTTCGCTGGCCGCGGTACTGGGAGATGACGAACACGTTGCTCGCCAGAAAGAGCGCTATCGCGCCCGGCGCGATGTGTTGTTGCCGGCTGTGTTGGCGGCCGGGTTCAGGGTCGACCACAGTGAGGCGGGGCTTTATCTCTGGGCCACGAGAGGGGAATCAGCTCTCGAGAGTGTGGAATGGTGTGCCTCTCGGGGAATTCTTGTGACCCCCGGATATTTCTATGGTGAGGCTGGTGCTGGCCACGTTCGGATTGCCCTCACAGCCACCGATGGGCACATCGCGCAGGCCGCCACCCGGTTTTCAGGGTGATTGTTGTGCGCTGCCCACAATGCTTTCGCGAAACAGTAGACCACTGAGCTAGTGCCTTGAGAGTCCTCTAGGCTGTAACAGAAGTTGGATGCGAGGAGGGTACTGTGACTGATTCATCAGAGTTCGTGTCACTGACCTATCCCGGTGGAACGGCGTCGTTTCCCGTGGTGCCCTCGGTTGAGGGTGCATCCAGCATTGACCTCTCCACTTTGACCAAGCAGACCGGTTACACCGCTCTGGACCCAGGTTTTGTGAACACCGCCTCCACCACGAGCAAGATCACTTTCATCGATGGCGAGAACGGTGTGCTTCGCTATCGCGGATATTCCATCGATGACATCGCCGCACACTCCACTTTCCTCGAGGTCGCCTGGTTGCTGATTTATGGCAATTTGCCAAGCGCGTCGGAACTTGCTGAGTTTGATGACCGCATTCGTCACCACACCCTTCTGCATGAAGATTTGAAGCGCCTCTTTGATGCGCTTCCCCACAACGCGCACCCGATGTCGGTGCTCTCGGCAGCTGTTAGTGCGATGTCGACTTACTACGGCGACTCACTGAGCGTTCATGATCCCGTACAGATTGAAATGTCAACCATCCGTTTGTTGGCAAAGCTCCCCGTGATTGCTGCTTACGCTCACAAAAAGAGTGTTGGCCAGGCTTTCCTCTATCCCGACAACTCGAAGGGCTTTGTTGAGAACTTCTTGTGGTTGAACTTTGGCCTGATGGCTGAGCCCTATGTCTCAAACCCCGTATTGATGAAGGCCCTGGATCGCCTGTTGATTCTCCACGAAGACCACGAGCAGAATGCGTCAACGTCAACCGTTCGCATGGTGGGCTCCACTGAGGCAAACCTGTTTGCCTCAGTGTCAGCTGGCATCAATGCTCTCTCAGGCCCGCTCCACGGTGGCGCTAACGAGGCTGTGCTGACGATGTTGGCAGAGATTCGTGACACTGGGGAGGGCGTCCAGCGCTTTGTTGAGCGGGTCAAAGCAAAAGAAGACGGCATTCGCCTCATGGGCTTTGGTCACAGGATTTACAAGAACTACGACCCCCGAGCTCGCCTTGTTAAGGAAAGTGCTGATGCGGTTCTTGGGCAATTGGGAATCAAGGACGAGCTTTTAGGAATTGCCAAGGAGCTTGAAGATATTGCACTGGCTGATGACTACTTTATTGAGCGCAAGCTATATCCGAATGTTGATTTTTATACCGGCGTAATCTATAAGGCCATGGGGTTCCCCACCCGCATGTTCACCGTGCTTTTTGCTATTGGCCGTCTTCCAGGCTGGATTGCGCACTGGCGAGAAATGAATGAGGACGATGGCACCAAGATTGGCCGTCCCCAGCAACTTTATGTGGGCCCGGCAGCCAGAGATTGGCCGAAGCGCTAATGGGAGACGACGATGAGCAAAATCACACTGATTCCGCACCCGGTATTGGACTAGGGGCGGTTCTCCAGAACATCGCACGCGAGGCTGGGCTCACGGCCGAGGACATCGCCATTTTCGGTGAGGTTCGCGACCATTCACCAGCCCGGGCCGTCCGGTTTGACTAAATGCTCTCAGGACTCTAGGAGTGAAGAGCCTCGTTGAGGCTCACTCCGTGACCATCGCGCGGGAGAACTTCAACCGCTCCGGTCATCGAGTTGCGGCGATACAGAAGGCCAGGTTTTCCGCTGAGGGCTGACGCCTTGGTCTGGGTCGTCTGTCCATCGGCAAGCACGGTCACTTTGGTCCCCGCGGTGACATAGAGCCCCGCTTCAACGACACAGTCATCTCCTAAGGAGATGCCAATGCCTGCGTTGGCACCCAGTAGGCAACGTTTGCCAAGAGAAATGACTTGGTGCCCACCACCAGAGAGCGTTCCCATGATGGACGCACCACCACCAATGTCAGTGCCATCACCGACAACAACGCCCTGGGAAATGCGACCCTCCACCATGGAGGCGCCGAGTGTTCCGGCGTTGAAGTTCACAAATCCCTCGTGCATAACGGTTGTCCCGGGGGAGAGGTGAGCCCCAAGGCGAACCCTGGCCGCATCGGCGATACGAACACGGGGCGGGGTCACGTAGCCCAGAAGCGGAGGGAATCGATCCAGACTCTGGATTACGATTCCCTCCCGCTGCATCTGGATTCGGTGTTCGCCATAGAACTCTGGCGAGATGGGGCCTCGGTTTGTGAAGGCAACTAGGGGCAAAATCCCGAAGATGCCCTCTAAGTTCATTGAGTTTGGCTGAACCAGGCAGTGGCTCAGCAGATGCAAACGCAAATAAGCGTCCGAGGTGGAAGCCGGCGGTTGAGTCAGGTCACTCGCTGTCGTGACGCCCATCAGGTGAACCCCGCGAGCGGCGTCGTCACCTTCTAGGTGGCCGAGAGAGCTTGGAATTAAGTGGGGGTCGAAGTTTGCCGGTGGTGGGCCAATCTGGGGGTCTGGGAACCAGGTGTCTAGCACCGTGTTGGTTGCGGTGTCAATCGTTGCAATGCCATATCCCCACGCAGTGGTGGCGTTCTCACTCATGAGACCAGGGTATAGGCAGTGCCACCCCCATTACACTTGAGGCCATGTCGGCTTCCCGCGTTGCGTTGCCCGTGGGCGCATCGCTTCGTGAGCTAGTCCAAGCCCTGGTGGACAGCGAGAGCCCCTCCGGGTCTGAAGCCTCACTGGCCGATGCCATTGAGGGTTCGCTTTCTGGTGTGTCTCATCTCGAGGTCTTGCGCGTGGGCAACACTGTGGCAGCCCGGACGAATCTCGGTCGACCTAGGCGTGTTATCTGGGCTGGTCACATCGATACGGTTCCATCCCACAACAATCTGCCCTCTCGCACCACAGACGGGTGGTTGTGGGGGCGCGGTAGCGTCGATATGAAGGCTGGGGTGGCCGTCGGCCTCACGCTGGCTCTCGAGATAATGGAACCCGTTCACGATGTGACATGGATTTTCTATGACAACGAAGAGGTGGGGGCCAGCAAAAATGGCCTCGGGCTTTTTGGAGCGGCGCACCCGGACTGGGTCCGAGGCGACCTGGCCATTGTGGGAGAGCCCACGAACGCAGCGATCGAAGCTGGTTGTAATGGCACCCTGCGGGTTGAGATCAGCACTACCGGTATTCGCGCGCACTCCGCACGCTCGTGGATGGGCACAAACGCTATTCACGAAGCGTCTGGCATCCTCGCTCGGCTGGAGGCGTATCAGCCCGCCGAGGTTGATGTTGACGGCCTTCTGTATCGGGAAGGACTGAACGCCGTTGCTATCAGCGGCGGGGTTGCCGGCAATGTCATTCCTGATCTCTGCACAGTTACCATCAATTACCGTTTTGCCCCTGACAAGTCAATCGCCGAGGCGATTGATCATGTTTCTAGCGTCTTTGAGGGCTTTAGCGTTGCGGTGGTGGATCAGGCTGCGGCTGCGAAACCAGGGCTGTCGCAACCGCTCTTCGACGAGTTCGTCGGGGCACTAGGGAAAGCCGTGGGGCCCAAGTACGGCTGGACCGATGTCGCTCGCTTTAGTGAGTGGGGGATTCCGGCGGTGAATTATGGCCCGGGTGACCCGTCGCTGGCTCACGCCGATGACGAAAGAGTCGAATTGGCCCAGGTTGACCAGGTTTTTGCCTCGTTATCGTCGTGGCTTGGTGGAAAGTAGCCCACAGCCGATTTTCTTAAGCCCTCACTGTGGGGGATAATGGTGTTTTAGAGCAAATCCCTGAGGAGAGTCCTGTTATGGCCGCAATGAAGCCCAGAACCGGCGATGGACCCATGGAGGCTGTCAAAGAAGGCCGACTCATTATCGTCAAAGTCCCTCTCGAGGGCGGTGGACGCTTGGTCGTCTCCGTCAACGATGAGGAAGCCCGCGAGTTGCACGACCAGCTTGCTGGTGCACTCGGCGGACAATAGTTCCCCTGGATTGTGCTGGCTTATGCCGGCCGTTTGACGATGTGGACCAGTCCATCGCCAATCAAGTTCAGTGTGTGAACTACGTCATCGCGGTCTTCTAGGGCCTTCAACAGCCATCGGTAGGCCGATGTTTTGTCATCGCGCTGCGCAGGGTCTGCGACCAGGTCATCGCCCAACACACCGGCGACTATGACACTTCCGCGGGGTCGAACCAGATTGATGGCCTGGTCAACATAGGCCTGAACGTTCTGGAAGTCGGCATCGATGACGACGAGGTCATAGCTGGCCTCATTCATCTTCGGCAGCACATCCAGTGCTTTTTCAGTAATCAGGCGCACACGAGAGGCTGGAATTTCGGCGTCTTGGAGAAGTTCGCGAACAGTCGCGTGGTGATCCATCTCCGAGTCAATCGTGGTGATGTGAGCGTCGGGGCAGGCCTGAGCCAACCACAGTGTCCCCACGCCAAGGCCGGTGCCAATCTCGATGATGCTGGAGGCATCAATCGACATGGCAATTGTGGCGATGTATTCCCCGGCACTAGCTGTGATGGGGTCAACCCCGTGCTCGAGAGAGGTCCTCCTCGCGCGTTCGATACCACGATCCTCGGGGACGCGCTCTTCGACGAAGTGCCAGCTCAATTCCTTGTCTGTCATGTGACCTCGTCTCTGGCGCCGGGGGTCCCGGTGTTTGTAGCCTAGGGCGCGCGCTCGGCCTGGCGGGTTATTGTGGGGGGGTGTCATTCGGCCTCACGATTGAAAAGATGCTCCTGATTGGAATCATCGCGCTCTTTTTGATCGGCCCTGATCGCCTCCCCGCCTATTCAGCACAGCTGGGGCGTCTGATTCGGCAACTGCGAGACATGGCCTCCGGTGCCAAGAACCGTATGCGCGACGAACTGGGCCCGGATTTTGATGACATGGATTGGAAAAAGCTGGACCCCCGGCAATATGACCCGAGGCGCATTATCCGAGAAGCGCTCAGAGAAGACCCCTCTGCCGTTGCGGCCGATGCCCGGGCCGAGCCGGTGGTTATCGAATCTGCGTATCAACGGCGCAAACGATTGAGTGGGGCGGGCAAGCCAGCACCTTTTGATCCTGATCTGACTTAGCGGCCAGCCACAGGGAGCTTGACGCCAACTTTGCTGGCCCCACCGGTGATGATGGCTTGGGCAATGGAGCGCAGTACCTCGGCTGCTCGGTCCTCCGGGTGACCAATCACTAGGGGAACACCCTCGTCACCCGCTTCGCGAAGCGCTCTGGAGAGTGGCACACTGCCCAGCAGTGGAGCACCCAGACGGTGAGCGGTGGCCTCACCGCCTCCGGAGCCAAAAACATCCAGCACGGTGCCATCGGGCAGCGTGGTCGCGCTCATGTTTTCAATGACGCCGAGCACGCTCTGCCCGGTTTGTTTGGCAACCTCCGCCGAGCGCCATGCGACCTCAGCGGCTGCAGCCTGCGGGGTGGTGACCACCACAACCTCGGCGTGTGGCAATAATTGCCCGACACTCAGTGCGACATCTCCGGTTCCCGGTGGCAAATCAAGGAAGAGAAAATCCAGGTCACCAAAGTGCACATCGGTCAAGAACTGCTCGATAGTCCTGTGAAGAAGCGGACCCCGCCAGGCCACTGCCTGGTCAGGGTTCACAAACATCCCAATCGAAATCACCTTCATGGCGTGCGCAACGGGGGGAAGCATTAGAGAATCAATGTGGGTCGGCTTGATGCCTTCGATGCCCAGCAGTCCCGGGATAGAAAAACCAAAGACATCGGCATCGATGATGCCGACTCGGAACCCCATGGCCGCAGTGTGTGCGGCAAGGTTCGCCGTGACACTGGATTTTCCGACTCCGCCCTTGCCACTCGTGACTGCAATCACTCGGGTGAGGGCATCCGGGGTGAAGGGATTCCCCCCTGATTTTCCGCCGGTTAACTGAGAAATCAGGGCTCCTCGTTGCTCAGGCGACATCACGCCGATGGTCAGAGAGACAGTGCGCCCCTCGGCCACGGCCTCCAGGGCGCCCCTCACACTGCGTTCGATAAGGTCAGCTGCCGGGCAGCCGACAATGGTGAGCAACACGGTCGCGGTGATGGAGTCGTCGTCGACGCTCACATTCTCGACCATGCCGAGTTCCGTGATGGGGCGGCGGAGTTCGGGGTCCATGACGCCAGCAAGTGCGTCATGGACGAACTGTTCCTTCGACGCCACGCTCGACCTTTCCCCTCGTTGTGGTCTCCAGCCTAACCAGGGGAGTGTGAGAATGGTCAGGTGAGCCAGAGCAGTGGATTCGGATCGCGTCGTTCCGACGCGATGTTTCGCCTTCCCTCCGGCGAAGTGCTGAAGGGCTTCCCCACCTATCCCGAAGCTCAGGCACTGGTGGCTAAGTTAATCAACGAGGGCGTTCAGGCCAGCGCGCTCTCAATTGTGGGATCGGATGTCACGTTGGTGGAGCGCGTTATTGGCCGGATGGGTCACGGTAGAGCTGCCCTGTCGTCGGCCATGAGTGGCTCATGGCTTGGCCTCGTTGCGGGCCTGGTTTTTGTCGTTGTGTCCCCCGATGACTTCGTGACCCCGATTCTTGCGGGGCTGCTGATTGGTGCCGGTGCTGGCATGGTGGTCGGCATGATCCTGTTCACTTTCTCCTCAGGACCTAAGCGCAACTTCCGGTCGGTTCAACAGGTCATTGCGAAGCAGTATGACGTGGTTGTCTCGAGTGCTGCTCACCACGCAGCCCTCGCCGCCATGAAGGCGGGCCCAGACACGGAAGCGTCCTGATGGAGGACGCCAGCGACGGTGAACTGAAG
Source organism: actinobacterium acMicro-4 (assembly GCA_000754445.1). Taxonomy (GTDB): domain Bacteria; phylum Actinomycetota; class Actinomycetes; order Actinomycetales; family Microbacteriaceae; genus Pontimonas. Next base: position 531 of record JNSD01000005.1, on the reverse strand, counting down.
GGTGCCCTCGCAGAGGGCAAAGTATCCGCGATTGCCGGGTGGTTGGAGGGTCGTTCCGCCCACGACATTGCAGAAGAATTCACCCGACTCGATGCCGTCCAGTCCGCGCTCGTCTGGCGATTGCTAAAACGAGACCGTGCGCTCGAGGTCTTTGAGGAACTCGATCCCAGGGAACAGCAAGAGCTGCTCTCTGGGATGCGAGACCAGGCTTTCCGCACGGTTCTTGAATCTATGGATCCCGATGATCGCGCTCGGATGTTGGGCGAAGCGCCTGCGACCTTCGTGCACAGAGTGCTTCAAGGACTAAGCCCCAAGGAGCGCGCCATGACGGCGTCATTGCTGGGTTATCCGGAAGGTTCTGTGGGCCGCGTCATGAGCCCCGAGGTTGTCACTATCCCTGAGTCGACGCCGGTCCCAGAGATTTTGAAAGTAGTCCGACGAAAAGGAAAAGCTGCCGAGACGATTGACGTGTTGGCCGTGGTCGACAAGGCTCGCGCGCTTGTCGGAGTTCTTGATTTGAGCCACGTGGTG
>JNSD01000004.1:48189-55067 GCA_000754445.1 actinobacterium acMicro-4 | reverse complement strand
TATCCCATTTTGAACCGTGTGCTGGTGGGCACCACCGACATCCCCGTGGATATGACGGAAGAGGTTGTCTGCACGGACGACGAAGTCGACTACTTCTTCGATCTTGTCAAGCACGTCTTTCCAGGAATCCACACCGACCACTCCCAAATCGTCTATCGGTACTCGGGCGTGCGGCCACTGCCATCAAGCGGGGACACAAATCCGGGATTTGTCTCCAGGGATTATCGAATTGTGCACGGGCGCCTGGGCGAGACGACGCCGGTGCTCTCGCTGGTGGGCGGCAAATGGACAACATTCCGAGCCCTTGGTGAACACCTGGCCGATGAAACTCTCGACGCGCTCGGGAAGACTCGCTCACAGAGCACTGCCTCGCTTCCCATTGGTGGCGGACGGGACTTCCCCCTGTCACCCAGCGCAAAAGCCCAGTGGGCCAGGGAGCACGCTGGGCCCATTAGTCCCGAACGGGCTGAGCAGTTGTTGACGCGCTATGGCACCTCTGCGACACGGGTCATTGCTGATCTGGCTGTGTGGGGCGACGATGCTCTAGAACACCATCCCGGCTATTCGGTGGGGGAGATTCGTTCCTTGGTTGCCAACGAGTGGGTCGTGACGCTATCGGATATTGTTCACAGACGCACGAGTTTGGCTTTTAGTGGCCAGTTGAGCCACTCTCTGCTCTCCGAGCTCGCCCACATTATGGCGAGCGAGCGAGGGTGGAGTAACGAGGATATCTCGCGCGAAATCATGTCCATCACAGTGGAGGAGGGCAGCTCACAATGGGTCTTGAGCTAAATAACATCACACTCATCGAGGGCGGTGAGAACTGGATTTCTGAGGTCACCGTTAATTTCGGTGCCGGAATTAATGTGTTGGTGGGGCCAAACCTTGCCGGCAAGACAACGCTCATGCGGATCATCGCTGGGCTTACCAAGCCAACGTCGGGAACGATCACGCTTAATGGTCAGGACATTACGGAGACCACTGTTCGTGATCGATCGGTCTCCTTCGTGTATCAGCAGTTCATCAACTACCCGGCTTTTTCGGTCTTTGACAACATCGCCTCTCCCTTGAAGGTGTCCTCCGAGAAGCCCACCAAGGACCAGATTGCTAGTCGCGTCGAGGAGCTTGCCGAGCTACTGGGGTTGACGCCGTTTCTGAAGCGCAAGCCCAGTGAACTCTCGGGTGGTCAGCAGCAGCGCGTGGCAATCGCCAGAGCGCTGGCGAGGAAATCTGATTTGGTGCTCCTGGACGAGCCTCTGGCCAACTTGGACTACAAACTCCGTGAGCAATTGCGAGAGGAGTTGCAGGATATTTTCTCCACAGCGGACAACGTTGTGGTCTACAGCACCGCGGAGCCCTCTGAGGCCCTCGACTTCGCCACCACCACAGTGGCGATGTTCCAGGGAAGAGTCGAGCAGACCGGCCCCGCGCTGGAGCTCTACCGCAACCCTTCGAAGGTCACGGTGGCTGAGGCACTCTCGGATCCACCGATCAACCTTGTTGCTTCCACGGTGTCGGGAGGATCAGTCTCCTTCGGAGCCAATAGCATCGCGTTTAAGGATGCAGCCCTTCGTGATGGCCAGAGCTTCACACTGGGTCTTCAGCCACACCGTATTCACCTCACTCGCAGCAGTGCCAGCGAAGCGGAATTCACCGGCGTCGTCCAACTTGCTGAAGTCACCGGCAGCATCACCTATGTCCACCTGACGCTCAGCACCGGTGAGTACATGGTCATAGAACTCGATGGGGCTCACCCGATGGAGCCCGACAGCTCAGTAACGGGGTATTTCTCCCCATCTGAGCTCTATGGGTTCGATTCCGAGAGTGGCGCCACTCTGTTTGTTCCGAAAGTGAGCGTGAAGTAAATGGCTGAGATTGTCCTCGATAACGTCGCACACAGCTACGACGGCGGAAATACCTATGCCCTCAAGAAAATCGACATGACCTGGGAGGACGGCAGCGCTTACGCGCTGCTGGGCCCCAGTGGTTGCGGCAAGACCACGTTGCTCAACATCATGTCGGGCATTGTCAAGCCCTCACAGGGTCGGATTTATATCGACGGAGTCGATATCACCGACAAGCCCACCGAAGACCGCAACATTGCCCAGGTCTTCCAGTTCCCTGTCCTCTACGACACGATGAGCGTCCGTAAGAACCTGGAGTTCCCCCTCAAGAACCGTAAGGTTGCCCCGGACGTGATTGAGAAGCGCGTCGCGGAAATTGCTGAACTGCTCGGCCTTGAAGATGACCTCGATATTCGACCCGGAAAACTTCGATCGGATCTTCAGCAGATTGTGAGCCTCGGTCGAGGCCTCGTGCGAAGCGATGTTGCGGCAATTCTCTTTGATGAGCCTCTCACCGTGATCGACCAGAACTTCAAATGGACGCTGCGTAATCGACTCAAGCGTTTGCACCTGCAAACGGGTGTCACCTTGGTCTATGTCACCCACGACCAAACCGAAGCGTTGACTTTTGCGGACAAGGTCCTGTTGATGAACGCGGGCGAAGTGGTTCAGACCGGCTCCTCCGAAGACCTTTTCCTGGAGCCAACCCATGAGTTTGCCGGCTATTTCATTGGTTCTCCGGGCATGAACTTCTTGGACGTGAGTGTCAAGGATTCTGTCGTCACCTTCGAGGGGATGAAGCTGGGGGTTGCCGATGTGTCGGGTCTCCAGGGCTCCTACCGACTGGGTGTGAGACCTGAGTTTGTGACTCCCGGTGGAGCGCAGGGCCACCAGATGACCGTCGTGCGCGTGGAGAACCGTGGCGGATACCAGCTCATCAAGCTCGGATTGGGGTCGCAGACGCTGCTCTCCAAGGTTGAGTCTGATGTCTCGGTCCGTGAAGGCGACAAGGTCGCCTTCACTTTCGTGCCAGAGCGCACGTTCCTCTTCGAGCACAAAGTGATGTGTGCCAAGGTCCAGCCAGCAGGGAAAGGGCGATAAGTCATGCTGAGCAAGAGAAAGAACAACAAAGCTTGGTTCTTGGTCCTGCCGGTGGTGCTGGTGGTGGCCTTCACCGCCATCATCCCGCTGATGACTGTGGCCAACTATTCTGTCCAGGACGTCTTGAGTCCAGCGAACCGCTTATACGTGGGACTCGATTTCTTCCGCGCTATTGCTACTGATCCGGCGATTATCGCCGCCTTCCAGCGGAACCTGATCTTCTCCACGCAGATCCTCCTGATCGAGATTCCCTTGGGTATTTTCATCGCCCGCTTGATGCCGAGAGAGGGCTGGAAAGCCGCGGCGGCACTGGTGATTGTGGCGATCCCGCTGATTATCCCCTGGAACGTTGTCGGTATTACCTGGCGTATTTTGGCACGGCCGGACGTCGGACTCTTGGGCGTGACGGTCAACCAGTTCAGACCCTTCGACATCGGTAACACTCCCGCTGACGCCTGGGTGACCATGGTGGCGATGGATGTGTGGCACTGGACACCACTGGTCGCGCTGCTCGTGTATGCGGGGCTCCGCTCGATTCCCCAGGCCTACTACCAGGCTGCGGCAATCGACGCGGCGTCGCCCTGGTCGGTCTTCCGGTTCGTAGAGCTACCCAAGTTGCGCCGGGTGCTGATGATCGCACTCTTGTTGCGATTCATGGACTCGTTCATGATCTACGCCGAGCCCTACATCCTCACCGGTGGCGGGCCAGGCACCTCGACTGAGGTGATGAGCATTTTGCTCTCCGTGCTGGCACTGATTCAGTTTGATCTGGGTAAGTCGGCGGCATTCTCGTTGATCTACTTCCTCATCATTCAAGTCTTCTCGTTCATTTTCTTCACGGTGCTGACACTCGATGAGCGCCCCGGCGCCACCAAGAAGACCAAGAGGACAGTCATTCATAAGCGAGACGATGCCGTTGACGACGTCACTAGCGTGGAAGGAGGCCGGTCATGACCACCACGAACATTCCTGTTATCCAGGGGCCACTGAGAGGCTCGTATTTTGACTGGAGGAGCTGGCTCTTCTGGTTCATCATGGCGGTGTGGTCGATCCCCCTGCTGTGGTTGGTGTCGATGTCCTTGCGCTTCAACGAGGACATCCTGGCCAAGTTCGAAGTAATTCCCTCCCGAATTTCCTTCCGCGGCTATACGGATTTCTTCTCGGATCCGGTGTGGGTGGGATCGTTTATCAACTCGATTAGCTACACGACCATCAACATGGTTCTCTCGGTCGCAGTGGCCCTGCCCGCGGCGTATGCGTTTAGCCGCTACACCTTCTCGGGGGATAAGCACCTCTTCTTCTGGCTACTGACAAACCGGATGGCGCCAGCTGCCGTGTTTGCACTGCCGTTTTTCCAGATGTATCAGGCCGTGGGTTTGTTCGACACCACCTACGCGGTGGCGCTCGCGCACATGCTCTTCAACGTGCCCCTCGCGGTCTGGATTTTGGAAGGGTTCATGTCCGGGGTGCCGAAGCAGCTCGACGAAATCGCAGAGATTGATGGCTATAAGTTCGGTCGGTTCTTTGTGATGATCTTTATCCCCATGATTCGGGCGGGAATCGGCGTGACGATGTTCTTCACCTTCATGTTCAGCTGGGTGGAGTTACTCATCTCGAAAACCCTGACAGGCCCGCGGGCGATGCCGCTCTCGGTGCAGATGTCGACGACCTCCACTGCGGCGGGTCTCGACTGGGCGCTGCTCTCGGCTGCGGGCGTGATCGCGATCGTTCCGGGCGTCATCGTCATCTGGTTCGTGCGTAATTACATTGCCAAGGGCTTCGCGTTAGGACGGGTGTAGCCATGTTTGATTTCATGTACTGGACGATTCCGGTGGCCATCATTTTTGTGCTGGTCTTCCTCATGATTGCCGGAATGACAATCTGGGGTCACCTCAGCCCCCCTCACCGCCGCACAGGCTTCTTGGGCTTTGTGAGCGACCGTGGGGAGCGCCTCTATATGGCGCTGATTGTGTTTGCGCTGATCATGGTGGTGTCCTTTGGCATCGTCGGCACCAATCCCTGGGTATTCACCGCCATTGGCGCAACTGTGGGCGCGGTGATTTTGAAATGGGGATGAGTATAGATTTGGCCAGCCCGTTTGGGATCTGGTCAAAGGGAGAAACGGCCAGGCCGGGTCTCCCAATACCAACGTCAGCTAGCAGAGGTGTTGCTAGCTGGCAATTGACGAAAGGTAAAAAATGAGCGCAAGAAACGTCCTGTCACGGACGCGGAATGTCCTCGCCCTTTCGACGGCAACCCTCCTCGTCGCCTCGGCATGTGCCGGCGCGACTGGAGGAGCTACTGAGAGCGATGTACCCGCTCTCGAAGGCACCGCCGAAGAAAAGGCAGCTCAGTACATCGACCTCTATTTCCAGGAGAGCACGCTCACCCGGGACGAGCAGATGGCAGAGCTGATGTGGTTCATCGAGGCAGCAGAGCCCTTCCAAGGGCTGGATGTGAACGTTCTCTCTGAGAGCATTCCTACCCACACCTACGAGTCTGAAGTTCTTGCTGCGGTCTTCTCAGACCTCACGGGAATCAACCTGACTCACTCCTTGATGGGTGAAGGTGAGGTTATGGAGATCATTTCTACTGAGATCCAGACCCGCACCTCGGTGTATGACGGCTTCGTCAACGACACCGACTCCATTGGTGGCCACCAGCGTGGTGACTACATCTACCCGATTTCGACTCTGTTGGACTCCTCTCCGACCCTTCCGACTCTTGACCTCGATGACTTCATCGGTTTGAGCTTCGGTACCGGTTCGGACGGTGTCGTCTACCAGATGCCCGACCAGCAGTTCGCGAACCTTTACTGGTTCCGCTACGACTGGTTCTCGGACCCCGAAATCCAGGCACAATTCGAGGAAATCTACGGATACCCCCTCGGCGTTCCTGTCAACTGGTCTGCGTATGAGGACATTGCTGTCTTCTTCTCGACCCAGGTGAACGGTGATGGCACCATCGACGGCGAGAAGGTCTATGGTCACATGGACTACGGTGCGAAGCACTTCTCGCTCGGATGGCGCTTCACTGACGCATGGCTGTCGATGGCTGGAAACGGTGACACCGTCTTCCACCCTGAGACCGGAGATCGCACTCCTAACGGTATTCCCGTTGACGAGTGGGGTATTCGTGTCGAGAACTGTTCCCCCGTGGGTTCTTCTGTAACCCGTGGTGGTGACACCAACGCTCCTGCTTCGGTTTACGCCGTGCAGAAGTACCTCGACTGGTTCGAATTCGCTCCTCCCGGATCACAGAACATCAACTTTGATGAGTCTGCGACCGTTGTGGGTGAGGGCGCGACAGCTCAGCAGATGTTCTGGTACACAGTGTTCACCAGAGCAACTATTGACTCGCCTGCTATGACCGACGCTGACGGCAATGCCGTGTGGCGTATGGCTCCTAGCCCCCACGGCGCATACTGGAAAGAAGGACACAAGCTGGGTTACCAGGACGCAGGTTCCTGGACCTTCATGAACCACGCAGACCCCGAGAAGCGGGATGCTGCATGGCTCTATGCACAGTTTGTGACCTCCAAGACAGTGGACGTTGCGAAGTCGATTCAGGGACTCACGTTTATCCGTGACTCGACGATCAACCACCAGTTCTTCACCGACAACGCAGCCGATTACGGCGGGTTGGTGGAGTTCTACCGGTCACCTGACCGCGTGAACTGGACGCCGACTGGAACCAACGTTCCTGACTACCCCTCGATGTCTGCGCTCTGGTGGCAGGCAATCGGTTCCGCTGCAGCTGGTGAAGTGACCGCTCAGGAAGCTATGGATCAACTGGCTGCTGGCCAGGACGAGATCATGGAGCGTCTTGAGGCCGCCGGCGTTCACAGCGAATGTGGTGTGAAGCTGAACGAGGAACGCGATGCACAGTACTGGCTTGACCAGCCCGGTGCGCCGTACCCCAAGTTGGCTAACG
>JNSD01000004.1:0-48131 GCA_000754445.1 actinobacterium acMicro-4 | reverse complement strand
GGGGGCGCAAGCCCCCGGCCACCAGCCCTTAACGAGAAGATGGAGCCATGGACACGGTCACCTCGGCACGAGTAGCGCTCTCGGATGGCACGCAGATGCCTGTTCTTGGCCTTGGCGTCTATAAGGTCAGCAACGACGTGGTGGCAGGCCTTGTGAGCCATGCTCTGTCCGTCGGGTATCGCTTGATCGACACGGCCTCGATGTATGAGAACGAGGAGGGCGTGGGGAAGGCCCTCGCCGCGAGCACTGTCCCTCGCAGCGAGATTCAGGTGGCCACCAAGTTCTGGATGGATGGCCTCGGCTATGAGAACACCCTGAAAGCCTGCACGACCAGCCTTGCGAGGCTGGGGCTTGAGTATCTAGACCTCTACATGATTCACTGGCCAGCACCCGAACGGGGGCTTTATGTCGAGTCCTGGCGGGCCATGCAGAAGCTTAAGGCTGATGGGCTCGTCCGCTCTATTGGCGTGTGTAATTTCCACGCGGAACATCTTGATCGCATCGCCGAGAGTTCAGATGAACGTCCGGTCATAAACCAGGTGGAACTCCATCCTTGGCTCACCCAAGAACCATTAGTGCGGTATCACGACGACCACGGAATCGTCACCCAGGCCTGGTCGCCCCTAGCAAGGGGGCAGGTGTTGGGCGACGCCACTCTCCTCTCACTCGCATCGGAGTATGGGCTCAGCGTTGCGCAACTGGTTCTGCGCTGGCATCTCCAGCGCGGCATCGCGGTAATCCCCAAATCCAACTCCACTGCTCGCATCACGGAGAACTCCATGGTTTTTGGGTTCGAGCTAAGCGAGGACCACATGGCGCTGATATCCGCGCTCAACAAGAATTACCGCACCGGTGTGGACCCGAACGACCGCAACTGAGCGAGTGCTGTCATGTGCACAGAATAAGACTCGTGGAGGCCGAAAAGATATTCAGAAACTGTGTAGTGTATTTCTGTTGTCGGCAATGAAGCTAACGTCGAGGGAGTAGTCAGAGTGGAGTCATCCTCTGAGTCGCGCGGGTCCAGCACTTACGTGTCATTGCGTTGTGTTTCGAAGTCTTTCGACGACGTTCGCGCGGTTGTTGACCTTGATCTCGATATCGCCTCCGGGGAGTTCTTCTCGATGCTCGGGCCCTCGGGGTCTGGCAAAACCACGGTGTTGCGTCTGATCGCTGGATTCGAAACTGTCAGTTCCGGGACAATCTCGATTGATGGCGAGGACATCACCACACTCGCCCCCTTTGACCGCACGGTCAACACTGTCTTCCAGGACTATGCGCTCTTTCCGCATATGACCATCCAGGAGAACGTTGAGTATGGTCTGCGCACCCGGAAGGTTCCTAAGCCGGAGCGGGCTGCCCAAGCTGCGCAAGCGATTGACCGGGTCAAGCTCTCTCACCTCGCCGGCCGTCTGCCCCACCAACTCTCTGGCGGGCAACGCCAGCGCATCGCGCTGGCTCGAGCACTGGTTCTTCGCCCCAAGGTTCTGCTGCTTGATGAGCCACTGGGCGCACTGGATAAGCAGTTGCGCGAAGAGATGCAGGTTGAGCTCAAGTCCATCCAGCGCGAAGCAGGAATCACCTTCATTTTTGTCACCCACGACCAAGAGGAAGCTATGCGGATGAGCGATCGCATCGCGGTCTTTAACGCGGGTCGTATCGAGCAGTTGGGGACCCCACACGAGGTCTATGAGAAGCCCGCAACCGCCTTTGTCGCAGGGTTCCTGGGGGTTTCCAACCTTATGTCCGGCGAGAAGGCGCAGGCGGTGGTGGGGCGCACTGATTTGGTGAACATCCGGCCCGAGAGAATTCGCTTGGTGGGCCCCGGCGCTAAGCCTGGCAAAGACGAGATGGCTATCTCCGGTGTGATCATCGAGGTCGCTTACACCGGTGCCAACACGATTTACATCGTCGAAACAGCCGGGGGAGTCCGACTGATTTCGACGAAGCTTAATGAAGAGTTACCGGGAGTTGGCGAAAGCTTCCAGACCGGCGACAAGGTTGTTGCGTTGTGGCGAAATGCCCACATCGCAACAATTCCCCACTAGAACTGGCGAAAGCCAGGTGAAAGGAAACTGATGAGAGGCAAGAAGCTAGCTTTTGCAGCACTCTTCGCCGCGTCGGCCGTTGTTCTGAGCTCTTGCGCAGGCGGCGAGTTGACGCTCGATGTTCCCGACGTCCCCATGCACGAAGAAATGGGCGCGTTCGAGGGCGAACTGAACATCGTTAACTGGTCGGGCTTCGTTGAGCCCGCATGGACTGATCAGTTCACGGCCGACACCGGCTGTGTGGTCAACCCCCGTGTTGCTGGTACTTCCGATGAGATGGTGACTTTGATGCGCACCGGCGAGTACGACATTGTGTCGGCCTCGGGTGACGCAGCGCTTCGCTTGATTGTCGGTGGCGACGTGCAGCCACTCAATGTTGAGTTGATCCCCAACTTCAGCGATGACATTGCTGAGGGCATGAAGGGTCAGATCTATGACACCGTCAACGGCAAGCCTTACGGTGTGCCGATTGGTCGTGGCGCCAACCTTCTCCAGTACAACGAGGACGTCACTGGTGGCGCTCCCGAGAGCTGGGATGTTGTCTGGGAGTCCGACAGCCCCTACGCCGGCAAGATCACCGCGTATGACGCACCCATCTACATTGCTGACGCTGCTGTCTACCTGATGTACCACAACCCTGAGCTCGGGATCGAAAACCCCTACGCGCTGGACGAGACCCAGCTTGCTGCTGCGGTGGAACTGCTCAAGCAGCAGAACGCCATCATCGGTGAGTACTGGTCAGACCCTGTGGCACAGATCACCTCCTTCGTCGGTGGCAACACCGTCGTGGGCACCTCGTGGGAAGTTCTGCGTAAGTTTGCAGCCAGCGAGAACCTGAAGACCACCCTCCCCGTTGAGGGCTCGACTGGTTGGTATGACGCATGGTTGGTCAGCTCGACCACCTCTAACGTCAACTGTGCTTACGCATGGATGGACTACACCAGCCGCGCCGATGTGAATGGTGCTATCGCCATGAACTTCGGTATGGCTCCTGCCAACATCGCATTCTGCGCTACTAGCCCAGAAGCACAGGCTCACTGTGACGAGTTCGCAGCCGAGGACGAGGAGTTCTTCTCCAAGATCTGGCCGTGGACCACCCCCATTGAGCAGTGTGTCGATGGCCGCACCGATGTCAAGTGCACCAGTTTCCAAGACTGGACCGACGCTTGGTTGACGGTTAAGGGCTAAAACCCTTATCCGGGCGGTGGGCTCAGATTGAGTTCACCGCCCGGCCCCTCGGGGCCAGCCCACACGCGTTATTCAGGAGTGAGCATGAGCAAGGTCGACCACGTGGTGCCAGGGACATCGTCTGTGGGCACCGAGGGCACCAAGCGGGCATCCACTTACCTGTTTCAGCGCTCCAGGATTCGACTCATTGGCCTTCTGGCCTTGCCAATGACCTGGCTGGTTGGCGTCTACATCGTGTCGCTTTTTCTTCTACTCGTCACCGCGTTCTGGGTGATCAACCCCTTTACCTCCAGGGTCAGCCCCGGCTTTACTCTCGATAACTTCATCAGCATCATCGCGGTTCCCGCTTATCTCTCAACGTCGCTACGCACGCTGGGAATGGCGCTTGCGGTGACTGCGATCGCAGTTGTTTTTGCGGTGCCGCTCGGGATTTATATGGCAAAACTTGCCTCGCCGCTGATGCGGAATATTCTGGCGGTGGCGATTACCCTGCCTCTGTGGGCTGGTTATCTTGTCAAGATTCTCGCCATGCGCCTCGTGTTCACCGAAAACGGGTTTATCAACTGGGCTCTTGGCCCACTGGGAGTTCAGAGCCCGGGATTCAACGTTTGGGTGGCAATCATTACGCTGACCTATTTGTGGTTCCCCTACATGGCTCTGCCGGTTTTCACGGCCATCCGCCAGATTCCTAACAGTCTCTTCGATGCCTCCGCAGATATGGGAGCGAAATCCTTCTCGACCATCACGCGGGTGGTGATACCTCTGATTATTCCCGCGATTATTGCGGGTTCCGTATTCACCTTCTCTCTCAGCTTGGGTGACTATTTGGCCGCCCGCTTCACCGGCGGCGCTACGCAGATGATCGGGAGCATCATCGCCTCCAACATCAACCTGAACCCACCCGTTGCTGCTGCGTTCTCGATGGTTCCAATCGCCTTTGTGGTGATGTATTTGATGGTCGCTAGGCGGACCGGCTCGCTGGAGAGGATGTAGTCATGCTCCAGATGTCGCGCGTTGCCCGGTGGGGCCTTGGACTAATCGTGATCGCGGTTCTGCTGTTTATGTATGTTCCCTTGCTTGTGGTGGTGCTGAATAGTTTCAACACCGCTCAGTTGTCGTCCTGGCCTATTCAGGAGTTTTCGCTCAAGTGGTGGCTGTTTGCCGTGGACTACGAGCCCATCCGCCTGGCACTTTTGAACTCGGTGATTGTAGCCTCAGCGGCGATGGTGATTGCCTCAATTCTTGGAACCCTGGTTGCTTTTGCTCTGAATCGCTATGACTTTTTTGGACGCTCGACCGTCAACCTTTTGGTTGTTCTGCCGATTGCTCTTCCCGGTGTCGTCACCGGTGTGGCATTTTCCAACACGTATTCGAATTTTTTGAGCCCCCTGGGAATCAGCATCGGCTATTTCGGATTGATTGTCTCCCACGCCACTTTTTGTATTGTGATGGTTTTCAATAATGTTTTTGCGAGGCTCAAGCGCATGAACCCGAGCCTCGAAGAGGCTTCGATGGATCTGGGGGCTGGTCTCTTCGAGACATTCCGGTTGGTGACCTTCCCGCAGTTTCGGTCGTCGTTTATCGCTGGTGCACTGCTCGCCTTCGCGCTGAGCTTTGACGAGGTGTACGTCACAATCTTTACGGCCCCACCTGGCGTCGACACCCTCCCGCTCTGGATTTTGAAGGAAATGGCAAGGCCCAATCAAGCCAGCGTGGTCAATGTAGTGGCTACCGTTGTGATTCTGCTCTCGCTGGTTCCCGTCTATATTTCCCAGCGTCTGTCTCGCGTTGACGAACAACGCTAACTAAGAATCACGTCTCTGTCGGAGGCCACCGCTACTCTGAAATAAGCGATGAGAGGACGGGTTCGCAATGTCGTCATGGATTGTCAAGATTCCGGGTTCGCCCGATATGGCCGCTGATACCGCGATGGTCGCAGAGCTTGCGGCTCACCGAACAATCAACAGGGACACACCCGTGGTAGATGTGGCCACCGGCAATGAATTCCCGGCGCACATGATTCCAGGTGTTTTCTCTCCCAAGAACTGGACAGTGGCCCTGGCCTTGTCGGTACTGCTGGGGTATTTCGGTGTCGACCGCTTTTATCTCGGTAGCGGTGGCTTGGGCTTTCTGAAGCTGGTAAGTGTCGGTGGCGGTGGCCTGTGGTGGATTATCGACATCGTTTTGCTTGCCACCAAAACGGCCAATGACGGGAAAAAGCGCCCCGTTGCCTAGATTCCCAGCGCGATAGGTCATCCCAGGCGTACGCTTGGCCTTCTATGACCACAGACACGAGTGCGCACAGGGATGACGTTGATCGAATTCTCTCTGCTGCCGAGGAAGAATCGGCCCCGGTCACGGTGTTTCGAGGGACCTCGGGCCAGTCGCTAAGTCCGTTGACAGGTGTCACCCGTGGCGACATGGATTTGGAGGAACGGCAGGCCCTTCGCCGTGTTGCCAGCCTCTCTACTGAGCTCGACGACGTTACCGAGGTCGAGTATCGACAACTTCGGTTGGAGAAAGTTGTGCTGATTGGCGTCTATAGCCAAGGGACTGTTGTCGACGCTGAGAATTCGCTTCGGGAACTGGCGGCCCTGTGTGAAACGGCCGGAGCCCAGGTACTGGATGGGTTACTTCAGCGCTTACCTCACCCCGATGCCGCCACATATCTGGGTAAAGGCAAAGCACACGACCTCAAAGAGCTGATTGCAGAACTGGGCGCTGACACTGTCGTCGCTGACACCGAACTGGCCCCCTCCCAACGTCGCGCCCTGGAAGATGTGGTGAAAGTCAAGGTCATTGACCGAACCGCGGTGATCTTGGATATTTTCTCCCAACACGCCAAAACCCGGGAGGGTAAGGCGCAGGTGGAGTTGGCCCAACTGCAGTACCTGTTGCCCAGGCTTCGCGGTTGGGGTGAATCCATGAGTCGCCAGGCTGGTGGCCAAGTCGGTGGCGCCAGCGCGGGTATGGGAAGCCGTGGGCCTGGTGAAACGAAAATTGAGCTCGATCGCCGACGCATCAACACGCGGATGGCGAGACTGCGTAAGCAGATTGCCTCCTTTGGTCCGTCCCGCGAAACCAAGCGTCAACAGCGCAAACGCACCGGTATCCCGAACGTCGCCATCGCTGGTTACACCAATGCGGGAAAATCCTCATTGCTTAACCGAATCACCCGTGCGGGTGTTTTGGTGGAGGATGCGTTGTTTGCAACACTCGATGCAACCGTGCGCAAGGCGACCGCACCCTCGGGAACACACTTCACCCTGACGGACACCGTCGGATTTGTCCGCCAGTTGCCCCACCAGTTAGTGGAAGCTTTTCGTTCCACCCTCGAGGAAGTGGGGCAAGCCGATGTGATCGTCCACGTGGTGGATGCCTCACATCCGGACCCTGGCGCTCAGCTCGCCACGGTGCGCGATGTCATCTCAGACGTGGGGGCCTCGGACGTGCCGGAGATTGTCGTGTTCAACAAAGCCGACCTCGTCGATGGCGGCGTCAGCATGCAATTGCGTGGGCTTGCCCCCAATTCCCTCTTTGTTTCTGCAAAAACGGGGGAGGGCATTGATCGCTTAATGGCGCGCATTGATGAACTGCTGCCACACCCCACTGTGCCAGCGCACATCATGGTGCCCTTTAACCGAGGGGACCTGGTCGCCCGACTGCACGACATCGCAGTGATTCAAGAGACCTCCTACACCGAGCACGGCACGCAGATGCGAGTCCTGGTTGAGCCCAAAATGCTGGAGGAGCTCCAGCAGTTTGCGCTGCCGAACTAGTGGTTCAGGGTGGCAAGCAGTGCGCTGCCCACGATGCCCGCGTTGTTAAACAGCTCTGCGGGCTTGATCGGAGTACTGACAGAGATGTGGTGGAAGAACTCGGCGTGCTGCGTTGACACCCCACCGCCAATGACAAATAGGTCGGGGGAGAAGAGCATCTCGAGATGGCCAAAATAACGGGTCAGCCGCTGGCCCCATTCCTCGAAGCTCAGGCCCTCCCGCTCCCTAGCGGCGTTTGAGGCCCTATGCTCAGCGTCCGCGCCATCGAGCTCTAGGTGCCCGAGCTCAGCGTTTGGGACAAGGACACCATCGGAAATCAGTGCCGTGCCGATACCCGTTCCGAGCGTAACAACAATGACAAGACCAGCGACATTTCGTGCCGCGCCAAGCCGGGATTCAGCGAATCCCGCCGCGTCGGCGTCATTGACGAAGTGGACCTCTCGGTCCAGTGAATCCGCGAACAGGCGCTCAGCGGGGAGCCCAATCCAGTCGGGTGAAACGTTCGCAGCGGACATGGTCACCCCGTGACGAACCACTGCGGGAAAACACACACCCACCAGTTCATCGCTTGACGACTCGAGATCGTCAAGCATGTGGCGGACACACTCAAGAACGTCGCCCGGGTGGCCCCCTGGTGGGGTGGGGTATTTGATGCGCTCGCTCAATAGAGCACCGGTGGCAACCCTCAGCCGGGCGCCTTTGATGCCGGTGCCTCCGATATCGATTCCGATGGCTGCTGTCATGGCAGAGTCAGAATCTCCGCTCCGGTTTCGCTCACCACGAGCGTGTGCTCAAATTGGGCGGAGAGCGACTTGTCTTTGGTCGTCACTGTCCAACCATCTGGCCACAGATCCCAAGCAATTGTCCCGAGCGTCAGCATTGGTTCAATGGTGAACACCATGCCGGGAACCAAGAGCTGGTCAAACTGTGGTGAGGCGTCATAGTGGGGAATGATCAGCCCCGAGTGAAAAGACGAGCCAACACCGTGTCCGGTGAAATCGCGAACCACTCCGTAACCAAAACGAGAGGCGTAGGCCTCAATGGTGCGCCCGATAACGTTGATCTGTCGGCCCGGAACGACGGCCATAATGGCCCGGCGCAGTGCCTCCTCGGTGCGCTCGACCAGAAGTCTGGCGTCCTCGCTCGCCTGACCGGCAATAAAGGTCTTGTTGAGGTCTCCGTGCATTCCATCCTTGAAGGCAGTGATGTCGATATTGACGATGTCGCCCTCAACAATCACCGTGTTGTCAGGAATTCCGTGGCAAATCGTTTCGTTGAGTGAGGTGCAACACGACTTGGGATATCCGCGATAGCCCAGCGTTGAGGGGTAGGCCCCGTGACTGACAACAAACTCGTGGGCGATTCGATCGAGTTCATCGGTCGTGACGCCCGGAGCAATCGCTGCTCCCACTGCCTCCACTGCTCCCGCGGCAATTTTTCCAGCCGCGCGGATGCGCTCGATTTCCTCTGCCGTATAGACGTCATCGCCGATGTGGTCCGCGGGGCCTCGCTTACCAACATATTCGGGCCTGACGATAGAGTCAGGAACAGCTCGCGGGGGGATCATGACGCCAGGAGTAAGGTTTCCTGAAGCATCGCGAGGCACACGACCAGTCTAAACGGGAGCGTAACGTGGCAGAGCCAGAACAGTGGTGGTACAACCACAAAACCGGCCAGGTCGAGAAAGGCCGGCATTCATTGGGTCTGCATCGCGATGGCCCTTTCGCCTCTGAAGAAGCGGCCGCGAGAGCGCCAGAGATTGCTCGAGAACGCTCGCGCGAATGGGAGCAAGAAGAGACAAACCCCTAGTTGTCGGTGAAGGAGTGCTCGTCGCTCGGGAACGATCCCTTCGTGACGTCCTCGCGCCACTTGCCCACCGAGTCCAAGAGCGTCGCTTCAAGATTCGCGTACTGCTTCACAAAGCGAGGGATTCGGGTGGTGTTGAGCCCCAGAAGGTCTGTCCAGACGAGAATCTGGCCATCGGTGTCGGGACCAGCGCCAATTCCGATGGTTGGAATCCTCAAGGCTTCGGTGACCTCCTTGGCAACTTCGCGGGGGACCATCTCCAGGACCACAGCGAAGGCGCCAGCTGCTTCGACGGCCAGAGCGTCCCGAATCAGAGCGTCTTTACTGGCCCCGCGTCCTTGAACCACGTGCCCGCCAAGCCCGTGCTCAGATTGAGGCGTATAGCCGATGTGACCCATCACCGGAATTCCAGCTCCCACCAGACGCTCGATTTGCGCGACTGAGCGGACGCCGCCTTCGAGTTTGACGGCGTGGACGCCCGTTTCTTTCATGAACCGCACCGCGGTGCGCAGAGCGTCATCCGGTCCACCCTCGTAAGAGCCAAAGGGCAGGTCTGCAACCACCAGGGCCCGTTTAGCGGCCCGCGCCACGCCCCGACACAGGGGAATCAGCTCATCCACGGCGACGGGCACAGTGGTGTCGTAGCCAAAGACCGCGTTACCCGCTGAGTCTCCAATGAGAAGAAAATCAATTCCTGCACGATCAAAAATACCCGCGCTCAGGAAGTCGTAGCTGGTGAGTCCGGTAATCCGGATTCCCTCAGTCTTCGCCGTGGCGAAATGGCGCACTCTGACTCGTTTGGGTGCCTCAGACATGCCCAAAGCCTAGTGGGGCCTGTCGGTTCCGGTGATTTTCTGGGTCACCGGCAACCTGCGGTCACGGCCAAACGCGACGCTCGAGATTCGGGGACCTGGAGCTCCTTGCCGGCGTTTCCATTCGGCGCGCCCGACCATTGCGACAATGTCCCCCACGAGGCCCTTCTGGAATCCGCGAGCCACAATTTGTGGCTCATCGAGACCTTCGACGATGAGGAGGTCGAGGATCTCATCCAGCACCTCATAATCGGGCAGGCTATCTTGGTCAGTTTGGCCTGGTCGTAGTTCGGCACTCGGGGGTTTGTCGATCGAGTTTGGGGGAATCGGGGCTGTCTCGCCACGTCCGGCCGCGTCCTCGTTACGCCATCTGGCCAGGGCCCAGACCATGGTTTTGGGAACATCCTTGAGGGGCGCATAGCCACCCACCGCATCGCCGTAGATTGTCGAATACCCAACAGCAAGCTCAGATTTGTTACCGGTGGTGAGGACTAAGTGGCCCTCTGAGTTGGAGAGCGCCATCAGCAGCACCCCCCTGGCGCGCGCTTGAACATTCTCCGCGGCCAGGCCGGTCAGTCCCAGTTGGCGGTCAAACGGTGCCACTAGGTCAGCAATAGGTTCAACGCGGTAGTGCAGTCCGATTCGCTGCGCAAGGTCGCTCGCATCATCTTGAGAGTGGGAGCTTGAATGGACGCTTGGCATACTGACTCCATGCACGCGGTCTGGGCCGAGCGCGTCGGCAGCGATTGCGGCGCAGACGGCCGAATCTATTCCCCCGGAGAGGCCCAGCAGAACGCCGGGGAAACCGTTTTTCGTGACGTAGTCCCTGGTGCCTGTGACCAAGGCCTTCCAGATTACCGCGAGGTCCTCCAGCTGCTCGTGGCGGCGGGCCTCTAGGGAGGTTTTCGGTGCGGCTCGGCCGCCCTCGAGAGCAACCCGAGTTGTCTCTGGCGGCACGGTGGCTTCGCGGACGCTGTTTGCTAGGTCTAGATCGACCACGATGAGGTCCTCATCGAAACGAGCGCCCGTGGCGATGCGTTCTCCGGCAGGGGTGATCACCATGCTGTCTCCATCAAACACGAGGTCATCCTGGCCCCCGACGAGGTTGACGTAGCAGATTGTGGTGTTCATCTCACGCGCTCTGGTTGTTACCAGTGGCGCTCTCACCAAGTCTTTATCCCGCTCGAAAGGGGAGGCGTTTGGAACTAACAGTGCGCTGAGGGGATATCCGGTGAGGGCAGCAACGGGTCCATTGCTGCGCCACAGGTCTTCGCAGATGAGGATTCCCAGGTCCACCCCTGCCACCCGAACAATCAGGCTCTGGTTGCCCGGCACGAAGGTCCTGAATTCGTCGAATACGGCGTAGTTGGGCAGATGGTGTTTGGCATAGGTGGCCTGCACGCGACCCTGATACAGCACACTGGCGGCATTGTGGGCGCGCGCGGGCTGGTGGGGGGCAGTGGGGTCGCTCGCCACAGGGTGGGGGCCATCGGGGTGCCCCAAAACAACAACGAGCTCACCCATGCCAGCAACCTCGAGAAGGCGAGCAAACTCAGCCACGTGGCGCGTTGCGCTAGCCAGGAAATTGTCTCGCAGAGCTAGGTCTTCGATGGGATATCCTGTGAGAGCTAACTCACCGGTCATGAAAACCTGAGCGCCGTGGCTATAGGCGCTGGTGGCCAGTTCCAGAAGGCGCTCACTGTTGCCCTGAAGGTCACCCACAATCGGGTTAGTTTGGGCCATAGCCAAGCGAAGACGGGGCATACCGAGTAGCCTAATGCTTAGGAATTACTCCAGTTCGGAGCTGCTGTGAGGGAACGATGGACAAACAACGAGACTTCGTGTTGCGCACTATTGAAGAGCGCGGAGTTAAGTTCATTCGACTCTGGTTTACCGACGTTGTGGGCACCCTCAAAATGGTGGCGATTGCCCCCGCTGAGGTGGAAGGCGCCTTCGCGGAGGGTCTTGGCATCGATGGGTCGTCCATCGAGGGCTTTACCCGTGCGTTTGAAGCCGATGTTCTCGCCCACCCCGACCCCACGACTTTTCAGATCCTGCCCTGGCGCGGTGAAATCGACCCAACAGCTCGCATGTTCTGCGACATCACAACCCCCGACGGGCAGCCCGCAGTCTCCGACCCTCGCTATGTCCTCAAGCGCCAGCTCGAAAAGGCTGCGGATCTGGGATTCACGTTTTATACCCACCCCGAGATTGAGTTTTATCTCCTAAAGTCCAGTTCTTATGGCCCTCACGGGCCTGAGCCTGTGGATTCTGCTGGCTACTTTGACAATGTTCCCGGTGGAACGGCTCATGATTTCCGCCGTCGTGCGGTGCGGATGCTGGAAGACCTGGGTATCTCGGTGGAATTCAGTCACCACGAGGCTGGACCCGGGCAGAACGAGATTGACCTGCGATACGCGGACGCCCTGACCACAGCGGACAACATTATGACCTTCCGCACCGTCATCAAAGAGGTCGCGATTGAGCAAGGCGTGTATGCGACTTTTATGCCGAAGCCCCTTGCCCAGCACCCGGGCTCTGGAATGCACACCCACCTTTCGCTCTTCGAAGGCGACACCAACGCGTTCTTCGACCCAGCCGGCAAATATCAGCTCTCCGCAGTGGGACGGTCTTTCGTGGCGGGTATCTTGCGCCATGCCCCTGAGTTCACTGCGATCACCAACCAGTTTGTGAACTCCTATAAGCGGCTCTGGGGCGGGCACGAAGCTCCCAGCTACGTCACCTGGGGGCACAACAACCGCTCTGCGCTGTTGCGCGTTCCGCTGTATAAGCCTGGCAAGGGGCAAAGCGCTCGCGTGGAATATCGCGGCATTGATTCTGCGGCCAACCCCTATTTAGCCTTCGCCGTCCTTCTGGCCGCAGGCCTCAAAGGAATTTCTGAGAACTACGAACTTCCGCCAGAGGCAGAGGACACTGTCTGGGAGCTGAGTGAGGGCGAGCGCATGGCGCTCGGTTATGAACCGCTCCCGGCCAGCTTGGACAGAGCCCTCGAGCTAATGCAGGGCAGTGAGCTAGTCGCTGAGACTCTGGGTGAGCAAGTGTTCAATTATGTGTTGCTGAACAAGAAGCGGGACTGGCTGGAGTATCGCGCGCAGGTGACTCCCTACGAGCTCTCCCGCAACCTCGAACTTCTCTAAGCCCGAGCGCTCATGCGAAGGCCTCCTTCCGCCCTCACCCTCGTGGCCCGAGCGGGGTTCGAGAGCCTTGACCAGGCAACCAGCGCGCTGGAGAACCTCCAAGCGTCCCCCGAGGAGTTCTCCCATGCCGCAAATCCTGATCTCGCCGCCCAGACCCTCCTGGCACTTCGAGCCAAGGACGCTAAGCGCTTTCAGGCCCTGTGGTCGAAAGAGGCTCCGCGTCGTCGCCTGATTACCCTTACCGGTGTCAGCTCCGGTCTCGGGGACTATCTTCTGCGACGACCCGACCAGTGGAATCTAGTGACAACGTCGCTCAAGCAGCCACCGGATCAATCTGGTTATCAGAGCGTCTTTACTGCGGCCGTGGAAGGGCTTGCCGGCGAGGAGGCCATCACCGCTCTGCGAGTGGCTTATCGCCGAGCACTCGGTTCCCTGGCGTTGTGGGATTCCGAAGCCTCAACTCCGCTCACTGTGGTCGAGCGAGTGGCCCGCGCTCTAGCCGATATGGCAGGCGCTGTTGTCGACGTGTCGCTCATGCTCGCGAGAGCCCGACACCAGCTTGGGGCGAGCGATGTTCCCCTCGCCATCATTGGCATGGGGAAGGCGGGCGCAGCCGAGCTCAATTACCTCAGCGACGTGGATGTCATCTACGTCACCGAGGTTCCAGAGGGCCACGACCAAGAGAAGGTACTGGCGGGCGCAACCGCGCTGGCTCGCGAGACAGCGCGTGGCATCACGGAGTTCGGCGTTGAACCTGGTCTGTGGGAGGTCGACCCCAATCTTCGCCCGGAGGGCAAAGACGGTGCACTCGTGCGCACCCTGGATTCTCACATCGCGTATTACCAGCGCTGGGCTAGCGATTGGGAGTTCCAGGCATTGATCAAGGCGCGCCCGCTCGCGGGAGATCACGACCTTGGTCAGCGCTATCGCGCGGCGGTTGAGCCGATGATTTGGGCAGCGTCGCAGCGGCCTGGGTTTGTCGAGCAGGTGCAGCGGATGCGCGAGCGTGTGACGGCAAACATTCCACCCGAGGATGTCGATTATCAGATCAAGCTAGGCCCGGGTGGGCTTCGAGACATTGAATTCACCATTCAGCTTCTTCAGTTGGTTCACGGCGCCACCGATGATTCGGTACGCCTCGCCGACACTCTTGGTGCTCTTCGGGCACTGTCCCAGGCCGGTTATGTGGGGCGAGCTGAAGCTGCGGAGTTTGACCTTGCGTACCGGACGCTGCGTCTACTGGAGCACCGAATTCAACTCTCCAAGCTCGAGCGCACCCACCTGATGCCTCGGCACGAGAGTGCCATCCGGGTACTTGCTCGCTCAACCAAGCTCGCTGACAATGCCGATGATTTAGTGGCTCACTGGCGGGGAATTCAGCGAGCGGTGCGAAGTCTTCACGAGAAGCTCTTCTATCGCCCACTGCTCTCTGCCGTCGCGGGGCTGCCGGCCTCGGGGGTTGAGCTGACCAGCGAGCAGGCAACACTGCGCCTGCAAGCTTCTGGTTTTCGTAATCCCGAGGGCGCTCTCCACCACATCAGCGCTCTTACCCAGGGGGTGTCACGGCGCGCCGCAATCCAGCGCACGTTGCTCCCGGTGCTTCTCTCGTGGCTCTCCGAGGGCACCGACCCAGACGGGGGCCTTCTCGCGTTTAGGACGCTCAGCGATGACTTGGGCGAGACGCACTGGTTTTTGCGGATGCTGCGAGATTCTTCGGGCGCTGCCAAGCGTCTCACGGGTGTGCTCTCGACGAGCCGATATGTCTCAGCGCTTCTCGGTCGGATTCCCGAGGGGGCGGCCTGGCTTGATAACGATGAGGATTTAGCTCCCCGAGACCAAGGCTCCCTGCGTGACGAGACGCGGGCAACCCTCGAGCGACACTCGGCCGATGAGGTCGGCGCCAGCGGCGCTCTGCGCCAGTTGCGCCGGAGGGAGCTTTTGAGAATTGCGCTTGGCAGCATGGTCGGGGTAATCGACATCGGAGGGGTGGGGCGGGCCATGAGTGAGCTCGCCGAGGTCTTCTTGGAGGGGATATGCCAGATCGCCCGCAGAGACGCCGCGGGGATTGAGTTTGCCATTATTGGCATGGGTCGTTTCGGTGGAGCAGAACTGGGCTTTGGTAGCGACCTCGATGTGCTCTATGTCTTCCGGGATGCCGGTGCTGGGGACCAGGCGATGGACGTTGCCTCCACAGTGGTGAAGGACATCACCCGCCTGAGCGAGGATGTGCTTTTTCCTGTGGAACTGGACGCGGGGCTTCGTCCCGAGGGGAAGAATGGCCCTCTGGTGCGCAGCCTTGACGCCTATCGGCAGTACTACGAGCGGTGGGCTCTGGGCTGGGAAGCGCAAGCACTCCTTCGCGCGAGAGACGTTATTGGCGATGGCGCACTGCGCGCAGACTTCATGCTGATGGCTGATGCTGTGCGTTATCCGGAGAGCTTTGGGGAGAGTGACGCTCGTGAGATTCGACGGATCAAGGCGCGAGTCGAGTCGGAGCGTCTTCCCCAGGGCGCTGATGCCACGAGACACCTGAAGCTTGGTCGGGGGTCGCTGAGCGACGTGGAGTGGGCTGTTCAGCTTCTTCAACTTCACCACGGGCGACGACTAGAGGGGCTTCGCACCCCCTCGACGCTGCTAGCACTATCAGTCTTAGAAGCGGAGGGCATTGTCACGAGCTCCGACGCAGAGGAGCTCCGTGACGCGTGGCTGATGGCTTCGCGGGTTCGCACCGCGCTGACGCTTTTTGGAGCCAGGGCTACAGATGTCCTGCCCGTTGATCGCGAGACCCTGGAGGGCGCGGCCAGGCTGATGGGCTACCAGCCGGGAAGTGCGACAGCCTTGGACGAGCAGTACCTCAGGGTCACGCGCCACGCGAGAGTCGTGTTCGAGCGAGTCTTCTACGGGAAGAAAAACACCCCTTAACGGCACTGGTGGGCCCCATCCCACGATAGGACCCACCAGAGTCGAGGTGATCTAGACGCTGTAGTAAAGCTCGTACTCGAACGGGTGAGGGCGCTGCGCCATGGGCGCAATCTCGTGTTCGCGTTTGAACGCAACCCAGGTTTCGATCAGATCTTCGGTGAAGACGCCACCCTTGAGCAAGAAGGCGTTGTCGGCCTCCAGTGCTGCCAGTGCCGCTTCGAGAGAGCCGGGGAGTTGCGGGATCGACTTGGCTTCCTCGGGGGGAAGCTCATAGAGGTCCTTGTCCACTGGCTCGTGGGGTTCGGTCTTGTTCTGGATGCCATCCAGACCCGCCATCATCTGAGCAGCAAAGGCGAGGTAGGGATTACCCGACGCGTCAGGCGCACGGAACTCGATGCGCTTGGCCTTCGGGTTGGTTCCGGTGATCGGAATACGGATGGCCGCCGAGCGGTTTCCAGCCGAATACACCAGGTTGACCGGAGCCTCAAAGCCTGGAACCAAGCGGTGGAAGCTGTTGATGCTCGGGTTCGTGAAGGCAAGGAGCGCTGGCGCGTGGGCGAGTATTCCACCGATATACCAACGAGCGATGTCGCTCAGTCCACCGTAGCCAGCCTCGTCGTAGAACAGTGGCTTGCCGTCGCTCCAGAGCGACTGGTGGGTGTGCATACCCGAACCGTTGTCACCCATGAGGGGCTTGGGCATGAAAGTGGCCGTCTTGCCCCACTGCAGGGCCGTGTTCTTGACGATGTACTTGAACTTCAGAATGTCATCCGCCGCCTTCACCATGGTGTTGAAGCGATAGTTGATTTCTGCCTGACCGGCGGTTCCCACCTCGTGGTGCGAGCGTTCAACAATCAGTCCGGCGTCGTCGAGTTTGAGGCAGATGTCATCCCGCAGATCAGCGATGTGGTCAATGGGGCTGACCGGGAAGTAGCCACCCTTGTAGGGGGTCTTGTTGGCAAGGTTGCCACCCTCTTCGTGACGCCCGGTGTTCCAGGCGCCCTCAATCGAATCAACCTCGTAGTAGCTGCGGTTCTGACGGACTTCGTAGCGAACGTCATCAAAGATGAAGAACTCAGCCTCGGGTGCAAAGAAGGCTGTATCGGCGATTCCCGTCGAGGCCAAATACTTCTCGGCCTTGTGAGCAACCTGGCGCGGGTCGCGACTATAAATCTCTCCGTTGCGAGGGTTGTAGATGTCGAAGATCATGATGACGGTCTTCTCGTCGCGGAACGGATCGACATAGGCCGTGGTCACATCGGGAATCAGCTGAAGGTCTGATTCGTGGATTTGCTGGAAACCTCGGATGGAAGAACCATCAAAGAGTTGGCCGACGGTGAAGAACTCTTCGTCGACAGATTTGGCGGGAATGTTGAAGTGCTGTTGCACACCCGGAAGGTCGGTGAAGCGGATGTCAAGAAACTTGACGTCGTTATCTTTGATGTATTTGAGAACCTCAGAGGAGTTCTTAAACATGCTGGTGGCTCCTGATTTTTCGTGGGATGGGGCGCGCTGAGGTTTCAACGCACCCTCACGCTAAGCCCCGTCAGTTTCTTTGCGATATCCGAAATGTTTCAGACGTGTTAAACCCTGACCGACTCGTAACTCGCCCTACACTGGCGAGGTGGAGAGCGCTGACCCCAACTATTGGCCCGGCAAGAAGTTTGGTTTGCCGAAAAATGGCCCCCGGTCCACTCCCACCTATCTGCGAAGGGCCCTCGGATTGGCCATCGACTGGGGCATTGCCGTTGGTGTGTCTGTCCTGTTTTTTGAATACCGTGCTCTTCCGACCTTGGCTGTGTTCGTGGGCCTATCGATGCTCGGTGGCCTCTTTGCGGCAGGAACGCCCGGTCACCTGATGTGCGGAATCCGCATTGCGCCGATCAGGGGTGGGGCACTGGGCATCATTGCTCCCCTGGTGCGCCCGCTGCTGGTCGCCGCGGTGATCCCGGCGATACTCACCGATGAGGACATGCGAGGCGGCCACGACCGCCTGGTCGGGACAATCCTGGTGCGTCGTTAGCCAGAGTCGTCCCTAGCGGGGACGCTGGGCTCGAGCCTTCATGGGGTCCATGCCCTTGGGGATGGGCAGGCTCCCTCCTCGCGAGAGTGAATTCAAACGGTGCGAGACCGCCAGAACTTCTGCCTTGCGCAAGGAGTTCTTGAAGGATCTCAGCTTTTTGCTGAGCTTGTAGAGAGGGGTTGCATCGGCATCAGGCCCCACGAACACGTAGTGCACGGGAATGTCGGGAACCGCGCGCAGCACAGCTCGACGCTCGTCATCGAGCATCTTCTTGGTCTTGGACTGAGGCCCCTCACCAATCAGAACAACGCCTGGCTTGCCCACCGCCCGATAGACAGCCTCTTGAGTCTTTGGATTGACCGCAACAGGAAATTCGCTGGCCTGCCACACGCGGCGCAGCGCGCTGCGCAGGACTGCGCCAACAGCGCCTGGCTTGCCAGAGATCTGTTGGTAGGCAGTGCGCTCTGCTCGGTTCCCGAGCACTACCAGGGTCAACAGAATCGAGAGCATCAGACCGGTGATGATGTAGAGAATCAGGGTGAGGATACTGCCAGCAGAAATCAGGATGGCCGCCCCGATACCAGCAGCAAGGGGGGCGACGAGGGTCAGAATCAACAGCGGGATCAATGCCTTGTCGGTCTTCTTGGTCATCAAGAAGATTTGCCACAGCTGCTTTGCTCTGCCTGGCTCTTTGGTGGTTGAGTCGTTTTTCTTCGCCATGGTTAACCCTCGATTTCCTGAAGCGTTCTTAGATGCCGAGATCGCCGTCGAAGTCGCCGGCCTCGAGACGGTCCTTCACCATGGTGAGGAACCGGGCCGCGTCTGCTCCGTCGACAATGCGGTGGTCATAGGAGAGTGCCAAGTAGACCATCTGACGAATCGCAATGGAGTCGTCACCGTCATGGGTGACGACCACGGGCTTTTTCTGCACGATGCCCGTGCCGAGGATGGCAACCTGGGGGAGGAACACCACCGGGGTGTCAAAGAGAGAGCCTCGGGATCCCGTGTTTGTCAGGGTGAACGTTCCACCGGCTAGCTCATCCGGGCTCAACTTGTTCGTGCGGGTGCGCTCGGCTAGGTCGGACACCGCTGCGGCTATCTGGGCAATGTTCAGCTCACCGACTGACTTGAGAACGGGAGTGAGGAGGCCGCGCTCCGTATCAACAGCGATAGAGATGTTTTCTGTTGCCGGGTACACAATGTTGTCTCCATCGACGATCGCGTTGATGATGGGGAAAACCTGAAGAGCCTCGGCTGCCGCCTTCACGAAGAAGGGCAGGAAACTGAGCTTGACGCCGGTGGCAGCTACGAACTGGTCCTTGACAACAGCGCGCAATTCAGCGACCTCGGTGACATCCACCTCGACGACACTCGTCAGCTGGGCGGTTTGCTGCATGGAGGCAACAGCACGCTCGGCGATAACCTTCCGCAGGCGGCTCATCGGAACCGAGGTGCCGCGCAGGTCTGAGGCGGCCACCGTGGTGGGTGCGGCGAGCGGAGCTGGCTGGCTGGCCTGGCCGGCGGCGGCCAGAATGTCGTCCTTGCGGATGCGACCACCAACGCCTGTTCCGGTAATCCGCGACACGTCAATGCCGTGATCATGGGCAAGCTTGCGCACGATCGGAGTCACATAGGGCATTGCGCGCCCGCCCGGTGGTAGGGGCTGGGGGAGGCCTGCTGGAGCAGGGGCTGAGGCAACCTGCGGGGCGGGAACTGGCACGGGGGGAGCGGCAACCGCTGGAGCGGCAACCGGTGGCAGCGTCACGAAAGGTGGTGCTGCGACAGGTGCGGCAACAGGAGCGGGCTCAGGAGTGGGCTCAGGAGTGGGCTCAGGAGCTGGCGGGGTTGCAGCGACGGGGACTTGAGTGACGGCGGGTTCAACCACGGCGGGTGCGGCGGGCGCGGCAGGTATGGTAGCGGCTCCAGAGCCATCACCAATACGAGCAAGAACTGCGCCAACTGCGACGGTC
Source organism: actinobacterium acMicro-4 (assembly GCA_000754445.1). Classification (GTDB taxonomy): domain Bacteria; phylum Actinomycetota; class Actinomycetes; order Actinomycetales; family Microbacteriaceae; genus Pontimonas. Next base: position 28,428 of record JNSD01000004.1, on the reverse strand, counting down.
TCATCCTCGGCCACCAGAATTGCCTCCACTACGCCGGCGATGGGCGAGGGGATTTCAGTGTCGACTTTGTCGGTGGAGATTTCAACAAGGGCTTCGTCGACGGCGACCGTGTCACCGACCTTCTTTAACCAACGGGTGACCGTTCCTTCGGTGACGCTTTCGCCGAGGGCCGGGAGGGTGACTTCTTGACTCATGGTGAGATGTCTCCTTGTGAGAGGGGTTTCGGGAAGACCCTACAGCGCGTGCAGGGGTTTGCCTGCGATAGCGAGGAAGGCCTCTCCCAGAGCTTCGTTTTGGGTGGGGTGAGCGTGGAGCAGCGGGGCAATATCTTCCGGGTGTGCGTCCCAGTTGACGGCGAGCTGCGCTTCGCCAATGAGTTCTCCGACGCGAGCGCCAATCATGTGAACACCGAGGACTGGGCCATCCACCTGGCGAATCACCTTGATGGAACCGGCGGTTTCGAGAATGTGGCTCTTGCCGTTGCCTGCAAGGTTGTAGTCATAGACGGCGATGCCTGCCTCGCCAAACTCTTCCTTCGCTGCGTGCTCGGAGTAGCCAACAGAGGCAACCTCGGGCTCGCTGTAGGTGACCTTCGGGATATTGCGATCCGATACGACCATGGGGTTCAGGCCAGCAAGCTCCTCCGCCACGAAGATTCCGTGCTGGAAGCCGCGGTGGGCAAGTTGAATGCCTGGCACAATGTCGCCGACGGCGAACACCCCGGGGATGTTGGTGCGAAGGCGCTCGTCGGTGAGGACGTAGCCGCGGTCCATGGCAACGCCCACCGCTTCGAAACCCATGCCATCGGTCTTGGGTCCGCGTCCCACAGCGACAAGCAATAGGTCTGCGGTCTCGACTGTGCCGTTGTCGAGGGTGACGGTCACAGAGTTATCGTCCTGGGTTGCGGACTGGAAACGCACACCAGTGTGGAAATTGATGCCGCGCTTGCGGAACGCACGCTCAAACTGCTTAGAAATTGACTCGTCCTCGGCGGGCACCAAACGAGGCAGCCCCTCAACGATGGTGACCTCGGCGCCGAACGAGCGCCAGACGCTGGAGAACTCAACACCGATTACTCCACCGCCGAGAATGATGACCTTGTTGGGAATCCAATCGAGAGCGAGAGCCTGCTCGGAGGTGATAATGCGTCCACCGATCTCCAGCCCGGGGAGGGACTTCGGGTATGAGCCGGTGGCCAGAACAACGTTCTTACCGACAATTGTGTCGTCGCCCACCTGGACGGTGGTCGGAGAAATTAGTGTGCCCGTGCCTTCAATCATGGTGATGCCGCGGGCTTTAATGAGCCCCTGCAAGCCCTTGTATTTTGACGCGACGATGCCATCGCGGTACTGGTTTACCGCGGGCAGGTCAACACCCTCGAGTGTTGCCCGAACGCCAAACATGTCGGAGTGGCGAGCAGAGTCAGCAACCTCTGCGGCGTGCAGGAGAGCCTTGGTGGGAATACACCCCAGATGAAGGCAGGTGCCACCGACCTTGTCTTTCTCAATGAGCCCGACGCTCATGCCGAGTTGACTGGCTCGAAGAGCGGCTGCGTAGCCACCACTTCCTGCGCCTAGAACGACAAGATCAAAAGTGTGCTCAGCCACGAGTAGGAGACTCCCTCACGTTAGTTAGCCCAACGGCCCAGATGACAAACGCCCGACCTCACGGAGGCCGTGCCCACCAAGCCTACTACTTGGTGACCGGGGGCTTCGCGCCCACAATCTCCAACAGCGTGCGGGTCAGAGCTCCCGTTGGTCCCTTGGGTGTGTAACCCCAGGCGCCCGAAGAGTTTTCTGCCGGTCCCGCGATGTCGAGGTGAGCCCAGGGCAACCGATTACCGTCGCTATCGACTCCAATGAATTCGCGTAAGAACAGTCCCGCCACCAACATCCCACCGAGTGTGTTTCCGGGCTTGGCGTTGGCAATGTCGGCCACGTCGGTTTTGAGCAATGACCGGAGTTCTTCGGGCAAGGGCATCGGCCACACGAGTTCTCCAGCGTTCTTGGCGGCCTCGTGAACCTCGGATACGGCGTCCTCCGAGCCCATCAAGCCCGCATATCGCTCACCGAGTGCCACTCGGGCAGCCCCGGTTAGCGTCGCCACGTCAATGATGAGGTCCGGGTTTTCCACCGACGCTGCGCTCAGTCCATCGGCTAGCACCAATCGACCTTCCGCATCGGTGTTGAGGATTTCGACCGTTGTGCCGTTCTTGATGGTGATGACGTCGTTGGGGCGAGACGCACTGCCGCTTGGCATGTTCTCCGCCAGACAGACCCAAGCGGTCACTGCTGTTGAGGTGGCGCTGGCGGCACTGGCCAGAACAACTGCAGAGACCACCGCAGCTCCAGTCATGTCGTATTTCATCCCGACCATGGAGTTTGCGGGCTTAAGGGACAGACCTCCCGAGTCGAAGGTAATGCCTTTGCCAACGAGGGCAATATGCCTCGTCGCACTCGGGGGAGCCCAGCGCAGAATCATCATGCGGGGCGGGTTGGTGGACCCCTGGCCGACCGCGGTGAGCCCACCGTAACCCTGGTCTCTCAGTGCTGCCTCATCGAGAACCTCGATGGAGATATCAAGAGATGATGCCATGGCGGTTACGCGCTCGACAAAGGACTGCGGGTGCAAGACATTGGGTGGCAAAGCCACCAGGTCTCTCACGCGCCAGATGGCCTCTGCCCTAATGCGGGCAAGGTTGAGGTCGGTGGGAGATGCTTTGCCGCACACCGTGATGGTCTGGAGGCTCACTGCGGCTTCGCCTGGGACATTGGTCTTCTGAATGCGGTGGGACCCGATCAAGGCACCCTCGGCAACTGCCAGGAGGTCGTCACTGGTTGTGGCGGGCAAGGCATAGGCAACCCGGGAGACCTTCTGAATATTCTGGGCGGCATAGCCAGATACTTCGCGGAGGTCGTTGGCGCTTGGTGTCCCTGCCCCAAGCCCGGTCAACACGATGCTGGTGCACGCAAAACCCGGGGGTGCTGGAATCCGACACGTGTTGTTGCGATCACTGTCAGCTCCCACAGCTGTGGCAGCATCCAGGAGAGCGTCTGCCAGTTCAGCGGTGAGGCCACTGGTCGCAATCTGGGAGCCTTCACCGTTCGAGGCAAGGCCCACGACGAGGACGTCCACGTCGAGCTCTGCGGGGTTGGCGGTGGAGGCTGTAATTTCGGGGAGGCTCATGTCCCCATGTTAATCCACGGCGCGCTCGCGCTGCTGGCCGTGCACTCAGGCCAGTGTCGAAGGGTGCTTGTACCATGGAGGGATGTTTGCCGATCATGTCTTTCGTGAAGCCCTCGAGCTCTCCGCCGTACCCCAGGGCTTGCCCCTGGTCGCTGGCCTCACAGGCTTTGCCGATGCCGGGGCCACTGTCACGCAGGTAAACAACTACATGATGGACACCTTCTCCAACGAGAGAGTCGGCACCTTCGTCAATGACCTCCTCATCGACTACCGGGCGAGACGCCCGTTGTTTCAATTTGAGGAAACGGCTCTCACCAGTTATCAACCGCCTCGCTTATCGCTGGATTTAGTTCGGGACGAGGTCGGCACCGAGTTTCTTTTTCTCTCAGGCTATGAACCGGATTTTCGTTGGGACCAGGTGAGCTCTCGCATTGTCGATCTCATTGACGAACTGGGTGTGACCTCGAGTACCTGGGTGCACGCTATTCCGATGCCAGTGCCACACACCAGGAGCCTCGGGGTCACAGTGAGCGGAAATCGCAGTGAGCTCACCGACGCGCTGTCTGTGTGGCGGCCTACAACGGGCGTGCCAGGAACCCTGATGCACCTGGTCGAGTATCGCTTGCAAGAAAAGGACCACCCGACTGCCGGTTTTGTGGTCCTTGTGCCGCATTATTTGGCGGACACAGAGTTTCCTGACGCAGCGGTCACCGCCCTGCAGTCGGTGACCAGGGCGACCGGGTTGGTCTTTCCTACCGATTCACTGCGAGAAGCCGGGCGCGAGTTTCTGCGGGGTATCTCCGAGCAGGTGGAGAACAACCAGGAGCTCAACAAGCTCGTGGGGACTCTTGAGACCCGGCACGATTCCTATATGGAAGATAACCCCATGCCCTCGCCCCTGATGGGCGCAGACGGAGAAGTTCCCAGTGCCGACACGATTGCCGCTGAGCTTCAGGACTTCCTGGCCAAGCGCCACGCAGCCGACACCGCGGGCGATGGTGACGCGCGTTGACACTCAGTGCGATACGCCTGAACGGCCGGGCTCAGTAATCGTGCCATAATGGTTTCAGGCCCTGTTGTGCTCCTCGGTTTTCGCCCCGAGGAACTTGACAAGGGTCTTCCTACTGCCCTCAACGCATTGGACCAGGTCGCCCATGGCAACGTCGAAGCCAGCCCCAGCTAATAAGCCTGTGGCGAGCGCCAAAGGCGCGAAATCCCCCGCGCCCGCAGAGTCCCCGCGTAAGGGACTTGGCGGTTTTGTTGATCGATTCCGTAAGAATCCAGACACCACCAAGAAAGCTACCTCGACCTCTGTGACGCCCTCAAGCGCATCGCCTGGCACCTCTCGAACCACGACACCGAAGAAGGTAGCGGCGCCCAAGACGGTGGCAACTAAGACCACAGGCGCGAAGAAGCCCACTGCAACGGCCACGCCCACAACTACGCCGGCCAAGACCGCCGCCACAAAGGCTCCGGCTAAGCCAGCGGCTCCACGAACTCCTGCCAAGCCGGCCGCTAAGAAGGCTGCACCGGCTAAGCCCGCGGTGAAGGTTCCCGCGAAGAAAGCTGCGCCGCCCAGGACCAAGGGCACAGAGTCAACCCCGGCGCTTGCCGTTGACGGGGTCGTTGATGACATTGACATTGATCTCGATGACGATATAGCTGTTGAGATTGACAGCGACGACGTCGTGGACGTTGTCGCTGATGATGTTGCAATCAAGCTCGGCGCTGAGGTCATTGCTGCGCTCGCGGAAGCAGCGATTGACGACGAGCCCGAAGAAGACGAAGACGAGAAGGAAGTTCAAGTGCTTCCTCAGGGCGCGCTGGTGCTCTCGAGTTCTGATGATGATGATGCGCCGATTGTGTCCACCACCATTACCGGTGCCACTGCTGACCCGGTCAAGGACTACCTGAAGCAGATCGGTAGAGTCGCGCTTCTTAACGCCGTGGAAGAGGTTGAGCTTGCCATGCGGATTGAGGCTGGTTTGTTCGCCGAGGAAAAGCTGTCCCAACTCACCAACTCGCAAAAGACCACAAAACTTGCCCGTGAGCTTCACGAAATTACCAAAGACGGTTATCGCGCGAAGAACCACTTGCTCGGGGCCAACCTGCGTCTGGTGGTGTCGTTGGCCAAGCGATACACCGGACGTGGCATGCAGTTCTTAGACCTGATCCAGGAAGGAAACCTCGGTCTGATTCGGGCCGTGGAGAAGTTCGACTACACCAAGGGCTTCAAATTCTCCACCTATGCGACGTGGTGGATTCGGCAGGCCATCACCCGTGCCATGGCGGACCAGGCTCGTACTATCCGCATTCCGGTCCATATGGTCGAGGTCATCAACAAACTCGCTCGAGTTCAGCGCCAGATGCTTCAAGACCTTGGTCGCGAACCAACCCCTGAAGAGTTGGCCCGCGAACTTGACATGACCCCGGAGAAGGTTGTTGAGGTCCAGAAGTATGGTCGCGAGCCCATCTCACTGCACACTCCCCTTGGCGAAGACGGTGATAGCGAATTTGGTGACCTGATTGAAGACACCGAGGCCGTCGTGCCCGCGGATGCGGTGGGTTTCACGATGCTGCAGCGTCAGTTAGAAATGCTCCTCGAATCCCTGTCCGAAAGGGAAGCCGGAGTTATTCGGATGCGTTTTGGTCTGGGCGATGGAATGCCCAAAACTCTCGACCAGATTGGCGACACCTTCGGTGTTACCCGCGAGCGTATTCGCCAAATTGAGTCAAAGACCATGGCGAAGCTTCGCCACCCCTCCCGGTCTCAAGCCCTTCGCGACTACCTCGAGTAAGTAGCATGCGACTCTTCTGGGCTCTCCTAGTCTCCAGGATTGCTCGCGTTGCCACGCGGCTGCGCGGCGGCGGCTCCGCTTTTCCTGGCTGGGTTCTTCTGCGCTTAGTGCCAGATGTGCTCTCGAGAACCCTCGGTTCGATCCCAGGTGGAGTCATCTTCGTGACCGGTTCTAATGGAAAATCCACTACCACGGCCATGCTGAGCTCTGTTCTCGCGGAGCACGGTGTTCGGGTGTTCAGCAACCCGGCTGGAGGCAACCTCCCGCAGGGTTTGGGCTCAGCCGTGGTGGCACAGTGCTCTCTTTTTGGACGGGTCTCAGCGGACATTGCTGTTCTTGAGGTGGACGAGGCGTATGGCCCGCAGATCGCCGCGCTGTTGCGCCCCGATTGGGTCGTGGTCACCAACCTCCAAGTCGACCAGCTCAACCGTTTCGGAGAGCCTGAAAACGTGTACCAGATGATGCGAACTCTGGCGCTTCGCGCCAAACGCGGTGTTCTGGTGAATCAAGCAGACCCGAATCTTGTCGCCCTAGCCCACGAGGTCCTAGACGCAGGGGTCGCCACTCACGCCGTTGATGTCTCGCAGGACGCCATAGCAAGCCAATCCCATGGATTGGTTGCCGCTCCCGTGTTCTTTGAGGCTTCACACACCCCAGATTCCAACCCCGTAGCGGTGCTGGAGTCGACCCAGGGGAGCGAAGCCGCGATAGTTCTTGGCGATAAAGCCCACCGTGTAACACTGCCCTCACCTGGCCTCCACTACGCCGTGGATGCCACTCTGGCCCTAGGAGCCACCGCTCTTGTCCTTGGCCACGAACTCGACGGCCAGGCAATTTCACGAGCCTTTGAGCGTCAAGCGCCTGTGTTTGGGCGCGGCGAGACCATCGTCTATCGGGGTCGTGAGATCTCTCTCACAATGATGAAGAATTTGCCGAGCCTCCAGGTCAACGTGGCGGCGCTGGAGGGTCCGCTCGAGATTGTCTGGGTGGCTGTGGACGAGGGGACACCAGACCCCTCGTGGATTTTTGATGTCGATTTAGGTCCCATCGACCACGTTGATGTGCTCAGTGGGAGCAAAGCAGCGCAGTGGGCGCTGTTCCTTGAGTATCGAGGAATTCCCTACGGCACGATCGTTGAGGACACCGCCGAGGCCCTCACCACCGTGACCAGGCTTTCTCGCGCCACGGACGAGCCCGTGAGGGCAATCGTGAATTATGAACAGATGATGCTCATCCGGCGCCTCGCCGGATATAAGGAACTTGAGGGCGCACGATGACCTCCCCGTTCATAATCGCGCGCCTGTTGCCCACCATGTTGGGCTCCAACGGGTCAGCTGCCGGGGCTGAGATTCTTGGTGCCACCCTGCGACACATGGGCCACGAGGTGTCCATTGTGGATATTCACCGGCCCGCTGACGTAGTGAGAACTGTTGATTGTGTGTCGGTGGGTAGTGGGTCTGGGTCGAGTATCGGTCCGGCAGCCACTGAGCTGATGGGATTGGTGTCCGCTCTGCGCTCCTGGCAGGACCAGGGCGCCTGGTTCTTCGCCGTCGGAACAGGCTGGGATCTCCTCGGCCACCACGTTGTCACTGCCACCGGAGACCTGACTCCAGGTGTCGGTGTCTTCCCCTCGAGTGCAGACCACCGGTCAGGGCGTTTCTCCGGTGAGGTCAGTGGCCTCGACTACAAGAGTCGTGACTGCGCGGGCTATATCAATCAGGTGGGCTCAAGCACCCTCGATGAGGGCGTCCAGGCGCTCTGGAGCATTGACAAGGCCTCTCGTGAGCACAGCGTGGCCGAGGGTCTCATCTCGGGGACGCTCATGGCGACCCGCCTAGGTGGGCCAGCGCTGTCGCTCAACCCGCACTGGGTTGATGACATTGTCGGCGGGATGCTTGCCGCCCGCGGACTGGTGCCAGCGGTCACCGACTTCCACGAGCGCGTTGCAGATCTTGCTGCGCGAGCGCGCGGCGCAATCACGGCCAGGCTGGGAGTTAGTCGCTGAGATAGCGCCTGGGAACTGACGGTGACATCGCACTGATGACTTCATCGCCAATTGTCCTCGACCACGCAGCCCAGTCCTCGGCGCGCGGTGAGCGCTCTGCGGGGTCGCCAAAGAGTGTGACAACGTCGCCGACTGCGGGGGAGTCTGTCTCTGGCCATCCCAGGACGCAGTGGTGGGGCTCAACGGACTGGAGTGACAGTCGTTGGCCATTCCAGGAGACCCATCCAGTCGAGGGAGGCAGCGGCATCAGGCCATGGGCGAACCCCATGCCGACGGTTATCGTTGCCGACTTCTCGTTCACTTCAGTGATTGTGGCTCGTAGTGCCATCACGGGAGCAAATCCCAGCTCATCAGCACTGCGCTCATCAAAGGGGCTCACGCCAAAAACAATGATGCCAATCCGGACCATATCGAGCCTCGATTCAGGCAGGTCTTTGGCTGCGGCTGACGCGGCAATATGGTGAATCGTGGGGGAGAGGCCAGCCGCATGCGCCACCTCGAGCGCATCGTGGAAGCGCTCGAGTGATCGCTTGTCCTCCTCCAGAGATGTGTCCGCAAGGTGAGACCAGATGCCCTCAACATCAATGAGACCGGCACGCTCTAGTTCCCGTGCCTTGGTCACCAGCGCAGGCCAACGCTCTAGTAGGCACCCGTTTCTGTGCAGTCCGGTATCGATTTTGAGGTGAACAGTGGTCGTCACCCCCTCGCACTGCCGGGCTATCGCATCGAGTTGCCAGGAATGTGAGATTCCCAGTGTGAGTTGTGCCGCGCTGGCTGCGAGGAAGTCGTCGTGGGGGGAGATAAGCCAGGCCAACATGGGGGTGTCCGGAAGTGTCTCCCGTAGCGCGAGACCGGTGGGAATATCGAGCACCGCGAGTGCGTCGGCTCCGGCTGACACAGCGGCCTCTGCGATTGCTGCGCCGCCGTGTCCGTAGGCGTCAGATTTGACGGCAACCATCAACCTGGCACTTCCGGCCAGTTGTGATCGCGCCTGTGCGACATTGGCGCGAAAGTTGCCCAGTGAAATATCGAGCCAGAAAGAATCCTCTAGTGCCACGACTTCACCACCCGCGATCCAAGGTGAGCAAGCAGAGCGGCCTCTGGCCGCTCTGACCACGAACTCCACTGCGCCAGGGAGGGGGATTCGCCCCACATCGTGGCCCGGTCACCAACCTCGGCGGACGCGGCACCGATGTCCACGACACACTGGTCCATCGCTATGCGCCCGGCGATGGGAAAGCACATCCCGCCTATCCCGATCATGGCGCCTGGACAACGCGGAACACCGTCGGCAAAACCAGCGCTGACAAGAGCCAAAGTGGTCTCTTGGGCGGTGCGGTATTCGTAGCCATAGGACACCGGCGTTCCCGCAGGGACATCTTTGATGGAGATGATTGTTGCACTGAAGCTCACCACGGGTCCCCCGGGTCCGCTCCACCAGCCTGAGAGGACGGGTGGACCCTGCGGTGCGGCTGCGAGACCTGGTGGTATGACCTGGGCTCGATCGAGCAGGCAGTGTCGGATGCCGACGTCGGCGGCGATGCGACCCACCTCGGCCGAGCCCAAACCCAGAGCATTTGATCGAAGATCAATGGCAACCTCATCGCCGTGCTTGGCTCGCAGGGCTGTGAGGTTGGTAGCGAGCGCTTCACGCGAGAGCTCGGCGCTCCGCAGGGGAGGGCCTGACTTAGTGCGCGCGGTCATCCCGCAGTCGGTCTGTTTCGTCGTGCCACTTCACGATTTTGTCACCCATCGACTCCCGGTATTTCGACGCGTGGTGACCGCAGAAGAGCAAATCTCCAGCGTGGAGGGTGACACGAACATAGGCCTGAGCCCCGCAGCTGTCGCAGACATCGCCCGCGCCCAGTGGCGCGACAATCTCGAGAGCGCTGTCGGTGGTCTCGGTAGCTGCGTAAGACATTGTCTCTCCTTGGCCCAGCGAAGTTGTTGTGTCACATTTCATCATGACTGTGCTGAGATTCGTGGTCAGACTCTCCCAGGTTCGCCTACCGCGTAGTTCACCTTCTCGGCGGTGTGAGCGTGTGGTGTCCCACCCCAGGCCTATGCTCGGGGGTGCGTTACGACACAAGGAGTTATCAAGACCGTGGCAAGTTCAGACTATTCAGCCAGGCATCTCTCAGTTTTGGAAGGCCTTGAGGCTGTCCGGAAGCGCCCCGGCATGTACATCGGATCTACCGATGCCAGAGGTCTCATGCACTGCCTCTGGGAACTCATCGATAACTCGGTTGACGAAGCGGTGGCTGGTCACGGTCACGAGATTTCGGTCATGGTGGCTCCAGATGGGAGTGTCGAGGTGCGAGACCGGGGACGCGGCGTTCCTGTCGATATCGAGCCCAAGTCAGGCCTCACGGGCGTGGAATTGGTCTTCACCAAACTGCACGCCGGTGGAAAGTTTGGAGCCGGTTCCTACGCGACCTCCGGAGGGCTCCACGGCGTGGGGGCTTCTGTAGTTAATGCCCTCTCCGAGCGCCTTGACGTCGAAGTTGACCGCGACGGAGTCACCTGGGGTATGTCCTTTAGGAGAGGAGAACCCGGTGTTTTCCATGACTCGGAGGGCTCGACAGGTCCCGAGTCTCAGTTTGAGCCCTTTGTCGACAACAGCGAACTGAGGCGTCTAGGAAAAGTCGCTAAGGGCGTGACTGGGACGCGCGTGCGATTCTGGCCAGATCCGCAGATTTTTGGCAAAGCCGCGTCTTTTGCTTCCCCGGAGCTTGCCGAGCGCGCGCGGCAAACCGCGTTCTTGGTCCCAGGGCTCACCATCAACGTTCATGACAACAGCGGCGCGGAAGAGTCTCTCGTCACCTACAGCTCCGAGGGTGGCCTCAGGGACTTCCTGGAGTATTTAGCGCCTGACCAACCGGTCGTTGGCCCCTGGCATTTCTCGGGTTCTGGCCAGTTTGATGAGACTGTGCCGATGTTGGACTCACAGGGACGCCTGGAATCAACGGATGTCACCCGCGATGTTCACGTTGATGTGGTGGTGCAGTGGGGCACCGGTTACGACACTGTCACCAAGAGTTTTGTGAACATCATCCAGACTCCGAAGGGCGGCACCCACCAGGCCGGTTTTGACGCCGGGCTCGTCAGGGCGATTCGTGGAGAGATTGATAAAAACGCTCGCCGGTTGAAGTTGGGGAAAGACAAAGTTGAGAAGGACGACATTGTCGCCGGTCTCACCGCGATCATTGCTGTGCGAGTACCTGAGCCTCAGTTTGAGGGCCAGACGAAAGAGGTGCTCGGGACTCCTGGAATTAAGTCGATTGTTCACACGGTCGTTGCCGAGGGCCTCACCCAGAAGTTTGAGTCCACGCAACGAGACGACAAGGCCGCAAGTGCTCTACTCCAGGAGAAGATTGTTGCGGAGATGAAGACACGGCTCTCCGCGAGAGCGCTCAAGGAGACTCAGCGCAGAAAGACAGCTCTCGAGTCGTCCACTCTGCCGACCAAACTCGTGGATTGTCGTACCAAAGATGTCGAAGGAACAGAGCTTTTCATTGTCGAGGGCGATTCGGCGCTCGGGACAGCGAAGCTCGCCAGAGACAGCAATCACCAAGCGCTGCTCCCCATTCGCGGCAAAATTCTGAACACGCAGAAGGCCTCTGTCCAAGACATGCTCGATAACCAAGAGTGCGCGGCCATCATCCAGGTCGTCGGCGCCGGTTCGGGAAGAACCTTCGATCTCAGCAGCGCGCGCTACGGGAAAATCATCATCATGTCCGACGCGGACGTCGACGGCGCACACATCCGAACCCTTCTGTTGACCCTGTTTTTTCGCTACATGCGCCCACTTGTCGAGGCGGGGCGGGTGTATGCCGCGGTCCCACCTCTGCACCGCGTGATTGTTCCCCATCGCGGCAAAGCCGGCAACGACGTGATCTACACCTACTCAGAGGACGAGCTTCGGACCGTCCTGGCAAGGCTCAAAGCCGCGGGCAAGACCTACCAAGAACCGATTCAGCGCTACAAGGGTCTTGGGGAAATGGACGCCGACCAACTGGCAGACACCACAATGAATCCTGCCGGACGGACCCTCAGACGGGTTAGAGTCTCAGATGCCCAGCAGGCTTCCGATATTTTTGAGCTTCTCATGGGCAACGACGTTGCTCCCCGGCGCGACTTTATTGTCTCTGGCCCGGGTCTCTCGCGCGAGCGAATCGACGCCTAGGCGAGCGCTTCGCCGAAAGCCTCGGGGCTCTCCGGCGTGAGAACACCAGAGGCATCTCGTTTTGCCTCTGGCAGATCAAGCTCCACTGGCGCACCCTTGGAATCAAGGGCTCGAGGCGCCAGGCCCACAAAGGCTCGAACCAGCAGGTCTTCACCTTTCAAAAACGTGTGTGCTCGCACCCCACCGGTTGCGCGCCCCTTCACGGGGAACTCAGCAAGTGGGGTGCGCTTGACCCGAACAGCCTCGGTTCCCGGGAGAACCTGCGAGGAACCGGACACGGTAATCACGCTGGCTTTGTCGGGAGCAAGCGCTCCAGCCCAAATCACGCGGGCTCCCTCTGCCAGGGTAATTCCTGCCATACCTGCAGCACTCAGGCCCTGAGGCCGCACAGAGGATGAGGGGAAGTGCAGGAGTTGGCCCGTTGAGGTGATGAAAATGCAGTGGGTGTCATTCTCAGCAACCTGAGCGCCGACGACGGTGTCGCCGTCTTTGAGAGCAATCACGCCGTGGTGGGACTTGTCCGGAAGCCCAGAAAGAGTGATGCGTTTCACAACGCCTGAGGTGGTCCCCAGCATCACCGTGGGGGCGTCATCGACGTTCACCACTGCGATAACGGTTCCATCCTGTGGGCCAAGCCCGAGGAACTCATGGAGCAAGACACCCTGCGCAAGATTTGGCTTCGACGGCTCGAGCTGGGGCAGGTCCATCGGCTGGAAAACATGCAGGTTTCCAGCACTGGTGAGAGCGCCGAGGGAGCCTCGCAGACGCGTGGTGGTCCGTGTGAGCAGAGCGTCATGGGGGGAGCGCTTAGCGGGAGGTACTAGTCCACCCTCTGGCCACACGACGCGCGCGACTTTTCCGCTGACAGAAACCAGAACATCGCACGGGGCGTCGGTGATTTCCAGGTTGGCCACAGTGGGCTTGGCTCGTGCCAGGGGAGCAGTCGCCCCGGAAAGCACGCTCCGGCGAGGGGTTCCATATGCCCTCGCCATAGCAGCCAGCTCGTCCGACACGGTCTGTCGAATAAGTTGAGCGTCGGCGAGAAGGGCCTGTAGGTGCGCAATCTCCTCGTGTAGGGCGTCGCGCTCTGTTTCCAACTCGATGGCAGACATCCGTGTCAGGCGACGAAGGCGAAGTTCCAGAATGTAATCGGTTTGCTCCTGGCTCAGCTGGAACACTTCCTGCAAACGTGCTCGCGCGGAGGCGACGTCATCGGAGGATCGAATCACCTGAATGACTTTGTCGATGTCTGTCATCGCGATGAGCAGACCCTCGACCAGGTGGAGGCGCCGGGTTTTCTGATCGAGCCTGAACTGTGAACGCCTGGTGACCACAGCCACTCGGTGCTCCACGAACACGTCGAGTAGCTCTTTGAGCCCCAGCGTCTGAGGCTGACCGTTCACGAGCGCCACCGAGTTGATGGAGAAGTTCTCCTCCAGGGGGGTCAACCGATAGAGCTCAGCCAAGACTGCCTGGGGGTCAAAACCGCTGGCGAGGCTAATCACGAGACGCAGTCCGTTATGGCGGTCGGTCAGGTCTGTCACATCGCTGATCCCGGTCAGTTTTTTGCCCTTAACAGCGTCTCTGATCTTGTCGATGACTCGCTCCGGGCCGACCAGATACGGTAACTCGGTGATCACTAGCCCGGTTTTCCTGGGGCCAACGTTCTCTACCGTGACCGTCGCGCGCATTTTGAAACTACCGCGGCCGGTCTCGTAGGCTTCTTTGATTCCCTCGAGGCCCACAATCGTGCCTCCGGTAGGTAGGTCGGGGCCGGGGAGAAAGGCCATCAACGATTCCAGAGACGCCTCGGGGTGATCGATCAGGTGGCGCAGTGCTTCGACCACTTCGCTCAGGTTGTGCGGTGCCATATTGGTGGCCATGCCCACGGCAATACCGCTGGCGCCATTGACCAAGAGGTGGGGAATAGCGGCTGGCAGGACACTCGGCTGAAGGAGCTGATTGTCGTAGTTGGGAACAAAATCGACGACGTCCTCGTCTAGATCTGCCACCATGGCCATCGCCTCTGGACGCAAACGTGCCTCTGTGTAACGGGCGGCTGCCGGGCCGTCATCGAGGGAACCAAAGTTGCCGTGACCGTCCACCATGGGGATTCTGAGACTGAAATTTTGAGCCAAACGCACGAGTGCGTCATAGATAGCGCTATCGCCATGCGGATGAAGCTTTCCCATAACTTCGCCCACTACACGGGCCGACTTCACGTGCCCCTTGTCCGGGGAGAGGCCCATCTGGGACATCTGATAAATGATGCGCCGCTGGACCGGTTTGAGCCCATCCCTCGCGTCAGGCAGCGCTCGGGAATAGATGACCGAGTAGGCGTATTCCAGGAATGACCCCTGCATCTCATCAGTGAGTTCAACGTCGACGATGCGTTCGGAAGTCAGGGCAGGGGAGGGAGAAGTTGGGGCAGTCATAGGATGGCGCCTATGGTACTGGTTCCGGCGTTGACGCCACTGAGGCTTGCCGACGTACTGGGTAGTTGCCACATGGCGGTCCTGGGCCAGGAGAATCCCTTGGGTTTGAGTCGGGTGAACAAGGCCGCGGTGTTGGTGGTTGATGGTCTTGGTGCCGCAAACCTGCGCGATCGCAAAGGTCACGCGCGCTGGCTGCACAGTGCGTGGTCGTCGAGAAACCTCGTTGCTGATTCGGGTTTCCCCTCGACAACTGCCAGTGCGCTGACATCGCTGACCACAGGTGTTGGAGCTGGGCAACACGGAATTGTCGGGTACACGATTCGGGATCCAGGCTCTGGGGAGCTGATCAACCATCTGAAGGACTGGGCTCCCTACGTCGACCCTGACACGTGGCAGCTGCAACCCACCATCTTCGAGGTGGCTGCCCGGCAGGGAATTCCCTCCCTCGCGCTGGGTGAGACGCGTTTCGCCGGCAGTGACTTCACCAAAGCCGTCTGGCGCGGCGCTACTTTTCGAGGGGTCAAAACACTCGAAGAACAGGCAGAAGCCATGCGGGAGTTTTTTGATAGCAACGACCGGGCTCTTGCCTATCTCTACTGGCCGGCCCTCGATCGCACAGGGCATTCCCAAGGGGTCGCCTCCGAATCATGGACTCACCGCTTGGAGGAACTCGACTCGTCGCTCGCCGTCATCTCCACGATGTTGCGCGATGATGAGGGCCTTATCCTCACAGCGGATCATGGGATGATTGATGTGCCCGAGGAGCACAAGTTCTTCGTTTCTGAAGGCTCGCCTCTTTTGCGAAACGTCATCGCGTGGGGTGGTGAGCCACGTGTTCCTCAGCTTTATGTGGACACTACCGATGCGCTAGCCGACATCCAGGCCGCTTGGGAGGAAGGGCTAGGAGGGGGCGCCAAGGTTATGACCAGAGAGCAGCTAGTGGACGAGGGTTGGCTTGGGCCACTAGCCGATGGCGTGCTCGAGAGAGTGGGGGATATTACGGTGGCGTGTATCGACAGTCTCGTTGCGTATCGCGAATCACGGGCATCCCCGACCTCCATGGCGATGGTGGGTCAACACGGCTCGCTCACCGCCCGCGAGCGGGAGATCCCCGTCATCCCAACTGGGGCGTGGGCCTAGGCCAGATCGTCGTCGCTTCTCGCGCCAAAGACGATATCGTCCCAGCTCGGCATCACCGGACGATTCTTCTTCGTGGGCGGCGGAGGTTCTGGGTCATCATCGCCCGTGAGGTCTGCACCGTGGGTGATCGGGGTAACTTCCGCGGTGTGTTCGTCATCTTCCACAAGGTGAATTCCACCGGTCGACGGGTGTCCAGCACGGGACTTTTCGGGTTCGCTCTCGAGTGAGGTGCCACGCTCGCCCCGCTTCCGGCGCAAGATTTCGAGAAGGTCGGCGGTGTCCGCCATCCGACCTCCCTCGGGGCTACTGCCCTGGCGTCCGTAAGGGACTGACTCGACCAGGGGGCCAGTCTCACCCACGGGGCCAGTCTCGCCCAGGTCCGAAGCCTCAAAGATGTCTGAGTCGAAACGCTCGGGTCGCTCAGTAGCGGGGACAGCACTGAGCTTGGGAATCATAGTTGTTGGCATGGGTTCGTGCCGCGACAAGATAGCAGCGTCATTGTTGGTCGGAGCGATGAGGTGCTTTCTCGGATCAAACGACCAGCGAGCCCGGTGCTCCACATCACCCTCATGGAAAATCAGTTCAACGTGCCAGCCTGATTCTTCTTTCCAGGCTGACCATTCTTCCTCGGTAGCTGCGATGTCCTCAAGCCGTGCGCGCACAGATGCGCCAAAAGTGGTTTCTGGACCGGTCTTCTGGGTCACGGTCACAGCGAGCGCCTGGTCAACGACGAACCGACGCTCGGCGAGAACCGCGCCCTCGAATTTTTCTATGTAGGAGAGTTCCTCACCAGTTAAATCGGCGACCTGGCGGGCTGTGAGACCACGACGGACGTGGGCCTGGATGTCTTTGGGGCTCGAGCGGTGCTTGACCCTGGGGCCCGGTGAGGGAGTGCGTAGAGCACCCAGAAGGGCATCGTTGATGGTCACCTGGAAGCGCTCCCCATCCGACGAGACCAGGATGATGTGACCGTCGCTGGCCCCTACAACGCTGAGGTTCTCCATTCGACTTCACCCTCTTTCTTCGTCGTGGTAGTAGCTTGTCACGCCGAGCCGAGAGATTTCTATTTTTTCCTGGGTGTGGCGCGACGGAGATACCGTCCGGCCGGCTACCCTAAGCCGGTGTTGGGAGGCGCGTTTTGGAGTTTCCAAGCTTTATCAGGCAAACTAGCGCCGCATATTCCCACCACCTGACCCGAGGGAGCGAGCGCCACAATGGCAACCGACTACGACGCACCGCGTAAGTCCGAAGAGGATACTGAATCTATCCAGGCACTCCAGGAGCGCGTGCCCGACAAACTCTCTGGCGTTGTTGACTCTGAAGACGCCGACAACCTTGGTTCTCTCGAGCTTGCGGGTCAAGATCTGGCCAACATTGAGCTCGATGTTGTTGTGTTGCCGCCGCAGGCTGACGAGTTCACCTGTGTTGAGTGCTTCCTGGTGAAGCATCGTTCCCAGCTCGATCACGACACGAAGCTGGGCCCTGTCTGCACCGAGTGCCTTAAGTAGTGTTGCCCGCCTCCCACGCGGCGACAAATCGCTCCGGGTGCCGTGAGGACACAATCCAGTAGGGCGTTGTGTCATGGGGGTCCTGGAGCGTGACCTTGATGACGGGGTCGACCCAGGGTCTGATGACGAGCCAGGCTCTCGCGTCGAGGCGCGGCCCCCGTTCTTGGCGCGCTTGCTCCCGGTGAAACACCTCGAGTGCCTTCACATACTGACGGTCAATGTGAGCCCGCCCAGCGTTGATTCTCTGCCCATCAGTGGAGATCGTGGGGGCCAGCACCCAGAGCAGTCCCACCGAGCCACCCCAGAGCGCAGCCCCCACACCGAGACCCAGTGGAATGCTGAGCGGAAGAAAAATCAGTGTCGTGGCGGGGAGAAACAGTCCCGTTGCGGCGACCATCCACCAGGAGGGACGAAGCCTCTCGCGGTAAGAGTTCATGGCTCTATTGCACCACGTATACCCTGGAGACTGTGCATGAGACGCAAAGACCCGATGTTCTGGTGGTGGGAAACGTCCCCGTCTATGCCAAGCCCGGCGATGCCGGCTGCGATTTGTCCAGCACCCAATCTCTCACCTTGGGCCCTGGTGAGCGGGCGATAGTGGCCACAGGAACCTCCATTGCCCTACCCGAGGGCTTTGTGGCTTTCGTGATGCCTCGGAGTGGCCTTGCGGCCAACCACGGCATTGGCCTAGTCAACGCTCCAGGGGTTATTGACGCTGGCTATCGTGGCGAGATTAAGGTGGTCCTCATCAACACTGACCTCACTGAGAGTTTTCAGGTGGAGCCAGGCGACCGAATTGCCCAGCTGGTAGTTTCTCCTTTGTCCCGGGCAAAATTTCACGAGGTTCAGAACCTGCCTGGCACACAGCGCGCCACCGGAGGATTTGGGTCCACCGGGCAGCACGCCTGATTGAAGGAGAAGCCAGTGACAGACATCCCGACCTCGGCCGAAGGCTTTGACGGTGACTACCCGAAGTCAGCGCCTCACGACCGTGAGGTTTCGGGGCCCCTCGATGACAGCGAGACCGGCTCTGTCAAGCCTTCTGTTGACTTGGGCAGTCTTCGAATTGATCCAAAGCGGGGCATGCAGTTGCGTCTGGAGGTCGAGAAGACATCCCAGCGGGTTGTGGCGGTCACGCTGGAGTATGAAGGCTCAACGCTCCAGATTCAGCCTTTTGCTGCTCCTCGGTCGAGTGGCCTCTGGCACGGCATCCGTGCTCAGATCATGGATCAAGTCACCAAGCAGGGTGGCACAGCCCTCGAGCACGATGGTCCTTTTGGGCCGGAGCTGCAGGCAAATGTTCCCGTTCAATCAGGGAGCTCCTTTGGAACCAGACAGGTCCGGTTCGTGGGAATTGATGGCCCGCGCTGGTTCCTCCGTGGTGTGATTGGTGGCAACGCGGCCACGAACCTGGAGGCAGCTGAGGAGATTCACCACATGCTGCGCAGTGTGGTTGTGGTCCGAGGGGAAGTCCCCATGCCACCGAGAGAGCTGTTGCCCTTGAGTGTTCCGACCAACAACGCCGCTGTGGCGACCGAGGGGGTTTAGTCAGTGGGAACACCCGAATCTGATCGGGTCGCCAAGGCACTCGGCGATTCGGCGCTCGCTGGCGTCAAGCCGGGCGAGACTCCCACCGGGGAAGCACTCTGGGCCGCTGTTGGGCGCACACGGGGCGTTGTTGAGGCGTTGCTGCCTGGAATTGGCTTTCTGCTGACATACACGGTGACACAGAACCTCGTGTGGTCGCTGAGCGCTCCTCTGGTCGTGGCGATCGCCTTCATCTTTGCTCGCCTAGTGCAGAAGTCCCCGGTGATGCCCGCCATAGCTGGTCTCGTGGGAATCGCAGCGTCCGCTGGGGTGGCACTGTGGTCGGGGCGAGCGGAAGATAACTTCGTGCTCGGCTTCGTCGTGAACGGGCTGTGGGTGGTGGGGCTCCTGATTTCGCTGGCAATCCGTCGACCCCTCGTTGGAGTCTTCGCTGGAGTTCTGGTGGGTGATGAGTCGTGGCGTGGCGACCCCGCCACTCGACTGGTCGCCACCAGCGCCACCTGGTTGTGGTTGGGTGTGTTCTCCGCACGGCTGGCGGTCCAGTTACCGCTCTATTTTGCAGGTCAGGTGAGCGCGTTGGCTCTCGCCAAATTGTTGATGGGAATACCTCTCTACGCTGCGGCCCTGTGGTTCACCTGGCTCTTGATGAGAGCGGTCTACCGAGGGCGGGAGCAGAAGGCTCAGTGATAGTATTTGTCTTGATGTCAAGATAAATGCGGGCGTCGTAGATAAGGAGAATCTCTCGTGAGTTCACTAGATAGCTTCGGTGCCAAGGCCACGCTGAACGTCGGCGGCACTGACTACGAGATCTACCGCACGAACAGCGTCGAGGGCCACGAAACTCTCCCCTTCAGCCTCACAGTGCTGTTGGAGAACCTGCTGCGCACCGAAGACGGTGCCAACATCACCAAGGATCAGATCAGCGCGCTCGGCAGTTGGGATCCGAATGCGGAGCCTTCCACGGAAATCCAGTTCACCCCAGCCCGAGTGGTGTTGCAGGATTTCACTGGCGTTCCCTGCATCGTTGACTTGGCAACTATGCGCGAGGCAATTGTTGACCTGGGCGGCAACCCGGGCAAGGTCAACCCCCTCTCGCCAGCCGAGCTGGTCATCGACCACTCGGTCATCGCAGACCTTTTTGGGCAGCCAGACTCCTTCACCCGCAACGTTGACATTGAGTATGAACGAAACGGTGAGCGCTACCAGTTCCTGCGTTGGGGACAGACTGCTTTTGACAACTTCAAGGTGGTGCCACCGGGCACCGGCATCGTCCACCAGGTGAATATTGAAAACCTTGCCAAGGTCACCTACACAAAAAACCTCGGGGGGGTAACCCAGGCGTTCCCCGACACGTGTGTGGGAACGGACTCTCACACCACCATGGTCAATGGTCTTGGCGTGCTTGGTTGGGGTGTGGGTGGAATCGAGGCTGAGGCTGCCATGCTCGGCCAGCCGGTGTCGATGCTGATTCCCCGCGTTGTCGGATTCAAGCTCACCGGCATGATTCCAGCGGGCGTAACGGCCACCGATGTTGTGTTGACCATTACCCAGATGCTCCGAGCTCACGGCGTGGTGGGTAAGTTTGTCGAGTTTTATGGAGCCGGCGTTACTCATGTCCCGCTCGCGAACCGCGCCACCATTGGAAACATGAGCCCCGAGTTCGGCTCGACAGCAGCAATGTTCCCCATCGACGAGGTTACCCTCGACTACCTGCGCCTTACCGGGCGCAGCGCCGAGCAGATTGCTTTGGTCGAGGCGTACTCCAAAGCGCAGGGCCTCTGGCACAATCCCTCCATCGAACCTCGCTATAGCGAATACATTGAGCTAGACCTCGAGAGCGTTGTCCCGAGCATTGCTGGGCCTCGCAGGCCTCAGGACCGCATTGCACTGGATTGCGCGCAGGAGCAGTTCCACAAGGACCTCGAGGGCTTCCTCTCCGCGGAAACCTCGACCAAAGCTGTCCCCGTGACAGTGGGCTCCCAGAGCTTTGAGCTGGACAACGGCGCGGTGACAATCGCCGCGATTACCTCGTGCACGAACACCTCCAACCCCTCTGTGATGTTGGCCGCTGGTTTGCTGGCACGCAACGCCGCGAAGAAGGGGCTCAAGTCCAAGCCCTGGGTCAAAACAACTCTTGCTCCCGGTTCAAAAGTGGTCACCGACTACTACGAGAAGGCCGGGCTGATGGACGACCTCGAAGCTCTGGGGTTCTATCTCGTGGGCTATGGATGCACCACGTGTATTGGAAACTCTGGGCCTCTTGCCGATGAAATTTCCCAGGCCATCAACGAGAACGATCTTGCTGTGACCGCAGTGCTCTCCGGCAACCGGAACTTTGAAGGCCGGATTAATCCAGACGTCAAAATGAACTACTTAGCGAGCCCTCCGCTCGTCATTGCGTACGCTCTGGCAGGCACGATGGACTTTGATTTCGATACCCAGGCGCTTGGCCAAGACCAGCAGGGCAGGGACGTCTTCCTTGCCGATGTGTGGCCGGATGCCGCCGAGGTTCAAGCCACCATCGACTCGTCCATCGACACCGATATGTTCCTCAGGCAGTATGCGAGCGTGTTCGATGGGGACGAGCGTTGGCGTTCGCTCCCGACGCCCACCGGCGACACGTTCGAGTGGGACGACGCATCGACCTATGTCAGAAAACCCCCGTATTTCGAGGGAATGACGACGACACCCGCTGCTGTGATGGATATCGCCGGCGCACGGGTACTCGCGTTACTGGGTGACTCGGTGACTACCGACCACATCAGCCCTGCCGGCTCCATCAAGGCTGATAGTCCGGCCGGTCGTTACCTCAGCGACCGCGGAATCGACCGCCTGGACTTCAACTCTTACGGTTCGCGTCGCGGAAATCACGAGGTCATGATTCGGGGAACCTTCGCCAATATCCGCTTGAAGAACCTTCTGCTCCCGGGAGTAGAGGGCGGCTTCACGAGAGACTTCACCACCGCAGACGCCTCGCAGACGACCATCTACGACGCCTCTGAAAGCTATGCGGCAGCGGCAACACCTCTGGTCATCCTCGCTGGGAAAGAGTATGGCTCAGGGTCCTCGCGCGACTGGGCCGCTAAGGGCACCAGCCTTCTGGGTGTTCGCGCTGTGATCGCTGAGAGCTTTGAGCGCATCCACCGATCGAACCTGATTGGAATGGGTGTGATTCCACTGCAGTTCCCGGCGGGACAGACGGCTGCATCGCTCGGCCTTGATGGTACAGAAGAATTCAGCATTGAAGGCATTGTTGCCCTCAACGACGGACCTGTCCCCTCCACGCTTCGGGTGAGCGCTAATCCGACCGCGCACTCGGTGCCTGGCAAGACCCCGGTGACCTTCTATGCGGTTGTTCGTATCGATACTCCTGCCGAGGCTGACTACTACCGAAACGGTGGAATCCTCCAGTACGTAGTGCGCTCTCTGCTCTAGGCGAGGTCACAGCTGCCAGCTGGCACCCTCCAAGACTTTGGTCGTAGGCTGTGGTCATGTCGTTGCTGAGCTCTATTTCCACCCCTCGTGACCTGGACGCCCTGAGCCACACCCAGCTCGACGCGCTTGCCTCAGAAATTCGCACCTTCTTGATTACCGAGGTGGCGAAGTCGGGCGGGCATTTGGGCCCAAACCTCGGAGTGGTAGAGCTCACCATTGCGTTGCACAGAGTTTTTGACTCACCCAAAGACCCCTTCATCTGGGATACCGGACACCAGTCCTATGTTCACAAGCTCCTGACCGGCCGGCAAGACTTCTCCCGGCTTCGCCACAAAGGAGGCCTCGCCGGTTATCCTCAGCGCTCGGAGTCCGAGCACGACATAGTCGAGAGCTCCCACGCGTCGAGCTCGCTGAGCTGGGCCGAGGGTATCTCTCGGGCCTTCCATATGACCGGCGAGCGAGATCGTTTTGTCGTGGCAGTCGTCGGTGACGGTTCGCTCACCGGCGGTATGACGTGGGAGGCGCTCAACAACATCTCCCATGACAACGATCGCAACCTCATCATTGTGGTCAATGACAATGGACGCTCCTATGCACCGACAATCGGTGGCATGGCCAGGTTCCTGGGTAATGTCCGCGCCAAGGGTTCGTATCGAGTGCTTAAATCCACGGCAGAGAGATTTTTCGGTCTTTTTGGCGCGCCCGGTAAGGCCGTGTATCGGGGCCTGCGCGGTGGCACGCGAGGTTTCTTGTCCCGTTTTGCAAACAATGAGCACTTGTATTCCAACCTCGATATCAAGTACTTGGGCCCAGTCGATGGCCACAATATTGAGGATGTTGAGCGGACGCTCCGTCAAGCCAAGCAGCGCAAAGCTCCGGTCATCGTTCACGTGATTACCCAAAAGGGCCGCGGCTATCAACCGGCTCTCGACGATGAGGCCGACCAGTTCCACGCGGTGGGCCAGATTGATCCGATAACCGGGGAGAATCGAGAATCCTCCAACACGGTCTCGTGGACTGGAGTCTTTGGCGACGAGATGCTTCACATCGCTGGCGAGAACCCGAGGGTAGTGGGCATTACCGCCGCCATGCTCCGACCCACAGGGCTCCACCGGATGGCAGCCCAGTATCCCGAGCGGGTGCTCGATGTGGGTATTGCCGAACAGCACGCGGTGGCGAGCGCGGCCGGCCTCGCCTACGGCGGGATGCACCCTGTTGTGGCCGTCTATGCCACGTTCATCAACCGCGCTTTTGACCAGGTACTCATGGACGTCGCCCTCCACAAAGCAGGCGTGACATTCGTTCTGGATCGAGCCGGCGTGACCGGTCCTGATGGCCCGAGCCACCACGGCATGTGGGATCTGTCGATTCTTCAGGTCGTGCCCGGTATTCGCCTTGCAGCACCCCGAGATGCCAAGCGTCTGCGTGAGGAGTTGAGAGAAGCCATTGCGATTGATGACGCCCCGACGGTGGTGCGGTTTCCCAAGGGCTCTGTCGCCCCAGAGCTCGACGCACTTCGCCGGAGTGAGGATGGCGTTGATGTCCTCGCTGAGGCCGCTCATAAAGACGTCTTGATTGTTGCGGTCGGTCCCATGGCTCATGTGGCTCTCGAGGTGAGGGATCGGTTAGCCGACCAGGGTATCGGCGCGACCGTCATCGACCCGCGGTGGGTCGTCCCCGTTGCACCCAGCATCATCACCATGGCTCGAGAGCACCGGATTGTGATCAGCATCGAAGATGGCATTCGTGTCGGGGGAGTGGGAACCAGAATCCGCCAGGAACTCCGAGCAGCAGGTGTTGACACGGCGGTTGATGAGATTGGACTTCCCGATGAATTCCTCGATCACGCTGAGCGCGCAGAGATTCTCACTGCGGTCGGGCTAACCTCTCAAACGATTGCCCGCAACGTCGTTGCTCAGGTGCTGGGGATGAAGGTTCCCGTGGCCAGGCCTCTCCCGGTGGAGAACACCACGGAAGCGTCCCTTGACGCTCGCTCTGACTCCGAGGGCGCCAGGTAATCCAGCCAGGTAATCCACTCAGGTGACCCGCTAGGCCTGCGCTCATTCCGCGGTCGGTTCGGATTCACCAACCGTGTGAAACACGGTGCTGAGTGCCTCCGCAACGATATTCACCTGCCACGCTCGAGCGCCTTTATCGAGAAGCGCCTGACGGATACCTGGGGGGGAGATATCCACGGGGGCATCCCAGCAGAGTCGGCGGAGGAAATCTGGTGTGAGGAGGTTCTCTGAGGGAATAGACCTCTCCTCGGAGAGGCGAGCCAACTCCTCCTTCGAGGCGCTCAAACGGGCCCACGCCACAGGGTTCTTTTCCGCCCACACTCGTGGTGGGGGCGGGCCCTCTGAGGTGGAGCGGGCTTCCGGAAGATTCTTGGTCGCTCGCCCGCGCTCTATAGCCGACCACCAGCGGTCCAACTCGGAGCGTGATGCCCGCCCGCTGAAGGCCTTGAGTCCCGCCAGATCTCGCTTAGTGGGAGGTTCTGCGAGCACTGCTGCCACCAGTGCTCGGTCTGGAACTAAACGTCCCGGTGCCGTGTCGGTCTCCTCGGCAAAGGACTCTCTGGTGACCCACAATTCCCGAGCAACAGCGAGTTTCCGGGGGCCCCGGATTTGATGAAGTCCAGAGAGCCTGCGCCAGGGCTCAGTTCGTGGAGTGTTGGGAGCTAGGGATAGTTGCGCCTCAAATTCTTCCGCGGCGATATCCGCTTTGCCCTGCTCGCCGAGGATGCGATGAATCTCATCGCGCACCTGAGGGAGGTACTCAACATCCAAAGCCGCATAGGTGAGCCACGAGGCTGGCAGTGGCCTGGTTGACCAGTCAGCCGCCGAGTGTTCTTTGGCGAGGCTCAAACCCAAGACATCTTCCACAACACCCTGGAGGCCAACTCGGGGAAGTCCGGCGAGCCTGGCTCCCAATTCCGTATCAAAAAGGGTGACGGGGTTCACCCCGGCTTCGCGAAGACAGGGAAGGTCCTGGTGGGCCGCGTGAATAATCCATTCGAGATGGGAGAGCTCATGCGTGATGTCATCGAGTGCCCCCACACCCACCGGGTCAATCAGGAAGTTCGGTGTGCCCGTTCTGTGGGCTTGCACGAGGTATGCCCGGGAGGAATAGCGAAAGCCACTGGCCCGTTCCGCGTCGAGTGCGAGGGGTCCCGATCCTTGCACTAGCCCGTCTAGTGCGAGACGGAAGGCAGCGCGATCTTCCACCAACACGATGGGAGCCTTCGCGACGGCGGGGGGTAGTGGAGGAGTTTCTTCTACGTCGTCGCTCATGGGGCCTGGCGTTGCGGGGGCAAGGCAGCCACCCCATCCGGCGTTGGCGGAAAACCCGCCAACATGCAGACAAACTCCGACCAGGCCTCCAGATGTGGTTTCAGATTGCTGGTCGTCGGACTCCATGAGGCTCGGACTTCGACTTGGGCGCCCTGGCGATTCCCCGCTAATTCTCCAAAACCCGTGGACAACACGGTTGTGGTGGTCCCCGCCGCGCGTTCATACGCGGCACCCCGGATATCAAGAGCGTCCATCAGCCACGACCAGGCAACGTTTGGCAAGAACTGATCGGCGCCCATGGAGGGGTCAACCGGGGCCTGGGCAAACACCACCATGCGATACGCAGAACCCCAGGCCTCAGGCCGCTCCGGGTCGCACAGAAAGACCAGGCGACCAGTGCCGTATTCGCCATCCGAGGTCGCGTGAGAAGGCTCAACGTCTGCCGCCCAGGCCAGCGCACACGGGGCGAGCCCCTCGGGCGCTGCTGTTTCTGCTACCCGAAGCTCAGGTCGCAGCAACGCGAGAGCGGCGGTGGCGACCGCATCGCTGAATTCCTTGGGCACCTCGCCTGTGGGGGCAGCCTGAATCATGTTTTTAGCGTAAAGCGCTGGAGTCCAACACCTCTGAGGGCGCGCCGCGAGAACCGGTTTGGTAGCGGTGATACAGCATCTTTGCATCGTCAGTCATCAAGGACGTCAGTTGCCACGCTCCGGTGTCCAGTGGCCACCAGGACGGTATTCCCCGGTGCACATCGTTAGGTGGTGGGGTCACTGACAGAGCTACCTCGTCGATGAGGTGCGCCCAGGATTCCCAGAGGCTCCGACCTCCCTCCAGCAGAAAGTGCTGTGCGCTAAGCGCCGTGCTCAGGAGCTCGTGCACCTCCCGTGCGGGAATGTGGCCCTCGCCCTGAACCGTGAGAATCTCGGCGTCTATGGTGCCGAGGGTCTCCCGCACCTTCCTAGACGCTACTGGTCTCGTCACCACCACAAGCCGACTACCCGGAGAGGTAATCAACTGGTGCCCACCCAGGTCACCGGTTGCGCTCACCACCGCCAACGGTGTGGTCTCGGGCACGGGAATGCGTTCGCGTCTGACTGTTTCAGCGCCCACAACAATGACGTCAGATGCAGCGCGGTGGAGCTTCAGCAGACGACGGTCTACGCCCGAGGTGAGGCTGCCGCTGGTGCCATCGAGGCCTTCGGTTTCTCCCAGGGCGTTGGTGACCATCACTGCCCTCACCCAGGCAGTGGCAGGAGGCGCAAGATCTGCTGTGAGCAGAGCCACATCAGCTCCGTTGCTGAGGTCAAAAACCTGCGGGGGTGGTGGCAACACCCGGTAAAGATTCACTCAGGACAGGCTCTCGTCGACCTGGCGTTTAATGCGCCACAACATTCCCGACATGCCTCGCAGTCGCAACATGCTCACGGCGTTCTGGAGGCCGAGCAATAGGGGGAAATCAGCGGGGACTGCCTTCACCTGCTCCGGGGTCATCCCGTGGAGGCCGTGAACCAAGATCGAGGCAAATCCTCTGGTGGTGGGGGCTTCAGCGGGCGCAGTGGCATGGACAATGACGGCGTCTGGCCCTGCGTCCACGGAGATGAACACGGGGGATTGGCACTCCTCAACCCGCTCCCATTCGTCAGAGCCAATGAGTCCGTCGGGCACCTCGGGTAGAGAATCCGAGAACTCGAGCAACAGCTGCAGTCGATCGGGCACGGTGAGTGCCAGGAAGTCATCCCTGATTGCTTGGAGCGAAGGCGGCAGAGCCGCCACGGTCTCGCCCATGGTTAGGGAGCGGCGCCTGGCTCGTTGCCCGTGGCGATCGGAACACGAACAGCACTGCCCCACTCAGTCCACGAGCCGTCGTAGTTGCGCACGGTGTCAACACCGAGGAGGTATTTGAGCACAAACCACGTGTGGCTCGAGCGCTCACCAATGCGGCAGTAGGTGATCACATCGTCGGAGGGCGCGATGCCCTGCCCCTCGAGGTAGAGCTCAACGAGAGCGGCGTGGGATTTCAAGGTTCCGTCCTCAGCAGCAGCCTTGGCCCAGGGAACGCTACGCGCGGTCGGGATATGTCCCCCACGGAGAGCGCCCTCTTCGGGATATGCCGGCATATGGGTGCGCTCGCCGCTGTATTCCTCGGGGCTTCGGACATCAATCAGTGGCTTGCCAAAGTGCTGGGACACATCCTCCTTGAACGCGCGGATGTCGGAATCATTGCGAGTAACCACTGGATAGTTGGTCGAAGCCCGACTGGGGAGGTCTTTAGTAAGTTCGCGGCCCTCTGCGACCCAGGCATCGCGGCCTCCGTTCAGGAGGCGAACATCGGTGTGGCCGAAAAGAGTGAAAACCCACAGGGCATAGGCGGCCCACCAGTTGCTCTTATCGCCATAGATCACGACGGTGTCGTCGCGGGAGATTCCCTTTGCCGACAGGAGGGCAGCGAACCCCGCGCCATCGACATAGTCACGAACCACTGGGTCATTCAGCTCGGTGTGCCAGTCGACCTTGATGGCTCCTGGAATATGACCGGTCTCATAAAGCAAGACGTCCTCGTTGGATTCGACGATTGCCAGTCCCGGTGTTGCGAGGTTCTCAGCAAGCCAGGCCGTTGTGACCAGGCGCTCCGGGTGCGCGTAGTCGGCTAGTTCGGGAGAGGGGTCAGCGGGAAGACTCACAGTGGAACTCCTTGGGGACTGCACATAACCGGATGGCCCAGCCCGGTACGCTGGAGCCTTGTGCCCATTGTCGCACTCTCCCCTGAACGTTGTCGCCGAATGCTACGAAGTGAGTCAGATGAACCCCGCCAATCCAGGGACTAGCACCCCGGCGAGTCTCTGCGATCGGCATCCGGTGCTCTCCATTGAGGACATGCTGCGTCACTTTGTTCC
>JNSD01000003.1 GCA_000754445.1 actinobacterium acMicro-4 | reverse complement strand
CAAGAACGCGAGATAGACCGTGACCCGGTTCTCAAAGAGAACCGGTCCAATAATCGGAATGTCTGACAGGAGAGGAATCGCCACAATCTCGAATGTTCCGGGTGAGTTGGTGTTCACAGCATCGGTTGTCAGCCACTGCGAATACAAGAAGTTGGTGATTCCAATCACCAGAACGTTCAGCACCACACCGACGATGATCTGATCAACCAGGTATCGAATCGCGAAGACCGCGAGAACCATCGACATCAGAGCAGCAGCAATCATCGCTGCAACCATCCCGATGTAGAGGTTCCCGGTCAGTGTGCTCACTACCGCCGCCACAAAAGCACCGGTAAGAAGCTGGCCTTCGATTGCAATGTTCACCACACCAACACGCTCGGACATCACACCGGCCATGCCGCCGAAGATGATGGGCAGGGCTAAAACAATGGCGTTGCCCAGAATGAACGCGAAGGGAACACGGTCACCAGCGGCCAACCATCCCAACAGCGCCACGATGCTGATGAAACCGAAGACCAGCGACCACCACAGGGGAACTGGTCTGTTCAGCTTCACCCAGATAAAGGCCAACACCGTAATCGCAAACAGCACGACGCCAAGAACTAGGCCCACCATGTGGGACATGACCTCTATCGGCGGCAGACTAAACGACGCGCTGTCGGGAGTGAGCGTATAGACCACAGGCTCGCGCCGACCCAACACGCCAAAGCCGACGAAAACGACGGCGGCAAACACTGCCATCAACCAGGGAGCTTTCCAGCTCACCTTTGCTTCTGCCAGGGAAAACATTCCTGGGGAGGTTTGGATGCTCACGATTCCACCGCCTTTCCCCCAAAGCGCCCTCTGAGGCGATCCAGTCGCGGGGTCGAGGCCAGCATCGGCAACCTAAAAATGGCGCGCACCAGCGGGGGTGCTGCGATAAAGAGCACTATCGCTCCCTGGACAATGCCGAGAACCTCGGGGGAGACCCCAATGACCTGCATCTGGGGGCCACCAGCTTTGAAGGCTCCAAAAAGCAGCCCTGCGAAAAGGATTCCAACCGCATTGCCGCCACCGAGTAGTGCCACCGTGATGCCGTCAAAGCCAATACCCGAGTGAACGGTTTCGGTATACCCCACCTGGGTTCCCAGTGCCTGATTGGCGCCGGCAACGCCCAAGAATGCTGCTGAGGTGGCCATTGCCAGCACGTAGGTGCGCTCTACCGAAATACCAGCAGTCCTGGCTGCGTGAGGGTTGTGGCCAACCATGCGGAAACGGAAACCAATCGCTGAACGCTCCATTAGCCACCAGTAGACAAGAACAGCCAGGAGCGCAAGGACGAATCCGGCGTGAAGTGCGTAGGTTCCGGGGAATAGAGCCGGCAATTGGGCAGTAAGGGCCGGAGCATCAGATTTCGGTGTTCCACCCCCGTCTACTTGCTGAAGTAGGTTGGGGTCTCGGATGAACCACGTGAAAAGACTGATGGCCACGTAGTTCAACATGATGGTGAGGATCACTTCGTGCGCGCCCGTTTGGGCTTTCAAGAATCCAACCAACGCGCCCCAGAGCGCCGCTCCAAGGATTGCGACAACCAGGGCTACCAGCATGTGAAGAATGATGGGCATCTCGACCCGGGTGCTAATCCATGTGGCCCACAGGATGCCAAAGAGCATCTGACCATTGCCACCAATGTTGAACAGTCCCACCCGGAATCCCAGTGAGATGCCAAGACCCGCGGCAATCAAAGGAGCCCCGAGCCTAAAGGTCTCCGTCAGTGGCCTGATTGCCGTTGCTAAGTCGTCAGCACGCGTATTGAAAACAGAACCGCGGAAGAGAGCCCCATAGCCATCGGCAACAGTGCGAAGAGAGGCCTGGAACGCTTCGGCAAAGCCGCCCGATTCAAAAGCTTCTGATACCTCTTCTCCTGAAATCATCATGAAAATGGCTCCAACCGCGAAGCCCATAACAATAGAGAGGAATGCCTTGGTGGCGGAAGTGGAGAGAATCTCCTTCACAACGTTCATGCTGCGACCTCCGCTGGTGAAACACCGGCCATCATCTGACCCATCACTTCCCGAGAAGTGCTGGGGGGAACAATCCCCACGAGTTTGCCTCGATACATCACGGCAATGCGATCGGCCAAGGCATAGACCTCATCGAGTTCAGTCGAGAAGATGACCACGGGGATGCCCGAATCCCTCGTCTGAACAATGCGCTCGTGAATGAACTCTATGGAGCCCACATCCACACCACGCGTTGGCTGCGCAGCAACAAATAGCGTCAGCTCCCTGGACAATTCCCGCGCAACGACGACTTTCTGCTGGTTTCCACCGGAGAGCTTCTTAACCAGCGTCGTCGCGGAGGGCGTACGAATATCGAACTGTTCAATCAGTTTTGCGCTCTCGCGCTGGCGAGACGCGAAATCGATGCCAAGCCCTTTTGCCCACGGAGCACCAAAGGAGCCGTTCAGCATCAGGTTCTCTTCGATCGTGAAGTCACCAACCAGACCGTCTTTCTTGCGGTCTTCTGGGATATATCCAACGCCGGCGTCAAGAACCTGCTTAACTCGGTCGTGGGTGATGTCTTTTCCAGCGAGAGTGATTATCCCGCTGTGGACTTCGCGAAGCCCCAAGATGGTTTCCGCAAGCGCTGTCTGGCCATTGCCCTCAACACCCGCCACACACAAGACTTCGCCAGCGCGGACTTCGAAGCTCACACCGTCGATAACCCGGCGTCCTCGCTCGTCAACGGACACGAGGTTATCAATCGCGAGCACCACCGCACCAGACGCGGCCACCTTCTTCGAGACCGTCAGGTCCACCTCTCGGCCGACCATCAACGACGCGAGCTCGTTGATAGGGGTGGTTGGTGAGACCGAGTCGACTACTGTGCCACCGCGAATAACGGTCACCACGTCAGCGACCGCTTTCACCTCGCGAAGCTTGTGGGTGATGAACACAATCGACTTACCTTCAGCGGCCAGCTGACGCATGATGGCCATCAATTCATCGGTTTCTTGAGGCGTCAGCACGGCCGTTGGCTCGTCAAGAATCAGAATTTCAGCGTCCCGGGCTAGCGCTTTGATGATTTCCACGCGTTGCTGGATTCCCACCGGCAAATCTTCAATGATGGCGTCTGAGTCAATATCAAAACCAAATCTCGCAGAAATCTCATGGACTCGTTCACGAGCCGTGTCCAAGTCAAGGGACCCGATGCGAGTAGAGGGCTCGTTTCCCAGCACTACGTTCTCAGCGACGCTAAACACTGGCACCAGCATGAAGTGCTGGTGGACCATTCCAATGCCGGCCGCCATTGCATCGCGCGGGTTAGCGAAGGTCACTTCTGTGCCATCGAGAAGTATGCGGCCCTCATCCGGCTTGTAGAGGCCGTAGAGAAGGTTCATCAACGTCGACTTGCCGGCCCCGTTTTCTCCGAGCAGCGCGTGGATTTGGCCGGGCTCAACCGTTAGAGAAATGTGGTCGTTAGCGACCACAGGACCAAACCGCTTGGTCATGTCTCTCAGTTCAAGCTTCATTGCCTGACCATCCTCCACCGTTGATAACTATAAGAATAAGGGGAAACGAAGAGGGGCCCCAGACGAGAACGTCTAGGGCCCCTCTCTCGTTTATTGGAACTTGACTACTGGCCGATTAGGACAGTGGGTCAATCGATCCGTCAATGATGCCTGCCTTCAGTTCAGCGAGGCGATCCTTGACTGCCTGGTCGATCTTGTCCTCGAATGCGTAGAACGGCGAAATGTCCGTTCCGGCGTTGGCGAGGTCACCCATGTAGTAGTCACCGGTGAAGTTACCGTTGACTGCGTAGTCCTGGATGATGTCGAAGGTTGCTGCACCCATACGCTTCTCAGCGGAGGTCAGGATGTAGTCAGCGTACTCAGGCGAGGTCAGAGCGATGTCCTTGTCGACACCAATCATGACTGCGTTGTCGCCGGCTTCCTTGATGGCTTCGATGCCTGCACCGAACTGGTCTCCACCCACGGGGAAGAGAACGTCAGCGCCCTGCTCGAGCTGTGAGGCCGCGATGCTCTTCCCGACAGCGTCGTTAGGGGCGAATCCACCCCAGAAGTCACCGGTTGCAGCCACGGGGTCCCACCCAAGAACGGTGACCGGGGTACCGGTCTCGGTCTCGTAGGCCTTGGCGCCGTAGTAGAAGCCAGACATGAAGTCGGTCACAGCGTCAATCTGCATTCCACCGTAGGTACCCACAACCTTGGTCGTGGAGTAGGCAGCTGCAAGGTAACCAGCGAGGTAGCTGGACTGGTTCATCTTGTAGCCAACGGGCTTGAGGTTGTCGTTGCCTTCGCTCCAGCCATCAACGGTGACGAAGCTCACGTCAGGGTTGGCGGCAGCAGCAAGGTTGACGTCAGCGACCAAGTTGAACCCCACAGCAACGATGACGTCACAGCTGGCGTCGACCATAGCCTGCAGGTTGGGAGCGAAGTCTTCCGCGCTGTTGGACTCTGCTTCGGCGATCTGAACGCCAAGCTCAGACTCTGCCTGAAGAAGGCCGTCGTACACAGCCTCGTTGAAGGAGTTGTCCTGGAAGCTTGCCTCGTCGGAGACGGCGCAGGCAAGGAAGTCAAGCGCGGGCGCTGCTTCTTCTACGGACTCTTCGACTGGTGCTGCCTCTTCTTCAGGTGCTGCAGCACATCCAGCCAAAACCATGGCTGATGCGCCCAAAATAGCGAAGCCTGCGAAGGCCCGCCTTGAAGTGATTGATTTCACTTACGTGTTCCTCTCGTTGTGATTCGATACCGGGCCCCACCTTTGTCCTTCGCCTCAAAGGAAGCTCTCAGGCAGGTGAATCCGGCGCTATGGTTCACATCCTAGAGGCCAAATGTTTACAAAGAATTTAGTCACCCGGCCGGTCAACATATGCGCTTCAAGCCGGACTTGAAGGCTTAGGGGGCGAGGCCGGGCCGTGTTGAGGATGAAGGGAACGCTCACCTTATGAGGCTCGAGCGCCGAGCGACTTCGAGAAGTACTCGATGGTCTTCACAAGCCCCTCGCTTAACGGAATAGTTGGCTCCCAGCCCAAGGACTTCTTTGCGCGGGAAATGTCTGGCTGTCGCTGCTTCGGATCATCTTGGGGCAAAGGCAAATGTTCGATGCTCGAGGACGAGCCGGTGAGCTCAAGAACCTTCTCCGCGAGCTCCAGCATCGTGAACTCGCCAGGGTTACCAAGATTTACTGGTCCCACTTCGCCGGCTGTGTTCTCCATCAAGGCAATCAATCCCCCGACAAGATCGTCCACATAACAGAACGACCGGGTTTGGGATCCATCGCCATAGATGGTCAGTGGCTCACCCCGCAGAGCCTGAACAATGAAATTACTGACTACCCGACCGTCATCGGCGGCCATCCGGGGTCCATAAGTGTTGAAAATACGAGCAACACGAATCGCTAGACCGTGCTGGCGGTGGTAGTCAAAGAACAAAGTCTCGGCGACGCGCTTCGCTTCGTCGTAACAGGCCCTCGGCCCAATCGGATTGACCTTGCCCCAGTAGTCCTCGGTCTGAGGGTGAACTTCGGGGTCGCCATAGACCTCGGAGGTCGAGGCTTGAAGAATCGGAACGCGCAGGCGCTTGGCGAGCCCCAGCATGTTGATTGCACCCATCACGTTCGTCTTCGTGGTTTGCACGGGGTCGTGCTGGTAGTGAATCGGGGATGCTGGCGATGCCAAGTTATAGATTGCATCGACCTCCACATAGAGCGGGAACGTCACATCGTGGCGGAGAAGTTCAAACCGGGGATTTCCGATCAAATGGGAAATGTTGTCTTTGGAACCGGTGAAGTAGTTGTCGACAACTACAACCTCGTTGCCAGCACTGAGCAGCCGTTCGGCAAGGTGGGAACCCACGAAACCGGCACCACCGGTTATCAAAATTCGCATGACCACCATGCTATCTGCCGACGTCTTTATCGAGGGGCTAGAGGACCCCGTCGAGCCCTTCGGCTCTCATCTGCTCAACAACCTGTTTGACGTCTTGAGCGTGCTCCTTCGTTGTCACAAGAAGCGCATCCGGCGTATCCACCACAACAATGTCGTGGACTCCAAGGAGAGTGATGATCCGCCCGGACGTGGCGACCACGATTCCCGTGGAATCGCGCGGGTGGACCTTCGCGGCATCGCCGACCACGGTCACTTCGGAGCCTGCGGCACCGCCTTGTGCCTGGGCAAGCGAAGCGAAGTCACCGACGTCTCGCCAGCCGAAACTTCCCGGCACAACCAAGAACCGACCATCCGCGGCTGCCGGTTCTGCCACCGCGTAGTCGAAGGCCTGGGATGGCAGTTCGCTCCAGAGCTCGGAGAAGTCGTCACCGGCCAGCAAGCGCTTCGCGATGTCGCGAAGCGGAGTGCCAAGCGCCGGTGAGAACTTGTCGAACGAATCGACAATGGCCTGGACGGTGCCGACAAAGATGCCGGCATTCCAGAAGTAGTTTCCGCTGGCCACAAAACGCTCGGCATCCTTGAACGAGGGCTTTTCCACAAACTCTTGAACATGGAAGACGCCACTGAGATCGTTGGCCTTGCCCTTCTTGATGTAACCGAAAGCACTTGAGGGTTCGGTGGGACTGATTCCAATCGTGACGAGGTGCCCCGACTTGGCGGCCTCAATGGCCGTGGCCAACACCGAGTGAAAAGCATCATCGTCGCTCACGACATGGTCAGCTGCGAAGAACCCCACAACTGCGTCTGGAAAGGACTCGGCCAACACATAGGCGGCGAGGCCCACCGCAGCTGCGGAGTTCTTAGGTGATGGTTCAACAAGAACATTCGCCAGAGGAAGGGCGGGCACCTGGGTGCGCACGAGTTTCTCATGAGCTTCACCTGTCACGACCATGATTTCGTCAACGTTCGCGAATGGCGCCAACCGCTTGACCGTGTCGACCAAGAGCGAGTTGCCTGTCCCGAGCAAATCTAAGAGGAACTTCGGCTCCTGAGAACGGGAGAGCGGCCACAGTCTGGTGCCAGAACCACCAGCAGGAATCACCGCGTAAAACGACTGAGACCCTGCGGTCTTCGCTCCGCCTGACTTGCTCTCACCCATGAGCTAAGGGTAGTGCCAAGCTGAGAGAGCACTCGGAGGGGACATCGTATGATTGTGCAAAGACTTCAGAACTGATGGAAAGAATTCGATATTCGTGACGACATCTTCAGGTTCATCCAGCCAGCAACCCACCGTGTCGGTCACGGTAGAAATCCCGGCTCCCAGGCGCAAGAGTGTCATTCCCGGAGGGACCCTGTATAGGGGCCGCGAAGGAATGTGGTCGTGGGTACTCCACCGCATTACCGGCATTGGCATCTACTTCTTCTTGCTCGTTCACATTCTCGACACCGCACTCGTGCGGGTAAGCCCTGAGGCATACAACGCGGTGATTGGCGCCTACCAAACACCACTGATGGGTGTCGCCGAAATTGCCTTGGTTGCCGCCATTGTCTTCCACGCCTTCAACGGACTGCGCATCATCCTGGTGGACTTCTGGAACATCGGCACCAAGCACCACGTGGCACTCTTCTATGTCGTAATCGGTTTGTGGGTCGTGACGATGCTGGCGTTCACGCCTCGTCACCTGATGAATGTGTTTGGGTGGTGAGCGACATGAGCGTGACAATCGAAACTCCCCGTTCCCCTATCCGCCCAGAAAAGCGCGGAATCAACTGGGAAAAGTGGGGCTGGATTTATATGAGGGCATCCGGCATCATGCTGGTCGTTCTGATCTTCGGCCACCTCTTCGTCAACCTGATGGTCGGTGAAGGCGTAAAAGCCATCGACTTCGCCTTCGTCGCCGGAAAGTTCACTGACCCCTTCTGGGTGGTGTGGGACACGGCCATGCTGTGGCTCGCGCTCATCCACGGCGCCAACGGCATGCGGACGCTGGTCAACGACTACGCCTCGACGCCTCGCATGCGTCGACTGCTCCACGGATCGCTGCTGATTTCAACCATCGCTCTCCTCGCACTCGGAACGCTGACCATCTACGCGTTTGACCCGTGCCCAGCCGGATCACCCGCAGAATTATTGCCCTCGTTCTGTGCGTCCGTGAAGTAGGAGAGATGACACCCACCGCACCAACCACAACCACCTCCTCCGACATCACAACCCACCACCACCAGTACGACGTGGTAATTGTCGGCGCCGGAGGCGCCGGCATGCGTGCCGCTATTGAGGCAGGTCCCCACGCCAAGACCGCTGTGATCTCCAAGCTCTACCCGACCCGTTCTCACACCGGCGCAGCACAGGGCGGTATGGCCGCAGCACTGGCCAATATCGAAGAGGACAGCTGGGAGTGGCACACCTTCGACACCGTCAAGGGTGGCGACTACCTGGTCGACCAGGACGCCGCGGAAATCCTTGCCAAAGAAGCAATCGATGCGGTCATCGACCTCGAGAACATGGGACTTCCGTTCAACAGGACCCCCGATGGCAAGATCGACCAACGTCGATTCGGTGGTCACACCCGCGACCACGGTAAAGCCCCGGTTCGCCGGTCCTGCTACGCAGCGGACCGCACCGGACACATGATTCTTCAGACCCTGTTCCAGAACTGCGTGAAGCTTGGCATCGAGTTCTACAACGAGTTCTACGTCCTCGACCTCCTCTTGGTCGATGACCCTGAGGCCAAGAAGTCCCGCGGCAAATCAAAGCCCCGCATCGCTGCAGGTGTTGTGGCCTACGAGCTAGCTACGGGGGACATTCACGTCTTCCACGCCAAGTCTGTGGTGTTCGCCACCGGTGGTTTTGGAAAGATTTATAAGACCACCTCCAACGCCCACACCTTGACCGGTGATGGCGTAGGAATCATCTGGCGCAAGGGCATTCCGCTGGAGGACATGGAGTTCTTCCAATTCCACCCGACCGGCCTTGCTGGCCTTGGCATCTTGCTAACAGAAGGCGCTCGTGGTGAAGGAGCGATTCTTCGCAACGCCTCGGGCGAGCGCTTCATGGAGCGCTATGCGCCCACCATCAAGGACTTGGCACCGCGAGACATCATTGCCCGCCACATGGTCCAAGAGGTGGCAGAAGGTCGCGGTGCTGGCCCCAACAAGGATTACGTGCTCTTGGACTGCACCCACCTGGGCGCAGAGGTTCTAGAAACCAAGCTTCCCGACATCACCGAGTTCGCGAGAACCTACCTGGGTGTTGACCCGGTTCACGAGCCGGTCCCCGTGATGCCCACCGCCCACTACGCCATGGGGGGCATTCCCACCAACATCAAGGCGGAAGTGCTCTCCGACAACGACACCGTCGTCAAGGGCCTCTATGCCGCTGGTGAATGTGCCTGTGTCTCCGTGCACGGCTCCAACCGTCTTGGCACAAACTCTCTTCTCGACATCAATGTGTTTGGCAAGCGGGCTGGCCGCTATTCAGTCGAGTACGCGAATTCGGCCAAGTTTGTTGCACTTCCCGAGGACCCCGCTAAAGAGGTCCGCGAAATGATCGAACGGGCCCGCTCGGCGGATGGAACGGAACGCCTTGCAGCACTTCGGAAAGAGCTGCAAGAAGAAATGGATCGCAACGCCCAGGTGTTCCGGACGGACAAGTCTTTGCGCAGCGTTGCGAAGACCATCCACTCGCTGCGCGAGCGCTACAAGAACATTGGTATTCACGACCGCGGCAAGCGCTACAACACCGACCTACTCGAAGCTATTGAGCTCGGGTTCCTCCTGGACATCGCTGAGGTTGTTGTGGCCTCAGCCTTGAACCGGCACGAGAGCCGCGGTGGTCACATGCGCGATGACTACCCCGAGCGTGACGACGAGAACTTCCTGGTTCACACCATGGCGTATTTGACGGGTGACCCGAAGTCCGCAAACGTCGAAGACCACATTGCTATTGATTGGAAACCCGTGGTCATCACGAACTACCCACCGATGGAGAGGAAGTACTAATGGCTACCACTGTTGCTAACGCTCCTGCTGTAGTGGCGGAGGTGCCCTCGTTCACAGTGACGTTTATTGTTCGTCGGTTTGACCCCGAGAGCGACGCCGAGCCCCACTGGGAAGACTATGACGTCCAGATGTTCGCCACCGACCGAGTCCTCGATGGTCTTCACAAAATAAAGTGGGAAATTGATGGCACGCTGAGCTTCCGTCGCAGCTGCGCTCACGGTATTTGTGGCTCGGATGCGATGCGCATCAACGGTCGTAACCGCCTTGCGTGCAAGACGCTCATCAAGGACCTCGACATCACCCAACCGATTTACATCGAGGCCATCAAGGGCCTGCCCTTGGAAAAAGACTTGATTGTGGACATGGAGCCGTTCTTCGAGTCGTATCGTCAGGTCCAACCCTTCCTCATTGCTTCTTCGAAGCCAGACAAGGAACGCCTGCAGTCTCCCGAAGACCGCGCCCGCTTTGACGACACCACTAAGTGCATCTTGTGTGCAGCGTGCACCTCGAGCTGCCCGGTGTTCTGGACGGATGGCCAGTACTTTGGCCCAGCAGCCATCGTCAACGCCCACCGCTTCATCTTTGACTCCAGAGACGAAGGCTCGCAGGTTCGCCTGGACATCCTCAACGACAAAGAAGGTGTGTGGCGTTGCCGCACCACCTTCAACTGCAGTGAGGCATGCCCTCGTGGAATCGAAGTGACCAAGGCCATCTCTGAGGTCAAGCAGGCGATTCTTCGCGGCAAGCCCTAAGTAGTCCAATGCTTCGGGTTGCGAGCGTCAACGTCAATGGCGTTCGCGCTGCCTTTCGCAAGGGAATGCAACCCTGGCTTGATCAAGCCGAGGTTGATGTTCTGGCGCTTCAAGAAGTCCGAGCCGAGCGCAAGGACTTAGAAGCGCTTCTCGGTGACGACTGGGTCATCGCCCACGACCCGGCCACCGCCAAAGGCAGGGCTGGCGTGTCCGTTGCCACGCGGCAGGCGCACCGCGAGGTCAGTGTCGAACTTGGTCCGAAGGCCCTCGACACGGCAGGCCGCTGGATTGAAGTGGACATCACCACACCCTCGGGAAACCCTCTCACGATCGCGAGTTGCTACGTCCACTCAGGCGAGGCTGGAACGCCGAAGCAGGATGCGAAGTATGAATTCTTGAAGCACATGAACATCCGCATGGGCCAGCTCGGTGGCCAGGCCTCTCCGGCGCTCGTGATGGGGGACCTGAACGTTGGTCACCGAACCCTTGATATCAAAAACTGGAAGGGCAACCTCAAGAATGCTGGCTTCTTGCCAGAAGAGCGCGCGTACTTTGACGCCTGGATCGGCCACGAGGAATCTGAGGACTACAACACGGGGGCTGATGGCCGATTCGTCGACATCGGCCGAGCATTCCACGGCGAAGTCGAGGGCCCCTACAGCTGGTGGAGTTGGCGAGGCAAAGCCTTCGATAACGACGCAGGCTGGCGAATTGATTACCACCTGGCCAATGCCCCCCTCGCCGGCGCTCTGCTGAACTACCGGGTCGACCGGGCGCCAAGCTATGACACCCGCTGGAGTGACCACGCTCCGGTCATCGCCGACTACGACATCTAGTCCGTTACGCTACCCGTATGAGTAGACCCCGGCTGTTTTCTGGCATGCAGCCATCAGCCGACTCCCTTCACCTCGGTAATTACGCGGGTGCGCTCGTGCAGTGGATAGACATGCAAAAGAACCACGATGCCATCTACTGCGTTGTTGACTTGCACGCCATCACGGTCCCCCAGGACCCAAAACAACTCGCGGCCAACACGAGGCGCACTGCAGCCCAATACATCGCTGCAGGTATTGACCCCGAAGTCTCAACACTGTTCGTCCAATCCCACGTCCCCGCACACAGCGAGCTGGCCTGGATTTTGAACACCCTGACCGGCTTTGGGGAGGCCAGCCGGATGACCCAGTTCAAAGACAAGTCCCAGAAGCAAGGGTCCGACAACGCGACCGTTGGCCTGTTCACCTATCCGATTCTTCAAGCTGCCGACATCCTGCTCTATGACTCCGCGGTGGTCCCCGTTGGCGAAGATCAGCGCCAACACATCGAGCTCACCCGCGATATCGCTGAGCGTTTCAACCAGCGCTTTGGCACGACCCTGAGCGTCCCAGAGGTGCGGATCCTGGAGGCTGCCGCGAAGATTTATGACCTGCAGAACCCAGGCGCAAAAATGTCAAAGTCCGGCGATTCCCCGGCCGGCATCATCTGGCTTATGGACGAGCCCTCAGTGATTGCAAAGAAAGTGAAGTCGGCGGTCACCGACACTGACTCGGAAATTCGCTTCGACCCCGAAGGCAAGCCCGGGGTGTCCAACCTGCTAACACTGTTGTCTCTGGCCACCGGGCAGAGCGTTGAGTCGTGGCAAGACCAGCTAGCAGGCGGCGGTTATGGGGCTCTCAAGACCCAAACGGCAGACGCGCTTGTCGCACTATTGGAGCCCGTTAGGGTGCGAACCCACGAGCTTTTGAGCGATGTCGCTGAGCTCGATCGGATTCTTGGCGCTGGGGCCGCCAAGGCATCGGTCATCGCTGAAGCAACCCTTGCCCGCGTCCACGATGCCGTGGGCTTTATCAAGCCCCTGCGCTAGCCCATCCCCTAGGGTTTTCTTTATGAAGATTTCTGTCATCGGCTGTGGTTACTTGGGTGCAGTCCACGCCGCCTCAATGGCAGAACTCGGTCACGAGGTCATCGGAATCGATGTTGACCAGGCTCGCATCGACACGCTCGCCCGCGGAAAAGCCCCATTTCACGAGCCAGGCTTCGACGAACTTCTTCAGAAGAATGCCGCACGGCTGACCTTCACGACCGACATGTCGGCCGTGAAGGAGGCCGAGGTCCACTTTGTGGCTGTTGGAACACCTCAAGCCAGTGACGGCTCGGCCGACATGACCTATGTGAACTCAGCAATCGAAGGGCTGCTGCCTTTCATCAGTGAAGGCCATCTGGTCGTCGGCAAATCCACGGTGCCAGTCGGCACTGCCGAGCGTCTGTTAGAACAGGTCACCTCCACTGGAGCGGTGTTGATGTGGAACCCGGAGTTTTTGCGGGAAGGCTTTGCTGTCCAAGACACCCTTTCCCCAGATCGCCTGGTCTATGGCATCCCAGAAGGGAACTCGGGTGAGTGGGCAACAGCGACGCTCGATGCGCTCTACGAGCAGATTCTTGCCACCGGGACACCTCGGCTGCTTATGAACTTTGCCACGGCGGAGTTGGTCAAGGTCTCGGCAAACGCATTCCTTGCCACCAAGATTTCTTTTATCAACGCGATGGCCGAGATTGCCGAGGTGACCGGAGCGAATGTTACGCAGTTGGCCGATGCGATAGGCCACGATGCTCGCATCGGCCGGAGGTTTTTGAACGCCGGGGTTGGGTTTGGTGGAGGCTGCCTCCCCAAGGACATCCGTGGATTCGTGGCCCGCGCGGAAGAACTAGGGGTGGGCCAATCGCTGTCGTTCTTGCGCGATGTTGATGCCATCAATCTGCGCAGGCGCGGACGAGTGCTCGAGATCTTGGTGGAAGAGCTCGGGGATCTCACCGGAAAGATCATCGCTGTGTGGGGAATGGCATTCAAGCCCGACAGCGATGACATTCGTGACTCGCCCGCCCTCGACATCACTGAGTCCTTGGCGCGAGCCGGTGCGAAGGTTGTTGCCGCTGATCCTGCAGCCCTAGTGCCGGCGCAGCGAAGGCTCGCACAGTCTGGGTTATCGGATTCGATTTCACTCACCGACGACCATCTAGCGGCTGCCCGCAACGCACATGCGCTCGTCATTGCCACCGAATGGAAACAGTTCTCCGAAGCAAGCCCCCTCGAGGTCGCCGGGTTGCTAGCAACCGCCCTCGTGATTGACGGTCGCAACTGCCTCGATAGCGACGCGTGGAAAAAGGCAGGATTCCGCTATCGCGGAATGGGACGTTCCTAGTCCACCCAGTCAAACGTCCGGGTGACCGCCTTTTTCCACTGGGCCAGTAGCTTCGCGCTCGTTTCAGCGGGCATGCCAGGCACGAACCTCTTGTCTTCTGCCCACTTTCCACGAAGCTCCTCGCGGCTACTCCAGTAACCAACAGCAAGGCCCGCCACATAGGCGGCCCCGAGCGCGGTCGTTTCAGCGACTTGAGGCCTGATCACGGGAACGCCCAAAATGTCTGCCTGGAATTGCATAAGGGTCTCGTTCTTGACCATCCCGCCATCGACCTTGAGCTCAGTGAGGTCAACGCCGGCATCGGCGTTGACGGCATCGAGCACCTCCCGAGTCTGGAAGGCGGTCGCTTCCAGGGCCGCTCGTGCGATGTGACCTTTGTTGATGAAACGGGTCAGGCCCACAATGACGCCTCTGGCGTCTGAGCGCCAATAAGGAGCGAAGAGGCCAGAGAATGCCGGGACGACATAGCAGCCACCGTTATCGGGAACGCTCGCGGCGAGCGCCTCAACCTCGGACGCTTCCGAAATCAGGCCCAAATTGTCACGCAACCACTGGATGAGCGAGCCGGTCACCGCGATGGACCCCTCCAGGGCATAGCGAGGGGCCTCATCTCCTAGTTGATAGGCAACGGTAGTCAGCAAACCATTCTTTGACTGCACCGGCGTCGTTCCCGTGTTGACGATGAGGAAGTTTCCCGTGCCATAGGTGTTCTTTGACTCTCCCGCCTCGAATGCCACCTGACCGAAGGTGGCGGCTTGTTGATCGCCCAAGATTCCAGAGATAGGAACTTCACGAAGCAGGCTGGAGGAGTGCGCGTGGCCATAAACCTCAGAGGATGATCGGATTTCAGGAAGCAACGAGGCAGGAATCCCCCACGCGGCAATCAAATCCTTGTCCCAGGAGCAGGTTTCTAGGTCCATCAGAAGAGTGCGACTGGCATTGGTGACATCGGTGGCGTGAACGCCACCGTCAACCCCACCAGTCAGGTTCCACAACACCCAGGTGTCTGGGGTGCCAAAGGCTAATTCCCCAGCTTCAGCAGCTGCCCTCGCGCCCTCGACATTGTCGAGAATCCAGACAATCTTGCTGGCAGAGAAGTAGGTGGCAAGCGGCAGACCAGTTTTCTTTCGGAAGAGATCACTACCGTGAGAGGCTTCCACAGCGTCAATGAGATCCTGAGTTCTAGTGTCCTGCCAGACCAGCCCGTTATAAACGGGCAGGCCAGTCTTTCTGTTCCAGATGATGGCGGTCTCACGCTGGTTCGTGATGCCAATGCCGGCGATGTCGTGCCGGGTCAGCTGGGCGCGGGAGAGAGCCTCACCGGAAACTTCACGAACGTTGACCCAGATTTCCATCGGATCGTGCTCGACCCACCCAGCCTGAGGGAAGATTTGCTGGTGTTCCCGCTGACTCTGGGACACAATCTTGCCGTCGTGGTCAAAAATAATGGCCCTGGAGCTCGTCGTTCCCTGGTCGATAGAAAGTATGTAAGAAGCCACAGGTAACCTCATCGTCATTATTGGCGGCCCATTTTCAGGCCATGGACCGTATAGTGAAGCATAGTAAACGTGCTCCGGGGTCAGTGAAAATCTGAACCGGCGGTGATAGTCCGCGACCCGACTGCAAAGAAATTTGTTGGCGGTTGACTGGGTGGAACTCCCAGACCGACGGTAATAGTCCGGATGAGAGGAGACGTGAACGCCAGGCTGGAAATTTTCGAGCCTATTTGTGCGTTGCCTTCCCCGGAGACTCCCCCCTAAGTGGAGTAGAGAACCGGATGAACGCCACGAACACCCCAACTGTTGCCCTGGCAACAGCGATGGCGCGTGCGCTGGAACTCGCGACCAAGGGGCCCATGACAGGCGGTAATCCGCGTGTTGGCTGCGTTCTTCTCGATAGCACTGGCGCCATCTGCGCTGAGGGCTGGCACGAGGGATCTGGGACACCCCACGCGGAAGTTATGGCCATGGCCAATGCTCGAGCTGCCGGTATTTCTACACAAGGCCTCACAGCTGTTGTGACACTCGAGCCCTGCGCACACACCGGCAAGACTGGCCCGTGCGCGGAGGCCCTCGTGGAAGCCGGAATAGCTCGGGTTGTCTTTAGTGTCGATGACC
Source organism: actinobacterium acMicro-4 (assembly GCA_000754445.1). Lineage (GTDB taxonomy): Bacteria > Actinomycetota > Actinomycetes > Actinomycetales > Microbacteriaceae > Pontimonas. The sequence goes on along the minus strand of JNSD01000003.1, from coordinate 40,972 downwards.
CTGGCGTCGACTCGAGCGGTGGTGCCCAGGTGCTGGCGGGTGCCGGCATCGAGGTTGTTCGAGGCGTTATGAACCAGGAAGGTGTAGCACTCATCGAGCGCTGGCACCATTCTGTGTCGTCGGGCCGCCCTTGGGTGACCCTCAAGTGGGCAATGTCCTGGGACGGCCGCGCAGCGGCTGCTGATGGCACTAGCCAGTGGATTACCGGCCCTGCAACCAGGGAGAAGGTGCACCAGGATCGCTCAGAACACGGAGCAATCGTGGTCGGAACTAACACCGTTCTCGTCGATGACCCGAGTTTGACCGCCAGAACCTCCAGCGGTGATCTCCACGATCACCAGCCTCTCGCGGTCGTGGCAGGCAACACAGAGGTGCCACAGGGAGCCAAGATTCGCTCTCACCCCGGCGGTTTTCGTCATGTCCCAGGCCACGATCCCCACGCAGTACTCGCCCAACTGTTGTCCGAGGGCATTCGTAGCGTTTATGTCGAAGGTGGCCCCACCCTCGCCAGTGCCTTCATCACAGCCGGAGTTGTCGACGAATTCCACATCACGGTAGGGCCGATGCTCATTGGCGGCCCCATGATGGCCGTTCGCGACCTTGGCGTGAGCACGATGTCAGAGGTCATCGGCCTCGATATTCGAGACATCACCAGACTCGGTGACGACGTAGTCGTCACCGCCAGACCCCGTAGTGGAAAGTAGACGGCAATGTTCACAGGACTTATTGAAGAAATTGGCACCATCCAGGCAATCAGCGAGAAGGGTGATGGCGCCGAAGTGAGCGTAGCTGCCTCCCTCGTGCTCAGTGACGTGTCACTCGGTGACTCGATTTCCGTGAGTGGTGTGTGCCTGACGGTGACCCACTTCGACACAGAACACTTTGTTGCCGATGTGATGAAGGAAACCCTCAATCAATCCGCCGCTGCGCAGTGGGCGCCGGGGGTGCCCGTCAACCTTGAGCGAGCAGCTCGGGTGGGCGACCGCCTCGGCGGTCACATTGTCCAGGGGCATGTTGATGCGACCGCTCAGGTAGTGGACGTACGCCCTGGTGACCAGTGGCAAGTGGTGAAAGTGTCCTTGTCTCCACAGATTGCGCCGCTGGTTGCTCACAAGGGTTCCATCACAATCGATGGTGTCTCACTGACTGTGTCTGCAGTGGGACGAGACTGGGCTGAAGTCTCGCTGATTCCTGAAACGCTAAGTGCAACGACCCTCGGCCGTGCCGCGGTGGGCGACGTGGTCAACATCGAGACCGATATCCTGGCGCGTCAAGTACTTCGCCTCAAGGAATTCATTGTTCAGGAGACTCTCGCATGAGTATCGGCACAATCGCAGAGGCGCTCGAGCACCTGAGGCTTGGCCGCCCCATCATTGTGGTTGATGACGAAGCGCGGGAAAACGAAGGCGACATTATCCTGAGTGCGCAACTGGCAACCCCAGAATGGGTGGGTTGGACGATTCGTCACTCCTCCGGATACCTCTGTGCGCCAATGCCCGCTGATCGCGCAGTGGAACTTAAGTTGCCACCGATGGTCGAAGACAACGAAGACCCCCGCAAAACCGCGTACACGGTGACTGTGGACGCAGCCTCTGGCATCACCACGGGCATTAGTGCCTCTGACCGCACGCGCACCCTGCGCGTGCTGGCAGATCCGCTTTCCACACCGGAGTCACTGATTCGCCCCGGCCACATCGTGCCGTTGAAGGCTGCCCCCGGTGGCGTCAAGGAGCGCGCTGGACACACCGAAGCGGCAGTCGAGCTGATGCAGTTGGCAGGGCTGGAACCAGTCGCCGTCATCGGCGAGGTTGTCGGTGATGACGGCGAGCTCTTGCGGTTGCCACAACTGCTAGATCTGGGTGAACGGGAAAAGATTCCGGTGGTGACCATTGCCCAGCTGCTCAAGGAACTCGATGAGACCGACCCTGGTAGCGACGCCAGGACACCCCGCCACAGGGCTGTCGCCGACCAGCGCGTCATCTTTGAGGTGAAGACCCGTGTTCCCACCGAACACGGCATCTTCGACCTTCACGCCTATCGTGACCGCGCTACTGGCGCTGATCACATCGCTATCGTCTCCGGGGAACCCCGAGATGGCATGCTGGTGCGCCTGCACTCCGAGTGCCTCACCGGTGAAGCCATGGGCTCGCTCAAGTGTGAGTGTGGCCCACAGTTGGACGCAGCCATGGAACAAATCAACGCCGATGGCGGCGTCGTGATTTACCTGCGCGGTCATGAAGGCCGTGGCATTGGCCTGGTCAACAAATTGCGCGCTTACCGACTTCAAGAGGCTGGTCTCGACACGTTGGATGCCAACCTGGCATTGGGCCTCCCCGCAGATGCCAGAGACTACGGGGCAGCAGCCGCAATCCTTGCGGACATGGGGGTTTCCTCAGTGCGGCTACTGAGCAATAACCCCGAAAAACGACGCCAGCTGGAACAACACGGCATCACTGTGACCGAGTTGGTCCCCCTTCTTGTGGGTGTCGGCGCTGTCAACACCGCATACCTGGAGGCCAAGCGGGACCGCATGGGCCACCATCTTCCTGGAGAACTTGCCACGGGAGCCATCACGCTCCCCGAGAACGGAGAAAACCTATGAGCGGCCACGGAGCACCACACATCGACTTGAGCGGCGCTAGCGCGCTGCGCGTCGTCATTGTGGCCGGGATGTGGCACGAAACAATCGCCGAAGGCCTCATCGCTGGTGCCATCCGCGTGCTTGAGGCGGCTGGTTGCGAGCACTCGCTCATCCGAGTTCCCGGTTCCTTTGAACTCCCGGTAGTGGCCCAGGCGGCCCTTCAGAAGGGCGCCGATGCGGTTGTGGCACTCGGGGTCATTATTCGCGGTGGAACACCTCACTTTGACTACGTATCCTCTGCTGCCACGACGGGCCTTACCACTGTTGCCCTAGCCACCGGTAAACCGGTTGGCTTTGGTGTTTTGACCCTCGATGACGAGGCACAGGGCATTGATCGCGCTGGTTTCGAGGGCTCGAGCGAGGACAAAGGTGCTGAGGCAGCCGAAGCAGCACTTCACACCGCTCTGGTGCTGCGCGGTCTTTAGAGCTTCACAAACTCCCGGACAAAGAAGGTCATGCCGCTTCTGGCCATGTCGTGCCGGAGCCTGAAGTCAGTCGGTAAATCTGAGCCAACGATGCAGACACACTTGTTGGCAGGAACGCCGCGCTGCCGCAGTTGGTCAACAAGGCCACGATTAGCGTCATAGTTGCCAACCACAATCGCATCGAAGGACGCGCTGAGTTCAGCGAGCTGGCGTGCATCAGTGTGGCCAGTGGTGGTGAGGGAACCCCGCAGGGTTGCGGGAAGGCTCCGCGAATAGCCGAACCCTCTGCCATAGAGCGTGCTGGTGTCCCCGGTGAAGTCATCAAAGAGGAAGTGGGGCTCAAACGCTGCCTGAGTACGCTGCCCCGTCGCCTGCTTGAGACCGATATAGGTGAAGGCGCTCAAGTAATCCGTGCGCCGGGGCAAAGACTCGTCGACAAACAGAATCGATGACGACTCAAGTCCAGTGAGCTGGAGCACATACCGGGCCATTGCGTCGCAGCTCAGGTGCGATCTGGCGAAGTCCCTGAAGAACTTCTGGGTTATCTCACTCGGCAGTGCTGGACCATTCTGAACCAAGCTCTCATACACACCAATCAACGCCCTCTTCGGAAAATGGGCGAGCGAGTGCTGGTGGGCTTTGCCAAGGCCTGGCATCAGTGGGATGCCGCCCGAAAAAAGAATTTCTAAGTGGCGAAAGGTGTCCCACCCACCTTTCTTGGTGGAGAGGGCAAAGTATGCGCTGCGGTATTCGGCCAGGTAGTCATCCCACGAGTCAAACGAGAACGGTTCGCCAGGGATTGTGCTGGAGAGAAAGTGTGGCCGGTCACCGATTTCTGGGGGCATGAGTTCTGGACGAGGAAACGAAAAGTTCAGCGGATAGACACCATCGCGACGGAAACACTCGCGTGCTGCATCGAGAACGCTTCGTTCCTGGTGACCGGGGTCGAGGAAATCTCTGACCGGCAACGACGCGGCGGAGCGCACCAGCAACGAAGGGTGAAGCTCACGTTTGTAATAATCAGGGCGACCGACCGGGGCGGGCTCGGGGCTCCCCCTCAGTAGTTGCCCAAGGCGCATCCGCAGATAGCGACCCGCGCCCACCAGTCGGGAGCGCCTGGGAACAATGACGCGTCCAGGGGAGGGCATGGAGCGAGTTTATCGACAGGGTGAGTTATCCGGGGAGCGAACATCACCGTGCGGGCTCGGTTTCTAGGGCACACTGAAAGGGTCACGGTGGTGGAAGGGTCAACGTCATGAGCATGGGTTTTGGTCACCGTCGCCGCGGGTCGTCCACGAACTATCGGCATGACGATGACGGCTCCCCCAGGGCCACGTTCCGCCAGCTGCTTCCGTTTTTGATGGAACACAAGCGTGTGCTCTCCGTCGTCATCGCACTGAGCATGGCGGGTGCTCTCACCACGCTTGCCCAGCCACTCGTTGTCAGCCAGGTGATCACGGTGGTCGAAGCGGCGGAGCCGCTGGGCAACCTCGTATGGATTTTGGTTGGTCTGGTTGTTATCTCTGCTGCCCTGTCAGGCTTTCGCCATTACCTCCTGCAGCGAACCGGTGAAGGAGTAGTCCTCTCCAGTCGCAAACTGTTGGTTCGTCGGATGTTGAATCTGCCGATTTCTGAATTTGATCAACGCCGGACCGGCGACCTGGTCTCGCGAGTGGGGAGTGACACGACTCTGCTGCGCGCTGTTCTCACCCAGGGTTTGGTGGAAGCCGTCGGTGGAACACTAACCTTCCTGGGTGCGGTCATTGCGATGGTCTATTTGGACCCGATTCTCTTCTCTCTGACCGCCATCGTGGTTGCGGTAGCGGTCACGACCGTCGTGACCTTGTCCAGGCGGATTCGCGTGGCGAGTCGCAAATCTCAAGACAAGGTCGGTGACTTGACCGCCAGTGTTGAGCGCGCGATTAGCGCGGTGCGCACCGTTCGCGCAGCGAACGCCACCGAGCGAGAAATTGTGGGGGTGGAAAAAGATGCCGAGGGTGCGTGGCGCCTCGGTTTAGATGTGGCGAAGGTGTCCGCGCTGGTAGTCCCCATCTCCGGCATCGCCCTGCAGGTGGCGTTCCTGGTGGTTCTTGGCGTGGGTGGTTTCCGGGTTGCTAGCGGGGCGCTTCCCATTGCTGACTTGGTCGCGTTCATCCTGTTCTTGTTCATGATGATCATGCCCCTCGGCCAAGCATTTGGCGCCATCACCTCGGTCAACCAAGCCCTTGGAGCGCTAGGCCGCATCCAAGAGATCATTTCCCTGCCCAGTGAAACCGACAATGACCGAGTGCAGGCCAGTCCGGCCCAGGCGCCCGGACAGGTGCCGGCCCAGGCTCCAGCACAGGCTCCAGCCCCCCGCGGGAAGATTGCAGTCGAGTTCTCCGGAGTGAGCTTTAGCTATCCCGAATCAGCGCACAAGACCGAAGCGGAAAAGCTCGTTGCCGAGACGCTCGGTGAGCACGAGGTGGAGGCCCTGACCACCGGTGAAATTGCTGCCCTGCGTCCGACTCGCGATCGCGTGCTCGACACTGTGTCGTTCACGGTGCCCCTCGGCAGTAAGACAGCAATCGTGGGCCCCAGCGGCGCTGGAAAGAGCAGCATTCTCTCTCTGATGGAGCGTTTCTATGACCCCCAGTCCGGTTCCATCTCTGTCTTTGGAACCCCGGTAGTAGACCTGGAGCGCAGTCAGCTCCGCGGATACTTCGGCTACGTCGAACAAGACGCTCCCGTCCTGGCAGGAACAATTCGGGACAACCTCCTCATTGGCGCCCCTGGCGCGAATGAGGAGCAGCTTCGCGAAGTACTCGAGAGTGTCAATCTCACCGACATTCTCGAGCGCGACGCGCGCGGCCTTGATGCAGAGGTTGGCGAGGCTGGAATCCTGCTCTCGGGTGGAGAGCGCCAACGTCTTGCTATCGCACGAGCCTTACTGCAAGCGCCTCCGATTCTGTTGATGGACGAATCCACCTCGTCTCTGGATGGCCCCAATGAAGTGCTGATGAAACACGCTATCGACCGGGTCGCGAAGGACCGAACCGTGATTGTTATTGCTCACCGTTTAGCCACCGTCGTCGATAGCGACCAAATCATCGTGGTGAACCACGGCACGGTCGACGCAGTGGGCACTCACGACGAACTGTTGGTGTCCTCTGGCCTTTACAAGGACCTGGCCGAACACCAACTGTTGGTCTAGTTACTGGGGCTTCGCTGCTGGCCCGAAGACGGCCAGTCGAACCCGGTTACTGAATCTGCGCCATACGTGGCGAATAAACAACCCGAGGAAGTCGAGCGGCGTCAAACTGAAGCGGTTCTGCAGAACACGCTTGCGATAGAGACGCTCGCTGGCTTGAGACACAAACCCTTTGTATTGGTCGTGGTCTCCTCCAACGAACGATCCATGGCCGTGGTGGTAATAAGAGCCACCAAGGTAGAACGAACCGCGGTAGCCATTGAAGGCTGGCTCGTGAGGAAGCAGAGTGACGGGGCGACCCGTGTTCTTGAGCTGAACTCCAACCCGACGGCCCGTGTCCGGAGCTCCTTTACGCGTGGCGCGTTCGAGATAGTCCTCGGAAAAATTCACCACTGCCCTGAGTGCGGTGGGAAAGATCATCAGACACGGGTGCGTTTGTGACGTGCTGCCTGGAACCAAGGCCAAGGAAATGTCGTCAGCCTTGTCAAGCCAGTCGGCTTTCGTGGGGAAGGCGTCAGAATCCATGACGATGATGTGGGAGGTTGTGAACGTAGTCTGCGCGATGGCCCGATCAAGTGCGGAGGGATGATCATGGCCCTCCACAGCAATTTGAGCCTTGTCAGGCTCAAAGCTCAGCACTGAACGGACCAGGGGAAGCTTGGCTAAGGCCTCCTGGGATTGCCGTGATTGATCGACAATCACGGCCTCGGTGACACGGCCACCAGAAAGCTCAGCCACCTGCTCCAACATGTGGCCAACCCAGAAGATATCCCCGTAGTGGCAGGACACCACGGTGTATGTGGGGCTAGTGGGAGCGCTCAAGAGTCACCCCCGCCTGCCTGAGTTCCTCCAGAGTCGTAGCGGCGGAAGATTCCGCAACGGCCGCAACCAGATCGGTGAGCACTCTGACCTGGAATCCCGCTTTTTTCGCATCAAGCGCGCTAGCGCGAACACAGTAATCGGTCGCAATCCCGACCACATCAAGGGACTCAACACCGGCATCGGAGAGGATATCGGCGGCCGATTGGCCATCGGGGCTAATTCCCTCAAACAGGGAATAAGCCGGCTTGCCCTGCCCTTTGGTGATGTGGTGTGTGACCGTGCCAAGCTCGAGGTCCGGGTGGTACTCAGCACCGGGAGTGCCAGCAACGCAGTGCACAGGCCACGTGTTGACGAAATCCGGTTCAGCACCGGCGGCTGCGAAATGCCCCTGATTATCCTCATCAGCGTTGTGCCAATCTCTGGAAGCAAGAATGGCGGCGTAGTCATCGGAATGACCCCGAAGCCACTCGCTGATTCCTTCTGCCACTGCTGTGCCACCATCGACACCGAGCGCTCCGCCTTCACAGAAGTCGTTTTGCACATCAACAATCAGTAACCCGCGCACCAGAAGCCTTCCTCGCTTGTCTCCTTAGAAGTCTGCCAGGTTCGAACCGCACCCATACACAGCGGTAACCAAGCTCTCGATGGCAAAACGGGTCTCATCCCCCACGGTTCCCTGAGCGAAAAAGGCAAAGGCGAGGGGCTCTTCGTCTGCTCCGGTGACAAATCCAGCGAGGGAGCGCACGCCGGTGATACTGCCGGTCTTGGCTTGGACACGGTCATGGACAATGGCGTTAGTCCCGATAAAGCGGTCGTCGAGGGATCCATCAACACCGGCAATCGGCAGGGACTGACGCAGGGACGCTAGGGGCCCATCACCGCGAGCCACTTCGGAGAGCAGCATGGCAATATATCTGGGGCTCGCCTGGTTTAGAGGGCTGAGACCAGAACCATCCTGAACGACAAGGCCCTCCGTGGGAAGCCCCACACCAGCAATGACGGAGGGAATCACCGTGGCCAAGCTGGCAGCGGTCCCCCCAGCTCCCTGCGCTAGTGAGACATGGCGAGCCAACATTTCAGCCACCGTGTTGTCACTCTCTTTCATCATGTAGCGCACGAGCTCGGACACCGGAGGCGACTCTACCGAGGCGAGAACTGGGCCCTCCACCGGGGCATCCCCAATAGTCACCTTCACGGAGCGTCCAGCATTACCCGCGGCTCGGAGAGCGTTCACGAACTCATCACCAGCTCGACGAACGGGATCGCTACCGCGTGTGCTGAGTTCGACCTGCGGGTTATCACGATCTCCATCGACTTGCAGAGCCGTCACCCTGGAGATAAATCCATTAGACGCTGCATCTCTGGACCAGGACGCATCGAAGGCGTCCTCCGTAGGCCAGAGCGTTGCGTCAACCACAACCTCCGTGATGGTGACCCTCTCGCCGTCTGGAAGACCGGCCTGGGCGGTCGCGATGGTCTTTTCCGCCAAGTCCTGAAGCGTTGCCGCTCCGGCATAAACGCTCGGCGTACCAGTGGCGAGACGACTCAGCGTTGAATCACCCCCTCCTACCAACACAACGCGCGCGGGATCATCGGTGGCTAGCACTGAAGTGCTAAAGCGCATCTCCGGGCCCAAGACGGCGAGTGCTGCCGCGCCAGTCACAATCTTCATGACGCTCGCCGGCGGGACCAGGGCCTCTGAGGCTCGTGAAAACAAAACATCGCCGGTGTAGGGGTCAACGACAACCCCGGAGAAGTCACCCAAGTCTTCATTGAGCAAGGCCCCCGCCACCGAGCAGGTCCTGATTCTCAGTGGCACCGGCATCGTCGCAGGAACAACGCGACCAACGTCAGCGACCTGGACCTCGGGCTCTGGAACCAGTGACCCTTCGCTAAGCTCGCCCTGTGGCACCAGGGCACCCAGAGCACCCAGAGCAAAAGATCCACCCGCTGCCAGCGCAGTAACCACCAGGGCAGCGACCGCAGTGAGCCAGCGACGTGCCACAATCGGCAGAGCTCGTGCAGGGGGCATGGGTTCAAAGATATCGACAAGGCCCGGCCACCCGACGCGGTCCCGCGAGAGTTTTCAGAAAGATTCGCCTCGCACTCCCCAGGGGCGCCAGAGTAAGCTTGACACTATGCGAGCCTTCATTTTCAGCAGCGCAATGCTGAGCGCCTTGGCAGCTGGAATCGGTCTTTTACGGCGAACGATTCGCGGACCGTTCACCTGGCAGGTCGGCCTACTGTGGGCAAGCTGGCTAATTTCCCTGGTACTGGCAATCGCTAGCGTGCGGGAACGCTCACGCTCCTAGTCAAGAACGGGGCCGGCTGCGGGACTTGAACCCGCAACCTTCCGATTACAAGTCGGATGCGCTACCAATTGCGCCAAGCCGGCACGCTGGTGGTTCCCCACCAAGCCACAACACTACCGCGGGCAGTGAGCTAACCGCTGGTCTCCACGGAGGCAACGAAGCTAGCCAAGTCGCCATGAACCTCAGGCTGGTACTCCTTACCGTTGACCAGCACGGTCGGAGTGCCCATGACCAAAGGAATCTCGGAGTTCCGCACCGGCAGCGGACCCGTGCTCATCGCGCGTGCAGTTGCGGAGGCCACCCAGTTTGCGAAGGTTTCATCCTTGATGCACGCTTCGATCAGCTCGACATTAGACGCCCCGGAGAAGGTCACTAGTTCGACCATTTCATCGTCGGTGAGCTCGTACTTTGCCGGTGGCACAGGCTGGCTTGCGAGCAGGAGCTCGCTGTAATCAAAGTAGTTGTCGGGCGAGTGTTCAGCGACGCATGCCACGCTGTTGGCCGCCCGAGTCGCATAGCGAGTTCCGGCAGTCTGGGCATCCCGGAAGGCCAGCGGGTGGTACTCGATGGTGGCAGTGCCATTGTCTATCCAGGTGCGAAAAAGCGGGCCATAGTTCGACTCGAACTGGGCACACGCAGGGCACGAGTAGTCAATGAAGATGTCGATTGCAGGAATACCCTCGGGGTTCTCTGCAGAGGGCGTTGGCGCCTCTTCAGCAACGAGCGCTTGGGTCGGCACGGCTACGAAGCCCTGACCGATCTTGATGCCGTCGCTTTGCATGTTGAGTGGACCAGGTCCGGGAGGACGGAGTGAGGAAATGATGAAGACGGTCACGACGGCAATGACGGCGATGACGCCCACTGCGAGTGAGCTCTGGATGAGGACCTTGTTGCGCTTGGCCTTCTTCGACTGCGCTTCCCGAAGAGTGCGAGCCTTGTCTCTGGCTTCCTGGCGCTTTTCGTTCTTGGTCGGACGCGATTCAGAATTCATCGAAACTCTCTCTTCAGCAACATCTCTGTCTTGGGGAATCATCCCAGACTGGCAAACATTTCCTCAGCGGGAGCTGAGAGGTGCCAAGGGGCAATACTAACCCCGAAAGCTGGCGCATGGCTACCTGGGAAAAGTTGGTCCTGGAAAACCTGGCATAATGACCAACAGCTCGCAGTGATTATGTGGGCCATCCATTCACGAAGGATCGTCCGGCACGTACCTGCCGGTGAAGGAGGGAAAATCATGGCGTCAGTGACGTTTGACAAAGCAAGTCGCATCTACCCGGGAACCACCGCTGCAGCAGTGGATTCCCTCGATCTCACCGTCGATGACGGCGAGTTTCTGGTCCTCGTAGGCCCCTCTGGTTGTGGTAAGTCCACATCCTTGCGCATGTTGGCAGGCCTCGAAGAAATCGATTCTGGGCGCATCCTGATTGGTGACCGTGACGTCACCGATGTTGCGCCCAAGGACCGCGATATAGCGATGGTGTTCCAGAACTATGCCCTCTACCCTCACATGAGCGTTGCCGAGAACATGGGCTTCGCGCTCAAAATCGCCGGCGTCAACAAAGACGAGCGGATTGCGCGAGTCGTTCAAGCCGCCAAGCTCCTGGACCTCGAGCCCTATCTCGACCGCAAGCCGAAGGCACTCTCCGGTGGTCAGCGTCAGAGAGTCGCTATGGGTCGCGCCATCGTTCGTGAGCCCCAGGTCTTCCTGATGGATGAGCCGCTGTCCAACCTGGACGCCAAGCTTCGCGTCCAGACCCGCACACAGATTGCTTCGTTGCAGCGCCGCCTTGGTGTGACAACCGTCTATGTGACCCACGACCAGACCGAAGCGCTCACCATGGGTGATCGCATCGCAGTGTTGAAGGATGGTGTCCTGCAGCAGGTCGGAACCCCCCGGGATCTCTACGAAGCTCCCGCGAACTCTTTCGTTGCAGGGTTTATCGGCTCCCCCGCGATGAACCTCTTTGACGCGGACGTGGTCGAGGGCGGTGTGCAGTTTGGCACCGCAACCGTCAAGGTTGACCGCAAAACCCTCTCCGGTGCCACGGGCAGCCGCGTCACCGTCGGAATTCGTCCCGAGGACTTGACCGTTTCTAAGACCGGCAAGGGCCTGCAGACCACCGTCGAGCTCGTCGAGGAGCTCGGTGCCGATGGCTACCTCTATGGCAGCACCCAGGTGAATGGTCAGAACATCGATGTCGTCGTGCGAGTCGATGGCAGAAACCACCCGGTTGCAGGAGACAAGATCTCTCTGTTGCCCATCGAACACCACATGCACGTGTTCGACACGGCAACCGGAGTGCGGCTCACCAAAGAAGCCATCTCCGCTGGTTCCTAGAACTGTGTGTGGTGTGGGGAGGGCAACCCCCTCCCCACACCACACCACAAAGGCGCAGTCATGAGCGGGTCACTCTCGATCACCGCGTCGGTGGCGAGCCCCGAGCTTCTCGAGCTGCCATGGGAATTGCCACTCGAGCAATGGCCGGACAAAACAGTCGCCGCTCTGCCCAAGGGTATTTCTCGCCACATCGTGCGCTTTATTCACATGGGTGCTCACATTGTGGCGGTCAAGGAAACGACCGAAGCACTCGCGGTCCGCGAATACAAGATGCTGAAGAAGCTTGCCAAGCTCGCGGTGCCCTGCGTTAAGCCCGTCGCTATCGTCTCTGGCCGAACCGATCGCCACGGTGCGCCCCTTCCAACCGCACTGGTCACCAGACACCTTCGCTTCTCGCTTCCCTATAGGGCGCTCTATTCACAAACGCTCCGCCCTGACACCGCGACAAGGCTTGCAGACGCTTTGGCTGTCTTGTTGGTTCGCCTTCACATCGTCGGATTCTTCTGGGGAGATGTTTCCCTCTCGAACACTCTCTTCCGGCGCGATGCCGGGGCGTTTGCCGCCTACCTGGTCGATGCTGAGACAGGCGAGCTAATGCCAGGGAGTCTCTCCGATGGCCAGCGGGAAAATGACCTCGAGATCGCGAGGGTCAATGTGGCAGGCGAACTTCTTGACCTCCAAGCGGGCGGCCGCCTGGATGACGATATCGATCCCGTCGCCGTCGCACAGTCGATCATTGATTCCTATCGGCTGTTGTGGAGGGAACTCACCGGTTGGGAAAGCTTTGACCAATCTGAACGCTGGAGGATTTCAGAACGCGTGCACCGCCTCAACGAATTGGGGTTCGATATTGAGAACCTCACCATCTCCAGCAACGACGCCGGGACCAAGCTTCAGATTCAGCCAAAAGTCGTTGACGCAGGACACCACACCAGGCGCCTGCTGCGTCTCACCGGCATTGATGCCGGTGAGAACCAAGCCAGGCGGCTCCTCAACGACCTTGACTCCTACCGGGCCTTCCACTACCCGCAGGACGACGTCGACGAAGAAATGGTGGCCCACGAATGGCTGAGCGAGGTTTATGACCCAGTTATTCGCTCCATCCCGAAGGAATACCGCGGAAAACTAGAACCTGCGGAAATCTTCCACCAGTGGTTGGAGCACAGGGCATCCAGGTCTCAGAGGGAGGACCGCGACATCACCCGTGAGGACAGTGTCGCCTCCTACATCGATGAGGTTCTGCAACACCGGAGAGACGAAGCGATGGTGACAGGACCACCGACCGAGGCCATCACGATGCCAAACCCCACCATTGAGCTCAATTGGCGGGATCGCGTTTAGAGGCTCTTGCCGGCGAGAAAACGTCCTCTCGTGATCTCGTAAAGAACGACGCTCGCGGCGATTCCCGCGTTCAAGGATTCAGCATTGGAGCTAATCGGGATCGTCACGATGGCATCACAGGTCTCTGTGATGAGCCTCGAGAGGCCCTTCCCCTCACTGCCAACAACCAGGACGACGGGTGCTGCGCCAAAATCCATACCGGGAGTGGGAACATCGCCGCCTCCATCGAGGCCGACCACCATGTATCCCCGCTCTTGAAACGCCTTGAGCGTCTGGGTCAGGTTCGCCGCCATTGCCACGGGGGTGCGGGCAATCGCCCCGGCTGAGGTTTTCCACGCGGCCGCGTTCACACCAACCGATCGACGCTTGGGAAGAATCACACCGTTGCCCCCAAAGGCGGCAACGGAGCGAACAATCGCGCCCAGGTTCCTAGGGTCTGTGACTCCATCGAGGGCGACAAAAATCGGCGTTGCTGTGTGCTTCTCCGCCTTATCGGCCAGTTCCATCGGATGCACGTAGTTGTAGGGCGGCACGCTCAGGGCAATCCCCTGGTGCACGGTGTCGGGACCGGTCATCCGGTCGAGCTCGGGCCTCGGAATCTCCAGGAGAGGCAAGCCACGCTTGTTGGCTAGCGCCAAGGTTTCACGAACTCGATCGTCCATGTCGATTTTGGTGGCAACATGCAGGCTGACCGCGGGAATCTTTGCGCGCAGGGCCTCAAGGACTGAGTTCCGACCAGTCACCAACTCGGTGTCAGCACTCAGTGGTCGGACAGTCCGCCTGGCGGGTGCTGGGCTCGATGAGGCTCCATGTCGGGCCTGAGCGCTCGCTAGGCGATCTTTGGCGGCCTTACGCTTGCCAGCGGGGTGCCACGATCTGTCTTCGGCTTTTGGTGTGGGACCTTTACCTTCTAGGGCTTGGCGACCATGGCCACCTGTCCCCACGGTCGGGGTCTTCTTGGTTTTGCGGGCTGCTGGGTGACCTTTCTTAGCCACGAATACTCCAAGTGCTTCCAGCAGCGCCATCGTTCACATCAATGCCCGCACGGTCCAAAGCATCGCGCAAGGCATCGGAGAGCTCGAAGTTCTTCTCCGCTTTTGCATGCCACCGCAATTCGATAACCGATTCCACTAAGGATGCCAATGCCCCATCGCCTCTCGAGGACGCTCGTGCCCACTCGGGATCAAGAGGGTCAATGCCTAAGACTCTCACCATTGCCCGGACTTCGATTGCCGAGGAGGCGGCCAGTGGGCGATCCCCCGAGTCCAGAGCGTTGTTTCCAGCCCTCACCGTCTCGTGAACAACGGCGAGTGCCGCCGGCACTGAGAGGTCTTCGTCCATCGCCGAGGCAAAAGCCGAGGGCACCACAGTCCCCTCAACATCGAAGCCTTCTTGGCGAGCCCTAGACAAGAAACCGTCAATCCGCGAAAAAGCAGCGGTCGCTTCATCCAGGAAACCCTCGTGAAGATCCAGCTCAGATCGATAGTGCGCAGAGGCAAGCGCATAGCGGACGACGATTGCTGGCGCCTTATCCAGGAGATCTGTCGCGTAGACACTGTTACCGAGCGACTTCGACATTTTCTGCCCGCCCACCACGACCAGGGCGTTGTGTAACCAGTGTCTGGCGTATCCATATCCAGCGGCAGCGGACTGGGCTAGTTCGTTTTCGTGGTGCGGGAAGCGCAAATCAACGCCACCACCGTGAATGTCGAATTCTCCACCGAGGTAGCGCATGGCCATCGCTGAGCACTCGATGTGCCAGCCGGGCCGCCCGGCTCCCCACGGTGCCGGCCACGAAGCGGTGGCTGGCTCGCCAGCCTTGTGACCCTTCCAGAGAGCAAAGTCTTCTGGGTTGCGCTTTGCGCCTGAAGCGTCAGCGCCCTGCCGGAGATTGTCGATGCTTTGGCGGGTGAGCTCCCCGTAGCGGGCCCAGCGGCTGACGTCGAAATAGACGTCCCCAGAGCCCTCTTCGGTGGCATAAGCGTGGCCGGTCGCAAGAAGCTGACTAATCAGCTCGATCATGGCGGGGATATCTCCGGTTGCCCGTGGCTCGCGGGTGGGCGGGAGAATGCGCAGGGCGCTGGCGGTGTCGTGAAACTCTTGTTCTACTCTCGCGGCAAGCGCCCACCATGCTTCGCCTGTTTCTCCGGACTTTTCCAAAATCTTGTCGTCTATGTCCGTGACGTTACGCACCAGGGTCACCTGAAAGCCCCGATAGCGAAACCAACGCGACCAGAGGTCATAGACGAGCGCGCTTCTCAGGTGACCAACGTGGGGGGCGGACTGAACAGTCGGACCGCACACATAAATCGACACGTGACGGGGCAGGAGGGGGACAAAGTCCACCACATCCTGGCGTTTCGAGTCA
Organism: actinobacterium acMicro-4; assembly: GCA_000754445.1. Lineage (GTDB taxonomy): Bacteria > Actinomycetota > Actinomycetes > Actinomycetales > Microbacteriaceae > Pontimonas. The sequence continues at coordinate 25,535 of JNSD01000003.1, read as the reverse complement.
TAGAGTCTGATGGCCACCGCTTCATGGTAGCGAGAGAGTGCTCACTAGCTCGGTCGGCCGGCCGAGGGGGGATTGAGCCTAAACAACGACCAATACGGCTGTTGCCAGGGCGGCAACGCCCTCGCCACGACCGGTGAAACCCAGCCCATCACTGGTGGTAGCACTGAGCGCTACCGGGCACCCAACGAGTTCCGTCAAAACGGTCTCAGCTTCGAGGCGGCGTGGGCCAATCTTTGGCTTCTGCGCAATGATCTGCACGCCCACAGAACCGACCACATATCCCGCGTCTCTGATCAGGGTCAGCGCGTGCGCCAGGAACACACGACTATTCGCGCCCTCAAATTCTGGGCGATTGGCACCAAAGTGGGTGCCAAGATCGCCCATGCCAGCAGCTTGCAGAAGTGCATCAACGATGGCGTGAATCACGACGTCACCATCGCTGTGACCGGCAAGTCCGTCTTCGCCAGGCCAGGCCAGGCCAGCTAGCGTGAGCGGAACACCTGGGTCGAACTGGTGAACATCCACCGCGGTGCCCACCCGGTGGCCCCCAGTCCCGCCCAGCACGGATGCCGCACGCTGAAGATCAGCCGGGTAGGTGATTTTGAAACTCATAGCGTCACCATCAACAGCGACAACGTCATGGCCCGCTGCCCGCAGAACTGCTGCATCGTCGGTGAAATCACCGTCGATGGCCTCGTATGCGGCAATCAGCGACGCTGCGTGAAAACCCTGAGGCGTCTGGACGGCGCCTAGCGCGGAACGGTCCACGGCATCACCCGTGGCCATGGATGACCTGTCAACACTGATGAGGGTGTCCACCACCGCAATCTGCGGGACGACACCCTGTGCGCCGCTCGTCAGGGCATCGAGTACGCGATCAAACACGGCAACGGGGGTCAGTGCGCGCGCCGCGTCGTGAATCAGAACGGCCGTCGTCCCAGCCGGCAAGGCACCAAGGCCCGCCCGAACACTATCGGTGCGGGTTTCACCGCCAGTAACGACTGTGACATCACCGTAGTCAGCCAATAGTTGACGGGCTGGTGTTTCCCAACCCGGAGGGGCCACGACAACCAAAGAGAAGGGTCTAGACCAGCCCCGAACGCCTCTCACGCTCTGCTCGAGCAGGGTCGCACCGGCAAGTGCCACAAAGGCTTTCGGCTGGGTGGAGCCAAGTCTTGTGCCGCTGCCGGCCGCAACAATGACTACTACAGTGGTCACCGGTCGTGGCCTGGGAATTCGACCTAGGAGGCGAGAACTTCGTCGAGAACCGTCGAAGCCTTCTCTTCATCCGTTTTTTCGGCCAGTGCCAGCTCCGAGATTAAAATCTGACGTGCCTTGGCAAGCATCCTCTTCTCGCCCGCACTCAACCCACGATCTTGATCGCGGCGCCACAGGTCACGGACAACCTCGGATACTTTGATGACATCGCCGGAGGCGAGCTTCTCAAGGTTGGCCTTGTAACGCCTGGACCAGTTGGTGGGCTCTTCTGTGAAGGGGGCACGCAACACTTCAAACACCTTATCGAGGCCCTCTTTGCCGATAACGTCGCGGACGCCGACGAGGTCAACGTTCTCAGCGGGCACCTCGATAGTGAGATCCCCCTGCTTCACATTGAGCTTGAGGTACATCTTTTTCTCGCCCCTAATCGTGCGAGTCTTAACTTCGGTGATGGTAGCCGCTCCGTGGTGGGGATATACGACTGTTTCGCCAACTTCAAACAGCATGCTTGCCAACCTTTCCCAACTTTTCATTTTAGCACAGTGAGCTACCCGCGCTAACCCCCGGTCTTGCCGGCTGAAAGGGCCCGGTGGCGCCGGTCCAGGCCCCCATTCCAGTAGGCTGGGGGTGTTCACCATCGCAGTGGACACTGAAGGCGGTAAGCCTCACCAGCCATCGGAAGGATGTGTCGTGCGACGCCGTTTCTTTGCTCCACTTGCTGTAGTAGGCGCCATCATCACCGGAACCACGGGGTGCACGCTGTCAGCTGAGATTGCGACGATGAAGGAATACAGCCCCTCCGACGGTGTCGGTGCTGACCTTGGTGACCTAGCACTGCGCAACATCCTCTTGATCAGCAACGATGCTGGCGAAGCCAACCTGGTGATGACGGTCGTGAACACCAGTGGGGAAGACATCACCCTGAATGTTCAATTCGACAGCGGTTCCACTCGAGTTACCGAGCCTCTCAAACTTCCGGCCGTGCCCGAGCGCACCCGTATCGGCGACGATCCGAGCGCTGGCATCGTGATGTCGGGACGCGACCTGTTAGTTGGAGGCTTGTTTCCCGTCTACTTCGAGTACGGTAGCGTTCCCGGCGAGCTCGTGTATGTCCCCGTCCTCGATGGCACGCTGGCCGAGTACGAACTCCTCGTTCCCTAGGCTTCGAAGCGGTATCCAAGCCCTCGAACCGTGACGATCATCGTCGGTTCGGACGGATTGTCCTCAATCTTTGATCGCAAACGCTTGATGTGAACATCGAGTGTCTTGGTGTCTCCAAAGTAATCGGATCCCCAGACACGGTCAATAATCTGGCCTCTCGTGAGAACACGGCCGGCGTTGAGCATCAAGAGCTCCAGAAGCTCAAACTCTTTGAGCGGCAGCGATACGGGATTACCCTGCACTACCAACTGGTGCCGATCACTATCCAGCACGATTCCGTGGTACTCCAAAATGCTCTGCGAGGCATGTGGGTCTTCGGCCCTGCGTCGAAGAACAGCCTTAATCCGTGCCAGCAGTTCCCTTGAGGAATAGGGCTTCGTGACGTAGTCATCAGCCCCGAGCTCCAAGCCCACCACAATGTCCACTTCGGAATCTTTGGCGGTCAACATAATGATTGGTAGCGATGAGCGCTGGCGCACCTCGCGACAGACCTCGGTGCCTGGCAAACCCGGCAACATCAAATCAAGAAGCATCAAATCAGGCGGCGTTGCCTCGACCGCACTCACCGCGGCCAGACCGTTATCCACGACCTGGACCTCATAACCCTCTCGCCGCAACAGATAGGACAGTGGCTCACTGAGTGATTTCTCGTCTTCAACCAGCAGGATCTTCGTCATGCGCTGCCTCTCAGTGATGTCTCATCGTCATCCGCGCGAAGCATCGGTATCTCATCCGTTGCGAGGTACTCGGCCGGTCGAGGAAGTTTCTTGGGCTTCAGTTCAGTGATCGGCCCAGTCTGGCTGAGGTGGCGTGTCACGACGTCGGCCGGAGCCTCGCGCAGTCGAATAGTGAAGGTGGACCCTTTGCCCAGCTGCGACCAGACTCGAACGTCTCCCTGGTGGTTGTTCACCACGTGCTTCACGATCGCAAGCCCAAGACCAGTTCCACCGGTCTCTCGGGACCTGGCTGGATCGCTTCTATAGAAGCGCTCAAAAATTCTCTCGAGATCATTATTCGCAATTCCTTGGCCTTGGTCGGTCACGGAGATTTCCACGATTCCACTCTTGAGCACAGCCCCCACCCCCACGCGAGAGGGGCCTTGCGAATAGGTAATCGCATTACGCACCAGGTTATGCAGCGCCGTCACCAGTGACGTGGCGTCGCCCAGAACGTAAGCGCCGGTGCTCGCGGACACCGCCACAGTGATTCCTGACTTCTTGGACAAAACAGAGTTGGAGGCAATCGCCTGCTCCACCACCGAGTCGATTGACACCACGTCGGGGTCCTGAATCGTTCCCACCGATTGAAGTCTTGTGAGCTCAATGATGTCGTTGGTCATCTCGGCAAGTCGGTGACCTTCGCGCTCGAGTGTCTCGGCAAAGGCGCGAACTTGTTCAGGGTCATCCGCTGAATACTGAAGCGCCTCAGCCAACAGAGACACTGCACCAATTGGTGTTTTGAGCTCATGGGAAATGTTGGCCACAAAATCGCGACGAACAGCGTCGAGGCGATACATTTCAGACCGGTCATCGGCCACCACCAACATAAGCCGCAGGCCCAACGGGGCGACCCTGACCAGCAGGTGGACTGGCGGAGCGTCGCGCCCAGTTCCGGCAAGTTCAAACTCCCGCGCTGCGGGAGCCCCTTCACGGCGGGCCTGTTTCACCAGGTCAAGAATGGGTTGGTAGACGATGTCTCGGTTATCCACGATCCCGAGGGCCACAGCAGACTTCGACGCCCTCAACACTCGATTGTCAGCGTCCAGCACCACGCCCGTGGCACCAATGACCTCAAGGGCAGTATCCACGCCGTCTGGAACCGGGGGCTCGAGAACCTGCTCCGCACGCCGATGCCACCCAGCGCCCGCCCAGACCAGCGCAGCGATGCCGACCCCCAGCGCGATGCCGAGAAGCAGCATCCAGGCGGGCGACCAGAAAGGCTCCATGCCCCAAGCCTACGGTGCGCGCTCCGACCACAGAAGCGTCCCCAGCGCTAAACTTGGCCACACAAAGAGAGTGTTAAGCGAAATCTCACCGTTTGTTAACCCAACTACGAGAAGTTGTGAACACCCGAATACCGCTCGATTGAGGAACACCATGCGCGAGCTTTTCCAACAAGAACTCCACGAAGTGCAAGACCGCCTCGTCGAGATTGCACAACTAGTCGTTGATGCCATCACCGACGCTGTCGAAGCCTTCAACAAATCAGATGTGACCCTTGCGGAATCGGTCATCGTCCGCGACAACAAGATTGATGACGCTGTTGTCGCGCTCGACGAGCTTGCTATCGCAATCTTGGCGAGGCAGGCACCAGTGGCCAAAGACTTGCGCATCGTCGTCAGCGCGCTGCGCATCAGCGCCTCTCTCGAGCGCATGGGTGACATGGCAGAGCACCTTGCCCAGCTCGCCCGCTACCGCTTCCCCGAAAAAGTTGTTCCCAAGACCATTCGTCCCATCTTCAAGGAGATGGGCGTGCTCGACATCGAGCTTGCGAAGATGCTGGTCGTTCTGCTGAAGACCGAAGATGTCGAGATCGCAGAGAAGATTCGCGACGAAGACGACAAAGTCGATGCTCTGCACCTGTCGGTGTTCGAGACGGTGCTCAGCGACTCATGGAGTCAGGGCACGGAGACGACCGTGGATGCCACCCTCGCATCTCGTTACCTTGAACGCTTCGCAGACCACGCGGTCTCAATTGCCAAGAAGATGATGTATCTCGCTACTGGTGAGTGGAACCCACCCAAGCACTAGGCCTGCTTTGCTCCCTGTTTAGCCACTGCTGCGGCTCCCGCCGCCGCAGCCGCTGGATCGAGATAGACGCCGGGTTTTGTGGGCTTCAAGTTCTTGTCAAGCTGATAGACCAACGGGATCCCCGTGGGGATGTTCAACTCGGCGATGTCGTCGTCACTAATGCCCTCCAGGTGCTTCACCAGTCCCCGCAGGCTGTTGCCGTGGGCAACCACCAGGGTTACCTTGCCCACCGCAACATCCGAGGCGATGTCTGACTTCCAGTAGGGAAGCATCCGATTAATCACCAGCTTCAACGACTCAGTTTTCGGCACAAACTCCTCAATATCTGCATAGCGGGGGTCGCCCTGTTGGGCGTAGGTGTTTTTGGGGTCAATGGGGGGCGGGGGGACATCAAAGCTTCGGCGCCAGAGTTGGAATTGCTCCTCGCCGTACTCCGCGAGCGTCGCAGCTTTGTCCTTGCCCTGAAGTGCGCCATAGTGGCGCTCGTTGAGGCGCCACGAGCGCTTGACCGGAATCCACAGTCGATCTGCAGCATCCAAAGCGCCATGGGCCGTCTGGATAGCACGTGAGAGCAACGACGTGTGGACGACATCAGGAAGCAGTTTGTGACGGACCAGCAGCTCACCAGCCGTCTTTGCCTCCTCGTGTCCTTGGTCTGTGAGTCGAACATCCACCCAGCCAGTGAAAAGGTTTTGTTCGTTCCACTCGGATTGACCGTGGCGAAGAAGAATGAGCGTGTGAGCCATAGCCCAAGCCTACCGATTAGCCCCGGCTGCCCAACCGAGGTAGCCTCGGCACGGCTCTGGTGGCACCGGCATCAACTGGCACAAGCACTTCCTGGTTTGCCGGTATGCGTGTGTTGCCCGTGACAACCTCCAATTCGGTGGTGGGATCAACTGAGCGCTTAATCAGGGCCAGCGCAATCGGGCCAAGTTCGTAGTGCCATGCCGCGCGGGTGATGGACCCAATGTCTCGCTCACCTGCCATGACCCGATCTCCAGCAATCGGAATCAACGATTCCGAGCCATCGAGGTGAAGAAGGACCAAGCGCCTCGGTGGGTGACCCAGATTGTGGACTTTCGCCACCGTCTCTTGCCCTCGGTAGCAGCCCTTGTTTAGGTGGACAGCAGTCCTCAACCAGTCGCACTCGTGCGGCAGCGTCTTGTCATCGACTTCGTGCAGGGACGGTCTCCCCGCTGCGATTTCGAGGCCGGTCAGGGCGAGGGTTCCGGCCTTAGCCACGCCCTGCAGCGTGGGTGGGCTGTTGTTCGAATAGACGCTGTAGGTCATGGCAAAATCGGCGCCCGGGTGGGGTTCTGGCGCGTAACCGACGGATCCTTCTTGCGTGGCGGGCCAGGGGTCAACAAGGCGAACGCGAGGTGCGTCGGCTCCGAGTAGCTGAGTATTCGCCGACGCTGCAATAAACCAGGCTCCTGGCTCATGGCTGATTGTCACCTGCATACGAAACTTCATCGATTCAAGCCAGGAAGCCAAAGCCGCTGCCCGACCAGGAGCGCTCAAGAGCCACGAACATTCTCCGTCATCCTGGATCAGGAACGCATGCTCGATGTGACCGTGGGGGTCAAGAATCAGGCTTTCCTTCGTGACACCCGGCGCCAAGTCCAGGACAAGCTGTGTGATGAGACTGTTCAGCCAGACCAAGCGGTCAGAGCCCGAGACTTGAACAATGTGGCGGTCAGACGCGTCAACGTATGCGCCACCCCGGGCGAGCGCTCTCATCTCTCCAAGAATGTCGCCGAAGTGTTCGCCCGTCATGTGGTGATCACCCCGAGCGCTTGGTCAGTGATTAGCGCTGACCCCGGAAGAGGTTCAGCACAACAATTCCCGACACCCACGCAATTCCAAGACCTGCGAGCACGAGGAGTCCGAGGAAAAAGATTTCAATCGCCAGAAGCATGGCTTCAGTCTACGACGGAGAGCACCTGAAATACCAGGGCGGCAAGCGCAGTTAACAGTGCACTCCCGGTTATTGCCCAGGACAGCCTGCGCACAAGCCCCTCAGATTGATAGGCAACAACCTGCAGGATGAAGGCCATCAGGAGCGACCCCGCCAGCACGGCAACCATGCTGGCGACACGATTGTCTTCGCTCACCAGAAAACCCACCAAGCCCACACCGATAGCGGTGACAACCCAGACGGGGACGACATTGATCAATAACTTGGCCACACCACCATGCTAGAGCGCGGTTACACTGGAGTCTGGAAGCAAAGGAACCGGGGGTGGTGCCACAGTGGCAAGCATTCTTGTGTTGAGCCCCGATGACGCCGCTCAGGTTCTGCCCTCGCTGAGCCTTCTGAACCACCGCGTTCGCACAATTCCTGCCGAGCCAGCGGCTCTCGTGAATGCGCCGCACTCAGACGTGGTGATGGTGGATGCCAGGGGTGACCTCGTTCAAGCCAAGGCGCTCTGTCGCATCCTCACGACCACGGGTATTTCGGCGGCCCTGATTATTGTGGTGACCGAAGCAGCAATGCCAGCGCTCAACTCCGAATGGGGCTTTGACGACATTGTGCTCACCTCCGCCGGTCCCGGCGAGGTCGATGCCAGAGTGCGCCTAGTCACCACCAAAAGCCAGCCAGGACCTGAAGACCAGATGATTTCTGCCTCCGGCGTCACTATTGATGAGGCGAGCTACCAGGCGAAGGTCAACGGCAAAACCCTCGACCTCACCTACAAGGAGTTTGAACTCCTGCGATTCCTCGCGGGCCATCCACAACGCGTCTTTACTAGGGAGCAACTGCTCAGTGAAGTGTGGGGATACGACTATTTTGGTGGCACGAGAACAGTTGACGTTCACGTGAGACGCCTGCGGGCCAAGCTCGGTGACATGGAGTCCCTCATTGGTACTGTGCGCAACGTCGGTTACCGTTTCACCGTTGCTGAGGCGTCAGACGAGGTCAAGGAAAAGCAGCAGTCAGCCTCGGATGCGACCACGTCCACTTCTGGCGCGTAACCTCCTGTTCACCTTTTTCCTAGTGCCCAGGCGCTCCAGGGTGACACAATGACTGGCGTGAACGAGTTGCGGCCCGGCTATGACGTTGCCACCGGTGTGGGCGGCGACTTTGCCGACGATTTCGATGAGGGGGAAGCCCCACCGAGCGAGGATCTGCCGGTTGAGCGGTTCCTCGATCGAGAGATCAGTTGGTTGGCCTTTAATCAGCGCGTTCTTGAGCTTGCTGAGGACCCCACCATTCCGCTGCTCGAGCGGGTTAACTTCTTGGCAATCTTTGCGAGCAATCTCGACGAATTCTTCATGGTCCGTGTTGCCGGCCTCAAGAGACGCATCGTCACCGGCATTGCTGTACCCACAAACACAGGTCGCTCTCCTCAGGCAGTACTCGATGATATTTTTGCCACGGCAGAGGCGCTCCAGCAACGGCACGCGTCAGCGTTCCGGGAGCTTGTGAAACCAGCCCTCGATGACGAGAACATCCACATTGAGACCTGGGCCGATCTTGCAGAGAGTGACCGGGAAGGCCTCGACGAGTTCTTTACCGAGCAAATTTTCCCGGTGTTGATGCCACTCGCTGTAGACCCAGCCCATCCCTTTCCGTATATCTCGGGTCTCTCCCTCAACCTCTCGGTGCGGATTAGAAACCCCACAACCGACAGCGTGGATTTCGCAAGGCTCAAGGTTCCACCCATCCTCTCGCGGTTCGCTCCGTTGCCAGACGATGGGTCGGGTCGCCTGAGATTCATCGCCATCGAAGACCTTATTTCCCAGCACGTCGGGGAGCTCTTCCCCGGCATGGAGGTCCTCGAGCACCACGAATTCCGGGTCACCCGCAACGAGGACGTCGAAGTCGACGAAGACGAATCGGAGAACCTGATTCAAGCGCTTGAGCGCGAACTCTTGCGCAGACGGTTTGGGCCTCCTATTCGTCTGGAGATCACCGATGATATGGACCCGGTCACCCTCGAGCTCCTGATCACCGAACTGGGTATTACGAGCCACGAGGTCTTCAGGCTTCCCGCCCCCCTGGGCCTCACGGGGCTATTCGACATAGCTGGTCTCGACCGGCCGGACCTCAAATACACGCCACATCTGCCGGTAACGGCACGGCAATTGCTGCCCTCAGAGCCCACCGAGGAACCGGATATTTTCCGCTCCATCAGGGCTGGCGATGTTCTCGTTCATCACCCGTATGAATCGTTTGCCACCAGCGTGCAGGCTTTCCTTGAACAGGCAGCTGTCGACCCTCAAGTGCTCGCCATCAAACAGACTCTGTATCGCACCAGCGGTGACAGCCCCATCATCGAAGCCTTGATTCGCGCCGCTGAATCAGGGAAGTCAGTGTTGGCGCTGGTAGAAATCAAGGCTCGTTTCGATGAGCAGGCCAACATCTCCTGGGCGAGAAAACTTGAGAAGGCTGGGGTTCACGTGGTCTATGGCCTCGTCGGACTTAAGACCCACTGCAAGCTGGCCCTGGTCATTCGCCAGGAAGATGACGGAACACTTGGCCACTATTCCCACGTGGGCACCGGAAACTACAACCCCAAGACCAGTCGGATTTACGAAGATTACGGGTATTTCAGTGCTGACAAGCAAGTCGGTAAGGAACTCACCAGGCTTTTCAACGAACTCTCTGGCTATGCCATCGAGAAGAAGTACAACCGAATGCTTGTCGCCCCCCGCTATCTGCGCGAAGGGCTCCTTCGTCACATCTCAGCGGAGGTTAAGAACCACCAGGCCGGCAAGCCGGCCCGGATTCGACTCAAGCTCAACTCACTCGTCGATGAAGTCATCATCGACGCCCTCTATCGGGCCGGTTTGGCCGGTGTTCCAGTGGAGATTTGGGTTCGCGGAATTTGTGCTTTGGTTCCAGGCCAGCCGGGGCTCAGCGAGAACATCACGGTGAAAAGTGTGCTCGGTCGATACCTCGAGCACTCCCGGGTGTTCTGGTTCGACAACGCCGGTGATGCCACCGTCTATATCGGTAGTGCCGACATGATGCACCGCAATCTGGATCGCCGCATCGAAGCGCTATTACAAATCGCTGATCCTACTCACATCGAGCAAATCGATAGGCAACTCACCCGGGGAATGAGCGATGACGTGCAGTCCTGGTCGCTGGAGCCCTCTGGCCAATGGGTTCGACACTCCACAGCAAAGGACGGTAATCCTCTCTTGGATGTCCAGAATGAGACGATGACCGAAATCATGACGAGAAAACGCGGAGCCGCCCCCCGATGAGCTCAACCCCGGAGACGGTGGTCGCCGGCGGAGCAGTCTGTTGGAAGGTCGTCGATAACGAAGTGCGGGTTCTCCTGGTTTATAGAACCCAGCACAAAGATGTTTCCCTCCCCAAGGGCAAATGTGACCCGGGTGAGACAGTGCCAGAAACCGCCCAACGGGAAATCCTGGAAGAAACCGGCCTCCACATCACTCTCGGCGCTTATCTGGGCCGTGTCGACTACCTTCTTCCCAGCAAAAAGCCTAAAGCGGTCCACTATTGGGCGGCCGAGGTAGATCCCGGCGAAGCGGAGCGATCACCCTTTGAATCCAACGACGAGATTTTTGCCCTGGAATGGATGCCCCTCAAGAAAGCAATGAAGAAGCTCACCTACGAGCACGATGCCGACATCCTGGAGAACTTCAACTCTCTCTATGAGAGTGGCCGAGCCAAAACGTTTCCGCTGATTCTTCTGCGCCATGCCAAAGCGATGCCCGCTGAAAACTGGGACGGCCCAGACCACAGCAGGCCGCTCCTTCACAAAGGTTTGACCCAAGCACGAATGGTCGCCGGTGGCATTCTCGCTTTTGGCCCCAAGCGGGTAATCAGCAGCACCGCTGCTCGCTGCATCGCCACCGTCGAACCACTGCTGGAGAAGAGTCAGCTCGAACTGAAGACCTCGGCGGGAATCAGCCAGGATGCCTATCAGTCCAGGGGAGCTAAACCCTTCTCAGCCGTGCAGAAAAGGGTGTCGAAACGCCAAGGCACCGTCATCTGTTCACACGGGCCTGTTCTGCCCCAGTTGGTGTCTGCTGCGGCAGAAATTGGCAACGGTGGCTCCAGCAAGAGCCTCCACAGGGCTGCGAGTCTGACTGTTGGCAGCTTCAGCGTGATTCACTTCTCGCTCGACACACCGACCCCCCAGATTGTTGCCGTGGAAACCCACGAACCACCCGCAGCGCCATAAGAAGAGCCGAACCGCAGAACGCCTCTCGGCGCGAGGCCGCTCTAGGCGGCTAATGATGGAGCCCGGGGTTACTGCGGTTCGGCAGGGTAATTCTAGCCCTCTGAGCTGGCGGTTCTTTTAGTCCAAACGCCCGGAGCGTGCCATCGAGGCAGCCTGCGAGAGCTCGACTGCGATGACGCTCCAATTGAGCGACCGACCTGTCAAATAGTGAGCGTGCTCGTCAGACAGCCAGGCCAGCGAGATAACCCCAGCGGAGACCGCCCTGGCAACCGCAGCAGCCCGGCTGAGCGCCTCGGAGAGCTCTCCAACAAAGACACCGCGGAGGATGTCATCAAGGAGCCCAGAGAACCCCTCAGCGCTCAGGGGATTGGGGGCTCCGGCGACCACCTGATCAATGGTGGTGAGGTCGTCGATTCCTCGCTGGAACAACTCACTGGCATCCTCTGGGTTGTGGCGCACAATCGCACGCACCAGATAGAGCCGCCAGAGGGCACCAGGGAGACTGGTCGGTGAGGAGCGGGCCCACAGCTCAGCAAGCGTGTCGAGGCCGTGTTCATCAGCAAATGCGACAAGGCGTTGCACCAACTCGTCGCTGTCGGAATCTCGTCCCCTGGCTAGGAGCACTTGGGCCGTGTGGTGAGCGATGGCGGAGGCTTCCGCGGGGTCGATGACAAAGTCTGCGGGGTCACCCGAGAGGGATGCTTCAAGGCGCTCGGTGGTCATTCGAACCGGTCGGTGAAAGTTCTGATTCATCACTGTCTACGCTAGGGGACGTCCCCGTCACCCTCTCACAGGGCAGTGAGGCTTAGCATGTTGCCATGACAACGAAACCCAATCGGCAAGCCCGCTTTGTCTTTTTCCTTATTCTCGCCATCGTTGGCCTAGTGACTGCCATGGTCTTCAACGGCATTGCCAGCGTGCAGGGCCAGAACTATCTCGATGCCTGGTTTGGCAGCGCCGCGGACTGGGTGCTTTCGCTGGACATTTTGATAGTTGCCATCGCCGGATCAGCCCTCATGATCATGGAGGCCAAAAGGCTTGGCATGAAAAGAGTGTGGCTCTACATCGTTGTTTCAGGAGTGACGGCCTTTGCCTTCACGTTCCCGCTATTCCTCGCCATGCGCGAGCGCAAACTCTCGCAAATCGAGGCAGAGACGCCCTAGAAAGCCCTGGCGATTTCCTCACCGTTGGAGACGTAGGTCATGCTGCCTGGGGTGACGCCAGCCGCGAGCGACCCAACACCCGGAGGTAGCAGAATGAACGTCTTGCCAGGCGACAAGAAAACCTGCTGCTCCTCGCCATAGAACAGCTTGATGGGTGCGCCGAACTCCGTAGTGTCAAAGGAGCCCTGAATCAACTTCCCACCCGTTGCAATGACTGCAGCTTCTCGAGTCTGACCAACTTTGGCAGAGGGCAAACCCTCAACATCGAAATAGTTGGGGGTAAAAATCAGGAGGTTGGTGGCGGAAATCTGCGTCCCGTCGGCGTCCAAATCTGGAGAGCCATTCAGAAGAAACTTGAGGTAGGTACCAGTAGCAGCATCCCACTCCCAGTGGGATTCGATGCGATTGCTAAAGACCACGCGAATCTCTTCAGCAGGAACCCCATCTACAAAGGCTGATGCTTCCTCGGGAGCAGTCTTGAAGAGAAATTGCTGCACCGGCGCTGCAAGGTCCTGGTAGCTCTCCAGCAAGCTTGCTGCTTCGATGTGAAGGTTCAGCGGTGCTGGCTTACGATCACTGCGGAAGAAGAAGTCACCATCCGGTGTGCCACCGGAGGTGTCGTGCTCCACAAGTTGGAGGCCCGTCCCGCGAATAATCTCGCGCACGTTGCTGTTGCCAACCCCAGAGAATACGAATACCCCACCAAACGAGGGGACAAGCTCAGCGTCTTGAGGGCGACCTGAACGCACGGGTCCCACCTCGACCGGCACGTCAGTGTGGAAGATTGCCAAGTAGCGGGTTACACCGCCCTCCACGAGTTCTTCAAAAACAATGTCAGCCGCAGAAATACCCACCTGTGGGCGGCCGGCATCCGTGTTGTCAATCTTGATGGCGATGCTGGGGCCAGAGACGGTCTCTCCGCCAAGTTCAAACCCGGTCAGTGGGTGACGCGGAACCTCAACCTCAACGGCCTCGGGAACTTCTTCAACGACTTCAACTTCTTCAACTTCTTCAACGACGGCGCAACCGGCCAGAACGAGAGAGAGGGCCATGATGGCTGTGGCGGCTGATGAAAGTTTCACGGGTCATCCTTTTCGATAAGTTTTGGTCGACAACAAACTCTAATACACCCGAAGTCGTCCTCGGAACAACGGTTCGTGAGTTTGAACCACCCTTACAATAAGGGGAGGGCCCCTAGCTCAGTTGGTAGAGCAACGGACTTTTAATCCGTGGGTCGTCGGTTCGAGCCCGACGGGGCCCACTCGGACTTAAATGAGGCAAAGGAGCCTTGTGCCAGCACTCGCTATCCAGGCCCCGTATCTCCTCTTTCTTGGCTCCGAGAAGTCCCCCACCTACGCAAAAACTGCAGCAGGATTAGCTCACTGGCGACCCGAGCTCTGCATGGGCCAGCTCCGCCTGACCCCGGACACGCTCGACCTCGGCTTGCCCGACTACGACGTCACTGAGGCGGCGGCGAATGGGGCACAGACTCTTGTGATTGGCACGGCGGTCGTTGGCGGGGGAATTCCCGAGGCCTGGATTCAGCTATTAGTCGACGCCCTCGATGCTGGACTGGATGTGGCAGCCGGCGTTCACACTCGTTTGTCCTCGATTGATCGCCTGGTGGAAGGCGCCACCCGCTCAGGACGCAAGCTCATTGACGTGAGGGTGCCACCGCCTCACATTCCCGTGGGAACAGGTGTGAAGCGCTCCGGCAAGCGCCTGCTGACCGTAGGAACCGACTGTGCTTTGGGGAAGAAATACACCGCGCTTGCCCTAGAGCGAGAGATGAAGGCTCGAGGTATCAACGTCGATTTTCGGGCGACGGGACAGACCGGCATCATGATCTCAGGCTCAGGAATCCCGATTGATGCCGTCGTTGCTGATTTTGTATCCGGCGCTGCGGAAGTGGTGTCGCCCTCAAACGACGCAGACCACTGGGACGTTATCGAAGGACAAGGCAGTGTGTTTCACCCGGGCTTTTCAGCTGTCAGCGTTGGTCTGTTGGTTGGGTCGCAGCCCGATGCTTTTGTGGTGTGCACCGAGGCGGGTCGGACCCACATCAAGGGGTGGCCTAGCTTCGAGCTGCCCTCCATCGAGGCGGTAATCCAAAGGACACTCGATATCGGAGCGCAAGTCAATCCGAGTATTCGGTGCGTGGGAATCAGTGTGAACACATCGATGCTCAGCGAACTCGAGCGGGCCGAGTATTTAGCGCAGTTATCTTCTGACTACGGGCTTCCCGCCGTCGACCCGATTGCTCTGGGTGTTGGCCCTCTCGTGGACTTCTTGACCGAGGACTAGCCCGTGAAAATGACCGTGGAGACCGTGCGCCGACCGCTCGGCGCACCATTTGTCATCACCGGTTACACCTTCACCCACCTGGATGCCGTGTGGGTGACCCTGGAGAACAATGGCGCCAGGGGCAAGGGTGAAGGTGTCGGCATGTATTACCTGGGTGAAAACCCGGCAACACTCTCGCGAGAGCTCGAGAGCGTGCGCGATGCCGTCGAGTCTGGAGCAACGCGCCTCGATGTCCAGTCGCTACTCCCGCGCGGTGGAGCACGGAACGCTCTGGACTGTGCCTACTGGGACCTGGAGTGCAAGGCGACAGGCCAAACAATTTGGCAAGTGCTCGAAATCACCCCACAGTCTCTTGTCACCGTGGCCACAATTGGAATGGGAACGCCGGAGGAGATGGCGGCAAAAGCCAGCGCTTTTGCCAATTACCCCCAGCTCAAGGTGAAGCTCGATGGGCATCAACCTCTTGAGAGGTTATCCGCTATTCGGAAGGCTCGGCCGGAGGCAACCCTCGTGATTGATGTGAATCAGGGGTGGTCAATGGCAGACCTTGCGACCTATACGCCAGAGCTTGCGAATCTTGGCGTCGCGATGATCGAACAGCCGCTGGCCCGGGGCGCCGACGCTGAGCTTGAGGGATACCAATCGCCCATTCCTCTCGGCGCTGACGAGAGTTGCCTGGATCTGTCCGAATATGAGGAAGCCGCGTCCCGCTATGACGTCATCAATATCAAGCTCGATAAGTGTGGCGGACTGACCGAGGCGCTAGCAATCGCCCAGCGCGCCCGCGATGAGGGTAAAGATCTGATGGTGGGAAACATGACTGGGACGTCACTGTCTATGGCGCCAAGCCACGTGATTGGCCAATTCTGTCGGTTCGTCGATATCGATGGACCACTGCTACTGGCATCAGACATTGCGGAGGGCCTCGCCTATGGCGAGGGCGGGTGGGTTGAGCCCCCAAGCCCTACTCTCTGGGGATAGCCAGCCTGAATCAGCCCGGCAGGGTATTCTGAGAGGCCACATCATCCTCGGGCGCAGCGCGCCCGAGAACCAGGGGAAGCCTCCACACTGGTGCGCTAATTCCAGCGACTCGACCGGGAGGCTCCAATGGCACAATCCACAGACACTGTGGCTGTCTCCTTTGAGGTCTACCCTCCTCGAAGCGCCGAGAAAATGCCGGATCTCCAGGAATCCATCCGCGTCTTGGATTCCGTTAGTCCTGATTTCATCTCCGTCACTTTTGGTGCCGGCGGATCATCCACCAGGGATTCTCTCGAGGTGTTGCGATTCATCAGAGATGAATCAAGCGCAACACCCCTGGCACACCTGACCTGCGTCGGAACAACCCGGCAAGAAGCTAGCGAACTAGTGGTCAGTTTCCTGGCAGAGGGCATTACCCACTTCCTAGCCCTTCGGGGCGACCTCCCAGAGGGAGCACTCGAGCACCACGGAGAGCTGCACTACGCGGTCGACCTAGTCACCCTGATGCGCGAACTCCCTGGCGCGCCAAAGCCCCTTGAGCGCATTGCTGTTGCGGCATTCCCCAACGGGCACCCGGAGTCTCATTCTCTCGACCACGATGTCGAGACCCTGCTTCGCAAGCAAGAGGCCGGGGCAACCCTTGCAATCACCCAGCTCTTCTTTTACACCGAGCATTACCTGACCTTCGTGGAGAAGGCTCATGGGGCTGGAGTAACCATTCCGATACTGCCTGGCCTCATGCCAGTCGTCTCGCCCGGTCGGCTCAATCGCGTGGTGGAACTCAGTGGCGAGAACCGCCCCTCCGAGCTCTCCGAGGCGCTGTCCTCCACCGAAGATGCCGCGGCGCGCGAGGCAATCGGTGTGGACTGGACGGCACACATGGTGAGGGAACTCGTTGATGCCGGAGCGCCCGGCATTCATCTCTATGCGTTCAACCAGCACCGCACAGTACTCTCCGTTCTAGAGCAATCGGGGGTGCGCCAATGCATACAGTGAAGTCACTACCTCTTCCCCCGCGCTCTGAAGCGTTGCTCCAAGAAATGACAAGCCGAGTTATCATTGCCGATGGCGCCATGGGCACCATGCTCCAAGACGCGGCGCCAACGCTTGAAGACTTCCAAGGACTTGAGGGTTGTAATGAAATCCTGAACGTCACGCGTCCGGACATCATCTCGGGAGTTCACAACGCCTATTTCGACACCGGGGTCGATGCTGTGGAAACCAACACGTTTGGCGCTAACTGGTCCAACCTTTCCGATTACGACATCGATGATCGAATTGAAGAACTAGCGAGGGCCGGAGCGGAAATTGCTCGAGCCAGTGCCGAATCATATGAAGCTGGCGATGGCCGAATGCGCTGGGTGTTGGGCTCTATGGGCCCTGGGACCAAACTCCCCTCGCTTGGTCACACCACCTATGACCACCTGAAGCAGACCTTTGCCACTCAGGCGCTTGGCCTGATCAAGGGTGGTGCTGACGCGTTCATGATTGAGACCTCTCAGGATCTCCTGCAAACCAAAGCGGCCATCAATGGCTGCAAGGTTGCAATGGCAGAACTTGGCATCCGACTGCCGTTGTTTGTTGAGGTGACCGTGGAAACCACCGGCACCATGTTGATGGGCTCAGAGATTAACGCAGCCCTCACCGCCCTCGAGCCCCTCGAAATCGACATGATCGGGTTGAACTGCGCGACGGGGCCGCAAGAGATGAGCGAGCATCTCCGCCAGCTCTCGCAGCATTCGACCATTCCGGTCATGGTGATGCCAAACGCCGGACTTCCCGTTCTCACGGCAACCGGAGCCAGCTACCCGCTGGGGCCCGAGGACCTAGCCATTGCGCACGAGCAATTTGTGAGAGAATTCGGCTTGTCGCTAGTCGGTGGTTGCTGTGGAACAACACCCGCCCACATGAGTGCGGTCGTCAAGCGCCTTGGCGGCAAAGCACCCGGCACTAGAGCCCCCCAGCCCGAACCCGGTGTTGCAAGCCTCTATCAACACGTCAGCCTGGCACAGGACAACACCTATCTCGCCATCGGTGAGCGCACCAATGCCAATGGTTCTAGAGCCTTCCGCGATGCCATGCTCGAGGGCCGGATCGATGACTGCGTCGAGATCGCGAAGAAGCAGGTCCGTGATGGTGCTCACCTACTGGATGTCTGCGTTGACTACGTGGGTCGCGACGGCGTTGCCGACATCAAAGAAATCGTCACCAAACTGGCCAGTGCGTCAACCCTGCCGCTCGTGATTGATTCCACCGAGCCAGCCGTCATCAAGGCAGGTATGGAACTGATCGGTGGGCGGCCCGTTGTGAACTCCGTCAACTTTGAAGATGGCGACGGCCCAGGTTCACGCTTTGCCACCGTCATGCCTCTGGTCAAGGAACACGGAGCTGCCGTTATCGCCCTCACCATCGATGAGGAGGGCCAAGCGCGAACCGCAGTGGACAAAGTCCGCATCGCCAGTCGCCTGGTTGACACGCTGGTGGATGAGTGGGGTCTGCGGGTTGAAGACATTATTGTCGACACCTTGACCTTCCCGATTGCGACAGGGCAAGAAGAAACCAGGCGGGATGCGATAGAAACCATCCAGGCCATCAAGGAAATCACGGCCAAATACCCGGGGCTACACACCACCTTGGGCGTCTCCAACGTCTCCTTTGGCCTGAACCCTGCATCACGCATGGTGTTGAACTCGGTGTTCCTCAACGAAGCCACCGAGGCTGGCCTTGACACGGCCATCATCGATGCGGCGAAGATTGTGCCACTGGCGACTATTCCCGACGAACAGCGCCAAGTCGCCCTCGACCTGATTTGGGACCGACGAGAATACGACTCTGATGGCAACGTGACCTATGACCCGTTGTCGCGCATGCTGGAAATCTTCGATGGCGTGGATTCTGCAGGCCTCAAAGACCAGCGCGCAGCCGAGCTCGCGGCCCTTCCGGTAACGGAGAGGTTGGAGCGCAGAATTATCGACGGCGAACCAAAGGGTCTTGAGGGCGACCTTGATCTTGCGCGCGAGGGTGGGCTCAGCGCCCTAGAAATCATTAATCAGCATCTTTTGGCCGGAATGCAGGTGGTGGGCCAACGATTTGCCAGTGGGGAAATGCAGTTGCCTTTCGTTCTGCAGTCGGCAGAGGTAATGAAGTCAGCAGTGGCGCTTCTCGAGCCCCACATGGAAAAGACCACGGAGGCTGGCAAAGGAACCATGGTCCTGGCCACGGTTCGGGGTGACGTCCATGACATTGGAAAGAACCTTGTCGACATCATCTTGACCAACAACGGCTATGACGTTGTCAACATCGGTATCAAGCAGAACATCAACGACATCATCGCCGCCGCCGAAGAACACAACGCCGACGTCATTGGCATGAGCGGACTGTTGGTGAAGTCCACCGTCGTCATGAAGGAAAACCTCGCCGAACTCACCTCACGTGGTTTGGCTAGTCGCTGGCCGATCATCTTGGGTGGTGCGGCCCTCACACGATCCTTTGTCGAGGAGGATTTGGCCGAGCTGTTCCCGGGAGTTGTTCGGTATGCGAAGGACGCGTTCGAGGGTCTCGATCTCATGGAGCCACTCGTTGCTATCGCGCGCGGAGCGAAGCCAGATGAAGTCGGGCTTCCTCCGCTGAAAAAACGCATCCACCCCAAGGGTCAGCTTGTTCTGACCGAGCCCGAAAACATGCCAGCACGCTCCGATGTGGCGTTCGACAACCCTGTTCCTGCCCCACCCTTCTGGGGCACAAGAATTGTCAAGGGCATGCCCTTGGCTGACTTTGCCGCTTTCCTCGATGAGCGAGCAACTTTCATGGGCCAATGGGGCCTGAAGCCTGGCAGGGGCGAAGGTGGAGCGACCTATGAAGAACTAGTCGCCACCGAAGGTAAGCCACGTCTTCGCTATTGGATGGACCGGCTGCTCTCCGAGAAAGTTATGGACCCAGCCGTTGTCTATGGCTACTTCCCGGTGGTCTCAGAGGGCGATGATGTCATCGTCCTGCACCACGGAACCGATGATGACGGAGTTCTTGGAGTACCCGGCCTCTTGGCACCCGATGGCGGTTCCGGCGGAAAGATTGGAACCCAACGGGCGCGCTTTAGCTTCCCTCGCCAACGACGCGACCGTCACCTGTGTTTAGCCGATTTCGTGAAGTCCCGAGAATCTGGCCAGGTGGATGTCATGGCCTTCCAACTCGTCACCGCCGGAGCCAACATCGATACTTTCGCCAGTGGTCTCTTTGCCGGTGATTCTTACCGCGACTACTTGGAACTCAACGGCCTTGCGATGCAGTTGACAGAGGCATTGGCTGAGTACTGGCACTCTCAAATCCGCGCAGAATGGGGCTTTGGCTCCGAAGATCCTGCCAACGTCGATGACATCCTCGGCGTCAAATACCGCGGGGCCAGGTTCTCTCTGGGTTACCCAGCATGCCCCGAGATGGAAGACCGCAAAAAGGTGGTCGAACTATTGAACCCGGGCCGAATTGGCGTCGTACTCTCCGAGGAACTCCAACTACACCCCGAACAATCGACCGACGCTTTCGTCTTCCACCACCCAGAGGCCAAGTACTTCTCGGTCTAGGCAGCTACTGGCGCAGCCCTCAGATGGGCGCGCCTAAGCGCTTGAAGTGCTGGCTTGCCCACCAGGGCGAGCCCCACGACTGTCGTGATCGCTCGAACGGTGTCCCAGGTCAGCGTTGAGCTCGCAAGGCTATACACAACGAAGCGCGTGATGTTCTCGAGGAAACCGGCACCCTCAACAAAGGAGACCGTGGTGCCGGGCCCCACTGCAATGGGCCAGAACCACAGGTTCATGATCACGCCAAAGGCGTAAGAAGCCAAGGCACCGTAGGCCATGAGCATCACAACCTCTGGTGTCCGACCGCCTGGGGTGAGCGGGTCTCCGAGACGGGGCAACAGACCCGCACCAGCTGCAACCCAACCCACGGCAAACATCTGGAATGCCGTCCAGGGCCCAAACCCTCCCCAAACAAGGGAAGACAGTCCCACAGCAATCACTCCCACGATGAACCCCAGCCGCGCACCGAGTATCCGACCGGCGAGAATCACGACAATAAAGACAAACTCGATCCCCCCGACCCCCACCGACAGAACCCTGGCGCCGGCTGCCAGAGCACCTAAAACAGCAACGAGGGCCAACACCGATGTTGAGCGCAGGCTTCCATCAAGTGCCAGGCTTGCCACTAGCACCACCACAGGCAGGCCAACCAGGGCAATGGTCATTCCGAGCCCCCCTGGAACCAAGAGAGCTCCGGCCACCAGTGGCCAGGCAAACAAAACCAGAGCAATCGCGCTGGTGGCAACTAATGCCGACCTTCCCACCAGGTCATGAGGTGCGCTGAGGAGCGTCATGCCACCACCTGCTTGACCGAGTCCTGAACGAGCTGGCCCGCTTCCAGCAGGAGAACCCGAGAAGCAACCAGACTGCCAGCATCGCGGTGGTGAGCGGCGATCACCACCGCTGTTCCTGTCTCCACCACACACCCAACCACCTCCGCAAAGGCCACTTCAGCGGCCTCATCAAGGCCACGTGTTGGCTCATCGAGCAAAACAACGGCAGGCTTGTGTGACATCTGCACTGCAATCGCCAAGCATGCTTGCTGGCCTCTGGAGAGGTCCCTGGGATGTGTCGTGCCAAGGGCCTCTCTCCCCCGTGACAGCAACGACTCGAACGTGAGAGCGGTAAACCCTTGGGCCACGCCGGCAACCTTGTCGGCAAGCGCGAGTTCCTCAGCAACGGAGGAACACAGGAACAGGGAACTCGGTTCGCTAGGTACCAGTGCGACCGTGCCGACACGTTCCCTAGCCGTGCGCTCAATCAATGCTTGAGGATTGTGAGCCGCCCTGGTGCTGTGGCCAGAGGCAATAGCCTCTAGCAAGGTGGACTTACCCGCTCCGTTTTCCCCGGTGACGAGGACCGTCTCGCCCCGGCGGACTGCAAGAGACACAGATTTGAGCACAGAGCGGTCCTCATAGTCGACAGAGAGGTCCTGAACGACAAGCACTCCGTCAGGCTCCGGAAGTGACACTGGCGTGCGCTTGGGGAAACTCGGTGTGCTGATGAACCGACCGGGCATCAGACCCTGCTCACCGATGTGCCATGCCTCGAACCCACTGGGAACACAGCCATCACGCGGGTGGTCTGTCATGACAATCGCAACATCGGTGGTAACCGCATAGTTGTTCAGCAATCCCAGAAAGACTTCTCTGTGGGCTTCGTCCAGGGCGCTCAGTGGCTCATCGAGTAGCAAGAGAGTTGGCTTAGTCACGACGAGCACGCAGAGCGCCGCTAGAGCTGCTTCCCCGCTCGAGAGAGTCGAGGGGTCACGATCTGCGAGATCTCCAAGACCTGCGGCTTCTAGGGCTTTGCTGGCGGCGCTCCTGGCGTCATCCCTCCCGTGGCCTCTGGCTATGAGGCCGAGGGCCACATCATCGACGACCCGTGAAGTCAGGAAGATCGCGCGGGGGTCGTGGGGCAAATAGGCCACGTCTCTCGCTGCCACACCGCGATCAAGTGTGCCAAGGGAGCCAGTTTTCCCCCGAAGTTCGAGAACGCCTGCGATGGCCTGGAGCAGTGTTGTCTTTCCCGAACCAGTTGCTCCGGTGAGGAGGATTCGTGCGCCCGGGTCAATCGTGGCACTCAGTGGCCTCGAGATTCGGCCGGGAACACTAAATTCCACCAGTGAGACCGCCGGCCGAGTTTTTGCTGGGAGCCAAGGCTCCACAGAGAGCTTGTGGCCCCGGATTCCCCGTGACTCGAGAGCCGCCGCCATGCCCAGTGCCTTCTCCAGCGTGAGCTCAACCACCGATACGAGACTTCTCACACCGGGCTTGATACCGCGCAAGCGGCTGATCTCGCGAGCACGTGCAACGCTCTGCACAATCACCGGGAATGTTGACACAGCTAGCCCCACAGCCAGAACGAGAGAAGAGCCCACCCGCAGGCGCGGGGCCAGGGTGACCAGTGCTCGAGGGTCACACAGTGCGACCAGCACTCCCGTGGCAATGATGACCAGTGCGAAGGGAACTGCCGAGAGAGCTGCAACACCGATACCTTCCAGCGTTACCGGACCGAAAAGCGTGATGTGAGAAAAAGGCCCGGAGAGCTGAACCCGAGGGATACTGGGCAACGATGTTGCGCCAGAAGTCGCTCCGCCAAAAACAATGCGATAGAGCACCCTGGTAAACACAAAAGCGAGGCCAGCAACCATGCTGACCACGATGAGTGTTCGAGGACGGTGCACCATAGGGCTTACTCGTCGGTGGGAGTGGGGGTGTCGCCCCCCGTGGAGAACACCAGGCCAAGAGTCTGACCAGGCTCCACAGGCAGGGTTCCCACACCCTCCTCGGCATAAGCCCAATCGGCGCCAGGGTCAGACTTGACCCACACAGCCCAGTAGCCAAAGGCTGGGGGCATATCGGCACACGTTTCGCTGTGTGGCTCTTCTCCCTCGACGACGAAGGGTTCAGACTCGGAGGGCAGATCATTGACACGGCAGACCACCTGGTCGCCGTAAGTTGCCGTTCCCTCGATGTCGTATCCTGCAACACTCAAGACATCACGGGCAATCGCCGAATCATTCTCGAGCTCGACGCACTCTGTGTCGCGGTCTTCAGAAAGCAATCCGAAGTTCACCACCACAGTGACCCCGGTACAGTCGTCTGGGTCGCCCAGGCTCAGTCCTGGTACCTCGGTGGAGCAGGCGCCCAGCGTCGCGACGAGAACGGATGTTACGAGTAATCCGGTGAGCTTCATGTCCTACCCCTTGTCGTGTGAATAACGAAACCGGGGCTCCGGTAGAACCAGACTATCAGTTTGCGTCTGTGTCCTGGAGGTGCTTCGAAGCCTTCGGGCGCCCAGGCCTTGTGAAGAAGATGAAGAGCGGAATAATCAACAGGCTCACGAGGTTGGACGCACCCCACTCGAGTGATTCCGTTGTGTACAAAGCCTCGGCTGGTAGCGCGCCGCCTTCATATCCGATCACCAGGGCAGCAAAGAGGTTGTTGGAGAGGTGGGCGCCAATAGCGACCTCCAGAGATCGATCCCGCACAGTCACCCAACCAAGCGCGAAACCGACGCTGAAGTAGCCGAAGAAGGCGCCGACGATGTCGCCAGCGGCCTCAGGGTTCAGCAAATGTGGCAAGGAGAACAAGACTCCGCTCAACACAGCCAGCCACAGAATATTCCCGCTACCCCGTGCGGCCCACTGGATTACCCAGCCCCGGAAGAACAGCTCCTCCGAGGTCGTTTGAATGGGCAGCAACAGCAGCGCAATAATCAGGTAGGGCAGGAAGGTCACCGGGTCGAACGAAAAGCTGTAGTCCTCAGAACCAACCGCTACCGATACCAAGGCTGGGCCCCCGACCAAAATAATCCAGACCCAGAAACCCATGGCCACACGCCACAACCGGAACTCGTTGATGGTGGAAAACAGGTAGCGCAGTTTGATGCCGAGAATAAAGCGATAGGCAATCAGGGTGGCAAGGAACAACGGCACGAAAGTAATCAGTGCAAAGAACAAATACCCCCAGGAGGGCATTGCTCCCAGGATGTCCTCAGTGGTGAACAGTGCGAGGGGGTCCACCCCGGTGTAGGGCAACAGAGCAAGGCCAAGAAGGCTCCCGCCGATTAGCCACGAGAACAGAATGAACAGCGTTCCGACAATCCATCGCCATGCTCGAACGGGTCGGGGTGTCGTGTAGGCGGGTAAAGAACTACCGAAGGGGTTTCGCACCCCTCCATCATCACAAACAACACTGAGTACGCGGTGGACATTTGGCCACTGGTCACCGCGCCGCAGCCATATGGGTGAGAATGGAGTTTCTTGCCCCAAGGAGCCCCACCTCGCCCATGAGTGATATTCGAGACGACACCCGTGCTGGGTTTGCCGAAATCTTCGGCTATGAACCCCACGGCCTATGGTCGGCACCCGGTGAGCTCAGTCTTCTTGGCGATGATTCCGATTACGCCGAAGGCCACGTGCTCTCGATTGCGATTGACCGCAGGACCGTCGTTGCCGCTGGTGTGCGCAAAGACCGGAAACTCCGTGTCGCCAGCACCGAAGCCGATGAAATCGCTGAAATCTCACTCGATAACCTCGAGCCCGACCAGGTCCACGGTTGGGCCGCTTACCCCCTCGGTGTCGCCTGGGCACTTGGTCAAGTGGGTGCCGATCTCTCTGCGGTTCCAGGTCTCGACATTTTTGTTGACTCTGATGTCCCAGTCGGTGTGGGCCTAGGCTCCTCTGCCGCTCTTGAAACCGCGGTGGCCGTTGCGCTCAATGACGCCTGGCAGCTCTCCCTCGACACCCTCGGGTTGGCGCGAGTCTGTCAGAAGGCGGAAAAGTCCGTCGTGGGGCGGGTGACCGGGCTAGCCGATCACATTCCCACCCTCATCGCAGAAGACGACCATGCGATTCTCTTTGACAGTCGCTCACTCGATAGCGACCAGATCAAACTCGGTTTCTTGGATCACGGGCTCGTGATTCTGGTGCTGGACACCGGAGTCGAGCGCGCCACAGATATTTCGACTGAGCGGTTCTCTGAACGAGAAGCAGCGGTCGACCTCCTGGATATCCCCTCTCTTCGGGATATGGCGCCTAAGCGCTTGCCCGAGTTCCGGGAAACACTCTCAGCTGAGCTTTATCGCAGGGCCGAGCACATAGTGAACGAAAACCAACGGGTACTTGATGTCGCACGGACACTCCGCAA
The DNA here is from genome assembly GCA_000754445.1 of actinobacterium acMicro-4. Classification (GTDB taxonomy): domain Bacteria; phylum Actinomycetota; class Actinomycetes; order Actinomycetales; family Microbacteriaceae; genus Pontimonas. The sequence continues at coordinate 67 of JNSD01000003.1, read as the reverse complement.
CGAAGGACCACAATCCATTGGTGACATCATTTCTGCGTCCCAGGCCTCACTGCGCGACGACTATGAC
>JNSD01000002.1 GCA_000754445.1 actinobacterium acMicro-4 | reverse complement strand
GGCTTTGGCGTTGGAAAAACACACCTGCTCGCTGCCATGTGGCATCTGATGCCTGGGCGCAGCTACTACGGAACTTTCATTGAGTACACAGCACTCGTGGGTGCCCTGGGTTACCGCGGTGCTGTGGACCACCTCACAGGGGCCTCGTTTCTGGCGATTGACGAGTTTGAGTTGGATGATCCAGGAGACACCATGGTGATGTCCAGGCTGCTCGGCGAACTGGTCGCTTCTGGCACCAGGCTCGCCGCCACCTCGAACACACCGCCCGCGGCGCTGGGTGAAGGGCGCTTTGCAGCTGAGGACTTTCTTCGCGAGATCACGGCCCTTGCTGACAAATTCCTCACGGTCCGCATCGATGGTGAGGACTATCGTCGACGAGACTTTGAGGGTCACGCAGTGGTGGTAGCTCCTGGCAAGGTCCTCGCCACTCTCCAGAGCGTGGGGGACGCGACGACTCTCGATGATTTTGGTGCCGTGATTGCGCACCTGGCGACCATACATCCCAGCCGCTATGTCGGTCTTGTGGAGGGGCTCCGAGGTGTCGGCTGGAGCGGGGTGTATCAACTCCACAACCAAGCTGAAGCTCTTCGGTTGGTCGCGCTGGTCGACCGTCTCTATGACGCACGCGTCGCCATTGTGCCAAGCGGGGTCGCACTTGATGAGGTCTTTGACGACACCATGCTCTCGGGCGGTTATCGAAAGAAGTATCTTCGGGCCGTTTCCCGGATGATCGCTCTGACGCGACTCGCTGGAAATCCCCAGGAGGCGCTCTAGGCGCTCCTCTAAACTAATGGTGTCCACCACCACACCGAGGAGCCTGCGTGGCGAGTAAAGGTTCAGCACCCCAGAGCGGCCTAGGCCGGGGTGAATACCTCGAGACTTTGTGGATAGAGAAGATTCTCCGCCGAGAGACCATTGGTGGTCTCATCATCGTGGGTGCCGCCGTTCTCGCGGTGATTTTGGCCAATTCTCCGCTTGCTGACGCATATTTTGGGCTTCGCGGCACCTACCTCAGCATTGGTTTTGGCGATGCTGTGATGAAACTCAGCGTCGGCCACTTCACTGCCGACGGCCTCTTAGCAATTTTCTTTTTTCTTGTGGGGCTTGAGCTCAAGCGTGAGTTCGTCTCCGGAGAGCTTCGGGACCCCAGGAAAGCTCTCGTGCCAGTTGTGGCTGCGCTGGGTGGAGTGATTGTGCCGGCCTTCATTTACGTGAGCATCACCCAGGCCATGGGCGTTCCCGAGGCCGCGCGTGGCTGGGCAATCCCGATTGCAACCGACATTGCGTTTGCTCTTGCTGTTCTGGCACTGGTCGGGACGTGGTTGCCGATTGCTTTGCGGACCTTCCTGCTGACCTTGGCGGTAGTCGATGACCTCATTGGCATCACCGTGATTGCCGTCTTCTACGCCGACGATCTCAACATGGGAAACCTCGTCCTGTCCCTCGCGGTCATCGTCGCGTATGGGTTTCTTGTCCAGCGCTTTCAGAGTTTCTTTGCGCAGCGTTTCGGAGCGGCGTGGTTGATTCTGCTCCCTATGGGCATCGTTGCCTGGTTCTTTATGTATGGCTCGGGAGTGCACGCCACTATCGCAGGGGTGCTTCTGGCGTTTACGATTCCGGTGTTGCGCCCGCGCGATGAGCGCACAGTCGAACCCTCTGACCCGGGAGATGGACTGGCAGGAATCTTCGAACACAGGTTTCGTCCGTTCTCTGCTGGTGTCGCTGTCCCACTCTTCGCGTTCTTCGCCGCTGGTGTGGCCCTCGGGTCAGGTCCGGAGTTCGTGGACCTGTTGCTCTCCCCGGTCTCTGTGGGAATCATTGTGGCTCTAGTCGTTGGGAAGTCGGTCGGTGTTGTAGTGGCTACGTGGTTGATTACCCGGCTTCCGGGTCTTGCCCTGCCTCGGGGGATGGCCTGGATCGACCTGGTCGGAATCGCCCTTTTGGCGGGTATTGGGTTTACGGTGTCGCTGTTGATTGGCGAATTGAGCTTTGGCCTTGGCACACTCTTTGGTGACGAAGCAAAACTCGGGATCCTTGTTGGATCGGTTGTTGCGGCCTTACTGGCGGCGGTGATTCTGGGTAGTCGCAATCGCTACTACCGTGGCGTCGCTGAGGATGACGCCCGCGATGACGATCACGACGGTATTCCGGACGTTTTTCAAAAGGCTTAGGAAACACACTCTTAACACAGCGCCCCCAGTCGAAATAGGTTCGAAACACGCGCGCTCCCCTCCAGAAACCTCGTCGCGTGACACTGAGGTATCCGCACAATGGCTTCGTTGTGCGTCCATGTCGGTGTTACTGAGGGAGACAACTGATGGATACAGGCCAGTTAGCTTGGGGAATCACGGCCACCGCACTGGTGTTGCTGATGACCCCCGGTGTTGCATTTTTTTACGGCGGTCTAGTCAAGGCTAAGAGCGTCGTCAGCATGATGATGATGAGTTTTGGTGCTCTCGCGCTCGTGGGGGTGCTCTGGATCCTCTATGGCTGGAGCATGTCAAGTGTTGGTGGGGCTGGTGAGTTTGCTGGTAATCCGTTCGCTGCATTCGGTCTTGCTGGATTGGATAACGAGGGTCTACTCGGAGCGGCTTTCGGGGCAACTTTCGCCATCATCACCGTCGCTCTTATTTCCGGTGCAATCGCGGACCGGGCGAAGTTTGGAGCCTGGATGGTCTTCGCTGGCATCTGGTCCACGGTCGTATATTTCCCGGTAGCGGCGTGGGTGTGGGGTGGCGGTTGGATCTTGAACCTCGGCGACCTACTCGGCGGCCTTCCCAGCGTCATTGACTATGCCGGTGGCACAGCCGTTCACATCAACGCTGGAGCCGCAGCACTTGCCCTGTCCATCGTCCTCGGGCGGCGCGTGGTCTTCCAAAAGGGAGCCCACAAGCCTCACAACGTTCCCCTGGTGTTGCTCGGAGCCGGCTTGCTGTGGTTTGGGTGGTTCGGGTTCAATGCCGGCGCTGAATTCTTGGCAGAGGGAATGCCTGGCGTGGGCTTGATTGTGGTCAACACTCTCGGCGCTACCGCTGCCGCGATTCTCGGTTGGTTGGTGATCGAGAAGCTCAAGGATGGTAAAGCCACTGCTGTTGGTGCAGCATCTGGAGCTGTCACTGGTTTGGTTGCAATCACTCCAGCGTGCGCGAACCTGACGCCTGGTTTCGCACTGCTCCTCGGTGTAATCGCTGGCATAATCTCGGCGCTTTCGGTCGACCTCAAGTTCAAGTTCGGGTATGACGACTCGCTTGATGTGGTGGGCATCCACTTGGTCGGAGGTCTTGTCGGAACTCTCTATCTCGGGTTATTCGCTATCGACACCGGTCTGTTCACCGCTGGCGACTTCGGTCAACTGGCGGTGCAAGCCATCGCAGCCCTCGCGGTGCTCGCCTACTCCTTCGTCGTCGCTCTTGTGTTGGGCTTCGCGATCGAGAAGACCATGGGCTTCCGTGTCACCAGCGAAGATGAGGTCGCGGGAATCGACACCATCGTCCACGGTGAAGAGGGCTACCAGCTCGAAGAAGACCAGCGCGTCTAGCTATCACGCACTGTGGGGCCGGTCGCTGGGCCGGCCCCACAGTCATGTTGCGAGTGTCTGCCGTAGTCTTGGCCCATGACGCGGAGGTCGGTAGGTAGCTGGGTTGTCATCATCGCCTTTGGTGTCAGTGGCGTTGGTCATCTCGTCAACCCCTCGGCGTTTCTGTGGCTGATGCCTCCCTGGTTGCCGTGGCACATCGAGCTGATTTATCTCTCAGGCGTTGCGGAGTTGCTTGCGGCCGCCGGCTTGGTGGCCAGGTGGCGTTTTGCTCCTCTCTTCACCGTTGCTGTTTTGCTCGCGGTGTGGCCAGCGAATTGGTGGTTCGCTATTGATTCCCTGGGCAACGGTGACACTGTGACCAGTGTGATTGCGTGGCTTCGATTGCCTCTTCAAATACCATTGATGTGGTGGGCGTGGCGAAGCCCGGTAAACCCTCGGAAGGTTTCACCCGGAGCGTAGGATTGCCCGGTGCCAGAAACTACCGCGCTGCTCTCGTTCATGGTTCTGGCCCTGGTGGTCATCGTGGTCCCAGGCCCCAGCGTTGTTTTTGTCATTGGGCGCGCCATGATTCTTGGTACGCGCGGGGCTGTGATCAGCGTTCTGGGAAATGGCATCGGAGTGGGGATTCAAATCCTTGCTGTTGCACTCGGGGTTGGCGCAGTGGTGTCTCAGTCTGAGGTGCTCTTTGGAATCGTGAAAGTGGTGGGCGCTGGTTTTCTCATCTATCTCGGCGTGGAAGGAATTCGCCATCGGCGGGTTTTCGCCAAGGCCCAGGACGATGAGCCCGCGGTATCCACGAGGCGGCTGCTGCTCGATAGCTCTGTCGTGGGAATCACCAACGCGAAGACACTGGTGTTTTTCATTGCGTCTTTCCCGCTGTTTGTGAATCCAGCCCGGGGATCAGTAGTTCTTCAAATGCTCGTACTTGGCGGGTTCTTCTGGGTGGTAGGTATTGCCAGCGATTTGGTCTGGGCTATTGCGGCGGGCAGCGCTAGGCAGTGGCTCTCGCGCTCTGCCACACGGTTGGAGTGGGTCCGAGCCGGCGGTGGAGTTGCTCTTATTTGCCTTGGCGCCTATTTGGGGCTCTATAGCCTCGGGCTACTCTGAAGCCTTCGCGCGAGGGACTTGAGCCCAACTGTGGAAAGACACGGTGCAGTAGTCCGGGATGAGGTGCTCTGGAGAAAGACCTGTCTCAGTGAGATCGCGCATGAACTTCGCCAGGTGAGGCGAGAAGAGGTTTCCAAACGAGCCGTATGCGACCCGCTGCGGGTAGTGGTGGGCGAGGAAACAGCCGTACGCCTCGTAGTCGCCAAGGTCCCGGCCGATGGGATCGGTGGAAGACTTCCACCAGTCGAGTAGTGATTCTGAGCCCTGAGGGAACATTCTCTGCACAACCTCCGGCTGCATCAATTGGTGGTGAGTGATGAAGCTCAGCTTGTGCTTCTTGGGAACGCCGAAATACATCAGAACGTGGCGCATAAAGTCAGCGTGGTACTCGTTGGCAATCTGGAGAAGCTGACGCTTGTCACCTCGAATCCATGTTTTTGGCGAGAGCATCACGGTGTCCGCATCAAGAATGAGCGCTCCAATTTCCTGAGACTGGTGGGCGGCGGAGAGTTTGATGAGCTGTTGCATGACCCAGCCCGCATTGCGATCGCCTGCGCCAAACCGCGCATTGAGTTCGGTGAGAAGCGCAGCGCCCAGGATGTCTTGATCAAAGAGCACCCGAACGTCCGGGTGTCTCTCGAGAATCAAGTCCAAAGCTCTGGACGAATCCGGGGAAGCGAATCTGGGGCCCTTCCCCTCGGCATCGCGGGGTGTGATGAGCGTCACTGTTGCCAGGGGGTTTCTGATGTTGCGCTTTGCCGCAGCCAGCACGATAGGAAGCGCCGCGAGGTCTTTCTCAACGAAGGGAATGACGAGCTCGATGGGCGGAAGATTTCGATATCTGCGCAGCGGGTCAATCGGCTGACACAGAGAAATCAACGCACGGACAGGCAGTGGAAGATACTTCTTGCGGAAACGTTGAGCTACCAGGTCAACCTGACGTGCCGCAGCACCTAGGACCCGGCTGTTGCTCAGGCGAAGTAGGTTTCGCACCACGTGGAGAACCGCGTCGGCTAAGGAGTCCCGCTCGTGAGCCGAGTAGTTCTTGGCCGGAAGGCGCTGGGGCATGAACCGGAATCTTTCTGTGACGCTTCGCTGAAGTGTGAGGCTAAGTGTTCACATTAGGTTAGACGACTGCGCTCCGCGCAGCGACGACCGCCAGACCGCCCCGCGGTCTAAGTTCACTGGTGGGCGATACTGGGTTCGAACCAGTGACCTCTTCCGTGTCAGGGAAGCGCGCTACCACTGCGCCAATCGCCCATTTCTTTTAGTTACCAACCGAGGTGGCGACGGGATTCGAACCCGTGTAAACGGCTTTGCAGGCCGCTGCCTCGCCTCTCGGCCACACCACCACCGTCGGTGATGCCCCACCTCAGGGCTTCACCGAGCGGATGACGAGATTCGAACTCGCGACCCTCACCTTGGCAAGGTGATGCGCTACCACTGCGCCACATCCGCACACACACGTCTCCGCGTGAACCTCGACTCTAGCCGATGTCGTCCAAGAGACACAAATGTCTGTGCCGTGTCGCAGAATACGAGAACCACCGGGTCGGCACCCAGGAGGCATGTGTGGCAAGATTGGCGTGCGGGCGATTGGCGCAGGGGTAGCGCGCTTCCTTCACACGGAAGAGGTCACTGGTTCGATCCCAGTATCGCCCACAACACGCCATCAGCGACTGGCCCCACTACAGTGGAGACCACAGTTTCCGCCTTCAGAAAGCCCACTCTTCGTGACACTTGCCTCAGAGCCCGCCATCACTGTGGCCACTGATACGTCGGGTGATCAACTCTTCTCGGACCCATCGGTTGTGGCAATTGTGGTTAACGGAAATCTGGCAGATCTTTACTCTCCGGTGCGCACAGGCGACGTTGTTGCGCCAGTTCATCTCCATTCCCCTCAGGGGCTCGAGATTCTTCGCCACTCGACCGCCCACGTGCTCGCGCAAGCCGTTCAGAAGGTGAACCCCCAGGCCAGATTAGGCATTGGGCCACCCATCACCGATGGTTTCTACTACGACTTTGATGTCACAGAGCCCTTCTCGTCAGAGGATTTAGCTGCCCTAGAAAAGCAGATGAACTCCATCATCAAGAGCGGCCAACGATTCGTTCGTCGAGTTGTCAGCGCGGACGAAGCCCGATCGGAGCTTGCCGGAGAGCCCTACAAGCTCGAACTCGTCGAGCTCAAAGGCGCAGTTGCGCTCGGTGATGCTGCGGCGGGCGTTGAGGTGGGCGAGGGCGAGCTCACCATCTACGACAACGTTGACACCCGCAGCGGTGAACGTGTCTGGGGCGACCTGTGTCGAGGCCCCCACCTCCCGAACACTCGCTTGATTGGTAAGGGCTGGAAGTTGACGAGGGTTGCGGCTGCCTACTGGCGCGGGAGTGAGAAGAACCCCCAACTTCAGCGCATCTATGGCACCGCGTGGGCGACCGAAGAGGACTTGGCTGACCACCTCACTCGTCTTGACGAAGCGGCGAGGAGAGATCACCGCAAGCTCGGTGTTGAACTCGATTTGTTCTCCTTCCCCGACGAGATTGGGTCCGGCCTGGCCGTGTTTCACCCGAAGGGTGGGGTTATCCGCCGGGTCATGGAGGACTATTCCCGCCAGCAGCACGAACAGGCTGGCTACGAATTTGTCTACAGCCCTCACATCACCAAGGGTGAGCTCTTTGAGACCTCAGGTCACCTTTCTTGGTACAAGGAGGGCATGTTCCCGCCAATCCAGATGGATGAGCAGCGTGATTCCAGTGGGGCGATAACAAAACAGGGTGTCGACTACTACCTCAAGCCCATGAATTGTCCCTTCCACATCCTGATTTTCCGCTCGCGTCAACGTTCTTACCGTGAGCTCCCGTTGCGTCTGTTCGAGTTCGGCACCGTCTATCGGTATGAAAAAAGCGGGGTGGTTCACGGTCTGACACGCGTGCGGGGTCTCACGATGGATGATGCCCACATTTTCGTGACCCCGGATGACCTCGAGTCTGAGCTGACTAGTCTTCTGGACTTCGTGTTGCGCTTGCTCGGTGACTTCGGGCTTACCGACTTCTACTTGGAACTCTCAACACGGGATGAGAACAGCGACAAATTTGTGGGCTCGGACGAACTCTGGGAAAGGGCAACCAGCACCCTCGAGTCAGTTGCAACCCGCTCTGGCCTCACCCTGGTTCCAGATCCCGGTGGCGCCGCGTTTTATGGCCCCAAGATCTCTGTCCAAGCCAAAGATGCCATCGGACGTAGTTGGCAGATGTCGACCATTCAGCTTGATTTCACGCTGCCCGAGCGGTTTGAGCTGGAGTACCAGGCCGCTGATGGAACCAGACAGACCCCCATCATGATTCACCGTGCACTCTTTGGGTCCATCGAGCGCTTCTTTGGCGTCTTGACCGAGCACTACGCCGGTGCTTTCCCCGCGTGGTTGTCACCCGTCCAGGTAGTCGGAATTCCCGTCGCGGACGAGTACGCCCCGTATATGGCTGAGGTCATCGAGGCGCTGTCCCAGCGAGGTGTGAGGGCGGAGTTAGATGATTCTGATGACCGGATGCCCAAGAAGATTCGCAACCACACTATGGACAAGGTCCCCTTCCTCTTGATTGCGGGGGAAGATGACAGGGCTGCCGGAGCAGTGAGTTTCAGGTTCCGAGATGGCTCTCAGAAGAACGGTGTGGCAATCAATGACGCCATCGACGAGATCGTGACGGCCATCGAAACCAGAGCGCATGGCTAGTTCAGCAGATGAGGGCTTCCAGACCCTCGACGCAGCCACGCTGCCGGGTGTTCCCGATGCGTTCCAGCGCCTCTGGACACCCCATCGCAGTGCGTATATTCAGGGTGAAACCGCTCCGATGAATGGTGGGTGCGTGTTCTGCATCGCGCCCGATATGAACGAAGACGAGTCCCTTGTCGTGGCCCGGGGGAGTCACGTGTATGCGGTCCTCAACCTCTACCCCTACAACGCCGGCCACCTGCTCATCTGCCCGTTTCGCCATGTTGCGAACTATGACGAGATTACACCCGAGGAAATTGCCGAGATGGGGGAATTCGTCCAGATTGCGATGAAGACCCTCCGCGCGGTCTCTGGAGCGCACGGATTCAACCTGGGCGTCAACCAGGGAGGCGTTGCGGGTGCTGGCATCGAGGCCCACTTGCACCAACACGTGGTGCCGCGTTGGTCGCAGGACTCAAATTTCTTCCCGATAGTTGCCAGGACCAAAGCAATGCCTCAGCTCCTCGGCGACATGCGCAGAATTCTGAGGGACAGTTGGCCCACAGGTTCTGGCGGTTAGACTTTTGCTCTAGTTTTCATCACACCATTGTGCGCAGTACTACGAGAGGAACTTCAGTAGCTCATGGCTGAAAAATCACAGGCACCAATTTCTGGAACAGCCCGCGTGAAGCGCGGTCTGGCCGAGATGCTGAAGGGTGGCGTCATCATGGATGTCGTAACCCCAGAACAGGCTCGTATCGCCGAGGACGCTGGTGCGGTCGCTGTGATGGCACTCGAGCGGGTGCCCGCTGACATTCGTGCAGAGGGTGGCGTGGCGCGCATGAGCGACCCCGACCTGATTCAGGGCATCATCGACACGGTGTCCATCCCCGTCATGGCGAAGGCTCGCATTGGTCACTTCGTCGAGGCCCAGGTCCTCGAGGCACTCAAGGTCGACTACATCGACGAGTCTGAAGTGTTGAGCCCAGCAGACTATGTCAACCACATCGACAAGTGGCGCTTCACCATCCCGTTTGTGTGTGGCGCTACCAATCTCGGTGAGGCACTTCGACGCATTACTGAAGGCGCCGCCATGATTCGCTCTAAGGGCGAGGCCGGAACGGGCGACGTGTCTGAGGCCACGAAGCACATTCGCACTATCCGAGGCGAGATTGCTCGCTTGAGCGCAATGTCACCTGATGAGATCTACGTTGCCGCCAAAGAATTGCAGGCGCCCTACGACTTGGTCCTCGAGGTCGCAACGACCGGCACGCTGCCGGTCGTGCTCTTCACCGCTGGGGGAATCGCCACTCCAGCCGACGCTGCCATGATGATGCAACTCGGAGCAGACGGTGTGTTTGTTGGCTCTGGCATCTTCAAGTCCGGAAACCCCTCCGAGCGAGCCGCAGCAATCGTCAAAGCCACCGCTCAATACACTGACGCCTCAGTGATTGCCGAGGTCTCTCGTGGACTTGGCGAGGCAATGGTCGGCATTAACGTGGGTGACCTTCCTGCTCCTCACCGTCTCGCGGAACGTGGCTGGTAGCAAGGCCCCACGAATTGGGGTTCTCGCACTTCAGGGCGATGTGCGCGAGCACTGTGCCGTTCTTCGGGAACTCGGTTGCGATGTCATCGAGATTCGGTTGCCCTCGCACCTAGAGGGCATTGACGGGTTGGTAATCCCCGGTGGTGAGTCGAGTGTGATGGACAAGTTGTCTCGGATTTTCAGGTTGGCGACACCCGTGCGCGAGGCAATCGCTGAGGGGTTGCCAGTGCTCGGAACCTGTGCGGGACTCATCATGGTCGCCGACCGAATCGAGGATGCAATTGCAGGCCAAGAAAATTTTGGTGGACTTGACGTGACGGTTCGCCGTAATGCTTTTGGCGCACAAGTTGACTCATTCGAGACTTCCCTCACCGTGGAGGGTGTGGCAGGACCTGCGCTGGACGTTGCGTTCATCCGGGCGCCCGAGGTCACCGCAGTAGGGCCTGGCGCGCGGGTGATTGCCTCGCTTGCCGACGGTCGAGTTGTGGGTGTCAGGGGCGGGAATATCATTGGGGTGGCGTTTCACCCGGAAATTACGGGTGAGGACCGAATTCACCGAATGTTTCTCGAGCTTGTCGCACAAAGGTCGCTCCAACGGCCCGCCGCCGTTGACGCCTAAGATGGACAGGAAATCCGGGGGAGGGATATGTCCGGCCACTCTAAATGGGCGACGACCAAGCACAAGAAGGCTGTCATTGATGGCAGACGTGCGAAGTCTTTTGCCAAGCTGATCAAGAACATTGAGGTTGCGGCCAAAGTCGGTGGCCCCGATCCCTCGGGAAACCCCACCCTCGCGGACGCCATCCAGAAGGCCAAAAAGACCTCTGTTCCCAACGACAATATTGACCGTGCCATCAAGCGTGGTGGCGGTCTCACCGGGGAGGCCATCGACTACCAAACGATTATGTATGAGGGCTATGGCCCCGGCGGTGTTGCCCTTCTGATCGAGTGTTTGACGGACAACCGCAATCGTGCTGCAGCCGAGGTGCGCATCATCATGAGTCGCAACGGCGGCCAGATGGCTGACCCGGGAAGCGTTGCCTACAACTTCGCCCGTAAGGGTGTCGTGTCCATCACCAAGGTCGACGGGCTCACCGAAGACGATGTTCTCGCGGCGGTTCTCGATGCTGGCGCCGAAGAGGTCATCGACCGTGGTGCGGGTTTCGAGGTTGTTGCCGAGCCCTCGGATTTGGTTGCCACCCGTGTGGCCGTGCAAGCTGCTGGGATCGACTATGACGCCGCAGACATCGAGTTCATCGCCGCCGTCACTGTTGCGCCTGAGCTCGACGTGGTGTCCACCGTATTCGCGCTGATTGAGGCGCTAGAGGATTGTGATGACGTCCAGAGCGTCTTCACAAACATGGAGCCCTCACCAGAGGTTCTTGAGGCACTCGACCAGGCCGAGGGCTAAGTCGGCACCATGCCCATCATTCTCGGCGTGGACCCCGGTCTCACCCGATTGGGCGTCGGTGTGATTAGCCATCGCGCGGGCAGAAGCGTCAGCCTTGTTCACGTCGAGGTCTTCAGGACCCCCCCAGATGACGACTCGAGTGCGAGGGTCGGGGGCATGGCCCGGATGCTCGCTGAGGTTATCGACGCACACAACCCCGATGTCGTTGCGCTGGAGCGGGTTTTTGCGCAACACAATGTCCGCACGGTGATGGGGACCGCGCAGGTGAGTGGCGTGGTTCTCGCGCTCGCTCACGAACGGGGCATCCCGGTATCTCTGCGAACCCCGAGTGAGGTTAAGGCGGCGGTCACCGGTTATGGCCGCGCTAACAAGGCCCAAGTGGGACACATGGTCCAAAGGATTCTGGGGTTGGCGGAAATGCCCCAACCCGCTGATGCCGCTGATGCGCTAGCACTCGCGATTACCGAAGCGTGGCGGGGAGTTCCCGGGTCCGTGTCGCAACCCCGCTCCTCAGCGACTCCTGCACAGCAGGCGTGGCGGGACGCCGAAGCCAAAGCGAGGAGACCTAGGCTACAAAGGTGATTGCATCGATTCGAGGGACACTGCTGCGGCGAACCGGCAACGACCTAATCATCGATGTCTCGGGTATTGGCTATCGCGTCACGGTGCCCGATCGCCTGGCGCTGGCCGCCCGTGACGGCGAGGACGTGGTCGTTCACACTGCCTACATCCCTCGTGAGGACCAGGTCTCTCTCTACGGTTTCGATACTCCTGAAGAGCTCGACATGTTCGACCTATTGCGAAGCGTCACTGGTGTAGGCCCCAAATCAGCCATGGCAGTGCTGAGTCAACTTTCGGCAGACGAAATTCATGACGCTATCGCCCACGAGAACGATGCCGCTTTTAGGTCAGTCAGCGGAATTGGACCAAAGACTGCAAAACTGATTGTGCTCTCACTTCAGGGTTCTTTCGAACGAAAGCCCTCCCGCGGGTCGGGCGCGAGTAGCCCCGTATCGACCTCACACGACATCGTTCGGCACTCCGTCGTTCAGGCTCTCGTGGGTTTGGGTTGGTCGGACCGTGTCGCACGGGACGGAGTGCAACGAGCGCTGGAGGCAGATTCTGACGGACCTGTGGAGGCGAACACTCTTCTCCGTCAAGCGCTCACTATTCTTGGGCCTCACACCAATCGGGAGGCCAGGTCGTGAGCGAGAATCCGTTGGAGCCGTCGCTCGGCTCTGACAACGAAGTACAGTTCGAAGGTGCGCTCAGGCCCCGCACGCTTGATGACTTTGTTGGTCAGGCAAAAGTGCGGGAACAACTCTTGCTCCTGCTCCAGGCGGCGCAGAAGCAGAACCGCACACCTGACCACATCCTGCTCTCGGGCCCTCCTGGCCTTGGCAAGACAACGTTGGCCATGATCGTCGCCGAAGAAACTGGCCAGGCTCTAAGAATCACCAGTGGCCCCGCAATTAACCATGCCGGAGATTTAGCAGCCGTGGTGTCCTCGTTGGTTCCAGGAGAGGTTCTCTTCATTGATGAAATCCACCGCATGGCGAGGCCCGCGGAAGAGATGCTCTATCTGGCTATGGAGGATTTTCGTATCGACATCATGGTGGGTAAGGGTGCTGGAGCAACCGCGTTGCCACTGGAGCTAGCGCCTTTCACGCTCGTTGGTGCCACCACCCGTTCAGGGCTCCTACCTGGCCCGCTTCGAGATCGTTTTGGTTTCACCGCTCACCTAGAGTTCTATTCCGAAGACGAGCTCACCACCGTGTTGGAGCGCTCCTCACGAGTGTTGGGCCTTTCGTGGCCGAGCCAAGCCCTGAATGAAATTGCTGGTCGCTCGAGGGGCACGCCCCGAATTGCGAACAGGCTGCTGAGACGAGTCAGAGACTATGTTCTGGTTCATGACGCCGAGCCGACTGTCGCTTCGGTCCAGGCCGCACTCAAGGTCTATGACGTTGACGAGTTGGGTCTTGACCGCCTGGACCGCGCAGTCTTAGAGATTCTCATTACCCGATTTGGCGGGGGCCCGGTTGGCCTTGGCACTCTGTCAGTCTCTGTTGGAGAGGAAGCCGAGACGATTGAGTCGGTCGTCGAGCCTTTCCTGGTTCGTCAAGGATTCATCCAACGGACCCCCCGTGGTCGACTCGCCACGTCCGCCGCCTATACACACCTGGGTCATGAAGCTCCACGGCGGAATGACCTATAGTTACTGGGTAACCTGAACTTCGTAGTGGTGTAATCGAAAGGCTTGTGGTTCCCCATGGATCCGATTTCGCTGTTTATGATCGCAGTCCTTGGACTGCTCATTTATTTCATGATTCGCAATTCGCGCAAGCAGCGGAAGACGCAAGAGGAGCTCGCCGAAAAGCTGAGGCCTGGTGCCCAGGTCATGACGTCCTTCGGTCTCTTTGCGGAGGTCGTAGAGATTGATGAAGACAAAAACATTGCTGTGTTGAAAGTTGCCAAGGGTGTCAATGTTCAGGTTCATCGCCAGACGCTGACCAAAGTGGTCGAAGAGGAAGAAATTGATGGCGCCTCTACTGAGGTTGCCACAGACAAGAAGTCCTAAGCTCGTTCGTCCTCCGATAGAGAGAATTTTCTCGTGGTTTCAAACTTCCGTGTCGCTGGAGCGTGGAAACGCTTTGCGTGGCTTGCTGTCATCTTTGGCGTTCTCCTTGGCGGCAACGCCTGGTCTGTGTGGCTAGAGGGCGGCTCGTGGACGCCGAAGCTCGCCCTTGACCTTCAGGGCGGTACCCAGATTATTCTTGCGCCACAACTGGCTGAGGGCCAGACGGTAACTGAAGAACAGCTGAACCAGGCCGTGGCCATCATTCGTCAGCGTGTCGACGCCGGCGGTGTTGCCGAGGCAGAGGTCACGACCCAGGGTGGTGCGAATATTGTTGTCGCGATTCCGGGGACCCCAGATCCGGCAACGCTTGAGCGCATCCGTTCGTCCGCGAAGCTGGAGTTCCGCCCGGTCCTGCAGACCACTTTTGTTGCCGAGGAAGCGCCAGCCGAGGGTCCGGCCAGCTTCAATCCCTATGACGAGCCCCTACCAGAGCGAATCCCGGAGAGTGCCAGCGATTTAGCCTGGATTACCCCGGCAATCGATCGTGCCTATAACGAACTCTCATGCGAGCAACTGGACGGTTTGGGAAGCAACGTCGCCGATCCCGAGCGCCCCCTGGTGATTTGTTCAGCTGATGGCTTTAGCAAGTTTGTTCTGGGCCCCGTGGAGGTCGGCGGTGAGACCATTCAGGATGCCATCTCAGGCCTCGTGCCAGGTCCCCAGGGCACCGTCACCACCGAGTGGGGGGTGTTCCTGGAGTTCGATGAGGCCGGTACCGAAGGCTTCCGCTCTGTCACCCAGCGGCTTGTCGGCCTGGAGGGTGTGCAGAACCAATTCGCGATCGTCCTTGATGGTCGTGTGATCAGCGCCCCTCGAACGCTCGCAGCTATCACCGACGGCCGGCCGCAGATCAGCGGGTCGTTCACCCAGGAGTCAGCGGAGATTCTCGCCGACCAACTTAAGTTTGGTGCGCTACCGATTGGGTTCGAGGTGCAAAGCGCGGAGACCATCACTGCGACCCTGGGATTGTCCCAACTCCAGAGTGGTCTTCTGGCCGGTGCAATTGGTTTGGTCTTGGTTGTGGTCTATTCGCTTTTCCAGTATCGGGTATTGGGCTTTGTCACGGTCTTCTCTCTGACGACCGCATTTGCGCTGACCTATTTGCTGATCACTTACCTCTCCAATTCCCAGGGCTACCGCCTATCCCTCGCTGGCGTAGCGGGCTTAATCGTGGCTATCGGTATTACTGCCGACTCCTTCATCGTCTTCTTTGAGCGCATCCGCGATGAGCTTCGAGACGGGCGCGTCGTGGGCTCTGCGATTTCTGCGGCGTGGAAACGTGCCTTCAGGACGATTATCGCCTCTGACGCCGTGGGGTTTTTGGCCGCTGCGGTGCTGTTCATTTTGGCGGTGGGTAACGTTCGAGGGTTTGCGTTCACACTCGGATTGACAACAATCGTCGACCTCATCATCGTTGCGCTGTTTACGCATCCGTTGATGCAGGTGCTGGGTCGCACCAGGTTCTTTGGTGAGGGGCACCCCCTGAGTGGCCTCGACCCCAAGGCGCTCGGCGCTGTGTATCGGGGCCGAGCAAAGTTCCGTGATCCGGTCGACGTTGCACCTGTTGCCAGAAAGAAAAGCGCTCACGAAGCTCGGCGGCGCCAGACCATTGCCGAGCGTAAAGCGGCTGAAGAGGCAGCAGCACTGGAAGGGAAGAAGAAGTAATGTCCCGTCTCACACAGTTCGGTAACGCCCTCTACACGGGGGAGAAATCCTTTGACTTTGTTGGCAATCGCGTCCGCTGGTACCTGATCGGCGGAGCTGTGGTGGCTCTTGCAATTGCTCTCACCATTCTGCGTGGTGGCTTTAGCTTCGGCATCGAATTCCGCGGTGGCTCCGAGTTCCGCGTGTCCCAGCCGCCGGTACTCTCGGAGCAGGTCGCAGTCGACACGGTCAATGAGCTAGTCGGCCAGACCTCAAACCCGAGGGTGTCGATTGTGGGCGGTGACTCAATTCGGGTCCAGACAGAGCAACTGACCGATGCGGAAACCACAGGACTCCGGACTGACCTCGCCGAGGCGTATGACGTGTCCGTCGAGCAGGTTACCGCTTCGTTTGTCGGCGCCACATGGGGCCAGGACATCACTCGCCAAGCCCTTATCGGGCTGGGTGTGTTTTTGGTTCTCGTGTCGATTGTGATGGCGCTGTATTTCCGAACCTGGAAGATGTCGCTTGCGGCCCTTGTTGCCCTTGCGCACGACCTCGTCATCACCGCCGGTATCTACGGCGTTCTCGGTTTCGAAATTACTCCAGCGGCCGTGATTGGTCTTCTCACGATTCTTGGGTACTCCCTCTATGACACCGTGGTGGTCTTCGACAAGGTGCGCGAGAACACTCAGCAGGATGGCGAAGAAAGCCGGCGGACGTTCGCCGAATCAGTCAATCTTGCGGTGAACCAGACCCTGGTGCGCTCCATCAACACCTCGGTCGTCGCTGTGCTTCCCGTGGGTTCCATTCTTTTCATTGGCTCAGTTCTGCTGGGTGCTGGAACTCTGCGTGACATTGCGATTGCACTGTTTGTGGGCATGATTGCCGGGACCTATTCGAGTGTGTTTATCGCCGCCCCGCTGTATGTGCACCTTCGTGAGAACGAACCAGAGCACCTCAAGCAGGGCACCAAGGTGAAGGCTCCCAGGCCCGCAACAGGAGCGGTTCGCTAACACTCACCTACTGAGGATTCCCTCCTCCTAGACTGAAGGCACTGCGAGAGGGGGTTCCCGGTGACTGAGCTTCAGACACCCGCGCCCTCAAGCCTGAGGTCGCTCCTGCCACGACTGTTTTCCAAGTCGTCGGCCACTCAGGGTCTCGATGCCCTGGTTCGACGAGTTCGCAAGAACCACCCCAAGTCCGATACCGGTCTGATCGAGCGGGCCTACAAAGTTGCCGAAAAATTTCATGAGGGCCAGACTCGCCAGAGTGGCGAGCCCTACATCACGCACCCTCTAGCGGTATCTCAAATACTGGCAGATTTAGGAATCGGGCCCGTCACTATCGTTGCCGCTCTCCTGCACGACACCGTAGAGGACACTGACTACTCACTAGATCAGCTTCGCAAAGACTTTGGCGAAGAGATCGCCATGCTCGTCGATGGTGTCACCAAGCTCGACAAGGTCAAGTACGGAGACCACGCGCAAGCCGAAACCGTTCGCAAGATGATTGTTGCGATGTCCAAGGACATCCGAGTTCTCCTGGTTAAGCTCGCCGATCGTTTGCACAACGCGCGGACCTGGGGGTTTGTGAGCCCGGAGTCTGCGGCCCGAAAGGCCCAGGAAACTCTCGACATCTACGCTCCTCTGGCTCACCGATTGGGAATCCAGAGTGTCAAGTGGGAGCTTGAGGACCTGGCCTTCGCTGTGTTGCATCCAAAGATTTATGTGGAGCTCGAGTCACTGGTCAAGAACCGCTCGCCCGAGCGTGACGCCTACGTGGAACGCGTCATCGATGCTGTCAACGAGGATTTGCGGCAGGCCAAGATCAAGGCAGATGTCAGTGGTCGGCCCAAGCAGTTCTATTCCATCTACCAAAAAATGGTCAACCGAGGTCGTGATTTCAACGACATCCACGATCTCACCGGGATCAGAATCTTGGTCTCCTCGATTCGAGATTGTTACGCGGTCCTCGGGGCAGTCCACGCGAGATGGAATCCCATGCCAGGACGTTTCAAGGACTACATTGCCACCCCCAAGTTCAATCTCTATCAGTCGCTCCACACCACGGTTTTTGGGCCGGAGGGCCGTCCGGTAGAGATTCAAATCCGCACGGTCGAGATGCACCAGCGAGCTGAATTCGGCGTTGCTGCGCACTGGAAATACAAGGAGCGAACCGCCGCGGGCAAGGACAAAGATGCTTTTGCCCACGAGACAGACATGGCCTGGCTTGCTCACCTTTCGGACTGGCAGGCCGAGACCACGGATCCGACAGAGTTCTTGGAGACCCTGCGCTATGAAATCGGCGCCAAAGAGGTCTACGTGTTTACCCCCCAAGGGAAAGTCATTGGCTTGCCCGCGGGAGCCACGCCCGTGGACTTTGCCTACGCGGTCCACACCGAGGTGGGCCATCGCACCATGGGTGCCAAAGTGAACCAGCGCCTTGTTCCCCTCGACACTCCTCTCGCGAGCGGTGACTCCGTCGAAATTTTCACCTCAAAGAGCCCAGACGCAGCGCCCAGCCAAGACTGGATGAACTTCGTGACGTCCCAGCGGGCCAGGAGCAAGATCCGCCAGTGGTTCACCAAGGAACGCCGCGAGGAGGCCATTGAACAGGGCAAGGACGCTATTGCTCGCGCGATGCGCAAGCAGAACCTTCCCCTCCAGAAGCTTATGAACCAGGAGTCTGTGGCGAGCGTTGCCGCTGCATTGAAGTTTCGCGATGTGGAAGAACTTTATGCGGCCGTGGGGGAGGGGCACGTTTCCACCCAGTCGGTCATTGAAAAGGTTGTCGGTGTCGTTCACTCTGACCAGGATGGCGATGATGACGTCTTCTCGGGGCCCGCGAGGGGCAGAATCCCAGCCCGTGTCAGCCAGTCGGGCGTTCTCGTCCGCGGTGCTCCGGACATCCTGGTCAAGCTTGCTCGGTGCTGCACTCCCGTCCCCGGTGACACCATTGTGGGTTTTGTCACCCGGGGCACCGGTGTCTCTGTTCACCGTGGCGACTGCACGAATATCGAATCTCTGAAGGGCAGTCCCGACCGTATGATTGAGGTTGAGTGGGCACCGACCAAGGGCAGCGTATTCCTCGTCCATATTCAGATCGAGGCCCTAGACCGTCCCGGCCTGCTCTCCGATGTGACGCGGGTGCTCTCTGAACACCACGTGAATATCCTCTCGGCGACGGTCAACACCTCTGATAATCATCTGGCACTCTCGCGCTTTGTCTTCGAGATGGGGGATGTGACCCACCTTGATCGTGTGCTGAATGCTGTGAGGCGTATTGACGCGGTCTATGACGTCTATCGGGTGATGTCGGGATAGCACTCCCGGAGCGTATCAACGGCGCTGAGGAGACTCTCGAGATGGCGCCGTTGCCGCTTGGTCATTCGTCTCTCGTGACACCGCTCTCTCAGGGACGAGGTGGTGGAACTACTCAACATGACTACCTGAGCCCCGGCGACGTCGGGGCAACTGTCGTGAAGGAGAATGTCAACAGCTGTCGCCTCTGGTGTGACGAGTCTGAGCCCCTGGATTGTCTGAACGGGGTGATGGATGGGATTGTGTGTCCTGGCTCCCCACTCCATGCGCTCCAGCGCTGAGGGTGCTGGCTGTGCCGGCCTGAGGACACTCCAGGCTTCTGGTTGCCCCATACCCGTCCACACCCAGCCGGCAGTCCGTCCACTTGCTATCGCCCACACGGGAAGAACTTGCGCGATGAGCGATGCGCGTTCGTGCAGGGTGGGGAAATACGGTCGCGGCCACACCAGCGAGCCAATTCGGATCGCCGTTCCGGCGCGGAGTGCATAGTGTTCGCTCAGTGAGGCCATGGCGCCATCATGAGGCGTGCGCGGCGCTCCGGGTATAGCCCGGAACACCCTGTGGAGAAGTGGCGCTAGAGGAGAACTTCTAGCCACGCTT
The DNA here is from genome assembly GCA_000754445.1 of actinobacterium acMicro-4. GTDB lineage: Bacteria > Actinomycetota > Actinomycetes > Actinomycetales > Microbacteriaceae > Pontimonas. Next base: position 187,695 of record JNSD01000002.1, on the reverse strand, counting down.
TTTTGGCGGCAAGCTCGGCCTCAAGATCTGAGGTGTTAGAGCCACTCGCATCCCGAAGTTTGTCCTCCAGTTCGGCGATGGCCGCAGTGAGCTGCCCGGTCATCGACTCGCTTCTGGCCTTCTTTTCGGGGTCGTTCTTTGTCCAGAACTCTTGCTCTAGAGACTTAACGTGTGTCTCGAGCTTTTTGACCTGGTCGTCAATCGCGCGGAGGAGCTTCTTGGGAACGGGGCCAAGAGCGGCGAACCGGGTTTGAAAAATGCGCAGGCGCTGGCTTGCCTGGTTACGGTCGGTCAGCGTGAGAATGTCCGCGAACTCCGCGAGGAGAGCCTTCTTGCTCTCGGCGTTGACGGAGTTCGTTTCGTCATCGCGCTTGACTTCTGCGGCTTTCGCGCCGTAGAGCGCGTCACCGGCTTTCTTGAACTGGGCCCACAAGCCGTCTTCCACAGATTTTGATGCCCGAGGAGCCTCTTTCCACCGGGCCAGAAGGCTTCGGTAGGCGGGAATGGCGGCGGAACCCTTCTCCAGGAGAGCTTCCGCCGCTGTAATCAAATCCTTCTTGATGGTTTTGGCTTCTTTAGAGACCTTGTCGAGGTCCTGGAAATAGGCCCGGCGCGCCTTTTCCAGAGTGTTGCGGGCACTGCGGAACCTTCCCCACAGTTCATCGGCAGTCTTCTTTGGGACACGGGGTCCGGACTGCTGGTGGGTCTGCCACGCGTCAAAAAGCTCGGTCATCGTGGTAGTGGCTTGTTTCCAACGAATTTTGCTGGGATCCTGCCCAGCGATGGCCTCCATGTCGGCAACAATCTTTTCGCGATGGGCCAGGGCCTCAGCCACCGCCGCCTGGTTAGCCTCGTCCTGTTTGGCCTCGAGCGTCGGAAGCTTTTCCCGCAGAGCGTGGACTCGCTGGCGCAGGGCAACGATGTCGCCCACAGCCGAGGGCTCCAGTAGGTCCTTGTCGAGCCGGTTCAGTTGCTTCGTGATATCGCGTGCGGCAGCACCAGCTTTGACCCGCTGTTCTGCCAGCGAGACGGTCGCCTCGAGGTCATCGAACTTCCGCGTGAAATACGCGAGGGCTTCATCTGGGGTGCCATCTGGAAAACTTCCGACGGCACGCCACACATCACCTTCGCGAACAGAGACGGTGCCGTCGTCATCAACACGACCAAAAGAGTCAGCGCTTGTTGCCATGGCTCCTCTATGCGGGTGGGGAACTAGCCGGCGCTCAGCCTACTCCACCGTTTAGGCGCACAGAGGCCTTAATCCGAAGACTTATCGGATTGTGATGCTTCTGATATCCGGAGCCACTGCGGGGGCGCCATTGGGAACCTCGTCGATGGTGCCAGGGGTGGCATAGGCCGCTACAAACTCCGCCAAGCCCGAGGTGATTTGGCCAAGAACCGTGTAGCCGCCGACGGCGTCATTGGGAATCACGCTGTCTTCGTATACAACGAAGAACTGGCTGCCCTGGCTCTCTGCATCGTTGCCGATCCTCGACATGGCTATGGTTCCCGCCGGGTATCGCTGCGTGACGGGGGCGTTCTCGATTGGCCCAAAGCGGTAGTCCGGACCACCCGTCCCCGTGCCGGTGGGGTCCCCGCACTGCATCACAAAGACCACCTCGACGCTGAGGCTGTGGCAACTCACGCCATCGTAGAAGCCCTTGGTAGCGAGATCAACAAAGTTTGCGGTGGCTTGCGGAGCGTTGACCCCATCCAGGGTGATGCCCACCTCCACCTCGCCAAACAGAATCTCGCCAGTCCACTCCCGGTTTTCGCTCAACTCAAGGGCTGGAGCCTTCGCAGGCGCACCAGGTCCGAAGGTTACGTAGCCCACGAGTGCCAGGGCCGAGAGCGTCACGGCAACCAGCGCGCCTCCCAACGAGAGCCACTGGTCTGTGCGCAACCTCTTCTTCTTAGAAGCCTGGAGCACCTGCCGGGCTTGAAAGACGCGAAGTTGCTCACGTTTTACACGGTTTTCGCTGACCACACGGACTCCCTCAGATGAATCGATTCCACACATAACCATCCTAGATGGCCATGTGTACCCCCTTGACTAGCATTGCTCTATGGTCCAGGAGAGTTTGTGGAAGGCGCCGCTGCCACTCGCGGTTGCCTTGCGCCCTCAGACCCTCGATGACGTCATTGGCCAAGACCGAGCTCTCGTTCCTGGGGGTCCGCTCAGGGCCCTCGCCGATCCGGGGCACCGCGGGTCTGTCAGTTCCGTGATTCTGTGGGGGCCCCCTGGAACGGGTAAGACAACGATTGCCACGGTCATTGCGCGGTCGTCTGGCCGAGAGTTCGTCGAACTCTCCGCCGTGACCGCCGGAGTCAAAGATGTGCGTGACGTGCTCGCCAACGCACGCGTCATTGGCGATACCAGCGGTGTTGCTCCGGTGCTGTTCCTTGATGAAATCCATCGTTTTTCGAAAGCCCAGCAGGATGCGCTGCTCCCCGGTGTTGAAAACGGTGTTGTCGTGCTGGTGGCGGCGACCACGGAGAACCCCTCGTTTTCCGTTATTTCTCCCCTCTTGAGTCGCTCGATTGTGGTCACGCTCTCTGTATTGGAGCCCCACGACATTGAGGGTGTGCTCGCTCGGGCACTGGCACACCCCCAGGGGCTAGCCGGAGGCTTTGAGGTTGAACCAGAAGCGATTGAGCTCCTGGTGAGGCTCTCCGGGGGTGATGCCAGGAAGGCACTTGGCTCGCTCGAAGCGGCTGCGATGGTGGCATCAGGCTCCCTCGATTCCAGGCGCATCAGCGCTGAGCACGTGTCGCAGGCTGTCGATCGCGCCATGGTCCGCTATGACCGCGACGGCGATGCTCACTATGACGTGATTAGCGCGTTCATCAAATCAGTCCGAGGAAGCGACGCGGATGCTGCTCTGCACTATCTCGCTCGGATGATTGAAGCGGGGGAGGACCCCCGATTTATTGGCAGGCGCTTGATTATCTTGGCCTCTGAGGATATTGGGCTTGCTGACCCGACTGCGCTGTCGATTGCCGTTGACGCTGCCCCTCGCCCAAGCCACCATCTATCTTGCTTTAGCGCCGAAGTCGAACAGTGCCTATGTAGCAATCAATGACGCCCAGTCGAGCATTAGGGCGGGTCTCCTTGGCGAGGTGCCCGCGCATCTTCGTGACAGCCACTACGCCGGTGCAGATCGATTGGGCCATGGCCGCGGCTATATCTATCCCCACGACGTGCAGGCAGGCATAGTTGCCCAAAGTTACGCCCCAGACGCTGTCCAGGGAACTCAGTTCTATCGACCGGGTTCCCGGGGCTTCGAGGGAGAGTTGGCTAAGCGTCAGGCGGCAATCCGTGCCATTCTCGATGGCGTCACACCTGAATCGAGCAACGAGGGCTAGGTGTGCTAGCGTTATCGCTGGTCACAGACCAGATAACCGTGCGGCTGCGTGTTACTGATCTGCGAAGGGCACGCTGTAGCCGCTGCCCGCCTGCCAATTCCCTCACTTGTTATGTCTCAGGCGTCTAGCGCCAACCACGTATCTAGGAGAAATTTTTCGTGTCAACTCGTTCACGCACCAGAAGCAAGACCAGACTGTCCCGGGCGCTGGGGATTCCCCTCACACCCAAGGCAGCAAAATACTTAGAGAAGCGCCCCTACGCTCCGGGTGAGCACGGCCGCACCAAGCGCAAGACCGACAGCGACTACGCAGTGCGTCTTCGGGAGAAGCAGCGCCTGAGGGCCCAATACGGCATCCGCGAAGCACAGCTACGCCGCGTCTTCGAAGAGGCGCGCAAGAGCCAGGGCCTCACCGGTGAGAACCTCGTCGAGTTGCTCGAGATGCGCCTTGATGCGCTCGTCTTGCGCTCAGGATTTGCTCGCACCATGGCCCAAGCCCGCCAGATGGTGGTGCACCGTCACATTTTGGTCAACGGTGAATTAGTTGATCGTCCATCGTTCCGGTTGAAGCCGGGCCAGATGATTCACGTCAAACCCCGCAGCGAAGAAATGGAGCCCTTCCAGGTTGCGGCGGCTGGAGGTCACGTGGATGTGTTGCCTCCTACCCCTTCCTACATTGCTGTCGAGTTGGACAAGTTGCAAACCGTTTTGGTTCGCCGTCCCAAGCGTGCAGAGGTCCCCGTGACGTGTGAAGTGCAGCTGGTCGTCGAGTACTACGCGGCCCGCTAGAAAACCTCTACTGTGGTGGGGGAGCTTACGCTTCCCCACCACAGTGTTTTTTGGGCCTGGGTGCGGACGATGAAGGAGGACATGTGGGTCGTTTCATAGCAGCTCTTGTGGGGGTTGTCGCCGGCTTTGTGCTTGCTCACGTGGTGAACCAGAGCCCGGAAGGCCGAGCGTTCTTCAGCAGAGTGTGGGCCACCATCTCCTCTTTTGCGGAGGGCTTTAGGCAGTCGTATCGCGGTTGAGATAGCAACCGCGAGAAGAGAGATTGATGGAAACCGCAGACATTCAGCGCCGGTGGCTCACCTACTTCGGGGACCGCGGACACACCGTTGTCCCCTCCGCGTCTCTGGTGAGCGACGACCCCACGCTGATGTTCACCGTGGCGGGGATGGTTCCCTTCATTCCCTACCTCACCGGTGTTGTGCCCGCTCCGTATCCGAGGGCGACGAGCGTTCAAAAATGCATTCGTACCCTCGACATTGAAGAGGTAGGCAAGACCACACGCCACGGGACGTTCTTCCAAATGAACGGCAACTTCTCCTTCGGAGACTATTTCAAGCAGGGAGCCATTGAGTTCGCCTGGGAGTTGCTGACGATGTCGGAGTCCGACGGCGGTCTGGGGTTCGACGAGAGCGCACTCTGGGTCACCGTCTACGAGGACGATGACGAGGCTGCCGCTATCTGGAAGTCGGTTGCTCGGCTCCCCGAGTCGCGCATTCAGCGCATGGGACGTGAGGACAATTACTGGTCAACCGGCCAGCCAGGGCCTGCAGGCCCGTGTTCCGAGATCTACTTCGACCGAGGAGCGCAACACGGGCCAGACGGTGGCCCCGCTGTTGATGACACCCGGTATATCGAAATCTGGAACCTCGTGTTCATGCAGTACTTGATCGACAACGTGCGGAGCAAAGTTGATTTCGACATTGTCGGGGAACTGCCCCAGAAGAATATTGACACCGGCATGGGCATGGAACGCGTCGCCTTCCTCAAGCAGGGCGTGGCCAACATGTATGAGATTGACCAGGTCCGCCCGGTTCTTGATAAGGCGGGTGAGTTGTCTGGGCGACGCTACGGCGCACTTGGTGAGGATGACGTTCGGATGAGGGTCATCGCTGACCACATCCGGTCTGCGCTGATGTTGATGACCGATGGCGTTGTGCCGGCCAATGATGGACGCGGCTACGTCCTCAGGCGTCTGCTGCGTCGAAGCATTCGTTCGATGCGCCTCCTCGGTTACCACGATCCGAGTTTTCCCGAGCTCTTTGGGGCCTCACGAGACGCGATGTCCGCGAGTTACCCCGACGTCGCCACAGAGTTTGCGCGGGTTAGTCAACTGGCCATCGCCGAAGAGGAGTCATTTTTGAAGACTCTGGAGGCTGGCACCAGCATCGTTGATCTTGCTGTGGCCGACACGACTGCTAAGGGTGAGACCTCACTCTCTGGGGACACAGCGTTCTTGCTCCACGACACCTACGGGTTTCCCATTGACTTGACTCTGGAAATGGCATCCGAGGCCGGCCTCACTGTTGACCGGGAGTCCTTTGACACTCTGATGTTGGCTCAGCGGAATCGGGCCAAGACGGATGCGAAATCCAAAAAAAGCACACGCGCGGACGTGTCGGTGTATGGGGAGTTTCGTGCTTCCGGGGAGACCGTTTTTGCTGGCTACGAGCTACTGGAACTGGAATCCACCGTGCTCGGCTTGCTGGTTAACGGCGAATCCGTGACCCGCGCGGTTTCGGGCCAAGTTGTCGAGGTGATTCTTGCTGAGACTCCTCTCTATGCGGAGTCCGGCGGTCAGGTGTCAGACCACGGAGTCCTGGAAGGCCCGGGTTTCAGGGCTGTTGTCTCTGATGTTCAAAAGCCTGTTCCAGGCCTCATCAGTCACACCGTGAGCGTTGCCGAGGGTGAGATTGGTGTGGGAGAGAGCGTCACGGCCGTTGTGGATCCCGTGACCCGTTACGAAGGGGCGCGAGCGCACTCGGCAACCCACCTGATTCATGCCGCACTTCGAGACACCCTTGGTCCCCACGCAACACAGGCCGGTTCGCTTAACCGTCCCGGCTATCTGCGACTTGATTTCTCCTGGAACCAAGCGCTCTCTGACGACGCGCAGAGTGCAATCTCTGACATCACCAACACGGCGATTCGGGACGACCTGGAAGTCTCCACCAAGATTTTGCCCGTCGCGGAAGCTAAGGCTGCCGGTGCGATGGCACTCTTTGGGGAGAAATACGGCGACGTTGTCCGCATGGTCGACATTGGCGGACCGTGGTCAAGAGAGCTCTGTGCCGGCACACACGTTGGTCGGTCCTCCCAGATTGGTGTCGTGACGCTTCTCGGGGAGAGTTCAGTGAGTTCGACCGCGCGTCGTATTGAGGCACTGGTCGGTAGCGCGGCCGTTGCTGATTTCTCAGTGGAAAAATCCATCGTGCGCCGCCTCACACAGCTTCTCAAAACCCCGAGGGAGGAACTGCCTGGGCGCATTGAGGATCTATTGGGTCAGGTGAAAACCCTCGAGCGCCAGGTGGCCAAGAGCGCACAGGTGGCAACCGGGGCTCTTGCGCCAGCTTTGGTGAAGGGCGCTCGTGACATCTCAGGAGTGGCCGTGGTTAGCCAAGCGCTCTCCGAGAGCCTCGGAGCCGATGACATCCGAGTACTGGCGACCAGCGTTCTCTCCGGCCTTGGTGATGCGCCTTCGGCGGTCGTGCTGGGTGCCATCACCGAGGGCAGGGGAACCGTTGTTGTCACTGCGAATTCTGCCGCGGTGGCGGGGGGTGTTCACGCGGGCAACCTCGTGAAGACGGCGTCCGCGATTATGGGTGGTGGCGGCGGCGGCAAGCCAGGCCTTGCTCAAGGGGGCGGCCCCGAGGGCGCACAGCTCCAGGTCGCACTCGATGCTGTGGTAGTGGAGTTGGGTAAGTCCTAGTGCGCGAGGGCATCCGACTGGGGATTGATGTTGGTCAGGCCCGAGTGGGTGTTGCCCGCTCAGATCCGCAGGCAACGATGGCCGTGCCGGTAGCGACGGTGGCGAGAGCCACAGCCCTCCTGAAAATTTCTGGTCTGCTTGAGGAGTATCAGCCCCTCGAGGTTGTGGTTGGTCTACCCATCAACTTGCAGGGCGAAAGGACAGCCTCGACGGAGGACGCCGAGGCTTTTGCGCGTGAGATTGCCGCGTTGGGTCCCGTTCCGGTGCGCATGGTCGACGAGCGTCTGAGTACAGTGTCAGCGATCAGTGCGCTTCACAGTGCGGGGCGATCGTCACGATCACATCGCTTGGTTGTCGACCAGGTTGCCGCTGTTATCCTTTTGCAACATACGTTGGATGTGGAACGCAGTCAGGGGGTGCCAGGCGGGTACGTGCTAGGCCACCCGGAAACCCATGACGAATGATGCAGACTTCGATCGTATTTTCAGCACACTGCCTCCGCTGACCCCCCAGACCCCGCAGGCGCCGCAGACTCCTCAGACGGGGCAGGTCCCCAAAGGTTTTGGCGAGCCGCTCCCGGCCAGGCGTGAGCTGCGGCAAAGAAAACCGCCCCGGCAATCAGGCGGCAAGTCCATCGGGGCGATTGTGACGATACTGGTCTTGGTGTTGAGCGGCTCGGGAGTGTGGCTGGTCTGGAATGAATATGGCGAGCGGGTGGTGAACTTCTTCGCTGAGGAAGAGATCGCTGATTTTGAGGGCTCGGGCGCAGAGCCCGCGATCGATATCGTCGTTTCTCCGGGGGACATCGGCGAAACGGTTGCGAGGAAGCTTGCCGAGGCTGGAGTAACCGCGTCTTTCGAGGCCGTGTATTCAATTCTGCTAGTCGATACCAGCATTATTTTCCAACCGGGCACCTATCGACTGCTTACAGGGATGTCGGGGGAGAGCGCGATTGCTGCACTGCGCGACCCTGCCAACCGCGTTGAGGTCACGTTCACGATTCCCGAGGGAAAAACGTTAGAGCAAGCCATCGAGATCATGGCCACCGCAGCAGACCTGGAGGTCTCAGACTTTGCCGATGCGGTGGCAGATCCCGCTGCCTATGGCATCGATAGCCCCACGGGGACTCTGGAGGGTTATCTTTTCCCATCTACCTACACGTTTGAGCCGGGTGTCACCCCCAGCGAGATTGTCGACCGATTGGTCCAGGAGATGAGGAGCCGTTTGGAGGCGAGCGGCGTCGCGCCGGAAGACTGGCACGAGGTGCTCACCATGGCTGGCCTGATTCAGCGCGAAGCGCGGTTCGAGCAGGATTTCTACAAGGTGTCCCGGGTCTTCACCAACCGCCTGGAGGTGGGGATGCCACTACAGTCCGATGCGACGGTGACGTACTGGACTGGGCTCTATGACGGTGCCGGCACGTCTGATGCTGACCGTGCGGATGAGGAGAATCCCTACAACACCTACGTGATCTCCGGGCTGCCACCCGGCCCGATTTCTCTTCCTGGTGAACTGGCCATTGACGCAGCTGTCAATCCGGTCGAGGGCCGTTGGCTGTATTTCGTCTCAGTGGATCTGCGCACGGGAGAAACCGTGTTTTCCGAAACCTACGCAGAGCACAATCGCGCCCGTGACCAGTGGCTCGAATGGTGTCGCGCCAGCGAAGAGAACAGTGCCTACTGCTAGACCCTGGGCGGAGGTGTGGGGTTCGCCCATTAGTCACTCTCTTTCGCCCACGCTTCATGCCGCGGCGTACCGAGAGCTCGGCCTTGACTGGGAGTATCGCGCTCGTGAGGTGGCGGTGCCCGACTTGGTCCCAGCATTTAGCCAACTGGGGGAGGGTGCCAGAGGGCTCTCACTGACTATGCCTCTGAAGGAAGCGATTTTGGCAGTGGTTGCCCACCATGACCCTGTTGTTGATCTATTGGGCGTTGCCAACACGGTGGCGTTCACTAGTGACGGCCCGGTGGCGACCAACACCGACCCCCAAGGAGTCGAGGGCGCACTCGATGATGCCGGGGTTCATGCAGAGATTGCCTGGATTGTGGGAGCCGGTGCAACTGCGCGAGCGGTCGGCTACGCACTTGCCAACCGCGGAACGCAGGGAATTGTTCTGGTCGTCCGCGAGCCAGCGCGAGCTGTCGCGACTGCCGATGTTCTGCGCAGCTGCGGTGCCAAGGTCACCGTCGTCCACCAGGACGATGTTGCGAAGGCTCCCTCTCCCGGTCTTGTGGTGAGCACTCTGCCCGGTGGAGCTGAGTTCCCCTTTGTGCCAGAGTTGACAGTCCTGCGGAGCAGTGCGCTTCTTGACGTGGCCTACCACCCCTGGCCATCACAGGCAGCGGTTCTGTGGCAGCGCGAGGCCGCGCTGGTGATCTCGGGCCTGTCGATGTTGGTTCATCAGGCGCTCCACCAGATTCGCTGGTTTTTAAACGGACATGCCAACGAGCCAATTCCCGGAGAAGGGGAAGTACTGGAGGCGATGAAGCGCTCTGTAGGGCTCCCGTCGTCCTAGAAGCCCTCCCCGGCGTGAAAGAATAGTGACATGTTGCGTTGGTTGACAGCGGGTGAATCTCATGGCCCTGAACTCATCGCTCTCGTGGAGGGCTTTCCCGCCGGCGTTCCCATCACTCGGGAGATGGTTCAGGACGATCTCGCCAGGCGTCGTCTGGGTTACGGCCGAGGCGCTCGAATGAAGTTTGAGGCAGACGAGGTGTCTCTCTCGGGGGGTATTCGTCATGGGTTAACCCAAGGCGGTCCGGTGGCGCTGCGCATTGCCAATACGGAATGGCCCAAGTGGGAGACCATCATGAGTCCACACCCGGTTGCCGCTGAGGACTTGACCGGCGGCCGCGCCACAGCTCTCACTCGCCCGCGTCCTGGTCACGCAGATCTCACGGGTATGCAGAAGTATGGCTTTGACGATTCGAGGCCAGTTCTGGAGCGCGCATCCGCACGCGAGACAGCGGCTCGAGTCGCGTTGGGTGCGGTTGCGAGAGCCTTCCTCCGTGAGCTTGGTATTGAGGTGCTCTCTCACACGGTCGCCATCGGGCCAGTGGCGGTTCCTGAGGGTGTGGCGTTGCCAACGCCGTCTGATGTTGGTCGTCTAGACGACGACGCGCTTCGCTGCGCGCACCCCGAGACCGCGGCTCTGATGGTTGCAGAGGTTGATGCGGCCCACCAAGAGGGCGACACCCTGGGTGGGGTGGTCGAAGTTGTTGCCTACGGTCTGCCGCCAGGCCTTGGGTCCTATGTGCACTGGGATCGCCGCCTTGACGCCAAGCTTGCTGGTGCGCTCATGGGAATTCAAGCGATCAAGGGTGTTGAGGTGGGGGATGGCTTCCTCACCACTCGGCGCCGTGGATCTCTTGCGCATGACGAAATTGTTGCCACCGACGATGGAGTGATTCGCACCAGTGACCGCGCTGGCGGCACTGAGGGCGGGATGAGCACTGGCGGGGTGCTACGAGTGCGTGCTGGAATGAAGCCGATTTCGACTGTTCCCCGAGCGCTGCGCACCATTGACACCACCACGGGCGAAGAAGCCGTGGCCCACCACCAACGCTCGGATGTGTGTGCGGTTCCCGCTGCTGGTGTTGTCGCGGAGGCAATGGTCATGCTCGTGCTCGCTGACGCTCTCGTGGAGAAATTTGGCGGGGACTCTCTCACGGAAATTAAGCGCAACCTGACTGGCTACCTCGACTCGATTCCCGAGGCGATTGCCCCGGTCAGACACCGCTAATGGCCGAAGCGGGGCCCGTGGTGGTCCTCGTGGGGCCACCGGCTGCTGGTAAGACGCGGCTGGGCAGAAGAGTAGCCAGGATTCTGGGGGTCGATTTCCTTGACACCGATGCGATGGTGACTAGTCGCTATGGCCCGATTCCCACGCTCTTTGCCACTGAGGGAGAGGCGTCCTTTCGAGAGAAAGAGCGCGCAGCGGTGACTGAGGCTCTTGCAACGAGCGGTGTTGTGGCTCTCGGTGGGGGAGCCGTCATCAACCCGGACACGCGAGCCGATCTTCGGGCGCATCGGGTGGCGCTCATCTCGATATCCCCCGAAGCGGTTGCTCCGCGGTTAGATTCAGCACGGCGCCCCCTGCTCGCGGGAGGCATGGAGAGCTGGGTGGCACTCGTGGAGGCGAGAACTGGATGGTATGCAGAAGTTGCTAGCGCAACCTTCGACACCTCGACCACGCCACTCGATACTGTTGCGGAAGATATCGCCACGTGGATTAAAAGTGAGGCGGCCTAATGGCTGAGGTCCCGACTACCATCACGGTGTCGAATTCACACCAGGGCGACTATCCCATCGTTGTGCGCCGAGGAGTCATTCACGAGGTGGCTGATTATCTGCCCGGTGACGCGAACAAAGTTCTCATCATTCACGCCCCGGCCCTCGCCACTATTGCCGAGGGACTTCGCGAGGGCTTATCTGCTGCCAAAGAAGTCTTTCTCGCTGAATTGCCAGACGCTGAGGGCGCAAAACGCATTGAGGTGGCGTCCTTCTGTTGGGGCGTCCTTGGCCAACTCGATTTCCACCGCAACGACGTGATTGTCTCACTGGGTGGTGGTGCGACGACTGATGTTGCGGGCTTCGTCGCGGCGACCTGGCTTCGGGGGGTGCCACTGGTGCACATACCCACCACTGTGCTCGGCATAGTGGACGCCGCTATTGGTGGGAAGACGGGAGTTAACACCCAAGAGGGCAAGAACCTGGTTGGCGCGTTCTACGCGCCACACGCCGTGCTAGTGGACCCCGACGTTCTCGGTGGTCTGTCGGAGAACGAGGTGAAGGCGGGATTCGCAGAAATTGTGAAAGCTGGCTTCATTGCCGACCCGCGCATTCTGGAGCTGATCGAAGAGGACCCGACGCTCGCGATTGACACGACGAGTGAAGTCTTTGAAGAGTTGCTGGCGCGCGCCATTGCGGTGAAAGCACGTGTCGTTGGAGATGACTTCATGGAGCAGGGGCTCCGGGAAATTCTCAACTATGGGCACACTCTTGGTCACGCCATCGAACACGCTGAGCGTTACCAGTGGCGTCACGGTGTCGCGGTGTCCATCGGCATGATTTTCGCTGCCGAGCTTTCACGGATTGTTGCAGGGCTTGATGATGCCAGCGTTGAGCGCCACCGCAGCATTCTGCAATCCTTGGGATTGCCCGTGACCTATCCACCGGATCGCTGGCGGACTTTGCTCGCGACCATGCAGAAAGACAAGAAAGCCCGCGGCGGGGTGCTGCGGTTTGTGGTCTTGGACGCAATTGGAAAGCCTCGGGTTCTCGCGATTCCTGATGAATCTGTGCTCTTTGCGGCGTATGCCGAGCTTGGCCAGTCGGCACAGTAGGCTAGCTGTGTGAACAGCGTGCTCATTCTCAACGGCCCGAATTTGGGTCGTTTGGGGTCTCGGGAGCCCGAAATCTACGGCTCGTTAAGTCTTGCCGATATTGAAGCAATCCTTCGTGCCGATGCTCCCGAGGATGTGGCACTGCGCTTCGAACAGACTGATGACGAGGCGACACTCATGGGGTTTCTTCACGAGGCGCTGGACGCTCGCATGGGAGTAATCCTCAACCCCGCGGCGTTCACTCACTACTCCTACGCCATTCGCGACGCGTGTGCAATGGTGACCAGTGCTGGCCTGCCACTCATCGAGGTGCACCTGTCCAATCCTCATTCCCGCGAGGAGTTCCGTCATCGTTCTGTGATCTCCGGTGTGGCAACGGGTGTAATCCTTGGGTTTGGTGCTGACTCGTATCGGCTCGCGATGACCCAGATGATGACTCTGTTAGGAAGGTAATCCCATGGCAACGACGAACGATATCAAGAACGGCAGTGTTCTGAATCTGGATGGACAGCTCTGGGCTGTGGTGGAGTTTCAACACGTCAAGCCTGGTAAGGGTGGTGCCTTTGTGCGCACGAAGCTCAAGAATGTCCGCTCCGCGAAGGTCGTCGACAAGACCTTCAATGCGGGCACCAAGATCGATTTCGCCACTGTGGATCGTCGTGATTACACGTTCCTCTACGAGGACGGTAGTGACTTTGTGTTCATGGACCAGGCCAGCTACGAGCAGGTCACGGTGCCCCGGGGGGTCGTCGGTGATGCGGCTAACTTCCTTCTGTCCAATCAGGCTGCAACCATTGCCATGCACGAGGGCGAAGCTCTCTACATTGACCTTCCTGCCTCGGTCACTCTGCTCATCACCTACAGCGAACCTGGCCTTCAGGGCGATCGCTCAACGGGCGGGACTAAGCCAGCAACTCTCGAGACCGGTTACGAAATCCAGGTTCCACTCTTCGTGGAACAGGGAACCACGGTCAAGGTCGATACCCGAACCGGGGAGTACCTGGGCCGCGTGGCCGACGAGTGAGTGCCAGGCGCAAAGCGCGACGCAGAGCCCTCGATATTCTCTTCAGCGCTGACGTCGCCGACGTGGATTTGGCCGACGCTCTTGTCGCAGCTACCGAGCACGCGGCACACGACCTCCAGCGGGCTTCTAGTTGGGACTATGCCAGACAGATTGTCTCCGGAGTTATCGACCACCGCGAGGAAATCGATCGTGTGCTCTCTGGCACCAGCACCACCTGGCCACTAGATCGCATGCCTAGCGTTGACAGGTCCTTACTCAGGCTTGCAGCATGGGAGATTCTTCACAACCCCGAGGTGCCAACTGCGGTGGTGATTTCTGAGGCCGTCGACATGGCCGGCGAGTTGAGCACTGAAGCCTCCGGGGGCTTTGTTCACGGAATCCTCGCGGCGATAGCCGAGACACACCCAACCGCCTAGCGCGCGATGGATTCGGTGCGCTAGAGTGATGGCGTAAGACCTGCTTTAACCAGCGTCCTGTGAGGCGCGGAAGGAGGGCTCGGTGGCTGCGCGTGCAGTTCTCTCGGAGTCAGATATCGACCGAACTCTTCGGCGTATCGCTCACGAAATCGTCGAGGCTTCTCCTGAAACGTCTGCCCTTGTCTTACTCGGTATTCCGACGAGGGGAGTAGTCCTCGCGCACCGGCTGGCCGGCTACATATCTGACATTGCAGGAATCCCCGTTCCCGCAGGGTCCCTCGATGTCACGATGTATCGGGACGACCTCTCCACCGGTGGGCACAGGACTCCCGCCCCCACGGAGGTTCCCGGTGGGGGCATTGATGACCGGGTAGTGGTGCTTGTTGACGATGTCCTGTACAGCGGCCGAACAGTCCGGGCCGCTCTTGACGCGCTGACCGCCATCGGCCGACCACGACTGGTCCGCCTCGCTGTGCTGGTGGACAGGGGTCATCGGGAGCTGCCCATTCGCGCCGATCATGTCGGGAAGAATCTGCCAACACACCATGGCGAGCGAATCACTGTGAAGTTGCGCGATGTTGATGGCACTGAAGAAGTGCAGGTGGTTGAGTGAAACATCTGCTCTCCACGCAAGAGCTCGACGTTGACCAGGCGCTGACGCTACTCGACACCGCGGAGGAATTCCAGGCGGTTGCCAATCGCCAAGTCCCGAAGCTTCCCACTCTGCGCGGAGTCACCATGGTCAATCTGTTTTTTGAGGATTCGACGAGGACCCGCCTGTCTTTTGAGGCTGCTGCACAGCGACTCTCCGCCGACATCATGACTTTCCAAGTCCACGGTTCCAGCGTGTCAAAAGGTGAGAGCCTGAAGGACACTGCGCAGACCCTGGAGGCAATGGGCGCAGACGTCATCGTTATCCGCCACCCTTCCTCAGGGGCCCCCGCCACACTTGCTTCTTCGGGTTGGGTCCACTCGAGCATCATCAACGCTGGTGATGGCGCTCACGAACACCCCACCCAGGCGCTATTGGATGCGATGACCTTGCGTCAACGATTTCACAGCGAGCCCCGAGGAGCCCTGCTCACCGGGCTCTCCGTTGCCATTGTCGGGGACATCGTGCACTCTCGGGTGGCGCGCTCCAACGTTTTTCTGCTCACGACGCTCGGCGCGAAGGTGACTCTTGTCGGGCCGCCCGCGCTCCTGCCACAGGGTGTCGACGACTGGCCTGTTCACTCCACCTACGATCTTGATGACGCCATTGACAGTGCCCCCGATGCGGTCATGATGTTGCGCGTCCAACGCGAGAGAATGGGGGATGGCTCCCTCATTAGCCATAAGGATTACGTGCGGAATTATTCACTGACGAGGGCGCGGGCTGACCGTCTGCCCCAGGACAGTATTGTGATGCACCCAGGTCCCATGAATCGAGGCGTGGAGATCGCCTCGCACGTCGCGGACTCATCGCGCTCAGTAATCCTCGATCAGGTCCGAAACGGTGTGTCCGTGCGGATGGCGGCCCTCTATGAACTGCGGGGAGGCCAGGCATGACCAGTTACCTCATTTCAGGCGCTGAGTTGCCCAATGGCACCCGGGCCGATGTGGCGATTCGCGATGGACACTTCGTAGACCCCAGCGAAGTCTCCGGCAGGAAGGGCACAGTCCTGGTGGGCGCGAGTGGGTTGATCGCTCTTCCGGGCCTTGTCGATCTCCACACTCACCTTCGCCAGCCTGGCCTTGAGCAGGCCGAGACAATTCTCTCCGGATCGCAATCTGGCGCTCTCGGTGGGTTCACTGCCCTCCACGCCATGGCAAACACCGACCCAGTCGCGGATACTGCCGGGATTACCGACGCGGTCGCCCGGATGGGTCGAGAGGCCGGTTACGTTACGGTCCGGCCTGTTGGCGCCATCACCACGGGACTTGCTGGCGAAGAGCTCTCCGCGATGGCGGCGATGGCCGCGGGACCTGGCGCGGTGCGGGTGTTTTCCGACGACGGAAAGTGCGTTCACGATTCGCTGGTCATGCGCCGAGCGCTCGAGCAGGCCAAGGCGCTGGGAGTGGTGGTTGCCCAACACTCGCAGGACCCGAGGCTCACCATCGACGCTCACATGAACGAGGGCGCGTTGTCGTCTCGTCTCGGTGTGGTCGGCTGGCCCGCCGTGGCTGAAGAGAGCATCGTAGCCAGGGACGTCCTGTTGGCCGAGTATGTGGGCACCCGACTGCACGTGTGCCATGTCTCGACCGCCGGCTCGGTCGACGTCATTCGATGGGCAAAGAAGCGTGGAATTGCGGTGACCGCCGAGGTGACCCCGCACCACTTGCTCCTCACCGAGGATCTCGTTGGCAGCTTTGACCCACTCTTCAAGGTCAACCCACCCCTGCGAACCGCGGAGGACACTCGCGCTCTGCGCGCGGCCCTCGCCGATGGCATCATCGACATTGTCGCGACCGACCACGCTCCTCATCCGAGCGAATCCAAGGAGTGCGCCTTTGGGGAGGCTGCTTTTGGAATGGTGGGCCTGGAGATGGCCCTGCCGGTGGTTATTGAGACTCTCGTCAACCCGGGCCTGCTCACGTGGTCGGATGTGGCGCGGGTTTTCTCGAGCGCCCCGGCGGCTATCGGATCTCTTGCTGGCTACGACGCCCCACTCGCGGTGGGCTCGCCAGCGCACCTGACGTTGGTGGATCCCACTACAGCGGCACTAGCGCCGCGGGGGAGCTTGAGCTCGAATAACCCCTATCCGGAGAATGTCCTCCCCGGAAGAGTCATGTTCACCTTCCACCACGGAAGGGCCACCGTGTCTAACGGCGAGTTGGTTGCGCCGGATGTAGTCAGTGCGGAGGCATCTCGATGACCCAGGAAATTGCCGGTTCGATGATGATTGCTCTCATGGTGGTGGGCCTCGGGCTGGCGCTGTGGGGATGGCGCCGTCGTGGAGCGCGCTATCGAGGCGAGGCCGAGGCTCTTATTCGGGACATTCCCGCTAGCGTGGCACTTGTTGACATTGACGCTCTCTATGTGGCCACGACGGAAGCCTTGGACCCCCTGCAACGGATTGCAGCCGACCCCCTGAGTTATCGCGCTAAGGCCCGTTTGGCACTGCACCCGGAGGGTCTGCTGGTTCGCATCCCAGGGGAGGACCCTGTGCTCTTTCCCGCGGAAGGCCTCGAGGCGGGGAGAGCCACGTGGACGATTGATCGGGTGGTCGAGACAGATGGACTTGTCATGGTGCGCTGGAGGCTTGCTGGGCGGGATGTGGATAGCTATTTCCGAATTGTTGATGCCAGCGCAACGGCGTTGATCGATGCCTTAGGGCGTGTGGGAAGAGGAACTAAGTGAATCAGGGTCGCGCTGTTTTGGTGCTAGAAGACGGTCATCGCTATGAGGGCAAAGCCTGGGGTGCCACCGGTGTGACACTCGGCGAGGTGGTCTTTCAGACAGGCATGACCGGTTACCAAGAGACACTCACGGACCCCAGTTATGCAGGACAGATCGTCGTGATGACGGCACCCCACATCGGCAATACCGGAATCAATGATGAGGACCCTGAGTCCCGCAAGATATGGGTCGAGGGCTTCGTTGTGCGAGACCCCGCCAGGAGGCCATCAAACTTTCGTTCAGTGCGCAGTCTTGATGACGAGCTTGAGGCGCAACAAATTGTTGGAATTTCTGGCGTTGACACCCGCGCCATCACCCTGGTTCTCCGAGAAGTGGGCGTCATGCGCGGGGGCATCTTCAGCGGCGAGCTTTACGAGCTCCCTGCTGGTGAACAGCTCTCGCGCGTGACGAACCAGGCGTCGATGGCCGGACGCAATCTCTCCACTCTCGTGAGTGTCAGCGAGACGCGAGTGGTGGAACCCGTCGGGACGGCGCTTGGCAACCTCGCTGTTATTGACTTGGGCATCAAGGAATCCACCGTCCATCACCTGGCCGCCAGAGGCTTCCGTGTTCACGTCCTCCCGGCGGACTCCAGTTTCGATGACGTCCAGGCGATCAATCCCGTCGCACTCTTTTATTCGAATGGCCCGGGGGATCCCGCTGCCAGTGACGCCCAGGTTGGCCTTCTCCAAAGCGCTCTGCGAGCGGGTCTGCCGTTTTTTGGCATTTGCTTTGGTAACCAACTACTCGGCCGAGCCCTTGGGTTTTCGACGTACAAGCTCAAATACGGTCATCGGGGAATCAATCAGCCAGTGTTGGATAAAACCACCGGCCATATCGAAATCACAGCACAAAACCACGGCTTTGCTGTTGATGCGCCCCGCGAGGGCATAGTGGACTCGCCCGAGGGCTTTGGCCGGGTCGAAGTCAGTCACATCAGTCTCAACGACCAGGTTGTTGAGGGAATCAGGGCGCTAGATATTCCTGCCTTCTCAGTCCAGTACCACCCGGAAGCTGCCGCTGGGCCTCATGACAGCACGTATTTATTCGACCGGTTCAAAGACATGGTGCAAGCGCACCGGAGCCCATCGACCGGAAGCGTGGCCTAATGCCTAAGCGATCAGACATTTCCAGCGTCCTCGTTATTGGTTCGGGCCCAATTGTCATTGGTCAGGCAGCAGAATTTGACTACTCAGGCACGCAAGCGTGCCGCGTTCTCCGCGAAGAGGGCGTGCGGGTCATTTTGGTCAACTCCAACCCGGCGACAATCATGACTGATCCCGGCTTTGCCGACCAGACCTACATCGAGCCCATCACCACCGCTGTCTTGGAAGCCATCATCAAGAAAGAGCGGCCAGACGCGATTCTGCCCACGCTCGGTGGTCAGACGGCCCTGAACGCCGCCATGGCCCTGCACAAAGAGGGCATCCTGCAGAAATACGATGTTGAGCTCATTGGTGCGTCTTTTGACGCCATCAATCGGGGCGAAGACCGACAGATATTCAAAGAACTCGTCATCGAAGCCGGAGCGGATGTCGCCAAGAGCTATATCGCCACCACTGTCGAGGACGCGATCGGCTACGCGGAAGACCTCGGGTACCCGTTGGTGATTCGGCCGTCGTTTACGATGGGCGGGCTTGGCTCGGGGTTTGCTCATGACCGCGACGAGCTGGTGCGCATGGTCAGCGACGGTCTCCACCAAAGCCCCACCACTGAGGTCTTACTCGAAGAGTCCATCATGGGGTGGAAAGAATACGAGCTGGAACTCATGCGCGACCAGGCCGACAATACCGTTGTCGTCTGTTCCATTGAGAACGTCGACCCGGTGGGTGTCCACACCGGAGACTCAATCACTGTGGCGCCCGCGCTCACCCTGACCGACCGCGAGTATCAGCGCATGCGGGATATCGGGATCACGGTTATCCGACTGGTCGGGGTCGACACCGGCGGCTGCAACATTCAGTTTGCGGTAAACCCCGAAACCGGGCGAATCATCGTCATCGAAATGAACCCACGGGTTTCCAGAAGTTCGGCGCTGGCCTCCAAAGCCACCGGCTTCCCGATCGCCAAGATTGCAGCGAAGTTGGCACTGGGGTATCGACTTGATGAAATCCCGAACGACATCACCAAGGTCACACCCGCTTCCTTTGAGCCAACCTTGGACTATGTCGTGGTCAAGGTGCCGCGGTTTGCGTTTGAGAAGTTCCCGCTCGCGGATCGTCGACTCACCACCACCATGAAGTCCGTTGGCGAGGCTATGGCACTTGGACGTAACTTCTCCCAAGCTCTGAACAAAGCTCTCCGTTCCCTCGAGCAGCGCGGCAGTTCCTTCCACTGGGGCCCTCAGGACCTTAGCAAGAAGGAGCTCATCGAGAAGGCCACAGTGCCCACCGATGGTCGCATCGTCACGGTGCAACAGGCCTTGCGCTTCGGAGCTACCATCGACGAGCTCTTTGTCGCTACCGGCATCGACCCGTGGTTTCTTGATCAGGTCGCGCTGATCAACGAGGTTGCCGATGACGTGCGCAATGCTCCCGAGCTCAGCGCAGAGGTCCTGCTCTATGGCAAAGAACATGGCCTGAGCGACGCTCAAATCGCAGAGCTTCGAGGGCTACGCGAGAACGAGGTTCGCGCTTCGCGTCATGCGCTGGGCATCAGGCCGGTGTTCAAGACTGTCGACACCTGTGCTGGTGAGTTCCCGGCCCTGACCCCCTATCACTACTCCAGTTATGACCTGGAGTCGGAAGTGACTGTCTCAGATCGGAAGAAGATCGTGATTCTTGGCTCTGGGCCTAACCGGATCGGGCAGGGCATTGAGTTTGATTACTCCTGTGTTCACGCGGCGTTTGCTCTGTCTGAGGCGGGGTACGAAACCATCATGATTAACTGCAATCCCGAGACGGTGTCGACCGACTATGACACCAGTGACCGGCTCTATTTCGAGCCTTTGACTCTAGAAGATGTGCTCGAAGTGATTCACCAAGAGTCGTCTCGCGGGGAGTTACTGGGTGTCCTCGTTCAACTAGGTGGCCAAACCGCGCTCGGTTTGGCCCAGGGGTTGAAGGCCGCTGGGGTTCCGATTTTGGGAACGACCCCCGATGCCATTGATCTGGCGGAAGAGCGCGGGTCTTTTGCCCGGATTCTCGGGGAAGCGGGACTGATTGCCCCCAAAAATGGCACAGCGACCACTCTGGAAGAGGCGGCGGCAATCGCTGCTGACATTGGCTTTCCGGTGCTGGTGCGACCGAGCTTCGTGCTTGGCGGGAGAGGCATGGAGATCGTCTACGACCAGGAGAGCATGGTGGACTATTTCCGGCGCATCAAGGAATTTGCGATTGTGGGCGCCGACGCGCCACTGCTGGTGGACAGGTTTCTCGATGACGCTGTGGAGATCGATGTTGATGCCATCTATGACGGTAAGCGCCTTTATATCGGCGGTGTCATGGAGCACATCGAAGAGGCCGGAATCCACTCGGGGGACTCAGCCTGCACGCTCCCACCGGTAACGCTCGGCCGGACCATCGTTGGCGAAGTCTGTGATGCAGTGGAACTCCTCGCCAAGGGTATTGGTGTCCGAGGGCTCATGAACGTGCAGTTCGCCGTGGCCGCGGGGGTTCTTTATGTTCTCGAGGCGAATCCACGGGCAAGTCGAACGGTCCCTTTTGTTTCTAAGGCTCTCGGCATTACCCTCGCGCGGGCAGCAGCCTTAGTGATGGCCGGTTCGACAATCGATGAACTGATTGCCTCTGGGGAACTGCCAGACACCGATGGCAGAGTCGTCCCACTGGACGCGCCGATTGCTGTCAAAGAAGCAGTCCTACCGTTCAAGCGCTTTAGAACGCCGGCTGGCGAAATTGTCGATTCAATCCTCGGACCCGAGATGCGCTCGACTGGTGAAGTCATGGGCATCGATTCCACGTTCCCTCGGGCTTTCGCCAAGAGCCAAGACGCGGCCTATGGCGGCCTGCCCCGATCGGGCACCGTCTTCGTCTCGGTTGCGGACAAAGACAAACGCAGCGTTGTGTTGCCGGTGCTGAGGCTCTCTCAGCTCGGGTTTTCCATCATCGCCACCGAGGGAACTGCGGAGACACTAGCCAGATACGGCATCGCCACGCGGGTTGTTCGCAAACACACCGATGTCGCTGGCGCTACTGAGGGACCGAGCATTGTTGAGCTCATTGCCAACGGTCACGTCGATATCGTCATCAACACTCCTCGGGGTCGAAGCGCCCGCGCTGATGGCTATGAGATTCGCACTGCGACGGTCGCCGCTGACAAGGCGCTCTTCACCACTATCGCGCAGGTGGGCGCTGCTGTTGCCTCACTCGAAGATCGTCCCAACACGCCTGACGTGACGAGCCTGCAAGAGTATGCGGCGGCCAGGGCGCTGCGATGACCTATGCCTCCCGGCTTCACGCGCTGACCGCATCTGGTCCGGCACTCTGTGTGGGCATTGATCCTCACCCGGCTCTCATGGAGGCTTGGGGCTTCAGTGACACACCCGAGGGGCTTAATCGATGGACAGCTCTGGTAGGTGACCTGGTGGCGTCCTCGGGTGCCACGGTGGTCAAGCCGCAGGTTGCTCTTTTTGAACGGTGTGGCGTTGACGGAATGAAAGCTCTTGCATCACTGCTGGGGTCACTCCGCGAAGCTGGGCTCCTGGTTATTGGCGATGCCAAGCGCGGTGACATCGGGTCAACGATGGAGGGCTACGCCGACGCGTGGCTGCGCCCAGGCTCAGACTTCGAGGTGGACGCACTCACTCTGGTGCCCTACCAGGGGCTTGGTGCGCTAGAACCTGCGCTTGAGCGCGCACACGACCACAACAAGGGTGTTTTTGTCCTTGCAGCGACATCCAACCCGGAGGCTAGGGTGACTCAAAGTGCCCGCCGTGATGACGGACACACGGTTGCCGGTGGAGTAGTACACGATCTCCACGTGTGGGCATCCCAGCGAGGCTTTCCTCCAGAGAGCTATGGAGTTGTCGTTGGCGCGACCGTTGACGCGGGGGCTCTCGGCGTTGACATGGCAGCGTTGCCCGGCATGCCTGTGCTTGCTCCAGGCTATGGCGCTCAAGGGGCCGCACTCAGCTCCGCGCGTGATGATTTCGCTGGCTCCAGGCACCTCCTTCCGGTGGCCGCGCGCTCTGTGCTCTCTGCGGGCCCTGAGGGGCTCGTCCATGCCATCGATGGCGCGCTCGCGGAGGTGGCGTCTGCGTGAGAGATTTTGACGCTGCAGCTCTGTCGGCCAAAGGGGCGCTCCTGCGCACGCAACGTGCGCAACTCAAGAGCGAGATTTCACGGGGACAGCACTCCATCATCGAGTTGTTCGATCGAGCGGGAGAGCCACAGTGCGATCCGGTCCTCGCTGGTCTGAGGGTTGAGTGGTTTCTGCGCTCGATTCCAGGCTTCGGCGTGACCAAGGCCCAGCGACTGCTCGATGGCGTGGGGATTAGCCCGCGGGCGACTCTTGGTGGGCTACGAGTTCGTCAGCGGGCCAGGCTTCGGCGGGACGTGGTCTGTCTCTATCGTCGCTACTTCTCCCATGACAGAGGCAAACTTGTCATCCTTGTGGGACCTTCTGGGGTTGGTAAAGGCACGATTGTGTCCTCAATCACTAAAAAGCACCCGCAGTTCGTCGTGAGCGTCTCCGCAACCACCAGGGCGCCCCGGTCGGGTGAAGTCGAGGGTGTGCACTACTTCTTCGTTGATGACCAACGCTTTGATCAGTTGATTCGCGATGGTGAGCTCTTGGAGTGGGCGAGCGTCCACCGTCTGCACAGGTATGGCACACCGCGAGAAGCCGTAGAGGCGCACATGGATGCCGGGCGCCACGTCATTCTTGAAATCGACATCCAGGGTGCCAGGCAGGTGAAGCGGGCCATGAAGAGTGCGCTCAGCGTTTTTGTTGCCCCGCCAACTTTCGATGAACTCGAGCGCAGGTTGGCTAGCCGAGGGACCGAAGACGAGTCTGAACGCGCTGTTCGTCTCGCCACCGCTCGAGCGGAGCTCGCCGCATCGGGGGAGTGCGATTACGTCGTGGTGAACGAGAGCGTGGACGTTGCCGCGCAAAGCATCGTAGACTTAGTTCTCGCGTCGACTTCGAAGGCGCCCAACAAGGAGTAAGCATGTCCCTGCACCGCGACGGAATCATTAGGCCCCCCATCGATGAACTGTTGACCACCGTTGACTCGAAGTATCAGCTGGTCATCTTCGCATCCAAGCGCGCGCGGCAAATCAATGAGTACTACTCCGACCTCGGTGATGGAAACCTTTACGACCACGTCGGGCCACTGGTCCCCTCGACCATGGACGAAAAGTCCCTCAGCATTGCCCTTCGTGAAATAAACGAGGGCAAGCTCGTTCTCCACCGCGCGACTGACTGAGTCCATGGTAGACGCCGATCAGGCGAGAAACCCCCCTGTCATCGTTGTGGGGGTGACTGGCGGCATTGCCGCATATAAGTCGGTGACGCTGGTTCGTGAGCTCGTCCGGCGCGGCGCGGATGTGACAGTGATTCCCACAGCGTCAGCACTGAGATTTGTGGGTGTTGCGACCTGGGAGGCTATTTCCAGAAACCCTGTTCAGCCAGGATTGTTTGACGGGGTGGCCGAGGTTCGACACGTCGCGCTTGGCCAGCGAGCCGATCTGGTGGTCATTGCTCCTGCGACCGCACACGCGCTTGCCCAACTAGCCGGTGGGTTTGCAGCTGACCTGCTCGGCACAACGGTCCTGGCGAGCAAGGCTCCGCTCTTGGTGGCCCCAGCCATGCACACGGAAATGTGGGACAACCCGGCAGTCCAACACAACGTCGCCACGCTCAGCGATCGCGGCGTCCACCTGATTGGTCCCATCACTGGGGAACTCACGGGAGGCGACAGTGGTGTTGGCCGAATGGCAGAGCCCCTAGATATCGCGGAGCGTGCGTTTGGCCTGCTGGGAGATCAGTCGTGGTCGGGGCGAAGAGTTCTGATTTCCGCTGGTGGCACGCGCGAGGCCATCGACCCGGTGCGGTTTATTGGTAATAGATCCACCGGAGTTATGGGCGTTGCACTTGCTCGCGCGGCCATCCAGCGCGGAGCCTCAGTCACTCTGGTACATGCCCACCTGGAAGTTCCCCTACCGGCGGGAGTCGTCGGCATCTCGGCTGGCACAGCAGCTCAGATGAGGGATGCCATGGTCTCTCACGCCCCAGATTCCGATGTCATCATCATGGCTGCAGCGGTCGCCGATTGGGTTCCAGAAACTGTCTCCGATACGAAAATCGCTAAGCGGGATATCGGTGAGACCTGGGCGCCAGTCCTGGTGCGGGCACCAGACATCCTCGCGGAACTGGGGGCCGTGAAGGGCCCCGGTCAGCTCCTCGTGGGGTTCGCCGCCGAGACAGCCTCCAAGGCGTCAGAGCGAGAGGCTAGCGCCCGCGCAAAGCTTGCGTCAAAGAACGCGGACGTCATTCTTCTCAACACGGTGGGTGAGGCGGTAGGATTCGGGGACGTCGAAACGGCAGTGACAATCTTTTTTAACGCGAGCCCGCAGTCATTGTTGGTCGAAGGAACGAAAACTTCCATCGCAGAGCGCCTTGTGGAGGCTCTGCAAGACCGATAGGTAGGGCTCATGCGTTATTTCTCCTCCGAATCAGTGACCGAAGGTCACCCCGACAAAATGTGCGACCAAATCAGCGACGCACTTCTCGATGCGTTTCTTGCAGGGGACCGAGGGTCGCGTTGCGCCATCGAGTCTCTGAGCGCTGGAAACATGATTCACGTGGCCGGCGAGGTCACCTCCTCTGCAACAGTGGATGTCGAGAAGGTCGTGCGTGACCTCGTGCGCTCCATTGGTTACACGGAGCAGGCGTTTGGTATCGATGCCGATGGTTTTGACTGGCATCTCTCACTCGGCCAGCAATCACCCGATATTGCCCACGGCGTCAACCAATCTCTCGAAGCGCGTGAGGGTTCCTCCACCGACCCCTACGATGCACTGGGTGCTGGTGACCAAGGAATCATGTTCGGGTACGCCACACGCGAGACAGATGCCTTGATGCCGATGCCCTTGTGGCTCGCTCACCGCCTGGCGCAGGGTCTCTCCATCGCTCGTAAAACCGGACTCATTGACTATCTCCGGCCCGATGGAAAGACCCAGGTGACTATCGGCTATGAGGGCGGGAAGCCCGTTGAGTTGAACACCGTCGTCATTTCTACCCAGCATGACCCAGGAGTGATGAGGGAACAGATTGAGGCAGATCTCAAAACGTACGTGATCACTCCGATTATCGAACCCCTGGGCCTCGATTCGTCCCACACGCGCTATCTCATCAACCCCTCGGGTCTCTTTGTCACCGGCGGTCCTGACGGCGATGCGGGCCTCACCGGGCGGAAAATCATTGTCGACACCTACGGTGGCGCTGCTCGTCACGGAGGTGGAGCGTTTAGTGGAAAAGACCCCACCAAGGTTGACCGCTCCGCTGCCTACGCCCTGCGCTGGGTTGCAAAGAATGTGGTCGCGGCAGGACTTGCCGACACTGTTGAAATCCAGGTGTCTTACGCCATTGGTACTGCCCACCCCGTGAGTATCTTCGTGGAGACATTTGGTACGGAGAAGGTCGATCCCGCGATCATCGAGAAGGCCATCGACGATGTCTTCGATCTTCGACCACAGGCCATCATTGAGGCGCTTGATTTGCTCACGACCCCCTTTTTGCCAACAGCTGCTTACGGTCACTTTGGTCGCACCGACCAGGACTTTCCGTGGGAGCGACTTAACCGAACTGAGGAGTTGCGCCAAGCTAGTGGATTGTGAGCACCAAACCTAGCGTCGCGAGGGTAGTTCTAGAGAGCAGACTCCCGCAACTCGACCGCCTTTTCGACTACAGCATTCCGGAGGGGATGGTGGTCACACCGGGGGTTAGGGTCAAGGTCCCGCTTCGATCCAGCCAGAAGAACACCACCGGCTTTGTGGTCGAGGTGGCATCGCACTCGAGCCACGCCGGGGCGCTTGTGCCACTGGGTGATGTTGTCTCCGCTGTGCCTGTGTTGGCGCCTGAGATTTGGCGGCTGGCCCGCGCTGTTGCCGATCGGCAGGCCGGTAACGCGGCCGACATCCTGCGTCTTGCCATTCCGCCGCGATACGTGCGGGCAGAAAAACTCTGGCGTGATCGTGGCCAGCCCACCGCGGTGCCGGCGATAGAGATGCAAAGTCTTCTGGAGTACTCCGAGGACGAACTCGAAGGGCTCGTAGCGCCAGGGTCCAGGTGGGCGCTCACCACACCGTGGGGGGTTGACCACAGCCCTGCTGGAGAGCCCAGACCTCGGGGGGCAACCGTCGTCGCACAGCTTGCGGCACGGGCTCTCGCGGCGGGGGGATCCAGCGTCATCGTTGTTCCTGACTGGCGCGACCTGGAGGCCCATCATCAGGCCTTGCGGGAGGTCATTTCGGACGACGGAATTGTTCTGTGGGATAGCGACAAAGTCGGGTCGGAGAGATACACCGAGTTTCTTCGGTGCCTCTCCGGTAACCCGGTGGTCGTCATCGGAAACCGACATGCCGTGTATGCGCCGGTGGTGAACCTGCGCCTTCTCGTTGTCCTTGACGATGCTGATGACGCTCACCGCGAGCCACTGGCACCTTATCCGCACACCCGCAATGTCGCGCTGGTGCGCCAACAGCAGACCGAATGCTCGCTTGTCTTTGCGGGTCTCGCTCCCAGCATGGCCGTCTGGCGGCTCCACAGCATGGGTTTCCTCGGTCTGGTGGAACCCAGGAAGGCACAGAGGCCACAGGTTGTGCCCACAGCACTGAGTGTCAATGCGGAGCGGGACCTTCGACCGGCACGCTTGCCTGGCATCGCCCACCAGGGTGCGACGGAGGCGCTGCGGGAAGGTCCGGTGCTGGTGCAAGTGTTCCGGGCAGGTTACTCCTCTGCGCTTGCGTGCGCGCAGTGTGGGGAGCGCGGCCTGTGCTCTCGGTGCCATGGCCCTCTCCGAATTGGTTCCCACGGTGCTCCTCCGTCGTGTGCGTGGTGCGCGACCCTGTACGCGAGGTGGCGCTGTGAAGCGTGCAATCACAGCGTCATGGTGCCCCGAGGACAGGGAATCGGCCGCACAGTCAGCGACTTTGGCAAAGCGTTTCCCAAAGTTCCCGTCATCCAATCTGATGGACAACACAGGGTCCACACCGTTTCCGATAGCCCTGCGATTGTTGTGGCGACGAGGGGCTCGGAACCCCTCGCTGTTGGGGGATATCGCGCTGCACTGCTTCTGGACGGTCAAGCAATGCTCTCGAGAGAAAGTATCGGGGCGCTTGAGGACACCCTGTCGCACTGGGAGCATGCACTCTCTCTCGTGCGCCCGGAGGGCACCGTCTATCTCACCGAGGTCGAGGGCCAGCCGGCATTGGCTGTCGCCTCAGGCAAGTACGGGCCTCTGATGAACGCTGAACTGCGGGAGCGGGAAGCCCTGCGCCTGCCACCGAGCATCCGGTTGGCTAGCGTGAGTGGTCCGTCTGCTGCACTAACGGACATTGCTTCGCGCATTTCGTCCCTCGACGCCTCGGTGGACGTGCTCGGTCCCGTCGCAATGGGCGAAGGAGGCGGCCGCATCATCATTCGATTCCCTTACGCGATTGGTGACCGAGTGACAGCTGAACTGCGGGCAGTTCACCTCGGCCACATTTCCCGCCAACGCCGGGGCGTTCCCGACCGGGTTCGCATCGTTGTCGATGACACCGGGCAGCTCGACGAGTTTGCTGGGTCTGAGTAACCAGAGGGTGCCCGGATGGATAGGCTCACTGGGATGAAGGTCCTCTTTGCCGGTAGCCCTGATGCGGCGGTTCCCACCGTGCGGGCCCTTCATGAGAGTACCGACACTGTGGTCGGGGTGCTTACCCAGCCGCCCGCGCCGGTAGGACGTAGGCAGGTCCTGGTCGAAACTGCCGTTGGTGCGTGGGCCCGTGAGCACGGGCTGCAAGTGAGGACGCCGGAGAGTTCGGCCGAGGTGACCGCGGCGGTGGCAGAATTTTCTCCCGATGTCGCGATTGTCGTGGCCTACGGTCGAATTCTTGATGGCAGAGCGCTTGACTCTGTGCCCGGTGGCTGGTGGAACGTTCACTTCTCGTTGTTGCCACGCTGGCGGGGGGCAGCCCCGGTTCAGAGGGCAATTCTTGCCGGCGATACGGAGACCGGCATCACTCTTTTTCGCATCGTGGAAGCACTCGATGCGGGGCCGGTGGGTGCTGCTCTTGCCCACCCCATCAGTCCCTACGACACTTCCGGAACGCTCTTGCACAAGCTCTCACTGATCGCCCCTGGGTTGGTGCTTGATTTTCTGGCCCAGGGCGATCCCGCGTCGGCCTCTGTCACTTGGCAGATTGGTGAGCCCACCTATGCACCAAAGTTTCCCCCTGGTTTTGGGCACTTAGACCTGCGAATGGACGCCACCGAGCTCTACCAGCACTTCCGAGCGATGACACCGGAGCCAGGCGCCTACGTGGTGAGGAAGGACAACGGAACCGTGGTCAAGGTCCTCTCCGGTTGGGTTGACCCCGATTTTCACCCACTCGAGCCTGGGGAGCTGGTGAAGACTCCGCTGGGCATTCTGGTGGGAACAGGAAGTAAGCCCCTCGTTCTGGAGCGCGTGCACCCAGCGGGCAAAAAGCCGATGATGGCCGCCGACTGGTTCCGGGGGCTACCAGAAGGAGTGCGCATAGATGTCGCGGGGAAGTGACACCCGGCGTCTAGCACTCGAGGTCCTGGCTGATGTGACCCACGGCGGTGCCTACGCCAATATCGCGCTACCACGAGCGTTGGCCGCTTCTGGTTTGGATTCCAGAGACCGCGGGTTTGTCACAGAGCTTGTCTACGGCAGCCTGCGCCGCCAGGGTGAGCTCGACACAGTGATTGCGCAGGTTGCCAAGCGACCCACCACCGAGATCGACCAGGAGGTTCTCGAGGTCCTGAGACTCGGGGTCTATCAACTTCTTTTTCTCCGTGTTCCCGGCCACGCTGCAGTCGATGAGAGTGTTAACTTCGCCAAGTCGACCGGGCTTTCTCGCGCATCTGGTTTCATCAACGGCATTCTTCGCTCTGTTACTCGCGAGTCAATCGAGCACTGGCTGGGCGAAATAGAGGCCTCAGAGACCTCTGAGCACTCGCACCCGGTGTGGATTGCGAGGGAGATCGAAACGGCCCTCGAGGAGTCCGGCTCCAAGGCGGAACTCGCCGCTGCCCTCGAGGCCAACAACCAGCCACCTATGGTGTGTCTTGCCTGCCTACCGGGTCTCAGCGAACCGGGTGATGCAGATCAGCACACGCGCTTTTCACCGTGGGGCGTCACCTTGTCCGGTGGCGATCCGTCTCTCGACCCCAGGGTGGCCGAGGGGACCGCACGCGTCCAGGATGAGGGCTCTCAGCTGGCGGCTCTAGCGCTGATAGCGGTGGGGCCTATCGGCCCGGCCACAAGGTTCCTCGATATGTGTGCCGGCCCAGGCGGAAAGACGGCACTTCTCGCGGCAACGGCGTTGCACTCTGGCGGCCATGTCACCGCCATTGAGGTCATGCCCCACCGCGTGCGACTCGTGCAGGACTCCATTCGCGCGGTGTCCCAGCGAAACTCGGCCGTGGTGAGTCTTCGCGAGGGGGACAGTCGGAAGATCACTGGGAAATTCGACCGAATCCTCTTGGATGCCCCGTGCTCAGGTCTTGGCGCCCTGCGACGTCGGCCAGAGGCGAGGTGGCGCAAGCAGCCAGAGTCCCTAGCCGAGTTGACGGTGTTGCAGGGCGAGTTGCTCGATGCCGGTCTGCGAGCGCTGGCACCCGGGGGAGTGCTCGCCTATGTCACCTGCTCACCCGTGGTGTCGGAGACCACCGCCATTATTGACCACGCGCTTGGTTCCCACCCAGACATTGTCGCTATCGACACGGCCAGTGTGCTCGATCGTGCCGCCAAAACTCCGGTTCCTCACTCCGCGAGGGGCACTGCCGTGCAGTTGTGGACGCACCGACATGGCACGGACGCGATGTTTATCCAACTGCTCGCCAAGCCCGTCGCGGTCTAAGCTTGGGGGGTGTCACTGCGCATCTACCCCAGTATTCTGTCTGCTGATTTTGTGAACCTCGAGGCGGAGATAGCCCGAATCTCCTCGGCCGATGGCGTGCACTGCGATGTCATGGACAACCATTTTGTCGAGGCGATTTCGTTTGGGCCCCAGACGATTAGACGGATAGTCCAGGTGTCCTCTGTTCCCGTCGATGTTCACCTGATGATCGAGAACCCAGACAAGTTCGCGCCAGGTTATGGCGAGATCGGCGCGCATTCGGTGACCTTCCATGTTGAGGCCGCCAAGGACGTCGAGGGCACCATTCGGGCCATCCAAGACACCGGCGCGCGTGCGGCAATTGCTCTGAAACCTGGCACGGCAGCAGAGCCGTACTTCCCGATGTTTCACCTCGCTGACATGGTGCTGGTGATGACGGTCGAACCCGGTGCTGGTGGGCAGCCCTTCCTCCGGGAGATGATGACCAAACTCGACACCGTTGCGACCTACGTTGCCGATCACAACCTCAGCGCGCTGGTGCAAGTCGATGGGGGAATTACCGTCGACACGCTTCCCATCGCTCGGGCACACGGTGCCGACACGTTTGTGGCAGGCTCGAGCGTGTATTCCGCCGGGAATCCTGCTGAGAACATTGCGGCATTGCGCGTTGCCGCCAACGACACTGAGGAGTAGACCCATGAGCGAGGTAACCAAACCCGACATCGACGCCCCGCTGGGCGCAGCACCACTGGACTTGGTGTCCCTCGACCTCACAGAGGGTGATGGCGCCGAGGTGGCACCCGGAGCCGTTGTCGAGGTCCACTACGTGGGCGTCGATTTTGACACAGGTGAAGAGTTTGATTCCTCCTGGTCGAGGGGTGAATCCATTTCGTTCCCGCTGCAGGGTCTTGTGCGGGGCTGGCAAGAAGGGATTCCTGGCATGAAAGTAGGTGGCCGTCGCCAGCTGATCTGCCCCCCGGCCTGGGCCTATGGGCCAGAGGGTGGCGGGCATCGACTGTCTGGTCGCACACTCATCTTTGTCATCGACCTCTTGGCCATCAGGTAGCTTTCACCCGGTACCCTGGAGAAGTGAAGACTTTCGACTCGCTTTTCGAACAACTGCGCAACACTCACGCCGTGCGCCCGGATGGATCCCGCACTGTAGAGCTGTTGGACGCTGGTGTCCACGCTATTGGGAAGAAGATTGTCGAAGAGGCCTCCGAAGTCTGGATGGCTGGTGAACACGAAGACGACGTGGCGCTTGCTCTCGAAATATCTCAATTGCTTTATCACGTGCAGGTGTTGATGGTCGCCCGCGGGTTGTCCCTCGAGGATGTGTATCGACAGCTATGACCGATCAACCCCTCAGGATTGCTGTTCCCAATAAAGGAACACTCTCCGACACTGCCGTGGAAATGCTCGTCGAGGCCGGTTACGCCGGCCGTCGAGACCTCCGCGCGCTCACTGTGCCAGACCCTAGAAACAGTGCAGAGTTCTTCTATCTGAGGCCTCGCGACATTGCGACCTATGTGGGATCGGGTGCTCTTGACGTGGGAATCACCGGACGGGATTTGCTCCTGGACTCCACGACGTCTGCCACAGAGATTGAGCCACTCGGGTTTGGGCACTCCACCTTCCGGTTCGCTGGGCCGAAGCCTCTGCAGGACGTTCACGCACTAGAGGGGCTGCGCGTTGCGACGTCGTATCCAGGCCTGGTGGGGAACTTTTTGGCAAGCCTGGGTGTGAGTGCCTCGATTGTCTCGCTCGATGGGGCTGTGGAGTCCGCGGTGCGTCTGGGGGTTGCGGATGCTGTTGCCGATGTTGTTTCTACTGGAGCGACCTTGCGCGCGCAGGGTCTCGAGATTTTTGGCCCCGTTATCCTGGAGTCTGAGGCTGTACTGATTTCGGCCAAGCCAGATCTTCCCGGGATAGAGACACTGCGGAGGAGGCTTCACGGTGTGTGGGTAGCCAAGCAGTACGTGCTGATGGATTATGACCTGCCACAGGCACTCATCGATGAGGCCTCGTTCATCACTCCGGGCCTTGAGTCGCCCACAGTATCCCCGCTGCGGGACCCGGCGTGGGTTGCGGTGCGGGCTATGGTCCCCAGAAATGACGCCAACCTCGTGATGGACCAGCTCTATGGGCTCGGCGCCCGCGCGATATTGGTGTCAGCCATCCACGCCGCAAGAATCTAATGGCACTGTCGATCAGGGTCATTCCCTGCCTCGACGTGGACAAGGGTCGCGTGGTGAAGGGGGTTAACTTCGAAAACCTCCAGGATGCCGGTGACCCGGTCGAACTTGCAGCCCTTTATGGGGCGCAAGGCGCTGATGAAATTACTTTCCTCGATGTAACCGCCACTGTTGATGATCGAAGAACCACCTATGACCTTGTCCGTCACACCGCGGAGAACGTTTTCATCCCCCTGACCGTCGGTGGCGGAATCCGGGCTGTTGGCGATGTAGGAAAGCTTCTCGAGGCCGGAGCCGACAAAATCAGCGTGAACTCCGCTGCTCTAGCCAGAGCTGAACTCATCAATGAAATCGCTCGGCATTTTGGCTCACAGGTCTGTGTGATTTCGGTGGATGCGAAGCGTGATCCCACGCAACCGTCGGGGTTCGTCGTGACTACCCACGGCGGTCGCCAGTCCGCAGGGCGCGATGCGCTCGATTGGGCCAGGGAAGCCTGCGACAGAGGTGCTGGCGAAATTCTCCTGAACAGCATCGATGCTGATGGCACCAAAGCGGGCTTTGATGTGGAAATGATTACCGCGCTTCGAAGCCGGGTTGACGTCCCACTCGTCGCCTCCGGTGGCGCCGGCATGGCCTCGCATGCTGTTGCTGCTTACCACGCCGGAGCGGACGCGGTTCTCGCCGCGTCTATATTCCACCACGATAAAGTCAGCGTTGCAGAGGTGAAGGCTGAACTGAGGAACGCGGGGGCGGTGGTCAGATGACAGAGCGCGATGACATCGTGGTTCCCAGCGACCTCTGGGATCGTGTGCGTTTTAACGAGGCGGGCCTGATTCCGGCCATCGCGCAGGATGTCGACACCCGTGAAGTCCTGATGCTGGCCTGGATGGACCAGGAAGCGCTCCGGCGGAGTCTTGCCGACGGGCGGGTGACCTACTTTTCCCGCTCCCGAGCCGACTACTGGCGAAAAGGCGACACCAGCGGTCACACCCAGCAACTCACCCGAGTCGACGTGGATTGCGACGGCGACGTTCTCTTGATGCAGGTCCATCAAGTCGGCGCAGCCTGTCACCTCGGGACTCGCAGTTGTTTTGACAGTGCGGTGTGAGGTGGCGGACACGACACTGGAGGATTATCTAGACCAGGCAAAAACCAGGTCGGTCACACCGGTGGTGCGAAGGCTTTTTGTCGACAGTGAGACCCCCATGGGCTTGCTTCGTAAGCTATCCCGCGGTCCCGGCTCCTTTCTTTTGGAGTCCGCTGACCAGGGTGGTAAATGGTCGAGATACTCATTCTTGGGCGTTGGCGTTCACGGCACTCTTGTGGCATCGGGTGGAGTGGCCCAGTGGCGCAACTTGGGAATGAGCGCGGAGGCTGTGTTTGGGGGTGCCGTTCCCCATAACCCTCTCGATGCCCTGACAGTACTGAACGAACGCTGGGCCAGTGAGCCCATTCCGGGCCTGCCCCCGTTTGCCGGAGGTGTTGTGGGGTTCCTTGGGTGGGATGTTGTCCGGCTTCTCGAGAGCCTTCCGAGTCCGCCTGCGGCGACTCACGATGTGCCAAGCGTGCACCTGTCTTTGGTCAAGGATTGCGTTGCATACGACCATCACACGTCCGAAGTTGTGTTGATGGCGCTGGTCCACTCGGAGGGAGCGCCTCGGGCAGAAGACTTTCACGAGGCCGTGGGGAGGCTCGATGCTATGCACCGTGACCTTGCTAAACCCACCGCGTCCACCCTCCACCAGAGAGTCGACCCGGCCGAGGTTTCCCCAACCCCGTCGTCGACCGCGCAAGAGTTCACCGACATGGTGCAGGTAGCAAAGAAGCACATCGTCGATGGTGATGTATTCCAGGTGGTTCTCTCCCAAGAGTTCACCCTGGAGGTGAGCGCCTCTGCTCTCGAGGTGTATCGGGTGCTGCGGTCATTGAACCCCAGTCCCTATATGTATCTGCTCGAGTGCGAAGGGGTCGACGGGGTTCCCTTCCAAGTGGTGGGCTCCTCTCCAGAAGCACTGGTCACACTGTCTCAGGGAAGGGTCTATTCGCATCCGATTGCCGGGTCCAGGCCGCGCGGTGCCACCCCAGAAGAGGATGCGGACAACGCCGAGGCGCTGCGCGCTGACCAGAAGGAGCAGGCAGAGCACCTGATGCTCGTGGATCTTGCGCGCAACGATGTCTCCAAGGTGTGTGAACCGGGTTCGGTAGAGGTCACAGAATTCATGGAGGTTGAGCGCTTCAGCCACATCATGCACCTGGTGTCATCGGTGGAGGGAACCCTGCGGCAGGGGGCCACCAGCGTTGACGTGTTGCGCGCTACGTTCCCAGCCGGCACCCTCAGCGGTGCGCCGAAGCCCCGTGCTTTGGAGATCATTGATGCCCTGGAAGATTCCGCGCGCGGAATCTATGGGGGAGTGGTCGGTTATTTTGGGCACAGTGGCGACTCTGATCTAGCCATCACCATCCGCACTGTGTGGATGCGAGAGGGACAAGCAGTCGTTCGTGCGGGCGCAGGAATAGTCGCTGACTCAGATCCCCTGAGTGAATATCGCGAGACAATCCACAAGGCATCAGCCCCGGCGCGGGCTGTCTTTGTCGCGAACGCCCTGGTTCCAGGGGCACAATGAGGCGTCTGCATGCTGGTGTTACTCTCGTGGGGTTCTGTGCGCTCCTGGTGACTCTGGGAGCCCCCTGGTGGAACGTGTCCCTAGAGAGCGGCGCAATTATCCCTGTCTCGGGGGTGACGGCGAGTCCCCTGGCGTCCTCGCTGTTTGCCGTTGGGGCTGCAGCCCTCGGGCTTACTTTCGTGTTGCGCGGGCCGTGGCGCCGGCTTGTCTCCATCCTTCAGGGAATCTCATGCGGGGGAGCTGCTTACGCTGTTTACGCTCTCAGTGGTCGCCCCGAGGTCGCCGTCTTGTCTGAGATCGGTTCACTCACCGGGGTCACCGGCGCCAGCGCACTGGACGCAGTTGTGGGAGCGCAGGCAACGGCATTCCTTTGGGTGGGGGTCCTCGGCATTACTGCGTCCATACTCTCGGGAGCCCTCGGTGCGGTGATGCCAGATAGAGCGGCCACAACGGATCGTTTTCAGCGCTCTGCTGAGATGGTCGACCCCAAGGATTCGGTTGCCACGTGGGATGATCTCTCAGAGGGTTCCGACCCGACCACCCGATAGACTGGGGACCCTTCGCATCCCAAGGAGAGTCATGAACCCCGCTTCCGATCCTGGCCACGGACATTCACCCGCGGCGTGGACCGCTGTCATCATCATGGTGATCGCACTGTCCATTGGCACTGTCGCGTTCTACCTTGCTCTGTGGTGGATTGTCATCGCGATGGCCGTGCTCACAGTCGTTGGATGGGGCGCTGGGTTCGCCCTGGCAGCACTCGGGTGGGGTGTCAACGGCCCGAAGTATCAGCCCAAGGGCCACTAGCGTGCTGGCTGAGCTCTACCGGGGAGCCACAGAGGACCAAGCAGCCCGGGAGCTCCTGGTGCCAAGGGAAACCCTTGAGGAGCTGGCAGCGCAAGCCAGCCCCCCGCGCGACGCGCTAGCTGCGCTAGCGGCACGGGAGGGCGTCCACATCATTGCCGAAATCAAGCGCAGGAGTCCCTCGAAGGGAGCACTCGCTGATATTCCAGAACCCGTCGGGCTTGCCACCGCCTACCAAGACGGCGGAGCCAGCGCGATAAGCGTACTCACCGAGGGGCGCAAATTTGGTGGGTCACTGGAGGATTTGCAGGCGGTCTCCGGAGCGGTAGATATTCCCGTCTTGCGCAAAGACTTCATTTCTACGCCCTACCAAATCATTGAGGCTCGCGCCAGCGGTGCCGACTGGGTTCTGCTCATCATGGCGGGCCTCGATGACTCTTCCATCCGGCATCTACTGCGTGTGGCACAAGAGTGGGGTATGTCGGCGCTGGTTGAGACCCACTCCCGGGATGAGGTTCTGCGGGCGATTGACTGCGGTGCCGAAATTATCGGTGTGAATGCGAGAGATTTGACTACTTTCGAGCTCGACATCGAGCTTTTCGGGCGACTCGTATCGCTGATCCCTGGGGGAGTCGTTCGAGTGGCAGAATCCGCTGTGGCAGATTCTCAGGATGTGGCGCGCTACCGTGAGCAGGGAGCACACGCGGTGCTCATCGGAGAGGCCCTGGTGACAGGAGTCGACCCCGCAGAACGAGTCAGGGAGTTTGTGAACGCATGACCACCTCTCTTCGCAGTGTCTCTGGTCCCTACTACGGAGAATTCGGGGGCCGTTTTGTCCCAGAGTCACTGATCCACGCTCTTGACGAGCTGGAAGCTGCTTATACGGCGGCGAAAGCGGATCTTGCGTTCGCTCACGAACTTGCTGAACTTCACCGCACCTACACCGGGCGGCCGTCCATCATCACCGAGGCTACGCGTTATGCCGAGCACTGTGGCGGGGCTCGCATCTTCTTGAAGCGCGAGGATCTCAACCACACCGGCAGCCATAAAATCAACAACGTACTCGGTCAAGCCCTGCTTGCCCGGAGGCTTGGCAAAACGCGTCTCATCGCAGAGACGGGTGCCGGACAGCACGGTGTCGCCACGGCGACAGCCGCCGCGCTGATGGGCATGAGCTGCGTTGTGTACATGGGCGAGGTCGACACGGAACGCCAGGCCCTGAACGTTGCGCGCATGAGACTGCTCGGTGCTGAGGTCATCGCCGTCAAGACAGGTTCCAGGACCCTTAAAGATGCCATCAACGACGCCATGCGCGACTGGGTCGCAAGCGTCGACACCACCCACTATCTGCTGGGTACAGTCGCTGGCCCGCACCCATTCCCACTGATCGTGCGCGATTTCCATTCCGTCATTGGCCACGAAGCAAGAGCGCAGATGCTGGAGATCACGGGTGCGCTTCCCACAGCGGTCACGGCGTGTGTTGGTGGTGGGAGTAACGCCATGGGAATCTTCCATGCGTTCCTCGACGACGCCGAGGTTCGCCTCGTCGGTTATGAAGCCGCTGGGGATGGCATTGACACTCCTCACCACGCAGCAACCATCTCCATGGGTAAGCCCGGGATGCTCCACGGTGCACGGTCACTCGTGTTGCAGGACGAGGACGGTCAAACCGTGGAGTCCCACTCCATCTCTGCCGGTCTTGACTACCCGGGGATTGGCCCCGAGCACGCCTGGTTATCGAGCATTCACCGCGCTGAGTATGTCCCCATTACCGATGACGAGGCCATGCAGGCGCTGCGGTTGCTGAGCCAGACCGAAGGAATTATTCCTGCAATCGAGACCGCTCATGCTCTTGCCGGAACACAGGCGCTCGGGCGGGAGCTTGGGCCCGGTGCGACGATTCTGGTGTCCCTGAGTGGCCGTGGGGACAAGGATATGGAAACTGCTGGTCGTTACTTCAATCTCCTCGGGCCTGGACAGTAGTGGCCCGCGTTTCTGTCGCAGACACCATTGCAGCGCGCCGAGCGGAGGGCTCCGGAGCGCTAGTCGCGTATCTGCCCGTTGGCTTTCCCACGCTCGCGGAGAGCATTGACGCATCGGTTGCTGTCTTAGATGCTGGCGCCGACATCTTGGAGCTGGGTGTTCCCTACTCTGACCCCGTGATGGATGGCCCCGTTATCGCAGAGGCAACGCAAGCGGCGTTGGCAGGAGGGTTCAAGCTCTCCCAGCTGTTTCCCGCCGTGGCAGAAATTACCAGGAGAACCCAGAAGCCCGTGCTGGTGATGACGTATTGGAATCCGGTTGTGCAGTACGGGGTCGAGCGCTTCGCCAAAGACCTCGATGAGGCGGGCGGGGCCGGGCTCATCACGCCTGATCTGATTCCCGATGAGGCCGCCGAGTGGCTTCAGGCATCAGATGACCCTTACCTGGAGCGGGTTTTTCTCGCTGCTCCCTCGTCCACACAAGAGCGGCTTGCCAGGGCCACAGAGATGTCACGGGGATTCGTGTATGCCGTATCGACGATGGGCATCACCGGCGCTAGACAAGACGTCGATAGCGCTGCGCGGGGACTCGTGGAGCGCCTACGCGCGGTCAATGCAACCAGTGTCTGCGTCGGGCTCGGGGTGTCAACTCCCGAACAGGTCCGTGACGTTATCAGCTTTGCCGATGGTGCCATCGTTGGGTCTGCGCTGGTGAAGGCCCTCTCCAGCGGTGGGGTTCCCGCGGTCGCGAAACTTGCCGCCGAGCTTTCCACCGGCACAGCCAGGGCCTAGTAGCCTGGGGTCTATTAGGAAAGGCACGTATGAACACCTCGGGTATCCCTAGTCCTCCCAGCGAGTGGCGGTCATTTAACCTTGGCCAGTGGCTCAGAGATCTTGGCCTCGACTGGTTTGGCCTTAACTTGGTCATCAATGCCTACGCGGTGTGTATTCTTCTGGGCATCGCTGCCGCGGTCTGGCTCACCAACCGTCGCCTCGTCGAACGCGGCGGAGAACCCTGGGTCGTGCTCGATATTGCCCTGTGGGCGGTGCCTTTTGGCATCCTAGGAGGCCGCCTCTATCACGTTGTCACCCACCCGGCCGATTACTTCTACCCCGGAGCCGATCTCCTGCGCATTTTCTACGTGTGGGAGGGCGGACTCGCAATCTTTGGTGCCATTTCTCTGGGTGCCGTGGGCGCCTGGATCGGCGCGCGGCTAGCGGGAATCCGCTTCTCCTCCTTCGTCGATGGCCTGGCGCCTGGCCTCTTGCTCGCGCAGGGTATTGGTCGCATGGGAAACTATTTCAACCAGGAGCTCTTCGGAGCCCCGACGAGCCTCCCGTGGGGACTCGCCATCGATCGCCCGAATCCCGCTATTCCTGTGGGCCTACCAGCGGACACGCTCTTTCACCCCACCTTCTTGTATGAAATGGCCTGGAACATCGCCGGAGCGTTCGTGTTGATTGCGCTGGGGCGTAAGTTTGCCCTCCAATGGGGTCAACTTTTTGGCGTGTACCTCATGTGGTACGGAGCCGGCCGGGCGTTCTTGGAGACACTGCGACTTGACCCCGCGGAGCTGATTTTCGGCGTGCGAGCCAATGTCTGGGGCGCTGTTTTTGCAATCCTTCTGGGGCTCATCATCCTCATCGTGCAGGCAAATCGTCACCCTGGGAAGGAACCCGGAATCTACAGACCCGGCAAGGAATGGCAGGGCGAGTCTGATGTAGACTCTGAGGACATGTACTTCGTTGTTGATGGAGAACCAGAGAACAACGAGACAGAAACACAAGCCCGCACAAAGCCACAAGCAACTAAGCGGCCGGTGTAGTTACAGGGTTGAGTTTCTTCTTTCCCCTCCCGGGCCACCGTTGTCCCGCAACGTTAGACCACGTCGAGGACGGTGATTATGTCTCCTGTTTCCCCTTTTGTGCGCTGGAGCACAGCGCCGCACGCGCGCGGGCTCTATGACCCGGCCTTCGACAAGGACGCCTGTGGTTTGGCGATGGTCGCAACCCTTCGGGGAACGCCTGGACACGACATCGTGGAGAAGGCTCTTGCCGCTCTGCGAAACCTCGAGCACCGGGGGGCCGTTGGCTCCGATGCGGGCACAGGGGATGGTGCTGGCATCATCACCCAGATTCCCGATGGTTTCCTGCGCGAGGTAGTGGACTTCGAGCTTCCCGCGAAGGGTTCCTATGCCGTCGGCATTTCGTTCTTGCCCATCGATTCTGCCCAGCGAGCCAGCGAGAAAGAGGCAATCGAGCGGATTGCGACCGAAGAAGACCTTCACGTCCTCGGGTGGCGAGAGGTCCCTCATCGACCTGATCTCATCGGCGATGTTGCCCGCGATGCCATGCCAGCCTTCGAGCAACTCTTCGTGCGTTCCCACCGGACCACTGCCAAAGGCCAGTATCTCTCTGGAATTGAGCTGGACCGACTTACGTTTCGCGCGCGGAAACGAGCAGAGCGGGAACTGGGGTCATACTTTCCTTCGCTGTCGTGTCGGACGCTGGTCTACAAGGGCATGGTCACGACCCTTCAGCTTGAACCGTTTTATCCGGACTTGAGTGACCCGAGGTTCCACTCAACGCTCGCTCTGGTGCACTCGCGCTACTCCACCAACACTTTCCCCTCCTGGCCGTTGGCGCAACCCTTCCGGATGATTGCTCACAACGGAGAAATCAATACTGTTCGCGCAAACCGCAACTGGATGAGGGCGCGCCAATCCCAGCTGGCCTCGGACGTTCTTGGCGATCTGACCCCGCTGTTGCCGATCGTGACAGAGGGTGGCAGCGACTCGGCATCGCTTGACGAAGTCGTTGAACTCCTGACCCTGGCGGGGCGTTCTCTACCCCACGCAATCATGATGATGGTCCCGGAAGCCTGGGAGAACCAGGTGGACATGGATGAGTCCGTGCGCGCCTTTTACGAATACCATTCGATGCTGATGGAGCCCTGGGATGGTCCAGCGGCACTCGTCTTCACTGACGGCTCGCTAGTCGGTGCAACGCTAGACCGCAACGGGCTTCGCCCCGGCCGTTATGTGATCACCTCTGATGGCCTGATCATTCTCGCCAGTGAAATCGGTGTGCTGGATATTGACCCCTCGACCGTCGTGCGCAAGGGGCGACTCCGCCCAGGGTCCATGTTGTTGGCCGATACCCTCGAAGGCCGTCTCATCGAGGACCAAGAGCTCAAGGCGCAGCTCGCCCACCAAGAACCCTGGGCCCAGTGGATTTCCGACAACAGAATCGAGCTCGAGAAGCTTCCTGAACGCGAGCACATCTCTCACACGCCGGCTTCGGTGATGCGCAGGCAGAGGACCTTTGGTTACACGGAGGAAGAGGTTCGCATCCTGCTGACTCCGATGGGTCAGGCGGGCGCCGAGCCCCTCGGCGCCATGGGTTCCGATACACCTATTGCCGCCATTTCGGACCGTCCGCGGTTGATCTTCGACTATTTCACTCAGCAGTTTGCCCAGGTCACTAATCCACCGCTCGACTCCATCCGCGAAGAAGTAGTGACATCAATGAGCTGTGGTCTGGGACCTGAGCGCAACCTGCTGGCCTCAACCCCGCAACACGCCGCCCAGGTCTCACTTGAGTTCCCGGTAATCGACAACGACGAGCTTGCAAAAATTGAGCACCTCAAGCTTCCCTCTGGTGCACCGGCCACGGTGGGCCTGAGTGGCCTCTACCGCATCGACGACGGCGTGGTGGGTCTGGAGCGGCGCTTGGCTGAGCTGTGTCACCAGGCTGATGAAGCCGTCGATGGGGGAGCCCAGTTCCTCGTGCTGAGCGACCGCGACTCCACTGCGGATCTCGCACCGATTCCTTCACTGCTCATGCTCTCAGCAGTGCACCACCATCTGATTCGTGGTGAGAAGCGTATGCAGGTCGGCCTCGTGGTGGAGACCGGCGATGTCCGCGAAGTGCACCACGTTGCTCTCATGATTGGGTTTGGCGCCTCCGCTGTGAACCCCTACCTGGCGATGGAGAGCGTGGAGAACCTGGTCAACCAGGGCGTGATTACCGGAGTTGACGTCGACACTGCGGTTCACAACGTGATTAAGGCTCTGGGCAAGGGCGTTCTGAAAATCATGAGCAAGATGGGGATCTCCACCGTTGCTTCCTATGCCGGAGCTCAAGCTTTTGAGGCCGTGGGACTGAGCGAAGACTTCGTGGCCAAGTACTTCACTGGCACCACCACCATTCTCGGTGGCGTAGGACTCGAGATCATCGCTAACGAAAATGAGCAGCGCCACCGCACTGCCTATCCGGTGACAACGCTGGGAAACCCCCACAGTCGCCTCGGAGTTGGCGGTGAGTACCAGTGGAGGCGCGAGGGCCCACCACACCTGTTTAACCCTGAAACAGTGTTCAAGCTCCAGCACGCGACTCGTTCAAAGCGCTTTGACGTGTTCCGGGAGTATACGAAGACCGTGGATGACCAGTCCGAGCGCCTGATGACTCTCAGGGGCCTTTTCACCCTCAGGACAGCCAGCCGCACACCAATTCCGCTCTCCGATGTTGAGCCCATTGAGGCGATTATCCAGCGGTTCACCACCGGTGCGATGAGTATGGGCGCTATTTCCCCAGAAATGCACGAGACCCTGGCCATTGCGATGAATGAACTGGGGGCGAGAAGCAACACGGGAGAAGGCGGTGAGTCACCCGAGCGCCTGCGTGACCCCCTGCGTCGCAGCAAGATCAAGCAGGTTGCCTCGGGACGCTTCGGTGTCACCAGTTTCTACTTGACCATGGCCGAGGACCTCCAAATCAAGATGGCACAGGGCGCGAAACCAGGGGAGGGCGGCCAGTTGCCCGCCAATAAGGTCTACCCTTGGATTGCGGCGCTGCGCCATGGCACTCCTGGCGTCGGCCTGATTTCACCTCCACCACACCACGACATCTACTCGATTGAAGACCTGAAACAGCTGATTTTCGACCTTAAGCGGTCAAACCCGGCCGCTCGCGTTCACGTGAAGCTTGTCAGCCAGTCGGGAATCGGCGCTGTTGCGACCGGTGTTGCCAAGGCTAAG
The DNA here is from genome assembly GCA_000754445.1 of actinobacterium acMicro-4. Taxonomy (GTDB): domain Bacteria; phylum Actinomycetota; class Actinomycetes; order Actinomycetales; family Microbacteriaceae; genus Pontimonas. Next base: position 144,779 of record JNSD01000002.1, on the reverse strand, counting down.
GCTGACGTTGTGCTGATTTCAGGCCACGATGGCGGCACAGGCGCGAGTCCACTCAACTCTTTGAAGCACGCCGGCACACCCTGGGAGATAGGACTCGCGGAGGCTCAGCAGACCCTCGTCACCAACGGTCTGCGAGGGCGCGTGACCGTTCAGGTCGATGGCCAAATGAAGACTGGTCGCGATGTCATCATCGCAGCCTTGCTGGGCGCGGAAGAGTACGGTTTTGCGACCGCACCGATGGTGGTCAGTGGTTGCATTTTGATGCGGGTCTGCCACCTGGACACCTGTCCGGTGGGCGTTGCCACACAGAACCCTGTGTTGCGTGAGAGGTTTACGGGCACTCCAGAGTTTGTGAAGACCTTCTTTGAGTTCCTCGCAGAAGAGGTTCGCGAGTATCTCGCCGAGCTCGGCTTCCGGAGTCTGGAGGAAGCAATCGGACAAGTTCACCTTCTCGACGTCGACCGCGCGATTCATCACTGGAAGGCCGATGGCCTTGATCTAAGCCCGATTCTTTCAACACACCACGCAAGCACTGGTGCCCTGTTGCAGAGGAAAGAAGGGCAGGATCACGAAATTGGTCAGCACTTCGATCAGCAGCTCATCTCACTCGCCGAGCCCGCGCTATCCCGGGGTGAGCACGTTGCCATCGATCTTCAGATTCGAAACACTGAACGGGCCGTCGGCACCATGCTCGGTCACGAGGTTACTAAGGCCTATGGAGAACACGGCTTGCCAGCTGGCACCATCGACGTGTCATTGACGGGTGCCGCTGGACAGTCTCTAGGCGCTTTTGTGCCAGGCGGGATTACTCTCCGGCTCTCCGGAGACGCCAATGACTATGTCGGCAAGGGACTCTCTGGCGGCTCAATAGTGATTCGCCCACCCGAGGGCTCTCTCTATCCGCCAGAGCGCAATGTCATTGCGGGAAACGTCATTGGTTACGGCGCGACGTCTGGAACACTGTTTATTTCCGGTGTTGTCGGCGAGCGTTTTATGGTTCGAAACTCCGGCGCGACCGCTGTCGTTGAGGGTGTGGGCGACCACGCTCTCGAGTACATGACGGGCGGTTTGGCAGTCATCCTTGGAGAGACAGGGAGAAATCTCGGCGCAGGAATGTCGGGCGGAACCGCCTACATCCACCGACTGCGCAATGAGAGGGTAAACCGCGAAGCAATCTCCAGTGGCGAGTTGGAAATCGGGCCACTGGGTAGTGGCGATCAGGAGATTTTGATTGATTTGTTGCGCGCGCACGCCCTGGAGACGGGCTCGCCGCTTGCCACCCGGATGCTCGCTGATGCCCTCGCTGCGGTTGCGGACTTTGTCAAAGTCACCCCGCGCGACTACCAGGCCGTCTTGCGGACTACAGAACAGGCCAAGCAGGAAGGCCTTGACCCGAATGGCGAGATCGTGTGGAGCAGAATTCTGGAGGTGACCAGTGGCTGATCCACGGGGCTTTATGAGCTTCCCTGAGCGCGAACTCCCCGCCAGGCGGCCAGTGGAGGTTCGCATTGGCGACTGGCGTGAGGTGTATGGGCCGGCCGACCCTGGTGCGCTCACGAGACAAGCGTCGCGTTGCATGGACTGTGGAGTGCCCTTCTGCCACCACGGATGTCCGCTGGGGAACCTGATTCCCGAGTGGAATGAACTCATGCGTCGTGGAGATGGCAAAGGCGCAATCGAGCGTCTCCACGAGACCAATAATTTCCCCGAGTTCACCGGCCGTCTGTGCCCAGCCCCCTGCGAATCATCCTGCGTTCTAGGAATCAACCAACCGCCGGTGACCATCAAGAACATCGAGGTCTCGATCATTAACCAGGCTTGGGAAAACGGGTGGGTGAAGCCCCTACCGCCCGAGCGACTCACCGGCAAGACGGTCGCGGTGGTCGGTAGCGGACCAGCAGGTCTTGCAGCGGCACAACAGTTGACCCGGGTGGGACACACGGTCGCTGTCTTTGAGCGTGATGATCGCATCGGTGGACTTCTGCGCTATGGAATTCCGGATTTCAAGATGGAAAAGCACCATCTGGATATGCGTCTCGCACAGATGCAGGAGGAGGGCACCCGGTTTAGGCCCGGGGTGAGCATCGGGGTCGATATCACCTGGCGTGAGTTGACTGAACGTTACGACGCTGTCATCGCGACAACAGGCGCCACCATTCCTCGCGACCTCGCCATCCCGGGACGAGACCTCGGCGGCATCTATCCCGCGATGGACTATCTCACTCCGGCCAACAGAGTTCAGGCCGGTGACGAGGTGATCGGTCAGATTCACGCTGAGGGCAAGCACGTCGTGATTTTGGGAGGCGGGGACACCGGGGCTGACTGCCTTGGCACCGCGCACCGACAGCACGCGGCCTCGACCACGATGCTTGCTATTGGGAAGCAACCCCCGACAGAGCGTCCGGTAGAGGTGCCGTGGCCGGTGGATCCGATTCTCTTTGAGGTGCAGAGCGCCCACGAAGAGGGTGGTGCGCGTGAGTTCCTTGCCTCGACGATCAGATTCATAGGCAATGAACACGGGCAAGTCCGAGCCATCGAAGTGTGTGAGACGGAATACAGAGACGGCGGTCGTTTCCCCAAGCCAGGAACCGAACGAGAGATTCCTGCGGACCTCGTGCTTCTAGCTCTTGGATACCAGGGCGCCGAGCACGGGCTGCTATCCGAACAGGTGGGAATTGGCGTCGACGCAGCCCGCAACCTTGAGCGAAATCGTGACTATTCGACCGCTGTCCCGGGAGTTTTCGTAGCGGGCGATGCTGGGCGAGGTGCGTCTCTCATCGTCTGGGCCATCGCAGAAGGCCGTGCTGTAGCCGCGGAAGTCGACCGATATCTCCAAGGCAGTACGCTCTTACCAGCGCCCGTAAGCGCTTTCGATCGCCCTTTGTCGGTGTAAGAACTACGTGAGGACTGTATGAGACGCGCGAAGATTGTGGCAACACTGGGGCCAGCAACATCGAGCTACGACAGTATTCAGGCTTTGGTGGAAGCCGGAGTCAACATTATCCGTATGAATCTCAGCCACGGGAGCCTCGGAGTCCACGAGGAAATTTTCCAGACCGTTCGATCTGTCGCGAGCGACCTCGATCAGCCCATCGCGATACTGGTGGACCTTCAGGGCCCAAAGATTCGTCTTGAGAAGTTCGTGAACGGGCCGCACGTGCTTGCTGCGGGAGATAGGTTTACCATCACCACCCGCGATGTTGAGGGCACCAAGGAACTTGTGGGAACCACCTATAAGGGGCTTCCTGGCGACGTGAAACCCGGGGACACGCTCCTCATCGACGACGGCAAGGTCCGTCTCGAGGCGCTTTCCTCGGACGGAACGGATGTCGTCACGACCGTTGTGGTGGGCGGAGCCGTATCCAACAACAAAGGAATTAACCTTCCCGGCGTTGCGGTGTCCGCTCCCGCACTGTCCGAGAAGGACGAAGAGGATTTGCGCTGGGCGTTGAAAATGAAATGCGACTTTATCGCGCTCAGTTTCGTGAGAAATGCGTCGGACATTGACCGGGTGCACTCCATCATGGCGGAGGAAGGTTTCACTTGCCCCGTCATCGCCAAGATTGAAAAGCCCGAAGCCGTGGCAAACCTGGATGCCATCGTTGATGCTTTCGATGGCATCATGGTGGCCAGAGGCGACCTGGGCGTTGAATTGCCGCCGGAGACCGTGCCTATTATCCAGAAGAAGGCCATTGAACTTGGGCGTCGTATGGCGAAGCCCGTCATTGTCGCCACTCAGATGCTCGAGTCCATGATTGAGGCCCCCGTCCCCACGCGTGCAGAGACCTCAGACGTCGCCAACGCGGTCCTCGATGGAGCTGATGCGGTGATGCTCAGTGGCGAAACCAGTGTGGGTAAGTATCCGGCGATAGCGGTGGCCACAATGGCTCGCATCCTCGAATCCACGGAAGACCATGGGCTTTCTCGAATCTCGCCACTAGGCACCAAGCCCCGCACCCAGGGCGGAGCAATTACCCTTGCCGCAGCAGAGGTGGCGGACTTTGTCGAGGCAAGGTTCGTGTGTATTTTCACTGAGTCTGGTGACTCTGCGCGTCGCATGGCGAGACTTCGCAGCCCTATCCCCATGATTGCCTTCACTCCCTCGGAGGAAATACGCCGACGCATGGCGCTCTCCTGGGGCGTGAAGTCTTATCTTGTGCCGCGCGTGACACACACCGATGCCATGTATCCCATCGTCGACGAGGCGTTGATTTCTCATAACCTGGCGCAGAGCGGTGACAAGGTGGTCGTGATTTCCGGGTCCCCGCCGGGAACCCCCGGATCAACTAACGACCTGAGGGTCCACGTTGTCGGCCATGCGATGGAGGGCGTTGCGCCCGTCTGGTCAAACTAGTTAGCTGGTGCCGGATGTGGGAGTTGAACCCACACGCCCTTTCGGACAAAGCATTTTGAGTGCTCCGCGTCTGCCATTCCGCCAATCCGGCAAGGTGTTGAGCTGGCCCTAGAACCATACCGTAGGCTCCTGGTGTGAGCGAAAATCCCCCGAAGCCTCCAGCCAAGACACGTGTCGTCGTTGCTGAGGACGAGTCACTCATCCGAATCGACATTGTGGAGATTCTGCGGGACAACGGGTTTGATGTCGTGGGTGAGGCCGCCGATGGCGAGAAGGCTGTTGCGCTAGCCGAAGAACTTCGGCCAGACATCGTGGTGATGGACGTCAAAATGCCCCTGCTGGATGGCATCTCGGCAGCCGAGAGTCTCACCAAGCGCCACATTGCGCCAGTAGTTCTCCTCACTGCTTTCACCCAACGCGAACTGGTGGAGCGAGCGGCCGAGGCAGGTGCTCTGGCCTATGTGGTGAAGCCTTTCACCCCCAACGACCTGATTCCAGCTATCGACATTGCACTAACGCGATACCAGCAGATCACAGCCCTGGAGGACGAGATTTCCGACCTCGCAGAACGCCTGGAGACCAGGAAAGTGCTCGACCGAGCCAAGGGTATTCTCAACGACACCATGGGACTGACCGAGCCCGAGGCGTTCCGATGGATTCAAAAAGCGTCGATGGATCGCCGCCTCTCGATGCGTGAGGTGGCACAGACTGTTATCGATCAGCTTGCCGAGCGGGCTGCGCACCCCGAGATTTAGTCGCCAGGAGCGTCCTTCAGGAAGTTAGTCATTCGCACCGTGGAGAGGCGGTTTCCCGCCTCGTCACACACGGTGATGGTGTGCGTGGCCAGCGTGCGGCCGAGGACAAGAGCCTCACAGGTCGCAGTCACGATACCCGCGCTGACCGCCTTCGAGTGGGAGGCATTGATCTCTATCCCCACAGCGATGCGTCCCGGACCAGCGTGGATCGCTGCAGATATCGAACCCAAGGACTCCGCCAGGACAACGTGGGCGCCACCGTGGAGAAGACCAATCACTTGACGGTTTCCCTCGACTGGCATCGTGGCCACAGACCTCTCCGCGGAGAGCTCCACGAAGGTAATGCCCATCTTTTGGGCGAGCTGGCCTCCGCCGGTCTCGACGAGCCGGGTGACGAGTTCTGGGTCTAAGTCTTGGGGAAAGATAGTCATCGGAGCTCCTGCGTCCTCGTGGCCCAACGCTAGGCTTAGGCCGTGAACCCCAAGCCTACATTGATGGTCATCGACGGCCATTCTCTGGCTTTTCGTGCCTTTTATGCTCTCCCGGTAGAGAGTTTTCAGGCCCCCGACGGGCAGCACACTAACGCGATCCACGGCTTCATCTCCATGTTCTTGGGCCTCCTCAAGAAGGAGGAGCCGACCCACGTCGCGGTGGCATTTGACGTCTCGAGATTCTCTTTCCGGACCAGGATCTATCCCGAATACAAGGCCACCAGGGGTGAAACGCCAATGGAATTCATTGGACAGGTGCCCCTTCTGCAAGAAGCGCTTCACGCCATGGGAGTTCCCACCATCACCAAAGAGGACTTCGAGGCCGATGACATCCTCGCCACCCTTGCCACCCAGGGCGCGATTGCGGGAATGGATGTTCTGGTGGTCTCGGGAGACCGCGACACCTTCCAGCTTGTCAACGACAGGGTCACGGTGCTGTATCCGAGCGCGCGGGGAGTTGCTGAGCTCAAGCGCTACACCCCGGAAGCGGTCATCGAGCGTTACGGAGTCGAGCCTCACCAGTACCCGGAGATTGCAGCGCTCGTGGGGGAGACCAGTGACAACCTTGTCGGGGTCGACAAAGTGGGCGAAAAGACCGCGGTTAAGTGGATTCAGCACTACGGCTCCTTGGACAACCTCCTCAGTCATGTCGATGACATCACCGGAGTGGTTGGCCAGAACCTGAGAGACCAGACCGACCGTGTGTTGCGCAACAGGCAACTCAATCACTTGCTCACCGATATCGATGTTGGCCTGACGCTGGAGACTCTTGAAAGAAAGCCCATTGATGTTGTAGCCGTGCGGGAAGTGTTCACCAGGCTGGCGTTCAAAACACTCACCGAGCGGGTTATTGCCCTCGCTGGCGATGATGCAGTGCCTGAGGCTATTTCCGCAGCGCCTACCACGGTTGTTGAGCTACCTCCGGAGCGACTGCTTGCGGATGAAGAGCTCGCCCACTGGTTGGCTAAGAACAAGACCCAACCGCTTGGTCTAAGCCTGCGTATGCAGGGGCCAGTCATCGTAGAGCTTGGTGTTGCCACCGATGACGACGCCATCAGGGTCCCGGTTATTGAGGGAAGCAGTGACCACCGCCCCCTGCTGGACGCTCTTCAAGATCCCGAGTACTCCTACGTGGCCTATGGCGCGAAAGGCCTCCTCAAAGCCTTCCACCGCCAGTGGGCCATCACACCGCAGGTTGCGGGAGACCCGTCTCTCGTGCGGTGGGTTCATAACCCCTCGAAAAAGTCGGACTCGCTTCACAACCTGGTGAGGGAGGCGTTGGGTATCGATGTTCCCGCGCCGCACGCCGACCAACTTCTCCCAGAAACCGAGGCAGTGGGGGCAGGCGTTGACGCGTGGCTCTCCCTGCGAGCCTGGGAGGCACTGACGAGCGAGCTTGACCCTGGCAGCAGGGCTGTTCTGGCCGACATCGAGATTCCACTGTTGGCAATTCTCGCCTGGATGGAGCGTGAGGGAATTGCTCTCGACCAGAAAGCGCTGGCACTCCTCGACGAGCGACTCGCCACCACCGTCCGGGAGAGAGAAGCAGAAGCATTCGCAGTCATCGGCCACGAAGTGAACTTGGGCTCGCCCAAGCAGCTGCAGACTGTGTTGTTCGAGGAGCTGGGAATGCCGAAAACCAGGGCCACGAAGACCGGCTTCTCGACTGATGCCAGCGCGTTACAGGATCTCCAAGAGTCGAATCCTCATCCCTTTCTTGACGCTCTATTGGCTCACCGCGATGCCACGAAGCTTCGCCAAATTATCGAGGGGCTTCGGGTCGCAGTGGCTGGCGACGGTCGCGTCCACACGACCTTTGACCAAATGGGCACCAGCACCGGCCGGCTGTCGTCATTGGATCCCAATGTGCAAAACATCCCCATCCGCGCCGATATTGGCCGCGAGATTCGGGCGTGCTTTATTGCCGGGGCAAACTCCGAGGGCCTTTTCACCGCTGACTACTCTCAAATTGAGATGCGCATCATGGCGCACCTCTCCGGAGACGAGGCCCTGATTCAGGCTTTCCATGAAGGCGAGGACCTGCACCGCTTTGTCGGAGCCCGCATATTCGAGGTGGCGCCAGAAGACGTCACACCGCTGATGCGGACCAAGGTGAAGGCGATGAGCTATGGCCTCGCCTATGGGCTTTCGGCTTTTGGGCTCGCCAAGCAGCTCCGAATTCCCACGTCAGAAGCCAAAGAGTTGATGACGGAGTATTTCCGGCGGTTTGGGAAAGTGCGCGATTATCTCAACACCGTTGTTGCCGAGGCAAAGGTGAAGGGCTATACGGAAACTATTTTCGGCCGCCGGCGGCCATTCCCCGACCTCGCGTCCCCTAATCGAATCGTCCGTGAAGCTGCTGAGCGCGCTGCACTCAACGCACCCATCCAAGGAACTGCAGCGGACATCATCAAACGCGCGATGATCACCATTGACCGCGAGATTCGACACCGAGGCCTGGTATCCCGCATGGTCCTCCAAGTTCACGACGAACTCGTCTTCGAATTGGCGCCAGGAGAGCGCGAGGAGCTGGAAACCATCGTGGTTTCGCAGATGGGAGCAGCTGCGAAACTGGCTGTGCCGCTGGATGTGCAGGTTGGTTTCGGAGCGAACTGGGACCAAGCGGCACATTAGACGTTTGCCGGGCCTGGCCTGGCCAGCTAGACTCAAGGGTCGTCCAAAAAGGGCGACAATGTCCTGTCCGCCCTTTGCCCGCCGCCGGTTGGCAAACCCGAGTAGAAATCCATTGTCCGTAACTCTATGAATCCTTCAACCACAGCTAGCCCGAAACAAATAGCCATTAACGACATCGGCAGCGCCGAAGATTTCTTGGCCGAGGTCGAGAAAACACTCAAATTCTTCAACGACGGTGACCTCATCTCTGGAATCGTCGTCAAAATCGACCGGGATGAAGTTCTCCTCGATGTCGGCTACAAAACCGAGGGTGTTATCCCGTCCCGCGAGCTTTCCATCAAGCACGACATTGACCCCTCCGAGGTCGTCTCCGTCGGTGACGCTGTTGAAGCCTTGGTTCTCCAGAAGGAAGACAAAGAAGGCCGCCTCATCCTGTCCAAGAAGCGCGCGCAGTATGAGCGCGCGTGGGGAGATGTCGAGAAGATCAAAGAGGCCGAAGGTGTTGTCAAGGGTCACGTCATCGAGGTCGTCAAGGGTGGTCTCATCGTTGATATTGGTCTTCGCGGATTCCTTCCCGCGTCTCTCATCGAATTGCGTCGCGTCCGCGACCTCACCCCTTATTTGGGGCAAGAAATCGAGGCGATGATTCTCGAGCTCGATAAGAACCGTAACAACGTGGTTCTCTCCCGCCGAGCGCTGCTCGAGCAGAGCCAGAGTGAGAACCGCTCCAGCTTCTTGGACGGTCTCCAGAAGGGCCAGGTCCGCAAGGGGGTTGTGTCCTCCATCGTGAACTTTGGTGCCTTCGTGGACCTCGGTGGCGTTGACGGGCTCGTGCACGTTTCTGAACTGAGCTGGAAGCACATTGAGCACGCCAGCGAGGTTGTCGAGGTTGGCCAGGAAGTGACTGTCGAGGTCCTCGAGGTCGACATGGATCGCGAGCGCGTTTCGCTGTCTCTCAAGGCAACGCAGGAAGACCCCTGGCAGGTGTTCGCGAGAACCCACGCCATTGGCCAGATTGCTCCCGGTGCAGTGACGAAGCTGGTTCCCTTCGGAGCGTTCGTCCGTGTTGCAGATGGCATCGAGGGACTTGTGCACATCTCGGAGATTTCTGACAAGCACATCGAGCTCGCTGAACAAGTTGTCGCCACCGGTGACCAGGTATTCGTGAAAATCATTGACATCGATCTGGAACGTCGCCGTATTTCTCTGTCAATCAAGCAGGCCAATGAGGGTGTCGACCCCGAGGGCTCTGAGTTTGATCCTGCCCTCTACGGCATGCCGACCGAGTATGACGACAAGGGCAACTACACCTACCCCGCTGGCTTTAACGTCGAGACTGGCGAGTGGCTCGATGGTTTTGATGACCAGCGCAAGGTGTGGGAGAAGCAGTACGCCGACGCCCAAGCCCGTTGGGAAGCCCACAAGGCTCAGGTCGCCCACATGAACTCGATTGTTATCGAGCCCGTTGAGCGTGCCAATGCCGAGGACACCGAGGTCCCCATGTCCGTAGTCGAGGACAGTGTCGGCACTCTGGCAGACGACGAAGGTCTGTCCGCCCTGCGCGACAAGCTCGTCGACGAAGAGTAAATCTCTCGTCACGGTATGGCCTTGCTTCTGAAGCAAGGCCATACTGCGTTAGCAGCTCGCTAGGCTCTCGCTATGCCCATTGTTGCTCTCACCGGCGGAATCGCTGCCGGCAAAAGTACCGTGACAGCGGTTCTGGAGCAGCTGGGGGCCCTCGTTGTTGATGCCGATGTTCTAGCCCGGCAAGCAGTGCAGCGCGGAGGACGAGCACTGGCGGCCATAGAGGCCCGATTTGGGAAAACAGTCATTGACGCATCGGGGGAGCTCGATAGGGCTGCGCTTGGCGCCATTGTGTTCTCCGACCCTGTTGCCCGAGGTGACCTTGAGCTCATCGTTCATCCCGTTGTCCAGGAGCTCTCCAGAAGTGCGTTTAGTCACGCAAGCGTTGCGGCGCCCGGTCGAGTCTTGGTGTATGCCATTCCTTTGCTTACGGAGTCGGCTCGCGCCGAGGAATTTGACCTTGTCGTGGTAGTCCATGCGCCCACCGACGAACGCAAGCGACGACTCCGAGAACACCGCGCGCTCAGCGACGCTGAGGCGGCGGCGAGGGTTGCTGCGCAAGGTTCAGATGAAGAGAGGTTGGCACTGGCCGACATCGTCATTGACGCCAGTGGAACAGAGGACGACACTGTTGCCAGAGCACGCGTTCTCTACCGTGTGCTCGCGGAGTGCTGGCCAGATCGACTGGTCGAAGCGCAAGCTCGGTACACAACCCTCGCGCCCTAGGCTTGGTGCATGGATTCACGTCGCGCCTTCCGGCCTTTTGAGGTCGTCAGCGACTACACCCCGAGCGGTGACCAGCCGAAGGCCCTGGACGAACTCGAGCACAGATTTCTGGCCGGAGAAGCCGACGTGGTGCTTCTGGGAGCAACGGGCACGGGCAAGTCTGCCACCACAGCCTGGTTGATCGAGCGCCTTCAGCGCCCCACCCTGGTGTTGGCCCACAACAAGACCTTGGCAGCTCAGTTGGCTACTGAGCTGCGAGAGATGCTTCCCCACAATGCGGTCGAGTATTTCGTGTCGTATTACGACTACTACCAACCAGAGGCCTATGTGCCCCAAACAGACACCTTCATCGAAAAAGACAGTTCCGTTAACGCCGAAGTTGAGCGCCTTCGCCACTCCACTACGAACGCGCTGCTGAGCCGCCGCGACGTCGTCGTGGTCTCCACGGTGTCGTGTATCTATGGCCTCGGTGCGCCGGAAGACTACTTCGAGGCCATGGTTCCCCTGCAGATAGGGCAGCGAATCTCGCGCGAAGCGCTGATCAAGGCGTTCGTGCAGATGCAGTATGAACGCAATGACATCGCCTTTGAGCGGGGCACCTTTCGGGTGAGGGGCGACACTATCGAGATCATTCCGGTCTATGAAGAACTCGCACTTCGGATTGACATGTTTGGCGATGAGATTGAGTCTCTAGCCTCGCTTCATCCCCTTACCGGAAGCACCATCGAGTCATTGGAGACGGTCAGCGTATTCCCGGCAACCCACTATGCTGCCTCACCGGAGACCATGAAGCGAGCGGTCTTGGGGATTAGAGCAGAGCTGGAGGAACGCGTCGGTGAACTGGAGACAGCCGGAAAGCTCCTTGAAGCTCAGCGTCTGCGGATGCGCACGACCTACGACCTCGAGATGATCGAGCAGCTTGGCTTCTGCTCGGGAATCGAGAACTATTCCCGGCACATTGATGGCCGCCAACCCGGCGAAGCGCCGAACTGTCTTCTCGATTACTTCCCCGAAGATTTCTTGACCGTCATCGACGAGTCCCACGTCACAGTCCCCCAAATTGGCGGCATGTATGAAGGTGACGCCTCTCGTAAGCGCACGCTCGTCGAGCATGGCTTCAGGCTTCCGAGCGCCATGGACAACAGACCGCTGCGTTTCGATGAGTTCTTGGGGCGAACCGGTCAGAAGATGTATCTCTCTGCGACGCCTGGACCCTATGAGCTCGGGGTCTCAGACGGGGTTGTCGAGCAGATTATTCGGCCCACCGGCCTCATTGACCCCCAGATTGTGGTCAAGCCGGTTGAGGGCCAAATTGATGATCTTCTCGAGTCGATTCGGCGTCGTGTCGAGCGCAACGAGAGGGTTCTCGTGACGACGCTGACGAAGAAAATGTCCGAAGACCTGACCGATTATCTCGATGAGGCGGGCGTCAAGGTTCGCTATCTACATTCCGATGTCGACACGCTCCGACGCGTCGAGCTCTTGACGGAGTTGCGTGCTGGTGTGTTTGACGTGCTGGTGGGCATCAATCTGCTGAGGGAGGGTCTTGACCTGCCCGAAGTCTCCCTCGTCGCGATTCTGGACGCAGACAAGGAGGGCTTTCTCCGCTCCTCAACCTCCCTCATTCAGACGATTGGTAGAGCGGCCCGTAATGTCTCAGGCGAGGTCCACATGTATGCGTCAACGATTACTAAGTCGATGGCCTTTGCCATCTCCGAAACCGATCGACGTCGCGCGCTCCAGGTTGAGTACAACCGGGCCAACAACATAGACCCGACCCCGCTGAGGAAAAAAATTGCAGATATCACCTCGGTGCTCGCCAGAGAGCAGGCCGATACGCAGGCACTGATTGGTCAGGTGGCGGGAAGTGCTGGGGAAGGGTTCCATCGCCCCACCGAGTTGCGTGGGGGCGCCGACGAGCTCGCAGGACTCATCGCGACTGTGACGGCCCAGATGATGCAGGCGTCCTCTGAACTAAAATTCGAGCTGGCGGGAAAACTCCGAGACGAGGTTGTCGACCTTAAGCGGGAGCTCCGGCAACTCACTGACGCAACCGGCTAGCCCCCGCTCTCGCAGGATAGGCACAGCGCACTGCCTAGACTGAGAGTCGTGCCTATCCAGAAACCGAAGTCGAGCTCCGTGCTCACCGTCAAGGGGGCACGTGTCCACAATCTCAAGAACGTCGACCTGGTAATTCCAAGAGATTCACTGGTGGTATTCACCGGTTTGTCCGGTTCTGGCAAGTCTTCGCTGGCTTTCGACACGATCTTTGCAGAGGGCCAACGGCGCTACGTCGAGTCGTTGTCTGCCTACGCCAGGCAGTTTCTTGGTCAGGTGGATAGACCCGATGTGGACGTCATCGAGGGTCTCTCGCCCGCGGTGTCCATTGACCAAAAGTCAACGAACCGAAACCCGCGAAGCACCGTGGGGACAATCACCGAGATTTATGACTATCTGCGGTTGCTCTGGGCCAGGACGGGAATTGCGCACTGCGTGAACTGCGATTCGCCGATAGCGAGGCAGAGCGTGCAAACCATCGCGGACACCATCATGGGCCGCCCTGAAGGTTGGCGGTTCCAGATTCTCGCGCCCGTTGTGGCTGGACGCAAAGGCGAGTTCCAAGATCTCTTGCGTTCGCTGAACTCGCAGGGTTTCGCCAGAGCACGAATCGATGGCATTGTCGTTTCACTATCCGAGGCTCCAGCTCTCCAGAAGACAAAGAAACACGACATCGAAGTCGTCGTTGACCGCCTGGTGATGGGCGCCGACATTCTGGGCAGACTGACGGATTCGCTGGAGACCGCCTTGAAACTCGCAGACGGCACCGTCATGATTAACGCTGTTGACGACGACGGGCCAGAGAGCACCCAGACCTTCAGTGAACGACTCAGTTGCCCTACCGGTTGCGCGGTTGCGCTGTCAGAGATTGAACCTCGCACCTTTTCGTTCAACTCACCCTTTGGAGCGTGCCCGGCGTGTTCGGGTCTCGGGTTCACGATGGCGGTGGACCCGGCGATGGTCATTGGGGATGACGAGCTCAGCATCAACGAGGGAGCGATTCGCCCCTGGACCCAGCCAGGAAAGGGCCTCTACGGCTATTTCCGCAATCTCCTGAAGAGCCTGGCGGATGATCTCGATTTTTCCCTGGACACGCCGTGGGCTCAGCTCCCCGAAGGAATCAGGGACGCGGTCTTACAGGGCAACAACTTTGAGCTCACCGTTCGTTACCGCAATCGCTTCGGGCGCGACGTCAAGTATTCCAGCGGGTTTGAGGGCGTTGTTCCCTACATCGAGAGGAAGTATCACGAGACCGATAGCGAGTGGAGCAAGCAACGCTTCTCCGACTATCTGAGGGAAATCGAGTGCGGGACGTGCAACGGTCAGCGTTTGAAACCAGAAATTCTTGCCGTGCGGGTGGGAGGCCGCTCAATATCTGAAGTGGCGTCCATGAGCCTTTCGGGTGCGCACGACTTTATGGCATCGCTCTCACTGGGGGAGCGTGACCAGTCCATCGCGCAGCCGATTCTCCGAGAAATTGGAGCGCGCCTGGAGTTCCTCCTCGAGGTTGGGCTCAACTACCTCAGCATGTCCCGCGCCGCTGGCTCACTCTCCGGCGGCGAGGCGCAGCGCATCCGACTGGCAACCCAAATCGGTTCGGGTCTCACTGGCGTGCTCTACGTTCTGGATGAACCCAGCATCGGCCTACACCAGAGGGACAATCGTCGCCTGATTGATACCTTGATTAAGCTTCGGGACCTAGGGAACACCCTCATCGTCGTTGAGCACGATGAAGAAACAATCGAGACCGCCGACTGGGTCGTTGACATTGGTCCAGGCGCGGGCGAGCACGGGGGAGAGGTCGTCCACTCGGGGTCTCTCGCGTCCCTCCACACCGAGAAGCGCTCCATCACGGCGGGATATCTGAACAAGAGCTCACAGGTTGTGGAGGATCGGCCAAAACGCGTCGTAGACCCGAACAGAGTCATTCGCGTCGAGGGTGCCAGGGCAAACAACTTGGCGAACATTGACGTCGAGATTCCTCTCGGCGTGTTCGTTGCTGTGACTGGCGTGAGCGGCTCAGGAAAGTCCTCTCTCATCAATGACATCGTCTATCGGCAGTTAGCCAACGTTCTCAACGGAGCGAGGCATGTTCCTGGTCAACACACCCGCATTCGGGGGCTTGAGCAGCTTGACAAGATTGTGCACGTCGACCAGGCCCCCATCGGGCGCACCCCGAGGAGCAACCCCGCAACCTACACCGGTGTGTTCGACAAGATTCGTGCCCTGTTTGCCGAGACCGCCGAGTCAAAGATGCGCGGGTATCAACCGGGTCGCTTTAGCTTCAACGTCAAGGGTGGTCGCTGTGAGAACTGCTCGGGTGATGGAACGATCACGATTGAAATGAATTTCCTGCCCGATGTCTACGTGGACTGCGAGGTCTGCCACGGTGCCCGGTATAACAGGGAGACACTCCAAGTCCACTACAAGGGCAAGACCATTGCTGACGTTTTGAACATGCCCATTGAGGAAGCTGCGACGTTCTTCGAGCCCATCAGCAGTATCGCCCGCTACCTCGACACTCTGGTGGACGTGGGGCTTGGCTATGTCCGACTGGGTCAGTCAGCGACAACACTCTCCGGTGGTGAAGCTCAACGGGTAAAGTTGGCGACTGAGCTCCAGCGGCGCTCGACGGGTCGGACAATCTATGTGCTCGACGAGCCGACCACTGGGCTGCATTTTCATGACGTCAAGAAGCTCCTTCACGTTCTGCAGGGACTCGCAGACAAGGGCAACACCGTTGTGGTCATTGAACACAACCTGGATGTCATCCGTGCCTCCGACTGGATCATTGACCTCGGTCCCGAGGGTGGCTCCGGTGGTGGAAAGGTCGTTGTTGAGGGAACCCCCGAGACCATTGCCCAACACAAGACTTCGCACACCGGCGCTTTTCTCAAAGAGTTGCTTCACACCCTCTAGCCATGACCCCTCGGCACTCCTGGCAACCCCGAACCGGTGATATCCCCCAATCACCGGGTGTCTATCGCTTTATGAACGCGAGGGGCACCGTCATTTACGTAGGAAAGGCCAAGAACCTCCGGTCGCGCCTGACCAGCTACTTTCAGGAACCCGGCAAACTCCACGAGCGAACCCGACGCATGGTTGACTCCGCGCAGTCGCTCGATTGGACGCTAGTGCCCACAGAGAGGCAGGCGCTGCAGCTTGAGTTTCTCTGGATCAAAGAGTTCTCGCCCGAGTTCAATGTGCGATTCCGGGACGACAAGTCCTACCCCTACCTGGTGCTGACCGTGTCTGAGAGTGTCCCACGGGTGTTCTTGGCACGGAAGAAGGGCATCAAAGGTGCGAGGTATTTTGGTCCCTTTCACACAGCAGGAGCGCTGCGTGACACGCTCTCCACCATCCTCAAGGCGTTCCCCGTGCGCTCCTGTTCAGACACCGTGTACACCAAGGCTCAGAGGGCCGGGAGGCCCTGCTTGCTCGGCGATATCGGCAAATGCGCTGCCCCCTGT
This sequence comes from actinobacterium acMicro-4, assembly GCA_000754445.1. Lineage (GTDB taxonomy): Bacteria > Actinomycetota > Actinomycetes > Actinomycetales > Microbacteriaceae > Pontimonas. The sequence continues at coordinate 128,707 of JNSD01000002.1, read as the reverse complement.
GTCAGCCGCGTGAGTCAGCCAGATCACAAGGCTCTCGCCCTGTCGTTGGCGTCTTTTATGGAGGGTCATGACTCTGGAGTGGTCCGGGAGTTGCAGGAATCCATGCGGGTTGCAGCTGATGCGCTTGACTTCGAACGCGCCGCCAAACTTCGTGACCGAGTCGATGCGATCAACACCATCCTGATGAAGAACACCATGGTGTTAGGCGAGGACGTCGATGCAGACATCTTCGCAGTGGCGGGGGAAGCACTGGTGTCAGCAGCTCATGTGTTCCGGGTGAGGAGCGGGCGCATTCGCTCATCACAGGGCTTCATTCTGGAGGGCGCGCTGGAGGAGAACCTTGTCGAGCTCATCCTCCGTGACGGATTCGAGGCCTCCCCACCCGCCCGAGTTGTGGTTGTTCCGAACCTTCCAGTCCTCTCCGACGGGTGGGAAGAGCAACTCTCGGCGCTACGCGCTGATGCCGGGCTCTCCGGAAAGGTGTCTCTCCGGGTTGCCCAGCGCGGAGAGCTAGCAGAGTTGCAGCGCACTGTCGCCATCAACGCCGAACACACTCTGCAGAGCTATGTCGGCTCCAAGACGACTGACCCGCAGGCCCGCTCCCGCGCACTAGCGGAGATTCACAACGCCCTCGCACTTCCCGAGGCCCCTTTGCGCATTGAGTGCTTTGATGTATCGCATTTGGGAGGGGACAACCCGGTTGCCTCGATGGTGGTTTTTGAGGATGGCATTCCCAGGCGCGAGCACTACCGCAAGTTTGCCATCAGCAACGCACGGGACGACACGGAAGCAATTTGGCAGGTCGTGTCTCGCCGCCTCCAGCGGTTGACGGCACCACCCGAGGAAGGCGAATCCGAACGCAAGGGCTTTTCGTACCCACCCGGCCTCCTGGTAATCGATGGTGGGCTTCCCCAGGTCAACGCTGCCAAGCGAGCACTTGAGGAGGCAGGCATCGATATCCCGGTCTGCGGCCTGGCCAAGAAACTTGAAGAGGTGTGGATGCCGGGTGCTGCCTACCCCGTCATTCTCCCGCGCTCGAGTGATGGGATGTTTCTGCTCCAGCGCGTTCGAGACGAAGCGCACCGGGTTGCACTGCGCTATCAACGCAGCACCCGCGCTCGTGTGCTGGGGTCCGAGCTCTCAGACATTGACGGCGTTGGGCCGACCACAGTCAAGAGCCTGTTACGACACTTTGGGTCGGTCACCCGGGTGAAGAAGGCTTCCCGAGATCAGCTCCTTGAGGTGGAGGGGGTAGGGCCTCGGGTCGCCGACACCATCGTCGCGCACTTCGGGAATCCGGAGGTTGCCGGCGCTAGCATGAAGACATCCCTACCCTCGAGGACATGATGGCCCCCTCCGACCCAGCCGACAAAGCGGTCCTGATTGTCACCGGAATGTCGGGGGCTGGGCGCTCGACGGCTGCCAATTCGCTGGAAGACCACGGTTGGTATGTGGTGGATAACCTTCCGCCTCAGATGTTAAAGCCGCTTGTCGCGCTGTCTGAGGACCCCACGGCAGGTATGCCCAAAGTCGCGGCTGTTATGGACTCTAGGGGTGGGACGATGTTTGGTGACGCGCGCGATGTCATCGTTGAGCTCTCGAAAGATTCGCACGTGCAGGTGATGTTTCTGGATGCCACCGATGAGCAACTTGTTAAGCGCTTCGAGCAGGTGCGCAGGCCTCATCCGCTCCAGGGGGAGGGCACGCTGCTGGATGGAATCACTGCCGAGCGCACTCTGATGCAGGAGATTCGCGAGCGTAGCGACCTGGTCATCGACACGACGGGAATGAATATCCACCAACTCTCCACGGCCGTGGCGAGCGTCTACGGCGAGCCCGGGGACGCCAAGATTCGCCTGACCGTCATGAGTTTTGGATACAAATACGGTTTGCCCTCGGATGTGGACATGGTCGCGGATATGAGGTTCCTACCAAACCCCTACTGGGACGAGTCATTGCGCCACCAGTCCGGCCAGGACTCCGATGTGTCCCAGTATGTCACCGGGCACCCCCTCGCTGTCGAGTTCCTTGCGAACTTCGAGAAGTCCTTGGAGACTGTGCTGAAGGGCTACCAGGGGGAGAACAAGACTTTCGCGACCCTTGCGATAGGGTGTACCGGTGGTAGGCATCGCTCGGTAGCGATGGCTGAAGCGCTTTTCACACACTTAAGCCAGCACCCAGATATTCAGGTCACGCTGAAACATCGGGACTTGGGCCGCGAATAGGTATTGGTAGTCATGCACTCGCTCACGGTTTCTGTCAAAGACGAACTCGTCACAGTCACACCAGAGCACACCTCCCAGCGCCACGCAGAGCTCTCAACCATTCTTCGCTTCGCAGGTGGGCTCCACGTAATCTCGGGCAATATCGCCGTTGAGGTTGAGCTGGACCATCTCGAAGCCGCCAAGCGCGTCCGGCGCGACATCCGCGACCTCTTTGGCATGGCCACCGACGCGGCGGTGATGCAGCCCTCCGGCAATCGAAGCCACCCGGTCTATGTCGTGAGAGTCCGGCAGGGTGGCGAGACGCTCGCACGCCAAACAGGGCTGCTCGACGCCAAGAAGCGCCCGGTACGAGGCTTGCCCAACAAACTCACCACGTCACCTGTCACTGACTTAGCGGCAATCTGGCGTGGTGCTTTTCTCGCAAGCGGGAGCATTAGCGAACCGGGACGCTCTGCTGCAATCGAAATTGTTGCTCCGAGCGCTGAAGCCGCTATGGCCATGGTCGGCATTGGGCAGCGCTTGGGCGTGGCGTCCAAAGCCCGTGAGGTTCGCATGGCACACCGAATCATGGTCCGTGATGGTGACGCAATCAGCGATCTGTTGACGACAATGGGCGCCCCTGGCGCGGTGTCGGAGTGGGAGAAGCTCCGCGAGCGCAGAGAGGTCAGGGCGACCGCGAACCGCCTGGTGAACTTTGATGATGCGAATCTTCGGCGATCAGCGCAGGCCGCTGTTGCTGCCTGCGCGCGGGTCGAACGAGCGTTGGAGATTCTGGGGCCCGAGATTCCGGATCATCTTCTCTACGCGGGCAGGTTGCGGCTGTCCTTCCGCGACGCCAGCCTCGATGAGCTTGGCCACCACGCAGATCCGCCACTCACAAAAGACGCTGTCGCTGGGCGGATTAGACGCTTGCTCGCAATGGCCGATAAGAAGGCTGAAGACGCGGGGATTCCAGCAACTATGGCCAGTGTCCCTGAGGGTCTTGAGGGGCTGTGACAGACACGGTGTAACCCAGCCCTTTAGACTGAACTCACATCAAACCACAGAAGGACGCTATGTCTCCCTACGTATTGCCGGATCTGGCCTATGACTACGCTGCCCTCGAGCCTCATATCAGCGCTCGAATTATGGAACTTCATCACTCCAAGCATCACAAAGCCTACGTCGATGGAGCGAACAATGCTCTCGCTGGGCTCGATGAGGCAAGAGAGACAGGCAATTTTGCCAACATCAATCGTCTAGAGAAGGATCTCGCTTTCCACCTCGGCGGACACATCAACCACTCCATTTTCTGGACCAACCTTGCGCCAAATTCGGGGGGAGCACCGGAGGGGGAACTCTCTGCCGCAATCGATGAGTTCTTTGGATCCTTCGACAAGTTCCAGGCCCATTTCACGGCCGCCTCGATGGGTATTCAGGGGTCGGGCTGGGGAGTGCTGTCCTTTGACCCGGTGGGCAAGCGTCTGATTATTCAGCAGCTCTTTGACCAGCAGGGAAACACCGCCCAGGGAACGATTCCCCTTCTGCAGCTCGACATGTGGGAGCACGCCTTCTACCTGGATTACCAGAACGTCAAAGCGGACTATGTGAAGGCGTTTTGGAACATCGTCGATTGGGGAAATGTCGCCAAGCGTTTCGAGGCGGCCCGCGCTGGAGCCTCTGCGACCCTGCTAATCTCGTAGGGTAGGGGCGTTGAGAGAGGCCGAAGCGTCCCTCGGCCCCAGTTTCTCCCACCTTGGAAAGAGGTTTCCCCGTGGTCACGGTTGCCATCAATGGATTCGGTCGTATCGGCCGCAGTTTCTTTCGCGCAGCGCTGGCAAGCTCCCACGAGCTGAACATCGTCGCTGTCAATGATTTGACGGACCCCAAGGCGCTGGCTCACCTGCTCAAATATGACTCGGTGAACGGCCGACTTCCGGTCGAGGTCACCGCGGGCGATGGATTTATCACGGTAGACGGCAAGAAGATCACGGTGTTCGCAGAACGCGACCCCGGCACACTTCCGTGGGCGTCGCTCGGCGTTGACATCGTCATCGAATCCACTGGGTTCTTCACGGACGCAGAGAAGGCCCGAGCCCACATCACCGCTGGAGCAAAGAAGGTCATCATTTCTGCCCCGGCCTCTGGCGAGGATTTCACTGTTGTCATGGGTGTCAACCACGACAAGTACGACCCCAGCACCCACCACATCGTCTCCAACGCGTCCTGCACAACGAACTGCCTTGCCCCCATGGCCAAGGTCTTCAACGACGAGTTTGGCATCGAGCGCGGTTTGATGACCACGGTGCACGCCTATACCGCCGACCAAAACCTCCAGGACGGTCCCCACAGTGACCTTCGGCGGGCACGTGCCGCGGGCATCAACATTGTTCCGACCTCGACTGGTGCGGCCAAAGCCATCGGACTTGTGCTGCCAGAGCTTAAGGGCAAGCTCGATGGCTTCGCCCTTCGGGTGCCAGTTCCGACCGGTTCTATCACCGACCTCACGGTCGAGGCGTCACGGGATGTCACTCTCGAAGAGGTCCAAGCCGCCTTCAAGAAGGCCGCGGACAAGGGTGTCTTCGCTGGCATCCTCAAGTACTCCGAGGAACCACTGGTCTCGAGCGACATCGTGGGAGATTCCTACTCCTCCATCATCGACGCGGGGCTGATTCGAGTCCTTGGAAACCAGGTGAAAATGAGCGCTTGGTATGACAACGAATGGGGCTACTCCAACCGCTTGGTTGATTTGTCCGCATTCATGGCCACATCGCTCTAGTCCTTGACTCTTCGCACGCTTGCCGAAGCTCCTGACCTGGCCGGTCAGGTGGTGTTTCTCCGTGTCGACGCCAACGTTCCACTCGAAGACGGCGTCATCACCGACGATGGGCGCATCAGGGCTTTTCTGCCAACCCTCGACGTTCTGAGGAACGCTGGAGCACGTGTTGTCGTGGCGAGCCATTTAGGACGGCCCGAGGGTGTGGCAGACCCGAAGTATTCCCTGGCCCCGGTTGCCACCCGGCTTGCCGATCTCATCCAAGGACCGGTGCGATTCATCGATCATGTGTCAGGTCCAGCGGCCTTTGAGGGCGTGCGGGAGGGAGCGCCAGGCTCCGTCGCCGTGATTCAGAATCTCCGATTCGATCCGAGAGAAACGTCGAAGGTTGATAGTGACCGTGCAGCTCTAGCAGCGGAGTGGGCTGACCATGTTGATTTTGTCGTGTCGGATGGCTTTGGTGTTGTCCACCGCAAACAGGCGAGCGTAGTGGAGCTTCCGTCGCTGCGCCCGAGCGTTGCAGGACTTCTCATCGAACGTGAGGTTGATGTTGTCACGCGGCTGACCAAGGCCGTTGAGCACCCTTACACCGTCGTTCTGGGTGGGTCCAAGGTCTCTGACAAGCTCGGTGTCATTGAAGCGCTTCTGCCAGCCGCCGACAACATTCTGATCGGTGGAGGAATGGTGTTCACCGTCCTCGCCGCCCAGGGTCATGCGATTGCTTCCAGCCTCGTTGAGCGCGACAGTATTCCCACGGTTCGTGACTTTCTCAGCAAGGCCGCTGAGTTAGGCGTGGAGATTGTGCTTCCAGACGACATCGTGGTCGCAGAGTCTTTCGCTGCGGACAGCCCCCACGTCGTGCTGTCCTCAGACGCGCTAGAGTCTGGCCCTGCAGGAGCAGCTGGCATCGGGCTGGATATTGGACCGTCAAGTCAGAAGGTTTTTGCCGAGGTAATTCGGCGTTCAAAGACCGTGTTCTGGAACGGGCCCATGGGAGTTTTTGAGTTCGCGGCTTTCTCGGCGGGGACCCGAGCAGTAGCCGAGGCGCTCACGGCAGTTCAGGGGCTCTCGGTGGTGGGTGGCGGAGACTCCGCTGCGGCGGTGCGGGCGCTCGGCTTCAACGAGGACAGCTTCGGCCACATCTCCACCGGTGGTGGAGCGAGTTTGGAGTTTCTAGAGGGCACAGTGTTGCCCGGATTGGAGATATTGGGATGGCAGAGCTAAGAGTTCCCCTCATTGCTGGCAACTGGAAGATGAATCTCGACCATCTTCAATCGATAGCTTTTGTGCAGAAGTTGGCCTGGGCACTCAAAGACGCTGGTTACCAGGAGAAGCAGGTTGAGGTCGCTGTGTTCCCCCCTTTCACTGATCTCCGGTCAGTCCAAACCCTGATCGGCGCTGATGACCTGCCACTCGCCCTTGGGGGTCAGGATCTCTCCGTTCATGACGACGGCGCCCACACAGGTGACGTGTCCGGTGTGTTCCTCAAGGCCTTGGACTGCAGGTATGTGATTGTCGGCCACTCGGAGCGTCGTTCTGATCACCACGAATCGGATGACGTCGTTGCAGGTAAGGCGCTAGCAGCCGTGCGAAACGGTCTTGTCCCGATTGTGTGCGTGGGAGAGACCGCGGAGGACCTCGAACAGTTTGGCCCGAGCAAGGTTCCCCTCGACCAACTGGCGGTTGTCTTGGACCAACTGAAGTCCTCTGACGACTATGTCGTTGCCTACGAGCCTGTCTGGGCGATTGGTAGCGGTCAGGCGGCGACGCCAGACCAGGCCGAGACTGTGGCGCGAGCGTTGCGAGCTGCTATCCAGGACAAGCACGGGGCGGATGCGGCCGCTCGCACGCGGATACTCTACGGTGGCTCCGTCAAATCGGGCAACATCGCAGGATTCATGAAACGCGAGAATGTCGACGGGGCCCTTGTCGGCGGCGCTAGCCTCGATGTGGCCGAGTTTTCTGCGATTGTTCGGTTCCCCGCGCACGTCACGATGGATAGTTAACACGCTCGTAGCGTTTATAGTGGTGGTTGCACCCAGGAGGTAGTTGTGGACGTATTGCGCGTTGTGTTTCAGGTTGTTCTGGCTCTCACCAGCATTCTGTTGACGCTGATGATTTTGCTCCACCGTGGTCGTGGAGGTGGTCTCTCGGACATGTTTGGCGGAGGCGTAACCTCAAACCTCGGCTCCTCAGGGGTGGCAGAGCGTAACCTCAACCGCATCACCGTGGTTGTGTCGCTCTTTTGGGTCTCGAGCATCGTTGTTCTTGGCTTGTTCACTCGTTTCGATGTTTAGGGGTCCCAGTGGCATCAGGTGGTAGCGCTATCCGAGGAACCAGAGTCGGCTCAGGGCCGATGGGGGAGCAGGACCGGGGGATTCAGGCTGACCGCATCGCTGTGTCCTATTGGGACGCCATGGGAAATGAAACAGTGCGCTATTTCTCCGCGCACATCGACCCTGAAGAAATCCCAGAACTGATTGATTCTCCCATGACCGGGCTCCCGGCTGGTCGCGACAAGGAGAATCCACCCGAGCTTCCGGTGAACGAGCCCTACAAGACCCACCTCGCTTACGTCAAAGAACGGCGCACGGAAAAAGAGGCAGTTCAGATTCTTGAGGACGCCCTCACCAGACTTCGCGAAAAAAAGGGCCGTCTCTAAGTAGTTGACGAGAGCAGTTCACGAACACGGCGTCTCGCCTCCTCGCTTCGCACCGTGATGCTGAGAATGGGTTGCCCGCTCTCGGCGATAACCTGGGCATCCCCTCTGGCTTGGGCAACAAGAAGACCCGTGCAGTCAAAGTCACGTCCTGGAATCTCGAACGATGCGGTCGGAACTTCGACGATCTGGATAAAGACTCCCTCGGCAGGTCCGCCTTTGTGAAACTGTCCGGTCGAGTGCAGGAATCTTGGGCCAAACCCCACGGTGACCGGTCTATTGGTGTTCTGCTCAAGAGACGTTGCCACAGCACGCCACGGTGCTTGCTCTGCGCTATCTCCGAATACACACAACGCCACATAGGACGACGGGCCGACCAGGCGAAGCAGAGCCTCGATGAGTGTCTCCGGTGAGCCACCGTCGTCGAAAGACGCCCAGACGGACATCGCTTCACGGGGGTCACTGTCGGCAGTGTGTCCGGCCTCTCGGGAGAGAAGTTCCCTGGCCGCAATCTTGGCGCTCTCCACGTTCGGCTGGTCGAAGGGATTAACCCCGAGCTGCGCGGCCGCAAACACTGTAGCGACCTCCCAGAGCAGCATCTGCGCGCCGAGGCCACCGGTGATGTGCACGCTCGCCGCGGAGCCGACACTCCCCACGGTGAGACAATCATCTGAATCTCTGAGACCGGACCCCACCACAGGGAGAAGCCCCCGTCCGTCCTTGCCCGTTGATTCAGCGACCAGCTGCTCGACCCAGTCTCCAAAGCCGGGCATCCCCGGGGCATCAGCTAGGAGTATTTTGTTTCGCTCTGGCGCACCGTTGGCGAGTGCCGCTCCCAGGCGTAGCCCAGGATTCGAGGGCGCATCCATAGACAGCGTGCTCCACGCCTGGTGAGCCTCATCAAGAAGAGAAACGAGGTCCATGCCGGCAAGGCCACAGGGCACGAGCCCAAACGCCGTGAGGGCCGAATACCGTCCGCCCACGGACGGGTTCGCCAAGAAAACCTGATAGCCAGAGGCAACTGATTCTTGGTGCAACGGCGAATCTGGGTCAGTCACCACGACAATGCGACTCGTGGGGCACAGGCCCTGATCCATCAGTGCCTTCTCGAAAATTCGACGAGCCGAATCAGTCTCCACCGTCCCGCCCGACTTGGACGAGACCACCACGACAGCATCGGAGAGGTCGCTTCCCAGCACTGGGGCCAGGACATCGCCGTGAGTAGTGTCGATCACGACAAGGGGCACTCCGGCACTCGCGCACATGACCTCAGGCCCTAAGGACGAGCCACCCATCCCGCACAGAATGACACGAGAGGCACCCTCGGCGAGTAGAGCCTCGCGCAAATCAGAGATTTCACCGACAAGCGCGCGCTGAGCCTGAGGGTCATCGACCCATCCCAAGCGGATACTCGCCTCGTTCAGTGCTGCCTGTCCCCACAGCGTTGGGTCCTTCGCAAAAAGTCGGCTGGCGAAACGCTGCGCCACCGCGGTGTCGAGCACAGAGCCGATTCCCTGTTCCAAGGAGGGCTCAAGCGCAACTATCACTCGTTTACTCGGCTTGATCCATGGCGCTCTGGACGGTGTCCAGTAGCTCGTGCCAGGACTGAACAAACTTGGCTACCCCGTCGCGCTCAAGCTCATCGGTGACTGTGTCGATCGAGATCCCCAGCGCCGCGAGGCCTGCCATGACCTTGGCAGCCTGAGCGTAGTCGCCTGTTACGCGATCGGCGATCGGCCCCGCGAAATCGGCAACCGCGCGCAGGGTCTTCTCAGGCATCGTGTTGACGGTCTGTTTCACCGCGAGCTCGGTCACATACAGCGCCGGGGGCAGAGCAGGGTCCTTCACACCCGTCGAGGCCCACAGCGGGCGCTGGGCGTTCATTCCCGCTGACAGAAGGCTGGCAACCGATTCCGAGGCATGGCGCTCCTGGAACAGCTGGTAGGCCAAACGAGCATTCGCCACGGCGGCACTCGATCGTAAGGCCTTGGCCTCCGGGCTACCGAGCGCATCGAGTGTGGCATCCACCGCGCTATCGACACGTGAGACGAAGAACGATGCAACAGAGTGAATCCGAGAGACATCGTGACCGGCTTTATGAGCGAGCTCGATTCCCGCAAAATAAGCGTCGATGACCTCGCGATAGCGCTCGATGCTGAAGATGAGCGTCACGTTGACGCTAATCCCCTCAGCCAGAACGCGAGTGATGGCCGGCAAACCCTCGCGGGTGGCGGGAATCTTGATCATCAGATTCTCGCGGCTAACCGCAGTCCACAACTCCAGGGCTTGAGCAACAGACCCCTCGGTGTCGCGGGCCAGCAGAGGGGACACCTCGAGAGACACGCGTCCATCAACACCACTGGTCTTGTCATAGAGAGGACGGAGCAGGTCACACGCGCCCTGCACATCGCTAATCATGATGCGAAACACAGCTTCTTCAGCGGTCACACCTTCACGCTTCATGGCCTGGATATCCGGAGCGTAAGAATCACTGCCGGCAACCGAGCCAGCGAAGATCGTGGGATTGCTGGTGACCCCCACCACGTTGTGGCGAGCAATGAGCTCGGCCAAGGACCCAGAGGTGAGACGATCCTTGGAAAGGTCATCAAGCCAGATACTGGCTCCAAGCGACGCGAGCTGCTGCGTGGGGGAATCGGACACGTCAGCCTTCTTTCCTCGTAGAAGCAATGCTGGCAGTGGCAGCCGCCACCACAGCGTCGACTGTGATGCCGAACTCGCGATAGAGGGTGTCCGCGTCTGCTGAGGCACCAAAGTGTTCCAGCGATACAGCGCGACCGTGATCGCCCAAGAACTTCTGCCAACTCTGGGCGATACCGGCTTCGACACTCACCCGTGCGCGAACGGCGGAGGGCAGCACAGAGTCGCGGTAGCTGGCGCTCTGCTCATCGAACCACTCCACGCAGGGCATGGACACAACCCGTGTAGAGATACCCGTCGCCTCGAGCTCGTCGCGAGCCTTCAGAGCCAAAGCTACTTCCGAGCCCGTCGCGATGAGGATGCACTCGGGAGCGCGGGAGCCTTCAACCACAACATATCCGCCGTGCGCAGTGTGGGACGCATGAGCGAGGACCGTGCTCGTGGCCACGCCGCTGCCTCGGGCAAGAACCGGCACCGCTTGACGAGTGAGCGCAATACCGGCAGGGCGCGTCCTGCGCTCCATCATGGTCTTCCACGCCCACGCGGTTTCGTGCGCGTCAGCCGGGCGAACAACGTCGAGGCCTGGGATAGCGCGCAGACTGGAGAGCTGTTCGACTGGCTGGTGGGTCGGGCCGTCCTCGCCGAGGCCTATGGAATCGTGGGTCCACACATAAAGCGCGGGAATCTTCATGAGCGCGGCAAGCCTGATGGCCGGGCGCATATAGTCACTGAAGATGAGGAAGGTGCCCACAAATGCTCGGGTTGGTCCGTGCAAAAGGATTCCGTTGAGTATCGAGGCCATTGCATGTTCTCGGATGCCAAAGTGCAAAACGCGGCCGGAGTAGGAGGCAGTCCACTCGTTGGTTGAATGCTCTGGGGGCGCAAAAGACTGGGCACCTTTAATAGTGGTGAGGTTTGATTCGGCCAAGTCCGCAGAACCACCCCACAGCTCCGGCAGGGCCGCAGCAAGAGCGTTGATGACTTCGCCTGAAGCCTGCCTGGTGGAAAGCTTCTCCAGGCCCTCAAAGGTGGGTAGCACTCCGGCAAGATCCGGTAGGGAGCCAGACTGCAGCCTCTCGAGTAGTGCAGCGCGATCCGGATTTGCAGACACCCACTGCGTAAACCGGGCGTCCCACTTCGAGCGGGCGGCTGCCGAGCGCTCTCGGAGTCCACGCGAGTGCTCGATAACCTCTGGTTCCACGACGAAACTCTGGTCAGTTGGGAAACCCAGTACCGCCTTCAGCGCAGATGCCTCATCGGCGCCGAGGGCTGATCCGTGGATCTTTCCGGTGTTCTGTTTGGTGGGTGCTGGCCAGCCGATAATGGTCTTGAGGGTGATGAGCGAGGGTCTCGACGTCTCCGCCTTAGCGGCTTCAATGGCAGCGAAAAGAGCGTCAACGTCCTCGTTGTAGGACGAAGCATCGCCGAAGTCAACCGTGTGGACATCCCAGCCATAGGCCTTGTACCGCGCACTCACGTCCTCGGTAAAGGCAATGTCGGTGTCGTCTTCAATCGAGATTTTATTGGCGTCGTAGAGGACGACCAGGTTGCCAAGCTTCTGATGACCGGCAAGGGACGCGGCCTCAGCCGTCACACCCTCTTGCATGTCACCATCACTGGCAATGACGTAGATGACGTGATCAAAGACTGAGTCGCCAGCGGGTGTGTGTGGATCCAACAGCTCACGTTCGAAACGAGAAGCATAGGCAAATCCAGTTGCCGATGCGAGACCTTGGCCCAGAGGCCCCGTGGTGATTTCAACGTGATCTGTGTGGCCAAACTCTGGGTGGCCAGGCGTCAGCGAACCCCATGTCCGAAGCGCCTTGAGGTCATCGAGTTCAAGGCCGAGCCCGCCCAGGTAGAGCTGAACGTACTGGGTCAAGGAGGAGTGGCCAGCCGAGAGGATGAAGCGATCGCGACCGAGCCAATGGGGGTCGCTGGGGTCGATGCTCATGACCTTTTGGTAGAGCAGATAGGCAACAGGGGCAAGGCTCATGGCGGTTCCCGGGTGACCATTCCCTACTTTCTCGACGGCGTCCACCGCGAGAACGCGAGCTGTATCCACTGCCCGCCGGTCGAGGTCGGAGAAAATCGAAGCCATAGCCACATAGTCCTTTTGTGAGCGGAAACATTCCCTCATGGGCGCCAAACGAGGAAGCGACCCGTGCCAGCTCGCCCAGTATATCCGGGGGCGGAGGGGCTCCGGCGCTAGGACCACGCTCAGGGTTTTCAATATCGGGGGAACTAGTATGAGGGCGCTGTGTCTGCCAACAAAACTCTCACCCCGCGAGCCACAATGCCCGCGCTGTCAGCTCTCCCGCGCGCTTGGGCCTTGCTTCGTGCATACATCGCACTGACGAAGCCACGGGTTATTGAGCTGTTGTTGGTGACCACCGCACCAGTGATGGTTCTCGCCCAGCGCGGCATACCGGACCTCTGGCTGGTCGTCGCAACCCTGATTGGTGGCTCGCTATCCGCTGGCAGCGCAAACGCCTTTAACATGTATATCGACCGCGATATTGACGCGGTCATGGGTCGCACGCAGTCACGTCCGCTGGTCACCGGTGTACTCACTGGGGTCCAGGCTCTGGTGTTTGCCTCGACGCTCGGGGTCCTCTCAACTGCCTGGCTGTGGCTGTTCACGACTCCGTTAGCAGCTCTGCTGTCCGTTGTCGCGATTCTTTTCTACGTTTTCGTGTACACGCTGTGGCTGAAGCGACGCAGCGAGCAGAACATCATTTGGGGCGGTATAGCCGGATGCTTCCCCGTTCTCATCGGCTGGGCGGCGGTCACAGGGTCCCTGAGTTGGGAACCCCTGATTCTCTTCCTTGTTGTCTTTCTCTGGACGCCGCCCCACTATTGGCCACTCTCCATGCGCTATAAGGACGACTACGCGAGTGTCTCAGTGCCCATGCTCGGCGTCGTTCGTGACGCCCCGGTCGTGGGCCTTCAAGTCATCCTCTACGCCTGGGCTACCGTGACGGCCTCGTTGTTGTTGATTCCCGTTGCTCCCATGGGCTGGGTCTACACAGTGGTGGCACTGGGTTCAGGGGCGTGGTTCATCCTGGAGTCCCACCGCCTCTACCAGCGCGCTCTAGCTGGCTTAGAGGTGAAGCCGATGCGAGTGTTTCACTCGAGCATTACCTATCTGACATTGCTCTTCATTGCTGTTGGCGTTGACCCACTAGTTGCGCTCTAGCCGGTTCAACCCTCTGCGCCACGAGCAGGCTGACCGCAACCGCCACCAGAACGGCCGCCATCACCATGTGGATGCCAACAAACAATTCCGGTAGGCCGTTGCGCGCCTGGTAAAGGCCAATACCAATCTGCCCGATGGTCACCAGGAGCAAAGCCGTGGTGGTGCGTCTAAATCGCGGGGAGCCCACGCCGGAAAACCAGGCAAGTACGCTCAGCACAGCCACGAGACCCAAGAACACATAGGAGGGCCACGCGTGAAAATGCTGGAATAACCAGGAATCGAGCCCGTTTCGTGCGGCTCCTCCATCACCCGCGTGAGGACCCGATCCGGTTGTCAGAATGCCCATGACGACTGAGACCGTCAGAACGCCAAGCAGTGTCCCGGAGAGAAGCCTGACCGGGGCGGGCACGCTCCACTGGCTGGTTCGCGCACCAACACGAACCCGGTAGAGGAGTATGGCCGCTAGCCCCACCAACACAGTCGAGAGAAGGTAGTGCAACCCAACCACGTAGGGGTTTAGGTCGGTGAGCACCGTGATTCCACCGATGACTGCCTGGCCAGGGATGCCCAGTCCAATCACCAGTGACAGGGTGAAGAGCTCGGGCCGTTCCTTCCGGAGCCGAAGCACGGCAACAAACATGGCAATCGCAATGAGAATGAGGACAAACGTGAGCAATCGGTTACCAAACTCAATGATTCCGTGGACGCCCATCTCCGGCGTCGTCACAAAGGAGTCCTCCGTGCAGCGCGGCCAGGTGGGACATCCGAGCCCCGAGCCAGTCAGCCGGACAGCACCGCCAGTGCCGATGATCAGAATCTGAGAGACCAGGCTTGCCCACGCAGCGAGGCGAACCCGTCGATCGATGGTGTCAGGAAGCCAGTTCCACAGCGATTTCACGGATTATGACCTTCACTCTCAGGGTGTAGCCCGATACACTGAGGGAATCGGGTGGCTGCGTTGCTGCCCATCGGGGTTGTGGTCCCTTCGGCGCTCGCTAGGAGTGAGTGTAAGAGAGAAAACCTGGTGCCTGCTGGATGGCCGGCGACTAGCACAATGAATGGGAACGGTGAAATGGAGAGTTATGTCTGACGTACTTCTCGATCGACCAGAGCTCGAAGGTCTTGGAAACTATGAGTTTGGCTGGCACGACGCCGATGCTGCCGGACAGAGCGCCACTCGCGGAATTTCCGAGGACGTGGTGCGCAACATCTCGGCATTGAAGAATGAACCCGAGTGGATGCTCAAGACCCGTCTCAAAGGTCTGGCTCTTTTCGAGAAGAAGCCCATGCCGAACTTCGGCGCGGATCTTTCCGGGATTCACTTCGACACCATTAAGTATTTTGTTCGCTCGACCGAGCGTCAAGCGCAAACCTGGGAGGACCTTCCCGACGAAATTCGTGAGACCTATGAACGTCTGGGTATTCCCGAGGCGGAACGTTCTCGCTTGGTGTCTGGTGTTGCGGCGCAGTACGAATCCGAGGTTGTCTATCACCAAATTCGCGAGGATCTCGAAGCACAGGGGGTGTTGTTCCTCGACACCGACACCGCGCTTCGTGAGCACCCCGAGTTCTTCACAGAATACTTTGGCACCGTGATTCCGGCCGGCGACAACAAGTTCGCGGCCTTGAATACTGCCGTGTGGTCCGGTGGATCGTTTGTCTATGTTCCCCCCGGCGTTCGGGTCGACATCCCGCTGCAGGCTTATTTCCGAATCAACACAGAAAACATGGGGCAGTTCGAGCGCACACTCATCATCGCCGACGAGGGCAGCTACGTGCACTACATCGAAGGCTGCACCGCCCCCATCTATTCAACCGACTCGCTGCACTCGGCGGTCGTCGAAATCATCGTCAAGAAAAATGCCCGTGTTCGCTACACGACCATTCAGAACTGGTCCACGAACGTATACAACTTGGTGACCAAGCGGGCTATCGCCCATGAAGGCGCCACCATGGAGTGGATCGATGGCAATCTAGGGTCCAAAGTCACCATGAAGTACCCCTCTGTTTTCTTGGTGGGCGAGCACGCCAAGGGAGAGACCCTCTCTGTTGCTTTTGCTGGTCCCGGTCAGCACCAGGACGCTGGGGCAAAAATGATTCACATGGCTCCGTACACGACCTCGTCGATCGTCTCGAAGTCGATTGCGCGCGGCGGCGGTCGTGCCGGATATCGCGGTGAGGTCCGAGTTGACGAGAACGCTCACCACTCAGCAAACACCGTGAGGTGTGATGCACTGTTGATCGATACGATCTCGCGGAGCGACACCTACCCGGCCATTGACATTCGGGTTGACGATGTCCAACTCGGCCACGAAGCGACGGTGTCCAGAGTGAGCGAAGAGCAACTCTTCTACCTCCAGAGTCGCGGACTCGCCGAAGAGGAGGCGATGGCCATGATTGTCCGCGGATTCATAGAGCCGATTGCGCGTGAGCTGCCCATGGAATACGCACTCGAGCTCAACAAACTTATTGAAATGAACATGGAAGGCTCCGTCGGCTAAATGAGTTCCCCACAGACGGGCGCCTCGGTCTCCGAGGCGCCACCCCAGGTTGCACTGCCGGAGGTGCCAGTACAGACTCGTTCGGAGCGTTTCCAGTCAGTTTCTGTTGCCGACTTTCCAGTTGTTACTGGTCGCGAACCAGAGTGGAAGCTCACCCCGGTGGCAAAGTTGCAGCCTCTCATCGACGGGAGCCTTGATGGCTCGAGCTACGCCATCGATGCCAGTAACGTCGATGGCTTCCGCTACCGCTTTGTCCCATCCCAGCAAGTAGCTCGAGGAGTGGCGGGCCTTCCCGAAGATCGCGCAGCCGCCAACGCGTGGGAGTCGACTGAAGAGGTGTTGGTCATTGACTTGACGGAGGCGCTCTCGCAGACCGTGGTGCTGAGCCGCCAAGAGATGGGAGTGGCGCCCCGTGCGGCCCACTCTCTGATTCGAGTAGCGGCCAACACACACGCAACCCTGGTGGTTCGCTCGAGCGGAGATGCCCTCCTTGCCGAGAACGTTGAGTTCGATCTCGCGAACGATTCCCGCCTGCACGTCGTATTCGTGCAGGACTGGAACGCAGGCGCAATTCAGTACGCGCACCACCTCGCCCATGTTGGCAAGGGCGCGGTGCTGACTCATATCTCGGTATCTCTCGGGGGAGACGTTGTAGTTGTCAATCCCTCTGTTCAGCTCGCGGGAGAGGGCGGAGAGGGACATCTATTTGGAGCCTACTTTGCCGATGCGACCCAGCACCTGGAGCACCGGGTCTATGTTCACCACCAGGGCCCAAAGACTCTGTCCCGAGTGTCCTACAAAGGTGCACTTCACGGCGCGGGTGCCAGGACGGTGTGGATTGGCGATGTACTGATCGGCCCAGCTGCAGTAGGTACAGATTCTTACGAGCAGAATCGCAACCTTGTCCTGAGTGAGGGCACGCGGGCCGACTCTATTCCCAACCTTGAAATCAAGACCGGGGATATCGAAGGGGCCGGTCACGCGAGTGCCACTGGCCGTTTCAACGACGAGCAACTGTTTTATCTTCAGTCACGCGGAATCAAGGAACTTGATGCCAGGCGATTGGTCGTGATGGGCTTTCTGGTGGATATCATTTCTCGAATCAATGACACCGAGTTGGTCGAGCTGCTTACCGAGCGCATCCGAACCAAACTCTCTGCGACGGAGGAAGCATCATGACTGCCGTGAAGATCTGCCCTGCTGCCGACATCGCCGTGAACCAGCCACTCAAAGTCACCATCGAAGGTGTGCCCATTGCCGTGGTGAAGGACTCTGCTGGCACGGTGCACGCGATTGGTGACACGTGTAGTCACGGGGAGATTGCCCTGTCGGAAGGCTTTGTGGAGGATGACACGCTCGAGTGTTGGGCGCACGGGTCAAAGTTTGAGTTGACCACAGGCAAGCCCAAGAACTTTCCCGCATTTGAGCCTGTGCCCGTCTACAGCGTCACCATCACCGATGGTGATGTGTACATTGACCCCACACCCCTCGTTATTTCCTAGATAGCCAAGAAGGCACGAACATGAGCACCTTAGAGATTAAGAACCTGCACGTATCAATCGAAACCGACCAGGGCCCT
The DNA here is from genome assembly GCA_000754445.1 of actinobacterium acMicro-4. GTDB lineage: Bacteria > Actinomycetota > Actinomycetes > Actinomycetales > Microbacteriaceae > Pontimonas. The sequence goes on along the minus strand of JNSD01000002.1, from coordinate 111,131 downwards.
GTCGAAATTCTGAAGGGCATAGACCTCACTCTCCACGCCGGAGAGACCCACGCCATCATGGGCCCCAACGGGTCTGGTAAATCCACGCTCGCATACACGATTGCCGGCCACCCGCGCTACACGGTCACTGACGGGTCCATCTCGCTTGATGGTGCTGATGTGCTGGCCATGAGTGTTGATGAGAGAGCGAAAGCTGGCCTTTTCTTGGCAATGCAGTACCCCGTCGAGGTTCCGGGCGTTAGCGTCAGCAACTTTTTGAGAACTGCTAAGACCGCGCTGGCCGGCAAGGCCCCCGCCCTTCGAGAATGGGTTGGGGAGCTCCGTGGAGCCATGGAGTCCCTGCGGATGGAGCCAGGTTTTGCCGAGCGCAATGTGAACGAGGGCTTCTCGGGTGGCGAAAAGAAGCGCCACGAGATCATGCAGCTTCAGCTACTCAAGCCCAAGTTCGCGGTGCTGGACGAAACTGATAGTGGACTTGATGTCGACGCGTTGAAAATCGTCTCCGAAGGTGTGAACGCAGCAAAAGCAGCAACAACCTTGGGAGTGCTTCTCATCACGCACTACACGCGCATTCTTCGCTACATCACTCCGGACCACGTTCACGTGATTGTTGCCGGAAAATTGGTGGATAGCGGTGGACCCGAACTGGCAGACACCCTGGAGAATGAGGGCTACGACCGCTACCTGGCGCCCTCGGTGGCCTAGGAAAGGGACTGGAGAATATGTCTACCATCGCACTGTCCCCTGAACGCTTTGACAGCGTCGAGGAAGGGCTCAAAAACGTCATAGACCCCGAGCTCGGGGTCAACATCGTTGACCTGGGACTCATTTATGACCTGTCCTGGGACGGCGACGAAGACGCCCTGATTATCAGCATGACGCTGACCTCTGCAGGGTGCCCCCTCACCGACGTCATTGAAGAGGAGATGGGCAAGGCCCTGGATGGGATCGTTGAGCGTTTTCGGATCAACTGGGTCTGGATGCCACCGTGGGGCCAGGAAAAGATTACGGCCGACGGTCGTGACATGATGAGAGCGCTCGGATTCTCGATTTAACTCTCTCGTGTTGTCTCGAATCAACCCATCAGTGTGAGGCAGCATGCTCCAGGTAGAGAACCTTCAGATTCGGCTCGGCGCCCGTGTGCTCCTTGACGGGCTATCTTTCCGTGTCGATAAAGGCGACAAGGTCGGGCTCGTCGGTCGTAATGGCGCGGGAAAGACCACTCTAACCCGAGTCATTTCCGGTGAAATAGCCCCGACAGCGGGATTTGTTCACGTCAACGGAGAGGTCGGCTACTTACCCCAGGACCCGCGCGCCGGCGACCCTGAAGCAACTGCGCGAACTCGCATTCTCGATGCGCGCGGACTTGGCACAGTGATGGCGGCGATGAAGAAGGCCAGCCTCGACATGGCTTCCTCTGATGACGCTATCGCGCAGGCGGCAATGAAGAAATATGGGCGCCTCAATGACCAATTCTTGGCGGCGGGCGGTTACCACGCTGAAGCTGAGGCCGCCACGATCGCCTCCCATTTGAACCTTCCGAACTCCCTGCTCGATCAAACTTTGGCGACGCTCTCCGGTGGTCAACGCCGCAGGATTGAACTGGCACGTATTCTCTTTCAGAATGCACCTCTTATGGTTCTTGACGAGCCGACCAACCACCTCGATGGCGATTCGGTGGTCTGGCTGAGGGCGTTCCTGTCGCAGTACCAAGGGGGAGTAATCGTAATCTCCCACGACGTCGCCCTGGTGGAGGAGACAGTAAACCGCGTGTTCTACCTTGACGCGAACCGATCCACCATCGACATCTACAACATGTCCTGGAAGCTTTATCTGCGCCAGCGCGAGGCGGACGAGGAACGTCGCCGCAAAGAACGCTCCATTACGGAGAAGAAAGCGAGCTCGCTCCACCAACAGGCTGCTCGATTTGGGGCCAAAGCGAGCAAGGCCGCCGCGGCGCACCAGATGGTTGCCCGCGCCGAGAAGATGCTGGCCGGCCTGGATGACGTGCGGGCTGTCGATCGGGTAGCGAAATTGCGATTCCCCGAGCCTGCGGCATGTGGCAAGACGCCGCTGTTTGCCCACAACCTCTCCAAGAGTTACGGGTCCCTTGAAATTTTCACCGCCGTTGACTTGGCCATCGACCGTGGTTCCAAGGTCGTCATCTTGGGACTAAACGGTGCCGGCAAGACGACTCTTCTCAGAATTCTTGCTGGCGTGGATGCCCCCGACACCGGCGAAGTTGAGGCGGGCCACGGCCTTCGAGTTGGCTACTACGCACAAGAGCACGAGACGCTCGACATTAAGCGCACCGTCCTCGAGAACATGCTGGCAGCATCTCCGAGCCTGGGGGAGACAGAAGCTCGCAAAGTACTGGGATCGTTCCTTTTCACCGGCGACGACGTTCTGAAACCGGCCGGCGTTCTCTCGGGTGGCGAAAAAACCAGGCTCTCATTGGCAACACTTGTCGTGTCCCAGGCAAACGTCCTTCTATTGGACGAGCCCACCAACAACCTTGATCCCGCCTCTCGGGAGGAAATCCTTGACGCGCTAGCGCACTACAAGGGCGCGGTGGTCCTGGTGAGTCACGATGATGGCGCGGTTGTTGCGCTTAATCCAGAGCGGGTGCTGATCATGCCAGATGGTGTCGAAGACCACTGGAACGCCGAGTATCAAGATTTGATTTCGCTGGCCTAAATTCGTGCTCGATCGAGCAGTGCGTCTTCCTCGTCAGCGTCGCTTTTCTTCGTTCTCTCCGGAGGTTCAATTCCCGCTTCGCGCCTGGCCTCGCCGCGAAGCAAAGCAAAAAACGCGATGAGGGCCAGCAGGGCAAAAACGAACCATTGCAGGGTGTAGCTGAGGTGGGGGCCCTCATCCAGTACGGGGCGGAGTACCGGCAGTGGTGCCACCGCTGACTCTGGGGTCTCGCTGTCCAGGAGGAGAAAGTACGTCGTCTCGAGGTCGTAACCCACGACACTCTTCATGGCCTCCAGGTCAATGCTTGGTAGCTGGCCCTCGGGTGCTCCTCGTCTGGGAAGTGTTGGCTCGCCGGGCTTGATTCGCGCCACCAGTGAAACTTCGCCACCGGGTGCGCCCGGAACGACATCCGGGAAGTCACTGGCCTCGCCTGTGGGTATCCAGCCGCGGTTAACCACCACTATGAGGCCACTGTCGGTGCGCAGGGGGACAAGCACTTCGAAGCCCACCTGTCCGCCGCGCGGCCTGGTTCTCACAAGAATCTGATCACCCGGCAGATACTCTCCGTTGACCACGACCGGGGTCCACTGCTCCCGCGCCGGGGAGAACCCGCCAGCCCCCACGACATTCATGAACTCCGCTGGTTCTTTGTCCCAGTGTGACTCGAGAACGTCGATGGCTGCAACGGCCTGGCCTCGCCGATCCCATTGCCACAGCCCGAAGAAACTCGAGACCAGCGCGAAGACAACAGTCAGCGCCAGATACCCCACCCAGCGCCTGGTGAAGAGTAGCCGAATCATGCGCCCTCTCCGGAGAGCGCTACAGCCCTAACAGGGAACCCGCGCTGACCCAGATAGCCCTCAAAAAAGACTTTATGGTCAGGACACGACAGCCAGATTTTTTCCCGCTCAGGTCCGTGAATCTTGGGATTTCGCCACACAATCTCCCACGCCGCAGATTCCTGACAGGAGGTGCGCGAACACCGGGTCGACCCTGCGAGGAACTCTGAGAACATCACTGCTGGCTGGTGACGCTCACCGTGCCGGGACGCAAGGGCGTGGCCTTCTGGCCGTCTTTGGTGGCTGAATTTGCCACGACCACTGCGAAATAGGGCAGAACTATGGCTCCGAGGGCGGGAATGAGGAGCCACCACCCAGAGACGAGAAAACACGCCCCTATGCACGCAAGCCTGATCCCCATCGCAACGGTGTATTTGATCATCCGAACGCGCCGCTCCCGTTCGGGAGCGTTCTGCAATGAGGTCACGGTGTGAGGAGCCGACATAGTGTGCTCATAGTAGAACAGTCGTCTGCCAATAAGCTTATGAACTATGACAGCTTCCCGGACGGTCCTCATCACTGGCGGTAACCGTGGCATCGGCTATGCCATAGCGGAGCGTTTTCTCAGTGACGGATATCAGGTCGCCGTGACTGCCCGCTCCGGTAACGGTCCCGAGGGCTCGATGACCGTGAGAGCCGATGTCACCGACAGCTCCAGCCTGGACAGAGCAATTGCCGAAGTCGAAGCGGCCTGTGGCCCGATTAGCGTCCTTGTCGCCAACGCGGGAATCACCAAGGACACGCTGCTCATGAGAATGTCGGATGAAGAATTCGACAGTGTCATTGAGACCAATCTCGGTGGCGTTTTTCGAGTCGTCAAGCGCTGCATCACACCAATGATCAAGGCCAAGTATGGCCGCGTCATTCTCATCTCAAGCGTGGTGGGTCTCTTTGGTTCGGCTGGCCAGGTCAATTACTCGTCATCAAAAGCAGCTCTCGTAGGTTTTGCCCGTTCGTTGACCCGGGAACTCGGTGGGCGCGGAATCACCGCAAATGTCGTCGCCCCCGGTTTCATCACGACCGACATGACCAAAGCGCTCCCACCCGAACAGGCGGATGCCTACCTCAAGTCAATTCCTGCTGGCCGGTTTGCCGATCCCGCCGAGGTTGCTGGTGTGGTGCTCTGGCTTGCGTCAGATGATGCGGCGTATATCTCTGGGGCTGTGATCCCGGTTGATGGTGGACTGGGGATGGGACACTAATCGCGCAGTAGTCCCAACAACAGAAGCACCTTGCTCAGATCAGGCGTGTCCAGCGCAACATCGGCCGCGGCGCGAGCGACGGGCTTGCCCATATATGCAACCCCCAGGCCTGCCCAGGCCAGCATTTCGACGTCGTTTCCGCCGTCGCCCACCGCAACAGTCCGCTCCCTCCGGATTCCGGCGCTCCGCGCCCACTCCTGAAGTGCGGTCACCTTCGCGCGGGCATCAATCAAGGGACCCACAACTTTGCCCGTAAGAATGCCCCCGTTGACTTCCAACCGGTTGGCACGGTGAAAATCCAAACGCAAGTCCTCAGCTATCGAATCAATCATGCTGTGGAAGCCACCGGAAATCGCTCCCACGAGATGGCCCTCAGCGTGGAGAGTATCAACCAAGACCCGGGCGCCCTCACTCAGGCGCACTTTTTTAGAGGCTTCGTTGACAGAGGTTTCAGGGGTCCCCTCTAGAGCGGCAACGCGTCTGCGCAAACTCTCTTCGAAGTCGAGTTCACCGCGCATGGCTGACTCTGTGATGGCAGAAACCTCGCGGGCAATGTCCTTGGAAACCTGCGCAGCGAGCAGGTCAATACCTTCATCCTGCGTCAGCGTCGAATCGACATCCAACACCACCAGAAGCTGATGAGAGGTCATCGCGGGGCTCTCCACTGAGGAAACACCCCTCAAGCGTAGGCCATCAACGCCGGCCCACCTCCTAGCGTTTTGCCCTGTGGAGTAGGCTTGGACAACAATGACCACAGTTGCTTTGCTCGATAATGTTGGCTTCGAACGCGACGGTCGCGCCATTCTCAGGGACATTTCTTGGACCATTGACCAGTCTCAGAGGTGGGTGATTGTCGGGCCTAACGGGGCTGGGAAAACGACCCTACTGGGCATGCTCGCATCATTTGTCCAGCCATCACAGGGAACAGTCACGATTCTGGGTGAGCGCCTTGGCAGAACAGACGTGTTTGAGCTTCGCCCCCGTGTTGGCTTTGCAAGTAGCGACATGGCTCGGCGCATTCCCGACAACGAGACGGTGACTGACGCCGTCTTGACGGCAGCATGGGGCGTCACCGGCAGGTGGCAGGAAACCTACGAGGACATCGATGTGAGGCGGGCCAAGCGTGTTCTTAGTGAATGGCGCCTTGATCACCTCGCAGCCCACTATGTCGGAACTCTCTCGGATGGCGAACGCAAGCGCGTGCAGATCGCCCGCGCAGTAATGACTGACCCAGAGTTGCTGTTGCTTGACGAACCGGCAGGCAGTCTCGATGTCGGGTCACGTGAGGACGTCATTGAGATGCTCGATCATTTCTCTGGGGAGGCCAGTTCGCCGGCGATGGTGATGGTCACTCACTATGTCGAGGAGATTCCCGCCGGGTTCACGCACATTCTTGTGTTGCAGGCTGGCGCAATCATCGCCCAGGGCCCCATCGCCGACACGCTCACCGGTGAGGTGATGAGCGAGGCGTTTGGGAGACCATTGTCCATCACTCATAACAATGGTCGATATCAGGCGACAGCATTGTGAAATTGCTGATAAAGTAGGCCCTTGGCCCACTTACGCAGATGCTCTGCCAGACGTCAAGGATTTCCTATGAGAGCTGACATTCACCCCGATTACGCCCCGATTGTCTTTCGTGACCTCACCTCGGGCGAGAGCTTCCTCACGCGTTCGACCGCGAAGAGTGACAAGACCATCGACTGGGAAGACGGAAACACCTACCCCGTCATTGACGTTGAAATCTCCAGCGCTTCACACCCTTTTTACACCGGCAAGCAACGCATTCTTGACTCGGCCGGCCGTGTCGAGAAGTTCAACCAGCGTTTCAAGAGCTTCGGTAAGTAACTAGGCGTTCACCGGCCATGCGCCGGTTGCTACGAATCCCGCATCGCCCTGATTGCGCCGGAACGACTGGTAGTTCTCGGCCCATTCGCGCGACCAGATTACCTGTTGATCATGCAGCCACTGGGCATCGCCCTCCAGTTGCGCGTCATGGGCCCGGAGAATTGCCTGAGCCACTCGGCCGGCCGCAATGGCGTCGGCGTCAGCAGTGTGTGAGTCTTCCAGCCGAACGAGGTAATGAGCAGCAGCCATCTGGAGCGTTCGTTTACCCTTGCGATAGGTATCGACTTTTCGGTCAATGACCAGCGGGTCAATAATTGGCCGCGGGTCGATGAGTGGCTCACATCCGTGACGGACCGACTCGTGGTGGAGAATCGAAAAGTCATAGGAGGCGTTATAGGCAACAATCGGCAAACCCCGGGCCAGATAGCCCTCCACTGCCGACCGGATTTCATTGACGACTTCTCCAGCGGGCCGGCCCTCTCGCTGCGCCACTTCGGTCGTGATGCCGTGGACGGCCGTTGCCTGATCCGGGATCACAACACCGGGGTCGGCGAGCCAGGAATGCGCCTCTACAGTTTCGCCCTGGGAACCAATAACTCCCACGTAGGCGGTGACAATGCGCGCGTGCCGAGTGTCAAGGCCTGTGGTTTCAGTATCAAAAACTACTAATGTGTCGCTCCAGTGGCCCATAGAGGCGAGCCTATTCCACGCCACCGACCGCGCCGTGGAGGACACTAGTGACGCGGGCTATCTTCTCTCGCCTCCGCAGGGTTTTGGTCCTCAAACTCGACGGCTGCCAGATCATGTGCGGCAACCTCCATCGGATCGTCAAATGCCACCAGCTCGAGACTGCCAGCAACCATCCGAAAGCTGTGGACGGAACAGTTGGTGATTGGTTCGTTGTGTTGGCCAGGGGCGACATGTTCGACGACGCTGCGAATCACACCGCCGTGGGCCACAGCAATAACGTCGGAGTCCGGATGCCTTAGCGCAAGCTCACGCAGGACGGCCAATGCTCTGGCGGTCACAGCTTCACGCGGCTCTCGACCCGGGATTTCAGTTCCGGGAGGATACAGATGATCCAAGTCCTGACCGTTTGAGCCCTCGGCGTCGCCGTAGTTGCGCTCGATGAGACCCTGGAAGATTTCAGGCTCCGGCATCCCCAAGCGCTCCGCGATGACGCGGGCTGTGTCTCTGGCCCGAGAGAGGGGACTGGAGACAATCGCGTCAAAACTGTGGGCAGAAAGTATCTCTGCAACAGCGTGGGCTTGTTGAAGCCCCGTGTCATTGAGAGGGATGTCGCTCACTCCCTGGATTCGCCGGACTTTGTTCCACTCAGTTTCGCCATGGCGAACAATAAAGAAGCGGGTCATTAATCTCCTGGGCTAAAGCTCTAGGGGCGTCTAGACGGAGCCAGATTGAAGACCGCCAACGAGGGCGTCGAGAGTCTCTGAGGTTCCTGCTTCGATTCTAACGGTGGCGAGCCGGTCGGCCTTGGTAGGCCCTCGATTGATGATGACGATGGGAATCTTCTTTCTGTGGGCAAGATTGACCAGCCGCATGCCGGTGTTCACCACGAGGGAAGAACCAGCGATGATGAGAGCTTCCGAGCGTGCAATTAGACTCGCGGCTTGATCAAACACCCCTGTGGGAACAAACTCGCCAAAAAAGATTACCTCTGGCTTGAGCACGCCATCGCACATGTCACAGGAGGGCACCACAAACTCTGAAGTGACGGCCACATCAACGTCGCCATCGGGTTTGATGTGACCTGAAATGTCGCGCTTCTCAAGCCAGGGATTGAGGAGGTCAATAGTGTGGGCAACGGACTGACGCGAGAAGGATTGTCCGCAATGAATACAGCGAACCTTGTCCAGGCGACCGTGGAGATCAACCACCCGCAACGAGCCGGCCTTGTGGTGAAGGGCGTCAACATTTTGGGTGACAACGCCACTGAACAGCGACGCTTCTTCAGCCGACGCGATTGCTTCATGTCCGCGGTTGGGTTCTGCTGCAGCAAAGCGAGACCAGCCCATGTGGCTTCCCAGCCAGTAGCGCTGCCGATGACGGTGGGACTGGAGAAAATCAGAAAAGCTCATCGGATGCTGCTTGGGCGCTCCCACACCGCGGTAGTCCGGGATTCCAGAATCAGTAGAGACGCCTGCACCTGTCAACACGGCGGCCGGACGCCCGCGCAGAATGCCCACGGCTTCGTCGACGACGTCGGTTGCAACACCTGACATACCCTGCATGGACAATTCTCCTGACCGAGGACACTCTCTCGCTCTAGGGTTGAGGCTAGCGACCGTATTTTTCCAACATGTTTCCAAACGCCGGGACGCGCAGGGGAGTTCTTCGTGATTGTCACGCAGGTTGTGGACCTGTCACATCCGCTCTTGGCCGACTACCACGCCCTCACTGACGTGGCGCTTCGCACCAAAAGCGAGCCCGATCAGGGTCTCTACATCGCTGAATCCCTGAAAATACTGGAGCGTGCGCTGAACGCCGGTCACCGCCCCCGCTCGATATTAACCATTCCGAGTTGGTTGCCGAAGCTTGATGAACTTGCCACTGCACTGCCTGGTGCTCTCGATGAGGTCCCCGTTTTTGTCTGCGACGGGGTGCTCATGGAATCCCTGACGGGCTATCGCGTTCACCGTGGAACGCTCGCCAGCATGCACCGCCCAGAGATGCCAAACCTGGAAGAACTGCTTGCCGGTGCTACTCGCATCGTGATTCTCGAAGGCATCGTCGATCACACCAATGTGGGTGCGATTTTTCGCTCAGTTGCGGGAATCGGAGCCGACGCCGTTGTTGTCACCGATTCCTGCGCCGATCCGCTCTACCGGCGGAGCGTTCGAGTGAGTATGGGAACGGTGTTCCAAATTCCCTGGACACGCGCAGGATCATGGACGGAACTTGTTGCGACGCTTCACGCCAACGGCGTGAGCATTGTGGCACTGGCCCTCGCGCCACACGCCATGTCGCTTGATGTCTTCTCCAAAAATCCACCTGTGAGGCTTGCCGTGGCGCTTGGCACCGAGGGAGACGGCTTGTCCGCACGCGCGCTGGGAGACGCAGACGCCGTTGTATCAATCCCGATGCGAGGCGGAGTCGATTCTCTCAACGTCGCTGCCGCCAGTGCCGTTGCGCTGTGGGCGCTCCGGGATCGGTAGGAGATTACTGAAAATCCCTGGAGCCCTGGGGAACTCCGATGGGGAGGATATGAACTCCATCAGCAACAACGGATACGACCCCTTCGGGACTTCTCTCGAGAATTCCTCTTACCATCAGCGCTGCGTTGTCGCGCAGAATCGCTCGATGACGTCGCCAGAATCCCACTCCACAGATGACATTGACTAAACCGGTCTCGTCTTCGACATTGAGAAACGTCACACCCCGCGCGGTGGAGGGGCGCTGTCGGTGAGTGACTAAACCGGCAATCCAGATACGGCGCCCTGGCTCCTGGCTCAGAGTGTCAAGAACGCTTGCGACCCCATTGGTCTGAAGCCATTGGCGCACATAGCGCAACGGGTGATCTCCCGGAGAGACGCCTGTAAACACACGGTCTGCCACCATCTGTTCACGCGCAGACATCACCTCAAAAAGTGGCACCTGCAGTGGAGCGTTGGTGTGGTCTAAATACTGGGGGTTCTCACCGGCCCAATGGCCCGCCATCCACAGGGTTTCTCTCCGGTGATTACCCCAATCGCCAAGAGCGCCAGCACTGGCCAACGCCTCCAAGTGGGCCGCACTCAACCCAACCCGCCTCGCAAGATCACGAGGGCTTTGATAGGGCCCCCTGCTCTCACGGTCGTGGACTATGGCCTCTGCGCGCTCCACACTTATTCCCTTGATACCCGCTAGTCCCAGTCGCACTGCGCACTGTTGGTCACGCCGGTGGAGGCCGCTCGGGTCATCACCAGCGGGGTCGAAAACTTTATTCGGAGTCGGTTGGTCATACACCAGGCAAGAATCTTGACCCCCCGATGACATCGACTGGCCATCAACTGCTTCAACTCCCGCCCTAACCCCCGAGCGGAGAACGGAGGGACCCCTGACGACTACTCCGTGACGTTCAGCGTCACTGACCAAAGATGCCGGGGGGTAGAAGCCCATTGGCCAGGCTCTCAATAATCCCGTCAGATAGAGGGCGGGATAGTGCAATTTGAGCCACGAACTCGCATAGACGAGCAGGGCAAAGCTCAGGGAATGACTCTCAGCAAAGCCAAAACTGGCAAAGGCTTCGATCATGGAATAGATGCGCTTGGCACCCTCGGGGTCGAGACCATTCTGTGCCATGCCGCGAAAGAGGGTCTCTTTCAACGATTCAATGCGCTCCCGTCCACGCTTTGACCCCATCGCTCGCCTCAACAAATCTGCGTCTTCAGCGGTGCAACCGCCCACAGCCATGGCAATTTGCATAATTTGCTCTTGGAATACCGGAACACCGAGGGTTCTCTCCAGGCACTCTTCAAGAGCAGGGTGTGGATATTGGATGGGCTCGAGGCCCGCTTTACGTTTGACAAAGGGATGCACCGCGCCGCCCTGAATAGGGCCCGGCCGAATCATCGCAATCTGTATAGCAAGGTCATAAAAACGCCTGGGTTGAAGCCTTGGCAATAAGGCCATCTGAGCTCTCGATTCGACCTGAAAAACCCCAATCGAATCTCCCCGACACAACATGTCATAGACACCGGCTTCATCGCGGGGGAGCGTTGCGAGTTCCCACTCTTCGCCAAGGCTCTCCTTGGCTAAATCGAAGGTCTCGTGGATAGCTTCGAGGATTCCCAAACCCAAAAGATCAAACTTGACTAACCCCATCCACTCGCAGTCATCCTTGTCCCATTGGAGAACTGTGCGGTTTTCCATACGGGCATGTTCTATCGGCACCACCTCGGAGACCGGCCGATCGGTCAGGGCCATGCCTCCCGAGTGAATTCCCGTGTGACGGGGCATAGTCAGTGTCCGCAGCGCAAGATTCACCACATCAGCAGGAATGCTGTGTTCCGCGCTCTCGAGAAAGGCTCCGGAGCGTTCGACCTGGCGTGCGAACGCGTCTTGCTCGCCAGGGCTATATCCCAAGGCCCTGGCCATATCGCGAACGGCGCTTTTAGGCCGATATTCAATCAGTGTCGCCACCTGAGCTGCGCTGCGACGACCGTAGCGCTCAAAGACATACTGAATGACTTCCTCCCGACGACGGGATTCAAAATCAACATCAATATCAGGTTCTTCATCCCGCAGCGCAGAGAGGAATCTCTCAAAAGGCAAGTTGTAGTAAATCGAGTCCACCGCGGTGATATCGAGAAGGAAACACACCGCTGAGTTAGCAGCAGAGCCTCGACCTTGGCAAAGGATTCCGCGGGAGCGAGCAAAACGCACGATGTCGTGGACGATCAAGAAATATCCCGCAAAATCTTTCCTCTCGATGACATCGAGCTCCTTGGCAATACGGGCATGCACCTCTGCGGTGGCACCGGGATAGCGTCTGGGCACAGCCTGTGCGATGAGTTCCCGCAAGTAGCTCATGGGTGTGTGCCCGGAAGGACACAACGATGTGGGCAATCCGGGGCTTACTTTCTTGAGAGAAAAACCTATGTCCTGGGCAATCTCGTGACTGCGCGCAACAGCCCCGGGATACGACCTAAAACGACGTTCTTGCTCCGCCCCCGAGCGCAGGTAAGCAGCCCCGGAGGCTGGTAACCAATCACTCAGTTTGTCCATGCTGGTCCGTGCTCGCACCGCCGCCATGGCGTGAGCCAAATCGGCATCCTCGGATAGTGCGTAGTGAACCAGTCCGGTGGCGAGGGTGGGAAGGTGGTGACGAGTCGCCAGAGTGGCAAGAAAGTCGTTATGCACACTGTCAATGGGGTGCTGATGGTCAAAAAGCTCCACCACCACGTTCTCGTGACCGAAACGCCCCACAAGCTCCAGTAGTGCAGCCTCACTGGCGTCTTGTTCCCCACGTGAGGGAACCCTGTGGTGGGGCAAGGCGTGGCGCACTGATCCTTTACGACACCCCGTGAGCACAACCCAGTGGTCTCGACCCTGTTCGGTCAAAGCATCAAGATCCCACACCAGAGTGTCTTTCTCGGAATTCCCCAGATGGGCATCAGTAAGCGCCGAAGAAAGCCGGTGGTAGCCCTCCTGACCCCGTGCCAAGACGAGCAGGTGTGGGCCCTGCGGATCATTCACCACGGTGCGAGGTTGATTGCCCTGCACAGAAAGCTCTGCGCCAAAGACCGTGTTCATGGAGTGGGCGGCCGCCGCCTCGGCGAATCTCACTGCACCGTAGAAACCGTTGTGGTCGGTAATAGCCATTGCGGAAAGGCCCAACTGTGCACCGCGCGCGACCATTTTTTCGGGGGAGGAGACCCCGTCAAGAAAACTAAAGCTACTGTGCAGATGAAGCTCCGCGTAGGGCACAGCATCCTCTGGGACCTCAACTATGGGTGCTTGATATGGCGCACGACTCTCGGACCAGGCAGGAGAATCACCGGCATCAGCTCCCAAGGGTGGTGAAGTGCCAGGTCTGGAGGCATCCTTCAAACGCTTTTCATGTTCAGACCAGGAAATAGGTGGGTTGTGCCAGCCCATCAGTCATACCTAGCTTCTATGCGCCACTGGTGCCCCTCAGAAGTTGTCAGTAACCACCCAATTCCTCGTTCGTCCAAGACTTGAAGACGGTGCGCGTATCGTGCTTTCGCAGGGTCCCACCAACGCTCAGTCACCGGCCAGGGGCCCGCCCAGGACACAAGATCTAAGCGACGACTCCCCAACACCAAGGAGGCCGGACTAGCAGAGAGCTCAGCCTTGTCAATGAGCACAGTGCGGCCTTTGGCATCGTGGAGCGCGACTTCCGGAGGAAGCGCAAATACTGTTCCAGGAAAAGGCTCAGGCAGGGCACCAGGAAGCGGCCCAACCTCGCCATCGGTAGTTTTTTCGCCCCAGGTCGTCAGTACCTGAGTGCCCCCAGGAAAACGCGACGTCGCGCTACTGGCACTTAAGACACCGTGTGCGCCCACAATCCCTTGGACCCTGGAGAGCACGTGGTGCACTCGACTATCGGGGCCTTGTCCCCACAAGCCGGGTTCGTGAACGCCCAGGTGTTCTGGACGCAACGCCTCAAAGCGCACTGACACCACACCCGGCGGTTGTTCTCCCAATCCGGCAGAGTCTCTGGCGAGCGACTCCAGCTGCCAGCGAACTCGATCAACAAGTTCACTGGCGCTAAAAAACCGTGGGTGAAGCCACGTTCTGACATACGGTTGCCCTGAATCAAAGCCGATGGTGATGCGCACTCTGGTGCACACAACACCGGCAGAAAATAACCGTCGGTGGTAATTCTCTGTGGCGTGGCGAATGCTGAAAGCCAGTTGGTCAATAAGGTGCAAGGGCTCAAGCAACGCAATCGATTCAGATGTATCCACCGGAGAATGGTGAGGACTGAGCCACGTCCCATCACGCCCTGCTGCCAATCGGTAGATTTGCTCTCCTGCGGTACCAAAACGTTCACGAAGAGCGCTCTCGCCAAGGGCAACGCACTCGCCGAGAGTGTTCACCCCCAGGCGACTGAGAAGAGACACCGCGCTGGCGTCATCCAGGACACTAATAGGCAACCCGGCAAGGAAAGCCGAGGATGCCCCGGATTCCACGATGCGAATCGGGTGAGCGGGGTCAGTCTGCTGCGCTGCCATCACCGCACTAAAGAGATCATCAGAGATACCCACGCGGGAGTGAAAACCCTGCTCGCTAGAGGAAAGAGCGGACACGAGGGCGATGGCAGAAGCCTCTTCGCCACCATAAAAGCGCGAGAGCCCTCGAGCACCGAATGCCAGCATGCCAGGCTCGACAAGAGTGTGTTGGGACACCGTGTCCTGAAGCGCAAGAAGAACCTGATCAAAAACTCTGCGATTACGCTCTGGCGAATCGGGCAGCACACTAAGCCCTGGGCACCGCATCTGAGCGTCTCGTCGCTTCATTCCCACCCTGACACCACTGGCGGAAGCTTCTGGTGAGCACGCCACCACAGCGCCTTTATGAATAAGAGCTAGCGCTGCACCACGAACAGCCCCTGGCAGTTCATCGTCACACTGAGCCGCGATAACCGGCCAGGCAGGAATCCACAGAACAAGAGTGCGAGCCATCACGGTTATCCGGCGCTACGGTGCCGGGAAATATCAGTAACGGAGGCGACACCAGGGTTGTAGTGGGCTCCCCACGCATCAATAACCATCTCGCACGATCGCGCGGTAGTGCTCTGACGAGAACGCACCACCACACTGATGTGGTGCTCGTGAAGAACACCGTGGCCTTCGCCAAGGCCACGCCAACGGTGCGCAGAAACACTAATACTGGCTTCGCTGCGGGACCAGCCGGAGCGACTCAACATAGTCGCCTCTCTTTCACGCAGGCGGCCAAGCAACGTGCTGAGGACTCGATCAGAGGGTGGCGCGGAGGGTCCCAGAGCGACAATTCCGACAACATCGATGAGAGCGCTGACTACAGAGAGCCACTGTTCTCCAGGCCTGGGGACAAGTACCAGGCGATCGAGATTGACCCCCATGCCCTCCGCGGCAGCAAGACCAGCGTCTGGCATGCCCACGAGTGCGCACCATGTTCCAGACGAGGTTGCCTCGGCAATGAGAGCCCACAGTAGAGAGGGCGAAGAATCAATGTCGTAGACCACCCCCCGGCGAAGACCACCGTGTGGGAAAAGGCTTTCTAAGCCAGGGGCCACCGGAAACACCGGATAGTCAGCGTGAGTGCTTTCTAGGGAGCGAATACGTTCCTGGAGCTCGCGCACGTCGGCTCGTTGCGGGGGAGAGGCATCGAGGCTCAGCGTGGGGGACATAAAGCTATATTCGAACATTTGTTCGATTCTGTCAACATCCACCGACACACAAAGATTCAGGGCCCCTCACCGAAGTGAGAGGCCCTGACGTCGCGTGCGCGAGGGGGGACTTGAACCCCCACGCCCTTACGGGCACTAGCACCTCAAGCTAGCGCGTCTGCCATTCCGCCACCCGCGCGCACACCGCGTCAAACGCGGAGCGACCGACATGACATTACCACTAAAGTTCCGGCTCCAAACTGCCCCGCAGGGTAGCCTGGGGCCATGATTCCCGCCCGCCCACTCAAGGAGTGTCGAACGTGGGGCTTCTAGAGGCAGTCCTGCTGGGAATCATCCAGGGGCTCACCGAGTTTCTTCCCGTGTCCTCCAGCGCCCACCTCCGCATTGTCGGAGAATTTCTGCCCTCCGCCACCGACCCCGGGGCCACTTTCACTGCCATCACCCAAATAGGTACCGAACTCGCAGTGCTGGTCTACTTCGCTCCGGACATTGCTCGAATTCTTCGCGGATGGTGGGCGTCACTGGGTAAACCATCATCCTGGTGGAAAGACGCCCCACACGAGGCTCGATCACGGGCAAAGCTTGGATGGCTCATCGTTGTGGGAACGCTGCCGATTGTTATTGTCGGCTACTTTGCTCAAGACCTGATTCGCGGCGCTTTCCGCTCACTCTGGTTGGTCGCCACCGTGCTCATCGTCTTTGGGCTTGTTCTCGCCGCTGCGGACTGGTGGGGGAGAAAGGGCTCCACCCTCAATGACCTCACCGTTCCTCACGGCCTGCTCTATGGAATGGCTCAAATGCTCGCCTTGATTCCCGGCGTATCGCGCTCAGGAGCCACCATTGCGATGGGGCGAACCCTTGGCTATGACAGGGTCTCGGCAGCACGCTACTCATTTCTTTTAGCCATCCCCGCGGTCCTCGGTAGTGGCTTCTACGAACTCTCAACGGCCGTTTTAAGACCCGAGGTTGCGGGACCGTTCTCGTTGTTTGACACTTTCGTTGCCACAGTGATTGCCTTCGCGGTGGGCTGGGGCGTCATCGCGTGGCTCATGCGCTACATCCAAACGAGAAGCTTTATGCCCTTTGTGATCTACCGGTTGCTTCTCGGGAGCACACTGATGGTCGGTCTTGCGACCGGCGCGATTAGCCCCTTATGACTCGCTTGAGCTAGGTCGATCTGGCCGACCACGGAGGTACTTCTCGAACTCTTGAGCGATAGCGTCGCCGGAAGCTTCAGGCGCGTCCGCGGTGTCTCTGGCTTGTTCCAGTTGGTTGATATAAGCGCTCATGTCATCGTCTTCGGCCGCGAGCGCGTCAATGCCCTCTTCCCAGCGCAGGGCTTCGACCTCAAGGTCGTCGCGCTCCAACACGATTCCCACAAGCTCTTCAAGTTTCTCGGCAAGCGCGACCGTAGCTTTTGGCGATGGCGAGGTGTGCACATAGTGCGGCACATGGGCCCACAGGTGCAGAGAGGGGATGCCTACTTCAGCGGCAGCCAAGGCCAAAACCGTCAAGACGCCCACCGGGCCTTCATAGGTCGACTTTTCAATATCGAAATACTCCCGGATTGCTGCATCGTCACTCGTGGCCGTGACCCGGACGGGACGAGAGTGAGGAACATCAGCCAGCATCGCTCCAAGAAACACCATGGCGTCCACATTGTGTGAAAGAGCATGGTCGATCATCGTCGCGGCGAAAGACTGCCAGAGCCTGGAGGGTTCCTGCCCCAGGAGCACAAGTGGCGCGGGATCTGAGTCTGGGGCAGGAGACCACAGCGTCACCTCGGGCCAGTTCAGGAAACGAGTGCCATCATTGGCGTGCTCAACAAGCGGCCTCGTGAGTTGGAAGTCGAAGTACTCTTCGGGATCAATCGAGAATCCCGGAATCAAGCCGGCTTGGTCGATAATCATCTGCGCGGTGTGACTGGCCGCATCGCCAGCGTCGTTCCATCCCTCGAAGGCCACGACCATCACTCTGGTGTGGTCAGAAAAGGGAATGTGGGTCATGAATTCTCCGCTCGGATTCTTCACTCTACCTCCCACAATAGGCGCCACTAGACTTGCTGGTTGTGAGCGCACAATTCCCCGCTGCCGTGCTTTTTGACATGGACGGCACCATCATCGACTCCGAGCCCTACTGGATGATTGCCGAATCTGAACTGGTCGAGGAGTTCGGGGCCACCTGGTCCGCCGAACAGGCGTATGCGCTGGTGGGCAGCGGGCTCTGGGATTCCGCTGCTTTGCTGCAGCAGGCTGGCGTCGACATGCCGGCAGATGACATTGTGCAACGTCTGAGTCAGCGGGTGCTCGACCAAGTCGCGGCCGCGGTTCCCTGGCGCCCAGGCGTCCGTGAGCTATTTAGGGAGTTGCTCGACGCTGATATTCCCTGTGCTCTGGTCACCATGTCTCTGCGAATGAATGCTGAAGCCCTCGCGCACGCCGTAGCTCGGGAAATGGGACAGCCCGTTTTCCGTGCGATTGTGACTGGCGATGATGTCAGCGAGCCCAAACCAAACCCCGAGGCGTATCTGAAGGGTGCTCTCGCACTCGGCGTGGCAATTGGCGACTGCGTCGCGCTCGAGGACTCCAGCTACGGCGCAGCCAGTGCGTTCTCCGCCGGTGCCGTCACCATCGGAATCCCACTTCACGTGGAGATTGCCAGAGATTACGCCCATGAACTCTGGGATTCTCTGGAAGGCCGGGGCCTGGAGAGCTTGGCCGAGACGTGGCGCTCCCATAGAAGAGAAACCACCCCGTGAAAGTTCGCCGGGGCCCCTTTGTCCTGGGTGATCATGTGCAACTGCGCGGCCCCAAGGGCAAGCTCCACACCATCACCCTGGAGGCCGGGGGTCGCTACCACACCCATAAAGGCCCCCTCGCCCACGATGATGTGCTTGGCAAACCAGAAGGTTCCGTAATTACGACGAGCAATGGCGTGCCCTACGTGGCGCTTCGACCACTGCTTGGCGACTTTGTTCTCTCCATGGCGCGTGGCGCCGCCATCATTTACCCCAAAGACTCCGCACATATTGTGGCTGTGGCCGACGTGGCACCCGGGCACCGCGTGTTGGAGGCAGGGGTGGGCTCAGGTGCGTTGACGCTGTCATTACTCAGAGCCGTGGGAGAGTCGGGCACAGTGCTCTCTGTTGAACGCAGAGAAGAGTTCGCTGAGATTGCAGCAGCCAACATCACGACGTTCTTTGGCGGTGCGCCATCCCACTGGGACTGCCGGGTGGGTGATGTTCAGGACGTTGCGATGTCACTGCCGGCGATGAGTGTTGACCGCGTGATTCTTGACATGTTGGCACCGTGGGAGTGTGTCGATGCTGTTGCCCATGTGCTCGAGCCCGGGGGAGTACTAGCCGTCTATGTGGCCACAGCAACACAACTCTCCAGGGTTGTCGAAGCCCTCCGCGATAACGGACGTTTCACACCGTGCGTCTCGGAGGAAGTTCTCGTGCGCCCCTGGCATGTGGAAGGGCTTGCGGTTCGTCCCGAACACCGAATGATTGGCCACACCGGGTTTGTCATGACCACCAGAATCGTGGCGCCGGGGGTTGAAATTCCCCCCACAAAACGCCACCACACCAAGCCCGAGTATTCCGTGGACGATATCGAAGCCTGGACACCGGGTGCGACCGGGCAGCGATCAGCAAACGACAAAACCATTCGGAAAACTCTGCGCCAGGCGAAGCAACGGGCGGACCGTTCTGAATCACCCTAAGCACAGGAGGGCTCGATAGACTGGGGACACTATGTCTAAAGTTTCTGTGGCCGTTGCCTCCATCGTTGTCCTTGCCGCCGGTGTAGCTATCGTGGGCGGCGTTGCCGCCTCGTTTCCCGAGCAGTGCGAGTCTCCCTACCAGCCCGGCAGAGCGTCGGCTCTGGTGGACGTTGTCACGACCGATGATGGCGTGGCCGAGGCGTCCTTCCCCACACCGCTCAAGACCACCGGTCGGGAACTAAACGTCGTCCACCCCGGCCAGGGAGAACCCGCCAGGGTCGGCGGATTCGTGGACTTCGATCTCAGGATTTTCCTAGGCTCCACTGGCGAGTACCTGACTGGCTCGGACTACCAGCCAGGAAACCCCGTTCGTCGCGTCATCGACGCCGCGTCCGAGGACGTTTTCTCCGCCGTCTTGGAGTGCCAGAAACCAGGCTCTCAGGTTGTTGTGACCACGACCGTGGAGGACGTTTTCGGTCCCATTGAGGGCGATGAGCTCATCACCAATGACTCCACCATCGTTCTAGTCGTTGATGTCCACCAGACATACCCCACCAAGGCCAATGGCAGTGCACGCCTTCCGCAGTCGGGATTACCCACCGTGGTTCAGACCGACGAGGGTGTCCACGGCCTCAGCTTCCCGAACGCGCCCATTCCCACGGAGCTGCGAGTTTCGGTTCTTAAGCAAGGCGATGGAGTCGCCATCCAGGAAGGCGACTTCGTCACCACGCACTTCACGGGGGCCGTGTGGAACACCCGCGAGATTTTCAACACGAGCTTCGAACAGGGTATTCCTTTGACACTGGTCGCTCGCGACACGTTCACTGCTGGGGATGGTGTTGGTGTCATCCCAGGGCTTGCCCAGGCCCTGATTGGCCAGACCGTGGGCTCCCAGGTTTTGGTGTCTGTGCCACCAAGTCTTGGGTATCCCGCAGGCCAGGCTCCAGCTGGTGTGCCTGATGGCTCGACTCTGGTGTATGTCTTCGACATTCTGGGCATTGGCCAGTAACACTGCTCTTGGGCCTGGCGCCCTAGGATGAGCCCGTGGCCAGCTCGCTCAGCACTGTAAACCCCGAGGATCGACTTTTCCACCTGATTCTTGCTCTGATGGCTACTAGTCAGGGGCTCACGAAGGATCAGATTCTGACGACGGTGCGTGGCTACCGTGAAGACACCGAAGCCGGTATGGCGCGAGAGACCATAGAGCGCCGGTTTGAGCGCGATAAAGACTCGCTCCGGGAGCTTGGTATACCCCTGGAAGCGCTCATTCCTCCGGAGGAGGATGGAAACAACAAGAGCACGATCTATCGAATCCCTAAGGGCGACTACGACCTTCCCGAGGACGTCGTCTTTAGCTCGAGAGATGTCGCACTGCTCAACCTTGCAGCGGCAGTGTGGCGAGAAGGTAGCCTCTCGCGCGATGCGAAGACCGCGCAGATCAAACTCGCGTCACTCGGCGCGCTCGTTGATGAAGCGTTGCTGGGCTTCGCTCCAATTCTCAGCACCCGGGAACCCGCTTTGGCCACGCTGCGTGAAGCAATTGATACCTCTATCCAGGTGAGTTTCTCCTATCTCAAACCCGGCGAGAGCGCCGCGACGGGCCGAACCATATCGCCCTGGGCACTGGTCAATCACGAGGGCCGCTGGCACGTCATGGGACACGATTCCCAGAGCAGTCAGGAGCGGACATTCCTGCTACGGCGCATAGTCTCGACGGTGCGCCCGCTGCCCTCGGCCCCTGGGCTCCCGGGACCCGCTGGCATCGCCGATCGGGCGCTCCAGGAATTGCACGAGCTCTACGAGAAAAACACCGCCACCCTGCAGGTGAAGCCTGGAACCGACGCAGCGAGCGCTCTGCGCGCCCGTGTGGGGACCCAGAGTTCTGAGGACCTTCTGATGGTGCACTTCACCGACGGCGACGTTTTTGCCCATGAGCTAACGTCCTGGGGTTCGGATGTTGTGGTGCTCGACCCACCGGAGCTTCGCAACCGAGTCATCGCGAATCTTGAAGTGCTGGTGAGAACACATGGCTAAACGCCCTCGCCCTAGAGCGACCGACAACCTGATGCTGTTTCTGGCGTTAGTGCCCTATGTGCTGGACAAGGGCGAAGTGAGCGTTGCTGAGGCGGCCCGCCAGTTTTCGCGCAGCGAGGACGACATTGTTGCGGCAGTCCACCTCATCGCCTGTGCCGGAATACCGGGAGAGAATCTCGCATACTCTCACCTCGATCTCTTCGATATCGACTGGGACCTCTTTGAGGAACAACGCGTAATCACCTTTTGGAACACTGTGGCAATTGATCACTCTCCGCGATTCACGGCCCGCGAAGCGTCGGCACTGATTGCAGGACTCCAGTATCTGGCTGCACACCCGGCCTATTCGGGCCGGGGTGACATCGATGAAGTGCTTGCCAAAATCAGGCGGGGGAGCTCCCACGGCTATTCGGATCGAATCGCGATTGCCCAACCAGTCGCTGAGGGTCACCTCCAGATTCTCAATAACGCTATAGACACCAAGGTCTCGGTCTCCATCGTGTATCACAACAAAGCCGGGGAAACAGGGACCAGAATCATTGACCCCCTCGTCCTCGAGTCCAGGGACGCAGCGTGGTATGTCAGGGCATGGTGCCACCATCGGCAGGCGCTTCGCACATTCCGGGTTGATCACATGGAAAGCGTGGAAGCCACCGAGAACGCGCAGGGCGACCATGAGTCCCTCATTGACGATATTTCGCCAGAGCTCTTCCAGCCCTCGAGTGATGACATCACCGTAGTCATCGACACCACGGTGGGTGCCCTACCGGTCATTGCCGACTATCTTCCCCGGGGATTCAGCCACCCAGCCGGCGAGGGTGCACTGCGGGTGGAGATTCCCTTCGCCCACTACGGTTCCCTGACCCGCTTCGCTGCCGCCCACCCCACACTTGTGAGGGTCGTCTCACCGGGCTCCGCGGTGGCGGCCGTCAAGGAGTTTGCTAAGGACGCTCTTCTGGCCTACCAACCCAGAGGGTAATCAGCACCTCGGTGCTAGAGTGACTACCGCATCAACTGAAAGGGAACATTATGTCTGGAAACCTGGGTGGCTGGACTGGCCTGATTGTGCTCGTCGTCGTTTTGCTCCTCTTTGGTGCCCCAAAACTTCCCGGTTTGGCAAAAAGCCTCGGTCAATCCCTCAAAATCTTCAAGACCGAAGTTCGTGGCGACGACGACCCCAAAGGCTCGACCACCGCTGGCAAGGGGTCTGACGGGCCAGACGCCCCCACCCGGTAATCGTGGCGGAGTCTCGCCGCCGTTTCAAGTCTCCCGAGGGCCGGATGACCCTGGGAGATCATCTTCTTGAGCTTCGACGGAGGCTTGGTATCGTGGGCTTGTCTATTGTTCTGGGAGCCGTTGGAGGCTGGTTTCTGGCTGACCCTGTCTGGGCCGCTCTGAGCGAACCCGTCATGGAAATCGCCCGCGAGACCAATAGAGACGCCGATATCAACTACACCTCCGTAACTGAGGCGTTTGATACCAAGGTCGCTATTTCTTTGGTCCTTGGCATTGTGATGGCAGCACCAGTGTGGCTCTACCAGGTCTGGGCGTTTTTTGTCCCGGCGCTGAAACGACGGGAGCGGCGCTATGCCGTCGGGTTCCTCGCAGCCTCAGTGCCCCTGTTTTTCGCCGGAGTGACTGCCGGATGGTTGGTATTGCCAAACATTGTTGTCCTGCTCACGAGTTTCGCACCGGACCAGTCCTCGACCCTGCTCAGTGCCAAGATTTATCTTGATTTTGCCCTCAAACTGGTCGTGGCCGTGGGAGTCGGGTTCGTGCTCCCCGTGTTTCTTGTCCTTCTCAACGTCATCGGCGTTCTGAGCGCCAAGGCCATCATCCAAGGGTGGCGGTGGGCGATTGTCACCATCGCGCTGTTTACGGCTCTCGCCACCCCTGCCGCGGACGTGGTTTCTATGGTTCTCTTGGCGATTCCGATGATCATTTTGTATTTTGTGGCAGCCGGAATCGCGGGGATTAACGATGCTCGCGTGGCCAAGAAGGCGGCGAAACTTCTCAGGGGAGCAGACACCGGTTCTGATGGTTGAGGCAAGCCCCGCAGAACGATACCGGGCAGCGGCGGCCAGGCGCACTTCTCCGCGCCTGGATGAGTTTCGCAACAGTCTGAGTTTCGATTTAGACCCGTTCCAGATCTACGCCTGCGAATCCGTGGAGTCGGGTAAGGGCGTCCTAGTAGCAGCACCTACCGGAGCCGGAAAAACCATTGTCGCCGAGTTTGCCATCCACGTGGCCCTGCAACAGCCCCAGGTTAAGGTGTTTTACACAGCACCCATGAAAGCGCTCTCCAACCAGAAGTATCAGGAGCTGGTTGAGCGCTACGGGTATTCAGAAATTGGTCTCCTCACCGGCGATACAAGCATTAATCCTGGCGCCCGGGTTGTCATCATGACCACGGAAGTACTGCGCAACATGCTCTATGCCGATAGCGCTCTCTTGGAGAACCTCGGTTATGTCGTGATGGACGAAGTCCACTACCTCGCAGACCGCTTCCGCGGCGCGGTGTGGGAGGAAGTCATCATCCACTTACCCTCCTGGGTTCAACTGATTTCTTTGAGTGCCACTGTCTCCAACGCTGAGGAATTTGGCGACTGGTTGCACACCGTCCGCGGACACACCGATGTGATCGTGTCGGAAGATCGCCCCGTGCCCCTCCACCAACACATGATGTTTGCCCACAAGCTGCTGCCTCTTTTTGCTAAGAAAAAAAGCTCTCTCGAAGTGAATCCGGAGGTCGTCAGCATGGCCCACATGCTGGGTCGTCACTCAACAGGCCGAGGGCGCACTAGAGGAGCCCCCCGATACGCCCGCTACGAGGAGAAGAAGAACAAGGTTTATCGCTCCGATGTCATCCGCATGCTCGATGGGGATGACCTACTACCGGCCATCTTCTTTATCTTCTCGAGGGCCGGGTGCGATCAGGCGGTGACGCAGGTCTTGCGAGGGTCAGTAAAGCTGACAAGCCACGAGGAGCAAGCTCAGATTCTTGATTTTGTCGAAGAGAGTTGCCAACGCCTCGACGATGATGACAAAGGCGTGCTTGGTTACCATACGTGGCTTGATGGCGTGGTCCGCGGCGTTGCCGCTCACCACGCCGGTATGTTGCCGATTTTCAAAGAAACCGTCGAGGAGCTTTTCCGTCGCAAATTGCTCAAGGTTGTGTTCGCCACGGAAACACTGGCCCTTGGCATCAACATGCCAGCTCGCACGGTCGTTCTCGAGAAGCTCGAGAAATTCAACGGCGAAGCGCGAGTACCAATCACCGCGGGGGAATACACCCAGCTCACCGGTCGTGCCGGAAGGAGGGGGATTGACGATGAGGGACACTCGGTCATCATTTGGCAGCCAGGAATCAACCCCGAAGCTGTTGCAGCACTGGCCTCCAGGCGTTCCTATCCCCTCAAGTCGAGCTTTAGCCCCACCTACAACATGGCGGTCAATCTAATTGCCCAGTTCGGGGTTGAGCGCACCAGGGGGGTATTGGAGTCATCCTTTGCCCAGTTCCAAGCAGATAGGCACGTCGTCGAGCTCGCCCGGACCGTGCGAAAGAACGAGGAGTCCCTCACCGGCTATGCGCAATCGCTCGAGTGCCATCTCGGGGATTTCCGTGAATACGCGGGGCTGCGCCGAGAGCTCAGCGACCTCGAGAGGGAACACGGTCAACGCAAATCCCAGAAGGCCGGTGGCGAGGTCGGGAAAGACCTCAGCCGCTTGCGCGCAGTTATGAAACGCCACAGCTGCCACGAGTGTCCTGAGCGCGAAGCGCACGCTCGCTGGGCTGAGCGGTGGTGGAAACTCGAGCGCGACACTGACCGCATCAGGCGCCAAATCAAGAGCAGGACGGCAGCTATCTCGGTGGTCTTCGATCGTATTCTCGAGGTTCTCCTCGAGACCGGCTATTTGGCAGGCGAGGACGAACAACTCAGTCTGACCCCGCACGGCGAAACCCTCCGGCGCATCTATGGTGAGCGCGATTTGCTTGTTGCGGAGTGCTTGAGACGTCAGGTCTGGAGCGAGCTCAGCGGAGCGGAACTTGTCGCTGTGGTGGCAACGCTGGTGTATGAACCACGCCGTGATGACACCGCCGTCCATCCCAAAGACATGCCGGGTGGCCAATTCCCTCATGCCTTTGCAGAAACGAGGAGGCAACGCTCCAAACTTGCTGCCGTGGAGCGCGAGCACCAGCTCCCCGAGGGCACCGACCTGCAGGCACAACTGGCTCTGCCGCTCTATCGCTGGGCTTCCGGCGAGCGACTCGAGGATGTCCTCGAGGAGGGCGAGCTCACCGCCGGTGACTTTGTTCGCTGGTGCAAACAAGTCATCGATGTCCTCGACCAGATTGCCTCGAGCGGTGAGGGACCAGTGCAGCGTGTGGCACTTGCCTCCAGGGCAAGTGTGTTTCGGGGCATCGTCGCTCTCAGCAGCGTGATTTAGGCTCTCCGGGTGATGAACCACAGGAATCTGATCGAGCGCCACAGCCGCGCATATCTGCGATTTGTGCCGACTCTTCCGGTCGCGCTCACCCTGGCAGTGTTGGCCGGGTGGCTCATGGATCTCGGGTTCCCGGACCGCGATTGGTGGCCCCTCACACTGCTGGGAACCGCTGTGATGATGGCTTCCGTGCGCGGTGTGGGTTTCGGGAAAGCACTGATTATTGGTGCCATAGGTGGCTTCAGCTTCTACGGAATCATGATTTGGTGGCTCACCGTGTATTTGGGCCTAGTTCCCTGGATTGCTCTCACCCTCCTTCAAGTACTGTTTTTTGCCCTGGGGATGGCGCTGATTGCCCTGATCTGGCGCTACGGTTCACGCCACTGGGACACCATTGCCGGGCGACTGGGCATTGTTCCCGCTCTCGTCGGTGGCGCATGGATGCTCCGAGAGGCGCTCGCCTCAGTATTCCCGTTTGGTGGTTTTGCGTGGGGTCGCATCGCCCAAAGCCAGTCCGAAGGCCCTCTGGCCTCGCTGGTGGCGTGGGTGGGTACGAGTGGCATGAGCTTTCTCCTGGCGTGGGCCGCAGCACTGGTGGTGGCACTCGTGGCCGAGACACGTCTGCCCCTGGAATCCAGAGCGAGCCTGGGGGTCGCTGTGGCCCTCGCGCTCCTGGTCTGGCCCGCCTATCCGGTGACGACCTCAGGTTCGTTGCGAGTTCTTGCCGTGCAGGGCAACGCCGATGCCGGATTGTTTGCCCAGTATGAGCGTGGCGACAATCTGCGCGATCACTACCTGGTCACGAAAGAGCTCTATGGACTCGATGTGGACGTGGTGGTGTGGCCTGAGAACGCCTCCGACATTGACCCTTTGCGTTTCCCGGAAGCCGCGGCCATCGCGACAGAAGTGTCCAGGGAAATGGACGCTCCGTTGATTGTCGGAACAATCACCAAATCAGGGGAAGAAACGTTCAACACAATTTTGTTGTGGGACTTCGATGATGAGCTTGGACAATCCGTTGTTCGCGATCAGTACGACAAGATTCATCCCGTTCCCTTCGCCGAATATCTCCCGGCGCGGGACTTTTTCTATCCTTTGGCGCCGCCACTCTTCGACATGATCCCGAGGGATTACTCGTTTGGGGAGCGCGACGCGGTCTTCGATGTTGCCGGAGCGGTTGGGGGAGTGGCGATCTGTTACGACATCGTCGATGACGAGATTCTCTGGTCCATGATGGACGGGGGAGCGGACATCATTTTTGCTCCCACCAACAACGCTGATTTTGGCCAGACAGACCAGAGCGTTCAACAGTTAGCGATTGCGAAGATGCGCGCAATCGAAACAGGTCGCAGCGTGGTGAACATCTCGACGGTGGGAACCAGCGCGATCATGGACCCCACAGGCGTTGAGCTCGATCGATTGCCCACCTACACCGAGGGTTACATGGTGATGGATGTCCCGCTGGCCACCTACCAAACCCCGGCCACCCAGATAGGCAGAAACATTGAGCTGGGAGTTGTGGGCTTTACGCTGGCCGGCCTAATCGTTGCGGGAACCGGCCACTTCGGTCACTACCGCCGGGGACAGCTAAGGGTCGCTGGCTAGAGAAGCACGCGTCGCTTGGCCACCACCGTCACAGCAATATCAGAGCGGTCGGTGATGATGCCATCCACGCCCATGTCGAGCAGACGGTCCATGTCTTTGGCGTCATTGATGGTCCAGACATGGATTTCACGATCTTTCGAGTGGACCATTCTCACAAAGCTCGGGGTGACCAGAGCCATTCCCCAGTGGGTTGGTGGCACCTGAACCGCTCGTATTTCAGGTGGGATGCTCCAGGTTGCCCCAGAGAGACCCAACCACGACCGCAAGCGCCCCTCGATGACCTGGGTGGAATTGGTGCTGCTCACGACACCGGGCAACCGGGAGACAGCCCTCGATCGTGACCCCTCGTCAAAGGACGCCACCAGGACGCGGTCGTGCGCCCGCAGCTGGGAGACAACATCAACAAAAGGGTCGACCACCTCGGGAGCTTTGAGGTCAATGTTGAATTTCGCTCCAGGAAAAGCCTCAAGGACCTCCACCAGCGTGGGGAAACCTTGCCCAAACCCCAGATCAATACTCGCGAGTTCAGCCGCGGTGAGCTCGGAGACCAGGCCCGGCCGCCCCGCGACTCGGGACAGATCAGCATCGTGCGCGACGATAACCTGGCCGTCTTTGCTGATGTGAACGTCGGTTTCTAGAAGGTCTGCCCCAACGTCCAAGGCCGCCTGGAAGGCACCGATAGTGTTCTCGGCATGTCCAGCGCAGAAACCACGGTGGGCAATAACCCTGGGAGGGCGGCCGTCGAAATAGGACACAAATCACCGCCTCCTGTTGGTGTGTTGTCGGCAAGTATAGGTCGGGAAGGTGAACAGTGGAGGGTACGATTTGGGGATGAAGAATCCTTTGCTTCCTGGCCAACTGAGCGGCGCTCGAGCACTTGTGACTGGCTCCTCCAGGGGAATTGGCGCCCAAACAGCCCTGTATTTGGCGGAGGCAGGTGCTTCGGTGGCGATCAACTACCGCAACAAAGCCTCCCGAGCAGAAAAGCTTGTCGCGGACATTGAAGCAGCTGGTGGCACCGCTATGGCCATAGGCGCCGACCTCACTGATCCAATCGGCGTAACTCACATGATTGCCCAGATTAGAGACCACTGGGGTGGCCTCGACATTCTGGTGCTAAACGCCTCTGGTGGCATGGAAGCAGGCATGGGCGAGGACTACGCCATGAGGCTCAACCGCGACGCCCAAGTGGGGCTTCTGAGCGCAGCGCTCTCCATCATGGAGAGTGGATCCAGGGTTGTCTTTGTCACCAGTCACCAGGCGCACTTCATTCGCGACGTGGCGACCATGCCCGAGTACCTACCAGTTGCGCTGTCTAAACGAGCTGGCGAAGACGCGCTCCGAGACATGATTGAGGGGATGAGCGCTCAGGGTGTGGACTTTGTGGTGGTCTCTGGAGACATGATTGAAGGAACAGCAACAGCAACTCTTCTGAATCGGGTTAATCCAGGCGTCATTGAGTTGCGTAAAGAGCAGGTAGGCAAGCTCTACAACGTCGAAGAATTCGCCGCGGAGGTGGCCTCCGCAATCGTCGATGACATCCCGCCCGACCACACCCGGTTGGTTGGCGATGTTTCCACGTTCCTGCCCAACAGCTAACGCCATGGCAGCGCTTCCTGGCCTTCGAAAGACCAGTCGTATCCTTTTGATGGACCCCACCGGTGCTGTGTTGCTGTTCAAGACCATGGCACCCGATTCCTCGGGGTATTCCCGGTGGATAACCCCCGGCGGCGGTGTCGATCCCGGTGAAACCCACTCTCAAGCCGCTCTGAGGGAGCTTTTTGAAGAAACTGGGCGCGCATTCCCGGATGCGGGGCAACCCGTCTGGCTCTACGACTTCGAGGTCGCCTGGGACCAGGCGGACCACGATAGGGGACACGCCGAATACTTCCTGGTTCGCACTGAACGCTTTGAACCCTCCAACGAGTTTTGGACACCCGAAGAACACCACGACGTCACTGACTGGGGTTGGTTTTCCGCGGCAGACATTCCCACCGCTGCAACGCCGTTCGAACCGGCATTCCTTCCGGAACTGGTCTCGCGCCTCAGTCCCTAGTTGTTCTATCCGATAATCTATATTATGTCAGATTAGCGAAACCGCCCGGAGTGAACCGTCTCCCCGCTCAGACCGACTGGGTCGCCTCGGCCCAATCCTTGAGTTTCTGAGCTGCGGCACCAGAGTCGATAGTCCGGTAGGCGAGCTCAAGTTTCTCTGCCAGACGCTCCAGCAAACTACGTTCTCGCTCGGATGGATCCTCTGCCAGGGCGAACGCGACCAAACCGGCGGCAGCGTTGAGCGCCACAATGTCGCGCACGGGCCCTGCGCCTCCAGCGAGTACGTCGCGGGCTAATTCAGCATTGTGCTCTGGACCGTCGCCGAGCAGGTCCTCGACCTTGGCCTGGGTAATCCCCAGCTCAGTGGAGTTGATGTCGTGCTCACGAATCTGACCCATCGACACCTCCCACACGTGGGTGTGACCAGTCGTCGTCATCTTGTCGATACCGTCGTCGCCGCGATAGACGAGGGCGGTTGCTCCCCTGGTCCTAAACACACCGGCCATCTGTGGGACGCGTGCCAGGTTGGAGACGCCGACACCGCTGGCTTCAGGCCTGGCAGGATTACACAGTGGGCCAAGAATATTGAAGACCGTGGGAATACCAATCTCCCGGCGGGCGGTAGCTGCGTGGCGGAAACCCGGATGGAACTTGGCCGCATTCACGTAGGTAATGCCGACCTGGTTAAAAATCTCAGCAACCCTCTGCGGTTCGACATCGATGTTGATTCCCAAGACTCCCAAGACGTCACTAGCGCCCGAGGACGAGCTCGCGGCGCGGTTCCCGTGCTTTGCCACGGGAACACCCGCTGCCGCCGCAACGATGGAGGCGATGGACGACACATTGACTACTGCCCCGTAAGGGTCTCCCCCGGTGCCCACAATGTCGAGGACCATGGAATCAATGGGCAGTGCAACGGCGTGACGGAGTGCGGCATCGCGAAACCCCACGACTTCGTCCACGGTTTCTGACTTGGCCCGCAACGCCACCAGGAACGCGGCGATCTGAGCATCCGTGGCCTCCCCCGCAATGACCGCCTCCATCGCCGCGCCAGCCTCTGCAATGGAGAGATCTGTGCGCTCCAGCAGGCTGCTCAGGGTGGCAGGCCAGGAGAAGGCTGAGGTCATGTTCCCATGCTATCCCCAGGCTTTCCGGTATGTCGCTCAACAAAATCCCAGAAAGACATCAGGCATAATAGGAAGGTGACGAGCGCATCAATGACTTCATTCTCAGCGCCCGCGGTGAACCGACCTAACGTCGTGGCCGTGGGCACAATTGTGTGGCTGGGAAGTGAGGTCATGTTCTTTGCGGGACTTTTCGCCATCTACTTCACACTCCGCTCCACATCCCCGGAACTCTGGGAATACAACACTGGGCTTCTCAACATTCCCTTTGCTGCACTCAACACCACAATCTTGGTGCTCTCCAGTGTGACTGCGCAGTTTGGTGTCTTCGCAGCGGAGCGTCTGCAGGCACGGGCCACCGGCTGGAAGCCCACCCAGTGGGGCATGATCGAGTGGTTCTTTCTCACCTACGCGATGGGCGCTGTCTTCGTCGCCGGCCAGGTGTATGAGTATGCGATTTTGGTTTCTGAGGGCGTAGCTCTCAACTCTGATGCCTATGGCTCAGCGTTCTACCTGACGACTGGTTTCCACGGCCTCCACGTCACGGGCGGACTTATCGCCTTCCTGTTAGTCATCGGCCGCGCCTATGCGGTCCGGGTCTTCACTCACCGGGAAGCAACCAGCGCAATTGTCGTGTCGTACTACTGGCACTTTGTCGACGTGGTCTGGATTGGCCTGTTCCTCGTCATCTACGTTTTGCGATAACCCACTAACAAGGAAGAAAACCCGGACATGTCCCCCCAGTCACGTCGTATCGGTCGCCGTCACCCCTTTGCCGGAGCCCTGCTCTTGGCAGTTGCGCTCTTCGTGACCGGTGGGGCCTACGCCGCCACAACCGCGGGCATCGCCTACGCAGAAACTCCCCCGGTATCACAGGCATCTCTGGTCGAAGAGGGCGAGAAGCTCTTCTTGGCGAACTGCGCCAGTTGCCATGGACTCTTTGGTGAGGGCACCGCCGCAGGGCCGTCTGTCATTGGTGTGGGGGCTCTCTCAGTTGACTTCCAGGTAGGAACCGGTCGCATGCCGATGGCGGCCTCTGGGCCTCAGGCCGCAGTCAAGCCGGTTCAGTTCACCCAGCCACAGATTGACGCGATTGGGGCATGGGTTGCCACTTTGGCGCCCGGGCCCGCGTTGCCAGACCCCCGCTACTACGCCGGTGACGGTGACGCTGCCAACGGCGCCGCTCTTTTCCGCATTAACTGCGCGATGTGTCACAACGTTGCCGGTGCTGGTGGGGCCCTAACAGAGGGCAAGTACGCGCCTCACCTCAACGATCTGGAGCCGGTTCACGTCTATGGTGCGATGGTTACTGGCCCTCAGAACATGCCGGTGTTTAGTGACATGAACCTGACCCCCGAGCAGAAAAACGACATCATCACCTACCTGCGGTATCTGGACGAGACACCCTCTGTTGGTGGCTTCGCACTCGGCAGCCTTGGACCCGTTTCTGAGGGCCTGTTTATTTGGCTGATTGGCCTTGGCGGTCTAATTGCCGTTGCGATCTGGCTCACCGCGCGATCTAACTGACACTCACGAGAAAGGAAACACCACAGTCATGGCCACGACGCCACCGGGCACGGACCTGCAGGCTGCGCCACAGGATGAGAACGACCCCGGGACTGCTGTTGTGTCCTCCCAGACACCCGCCAACCCCGGGCTCGCTCCTGAGCACCTTCGCGTGACAGACCTCGACCCCAAGGAAGAGAAGAAGGCCGAGCGCCTCATTGCAACCTTCTTCGCGCTCTCCATTGTTGGTAGCGTTTTTGCGGCCGTGGCGTATTCACTCTTTCCGATTGTTCCCGGTGACATGCAGTCTGTCCGCAATAACAACCTTTTCGTGGGGCTTGGAATCACCGTGGCGTTGCTGGGAGTCGGCATCGGCGCCGTGCACTGGGCGAAGTCGCTCATGCACGGTCACGAGCTGGTCGAAGAGCGTCACCCCACACGCGGCGACGATGAAACCCGCGATGCAGCCGTCGAGATTTTCAGCCAAGCCAACAAGGAGTCGGGCTTCACCAGGCGCTCACTTGTGCGCAACACTCTGATCGGTGCCCTTCTTGCCGCCCCAATCCCTGCAGTGGCGCTTTTTAGGGACCTCGCTCCAGCGGCAGACCCCATCAAGAAAATGAAGAACACCATGTGGGAGCCAGGCGTGCGCCTTGCCCGCGACCCCAGTGGCCTGCCCATCAAGGCCTCTGAGGTCACTATTGGTTCGGCCTTCCACGTCATTCCCGAGGGACTTGCGGAGCTCGAGCACCACAAGATTGAGGAAAAAGCGAAGGCTGCTGTCTTGCTCATGCGTTTACCCGTCGAGGTCCTCAACGAAACCCCGGAGCGCGCATCCTGGTCGTATCAGGGAATTGTGGCCTACTCAAAGATTTGCACCCACGTGGGCTGCCCTGTAGCCCTCTACGAGCAGCAAACGCACCACCTGCTGTGCCCGTGCCACCAATCCGAGTTCGACGTGGCTAACCACTGTGAAGTGATCTTTGGGCCAGCTGCACGTCCTCTTCCACAGCTTCCTATCACCATTGATGGTGAAGGATATCTAGTAGCACAAAGTGATTTCACTGAACCTGTAGGACCGAGCTTCTGGGAGCGTGAACTGTGAGCCAAACAGTACAAGACAAGACTGCTGCACCTGGGCGGGGCATGAAGTTCACCGGTTGGGCTGCCAACTACGTGGATGAGCGCACCAGTGCCTCTGTTGCTGTTAAGGCCCTCGGCCGCAAGATTTTCCCCGACCACTGGTCGTTCATGTTGGGTGAAGTTGCGCTGTATAGCTTTATTGTCATTCTCATCAGTGGAACCTTCCTGACGTTCTTCTTTGACCCTTCGATGACCATGGTCGAATACGACGGCTCCTACCTGCCACTCAAGGGCATCGAGATGTCGGTTGCGTACCACACGTCCTTGGACCTCTCGTTCGATATTCGCGGCGGGCTGCTCATGCGTCAAGTCCACCACTGGGCGGCACTGCTCTTCATCGCTTCGATCGGCTTGCACATGCTACGCGTGTTCTTCACGGGTGCTTTCCGCAAGCCCCGCGAGCTCAACTGGGTCGTTGGCTTCCTACTCTTCGTCCTCGCAATGGCCGAGGGCTTCACCGGGTACAGCCTCCCCGACGACCTGCTCTCCGGTAACGGTTTACGCATCATCGACGGCATGATCAAGGCGTTCCCCGTGGTTGGTGTGTGGATGTCGTATCTGTTTTTTGGCGATGAATTCCCCGGCACCGTTGTGATACCGAGGCTCTATGTGCTTCACATCATGCTCTTGCCCGCCATTCTGATCGCGACGCTCGCGATACACATGGTTCTCCTCGTGGTCAACAAGCACACTCAGTTCGCTGGCCCCGGTCGCACCAACGACAACGTCGTGGGCTCGCCCGTGATGCCAGTGTTTGCCGCCAAGGCCGGTGGGTTCTTCTTCCTGGTCTTTGGCGTGCTGATGCTGATTGGGTCGCTCTTCACGATTAATCCCATTTGGAACTACGGGCCCTATGACCCCTCCCCTGTCTCTGCTGGAACACAACCCGACTGGTATATCGGCTTTGCCGATGGCGCACTGCGCCTTGTTCCGCCGGGCTGGGAATTTGTGCTCTTTGGCTACACGTGGTCGTGGAATATTCTCGCCCCGACGGTGCTCCTCATCGTCTTCATCGGATTGGTAGCGCTCTACCCCTTCATCGAGGCGTGGATCACCGGTGACAAGCGCGAACACCACATTGCTGACCGTCCCAGGAACGCCCCGACTCGCACCGGTATTGGTGCTGCCGGTGTCGTTTTCTACGCGGTGCTCTGGGCAGCTGCTAGCTCCGACCTGATTGCCACCCACTTCAAGCTCACTATTGAGGGCGTCATCACGACGCTGCAGGTGCTGTTGATTGTCGGGCCAATTGCGGCCTTCCTGATTGCTAAGCGCACGTGTTTAGCACTCCAGCGTAAGGATCGCGAGATTGCCCTTCACGGCTACGAGAGTGGTCGTATTGTGCGCCTCCCTGGTGGCGAATACGTCGAGGTTCACGAGCAGCTAGACGACTACGAGCGCTGGCGCCTGCTCGACTTCGAAGAGTACAAGCCGCTCACCGTGCGCCCCAACGACAAGGGTCGCATCACTGCGGGCACCAGACTTCGGGCCGGACTCTCCAGGTGGTTCTTTGAAGATCGGGTCATGCCTGTCTCCCGCAAAGAACTAGAGGACGCCTCGCATCACTAGGCAGGGTGTTGCCGAACTGCTCGTGAGGCGTTGAGAAGCCCTAGAACAGCCGTCTCATGTATTCGGCTTGCTGGGTGTAGCCGAGGCGGTCATAGAAGCCACCCGCGCGCCTGGAGGCGACTGTGAGCTGTGTCACGCCGTGTTTCTGGCACTCGGCCTCCACAGCGCGAACCAACGCGGTTCCGACGCCCCGAGTTTGCAGCGAGTCGTCCACAGCTATTTCTTGAAGCTGAGCTGAGGCTCCGTTGGTGTAGAGCAGGGTCGAGATTGTGGTGAGCGCGTACCCTACGACCTGACCGTCCACCTCCGCCACGTGAATCAGCGTGCGGGGAAAGTCTGCGAGCGCCCCCGCCAAAGAACCGGAAAAAACGGATGAGTCGAGCGGGACTGCGTGCCCCAGAGTGCCGACCAGACCCAGCAGGGCCGCCTCGTCCTCTGCGCTGGCATAGCGCACCGTGACGGGATTAGCGGGCAAAATATCCTCGGTAATACTCAAAGCTCCAGCCCACCAGAGCAATCAACACCACAGGAATGGCGTAAAAAGCGACCCAGGTTCCCACGGCGAAACCAAGCATGGCGATAGCGGCTCCGGCAGCCAACATCATGGGCCACCAGCTCCAGGGGCTATAGAAGCCAAGCTCTGGATCGCCGTCATCGATACCAGCATCGAGCCTGTCTTCTGGCAAGACGCCACCCTGGTTTCGCAGTTGCACCTGAAGATAGAAAGCAATGAAAGTTGCCAGGATGCCGCTCAGGCCAATGGCAATGGTGCCAATCCACTCCACCACACCAGTGTCGATAATCGCCCACACCGTGTAGACAGCGGTGAGCACAAAGAAATAGAGAGCCATCACCCACAGGACAACAATGTTGGTCTTCATGCCTTGCCTTTCGCCTTAGCCGGCGACTTAGACGGGTCGATGGCCATCGGCAAGTCAACTTCCGGGTGGTTCAAGTCGAAAGCAGGAGACTCGGAGCGAATCCGAGGAATCGACGTGAAGTTGTGCCGAGGGGGCGGGCAGCTCGTCGCCCACTCGAGCGAGCGACCGTAACCCCAGGGGTCGTTCACGGTCACCTTCTGGCCATTTCGTGCCGTGAGATACACGTTCAGGAAGAACGGAATCATCGACAGCGCCAGGAGCACAGATCCCACGGTAGAAAGCTGGTTCATCCAGGTGAAGCCATCCTCGGGGAGGTAGGTGGCATAACGCCTGGGCATTCCCATAACGCCAAGCCAGTGCTGGATGAGGAAAGTCATGTGGAATCCAACGAAGAGCAGCCAGAACTGGATGTGGCCAAGAGATTCGTTGAGCATCTTGCCGGTGAACTTCGGCCACCAGAAGAAGAATCCAGCAAACATCGCGAATACCACGGTCCCAAAGACCACGTAGTGGAAGTGGGCCACCACGAAGTAGGAGTCGGAGACGTGGAAGTCCAGAGGAGGTGACGCCAGGATTACCCCGGTAAGACCGCCGAACACGAAGGAAACGAGGAAGCCAAGGGCGTAAACAATGGGCGTCTCAAACGTCACAGAGCCGCGCCACATCGTGCCAATCCAGTTGAATATCTTCACCCCTGTGGGCACCGCTATGAGCATTGTCATGAGCGCAAAGAAGGGCAACAGTACGGAGCCCGTGACATACATGTGGTGAGCCCACACCGTCATGGACAGCGCGGCAATCGCAATGGTCGCGTAGACCAGAGTCTTGTAGCCAAACACAGGCTTGCGGCTGAAGACGGGGAAGATCTCGGAGACAATGCCAAAGAATGGCAGCGCAATGATGTACACCTCGGGGTGGCCAAAGAACCAGAACAAGTGCTGCCACAAGATGGCGCCACCATTGGACGCGTCGTAGACGTGCGAGCCAAATACCCGGTCACTGCCCAGCGCCAACATGGCTGCAGCAAGGACGGGGAAGGCAAGAATCACCAGAATAGAAGTAACCAGAGTGTTCCAGGTGAAGATCGGCATGCGCCACATGGTCATGCCGGGCACGCGCATGGTAATAATCGTGGTGATGAAGTTCACAGCGCCAAGGATCGTTCCAAAACCACTGAGACCCAGGCCAAAGACCCACATATTCCCGCCGATACCGGGTGTGAACGTTTGGCTCGAGAGCGGCGTGTAGGCGAACCAGCCAAAGGATGCGGCACCCTGAGGGGTCAAGAATCCAGCCACTGCGATGAGAGAGCCGAAGTTGAAGAACCAAAACGCCAAGGCGTTAAGCCTGGGGAAGGCAACGTCCGGAGCACCGATTTGCAGTGGCATCAAGACGTTGGCGAACCCAGCAAAGAGAGGGGTTGCGAACATCAGCAACATGATGGTTCCGTGCATGGTGAAGAGCTGGTTGTACTGCTCTTTGGTCGCCACAATCTCTAGGCCTGGCGCAAACAGCTGAGCGCGGATGACCAACGCCATCACACCAGCAATAACGAAGTAAACAAAGGACGTAATCAGGTAGAGATACCCGATTTTCTTGTGGTCAGTGGTGGTCAACCAGTCGACGAAGACGTTTCCCTTGCGGGCGACACGAGAATTGGAAAGTCCCTGGGGGGTCTCCGTTACCGAAGGCCTGGGCGCTGTGGTGGTCATCTCTTATTCCCTTTCGCTCGCTGGTGTGGTACCTGGAAGGTTTTGCAAAACGTTCAGTTCGGGACCAAGGCGTCCCACGTTGCCAGCGCCTCGGAGGGCGCCAATCTGGCGTTGGTACTCGGCTTCAGAGACAACGTGGACTTCGAAAAGCATCAACGAGTGGTACTCGCCACAGAGCTCGGCGCACTTACCGCGGAAAACGCCCTCCTGCTGAGGAATGAAGTACCAATAGTTGGTTCTCGACGGGATCATGTCCTTCTTGTAGAGAAAATCAATGACCCAGAAGGAGTGAATAACGTCGCGGGACTCGATCTTGATTTCTACCGACTTGTTGACTGGCAGGTACAGCTTCGGCAACAGCTCAGAGTCGACCCCGCCGCCAGGAATCTCCTGGGCCTGAATACCCGGGGAATACACGTTCTCGGTGAGGTAGTTGAAGTCCCATGCCCAGCGCTTGCCGTAGACCTCGATAGACACATCGGGTGTGGGCAAGGGGGCCTCGATGACGGTTTGGTCACGCGCCGTGAAGGCGAAGAAGCCCAGCACCAAAATCAGCGGGACAATCGTGTAGAAGGTTTCAATGGGCATGTTGTAGCGAAGCTGCTGGGGCAGGCCCGTCTGGCCCTTGCGCCTGCGGTAGACAACAGCTGCCCAAATAATGAGCAACCAGGTGGTGACTCCAACAACCAGCAACACAATCCAGGACACAACCCACAGGTCAATGACTCGGTCAACCTGGTTCGTGAGACCACGCTCGGTCGGTAACCACCCGAGCATGGACTGTTGGGTGCACCCACTGAGAACAAGGGCAAGAATCGCTACTAAGGATGCGCCTCTGAGGCCGCGTTTGAGGTCGTGACGCACAACTTCCCTTTCACCGATAACTCACCGTATTTGCCCCCAGTCTACGCCATCACCCTGCGGGGTTCAGGCTGAACGCTGCCGTGTGGGCTGGGTATTTGCGGTGTTTTAGCTGAAACTGTCCCCACACGCACAGCTTCCCTGAGCGTTGGGGTTGTCGATAGTAAAACCCTGTTTTTGGATGGTGTCTTCGAAGTCGACCGACGCGCCATCCAGATACGGAGAACTCATCTTGTCGACGACCAACTCAACACCGGAGAAGTCTCTCACCAGGTCGTCATCCATCAAACGCTCGTCAAAAAAGAGCTGATAAATGAGGCCGGAACAACCACCCGGCTGCACCGCAACCCGCAGACGCAGGTCATCGCGGCCTTCTTGCTCGAGCAGGCTTTTCACTTTTTCAGCCGCACGATCGGTCAGGCCGACCGTGTGAGCGTCTTTGACAATATCCGTCATGTCGTGTCCTTCCAACGGCCCTAGTCTAGAGCGCGAACCTCGGCCAAGTCTGAGATTTCCCGGCGATTCAGCTCGGAGAGAAGTACCGCTTCCGAGAGTATCGCTCGCCAGAGCACGCGAAGGTCGAGGGACTCATTGGGGCTGTGCGCCCTGGTGTCCGGATCTTCAATGCCGGTAACGAGTATCTGAGCCTGCGGGAAAACCTCCGCCAACTGCGAAATAAATGGGATGGACCCTCCGACCCCCTGATACACGGCCTCGGCGCCAAACCCCTTGGCCAAGGCTGTGGCTGCAAGCCCGACAACTGGCCCCGACGGGTCGAGCGAGAACGGCTCACCCAATGAAACATCGTGGAGCTCCCAGGTGGCCCCAAACCGAATCTGCCTGGTGATGTGGTCCTTCAGAAGCGCGAGTGCTGAGCCTGCCGACATTCCCGGAGGAACCCGAAGTGACAGCTTGGCGGAAACCTCCGGCAGCAGGGTATTCGATGCGTGTGCGACGCTCGGAATATCCATCCCCGTAATCGTGAGCG
This sequence comes from actinobacterium acMicro-4, assembly GCA_000754445.1. Lineage (GTDB taxonomy): Bacteria > Actinomycetota > Actinomycetes > Actinomycetales > Microbacteriaceae > Pontimonas. The sequence goes on along the minus strand of JNSD01000002.1, from coordinate 72,041 downwards.
CGGCTGATCGCCACAGACGCTGGGGAACCGAACCACGGCCAACTTCGCTGACACCCTGGGCAAGGGGCGCCTCGTGACCGACTTTGGGGGCTTCGCCTGACGTGCTCTGCTCTACGCCCTCGAGGCCACTGATGGCGACTCCGCCCTGCGCGTCATAGAACGACGCGGCAAGGGCCACAAACGCCATCATGGCATCGGGCAACACGCCACCGAACATGCCCGAGTGCACCGCATGGTTCAGGGTTCGCACCCGAAGCGTCGCAGTCACGTTGCCACGGAGGCTCACCGTGAGTGCTGGGATCTCGGTCGAGGGGTTATCGGAGTCCGCGACAACGATGACCTCGCCCCGGAGTAGCTCACGATGTTCGTGCAGGAAGCCGGCAAATGAGGGCGACCCGTTTTCTTCCTCACCCTCGATGAACACCACGAGCCCCAGGCGAAGATCTCCCGCGTGATGCGTGGCTAGTGCCCGAAGGGCCGCGAGGTGAACCGCAATACCGGCCTTATCGTCAGCACTTCCCCGCCCGTAGAGGCGCCCGTCACGAACGGTCGGCTCGAATGCCGGACTATCCCACTGCGTTTCCTCCCCGGGAGGCTGGACATCGTGGTGAGCGTAGAGAACCACCGTCGGAGCATTCCCCACCGGTTCACGACGGGCAATCACGGCGGGGGCTCCCTCACCATGCCGGTAAACGCCGACCGTGCCAAACAGACCCGTTGCAGTGAACAGTTCAGCCACGCGGGCGGCGCTGGCGTCCAGGTGAGCGTGATTAAAGCCGTCCCACGACACCGAAGGAATCCGAATTAGGCCGGACAAATCAGCCACAATCTGGGGCGCCCCAGCAACGACCAGGTCGCGCAACCCTGAAACATCTCGCGCGGAGCTTTCCCCCTGTGACATGCGGGTAATCTTAGGGGAGCTTCCCCACGAGATAGAGGTGACCTGTGGCCCAGACCCACGACGACGACTCCCCTGAGACCGGCGCCGGTAAAGGCCGGCCGACACCGAGGCGGAGAGACCGTGAGGCTGAGCACAAGAGGCCTCTGGTCACAAACAATCGGAAAGAGGCCCGGGCCAAACTGGCGGCGAGCCGAGAAAAGGCTCGCCTGGGCATGGCCAATGGCGAGGAACGTTTTCTCCCTCAGCGGGACAAGGGTCCCCAGCGCAAATGGTCGAGAGATTACGTGGATGCCCGATGGAACTTTGGTGAGTTTCTGATTCCGGTCATGTTCGCCGTCATCATTGCGACGTTCCTCCCCTCGCTCGAGGCCCAGTTCATCGCGATTTCGGTTCTGTGGGGCTTCTTCCTCTTGACTGTGCTCGACTCCATCTGGGTCGGCAACCGGGTTCGCAAGGGCCTGCGCGAGAAGTACGGTGTCGACAATGTCGAAAACGGTGTCCGGTGGTACTCAGCCATGCGGGCACTGCAAATGAGGGGTCTACGTCTGCCGAAGCCCCAGGTTAAGCGCGGCGAAAAGCCGAGCTAGGCCGTAGTAGCAGCCTGCAATTCCTCCGTGACCTTCGCGGCAAACAGCGGTCCCCGGTACACAAAGCCGGTGTAGGCCTGAACCAGTGTGGCCCCGGCGTCGATTCGCTCCGCTACATCCGCTCCGTCAAAGATTCCTCCGACCGAGATGACACAGACCTCCCGGGGAAGAATCTGGCGCACCAAATCCAACACTTCCCTGGATCGCCCTCGCAGGGGGGCTCCCGAGAGACCGCCCTCACCAAGCCTCGCGACATCCTGGGGCGAGGCGATCAAACCCTCTCGCGAAGTAGTGGTGTTTGTTGCGACAATGCCGGCAAGATCGAGCTTCATGACGAGCCTGCACACTGACGTAATCTCCTTAGCCTCCAAATCTGGGGCAATCTTGACCAGGACAGGAGTGGTGCCCGCTGCGGCCTTGACCGCGCTCAGCAGCGGGGTGAGTGCCTTTTCGTCCTGGAGTCCACGCAACCCCGGAGTGTTGGGAGAACTCACGTTGACGACGAGATAGTCGGCAACGGGGGCCAATAGCGTCGCACTGGTTACGTAGTCTGCGGTGGCATGGGTAATCGCCGTTGCTCGGCTCTTTCCGATGTTGACACCGATGATGGGTAGCGTGCCACCCTTGGCACGAAGCGCGCGAAGCCTGGCTGCGACCACTCTCGCGCCATCATTGTTGAAGCCCATCCGGTTAATCAGAGCCTGGTCATCGGGAAGTCGAAACAACCTGGGCTTGGGGTTTCCCGGTTGGGGCAACGCAGTGATTGTGCCCACTTCTACGTGGTCAAACCCCAGAGCGAACATGCCCCGAACAGCTCTGGCATTCTTGTCGAACCCAGCGGCAAGTCCGAGAGGTGAACCAAACGACAACCCGAGTGCGCTCACCCGCTGCGAGGGACTGGGGGCCGTCTTTCGGCGAAGTACAGAGCGCAGTGGCCACTTACCGGCCAGAGCAATGACGCGCATCCCCCACTCGTGGGTGAACTCAGGATCCAGCCGCTTGAGGATCAGAAACAGAGCCTCGTAAATCAAGCCTCGTCCTCCGCGGGAGCACTGGCTCGCAGGGCACCAATTGCAGTCTCAAAGTCTTCGAGTGAGTCAAAGGCTTGATACACCGAGGCAAATCTGAGATAGGCCACTTCATCGAGTTCTCGCAGTGGTTCCAGAATGGATAGTCCAATGTCATTCGCGTCTACCTGAGACGCGCCCGTTTGGCGAATTGTTTCCTCGACCCTTTGCGCCAACTGCGCCAAATCCTGGTCTGTTACCGGTCGCCCTTGACACGCCTTCTTCACTCCGGCGGCAATCTTCTCTCGGGAGAAAGGCTCGGTTACCCCGCTGCGCTTGATGACGCTCAAGCTCGCTGTCTCGAGTGTCGAGAACCGCCGTCCACACTCTGGACATTGGCGACGTCTACGAATAGACAGGCCGTCATCGCTCGTTCTCGAGTCGATGACACGACTATCGGGATGCCGACAAAAAGGGCAATACATGGTGGCCTAAGCCTATAGACAACGGGCTAATCAGAGGCCTTCTTCCGTGCGCACAGTCACAGCATCACCATGGGCAGGAAGGTTCTCCGCTCGCGCAAAGGTGACAATTTTCTCGGCAATATGGCCAAGGGCACCCTTGCCGTAGTCAATAATCTGCTGACTCCGCAGGAACGTGGCTGGGGATAGCCCTGAACTAAAGCGCGCCGCTCCCCCCGTGGGCAATACGTGATTCGAGCCGGCGAGATAATCTCCCGCACTAACCGGTGTGTAGTCGCCGAGAAAAATGGCTCCAGCATCGGTCACATCATCGAGAATATCCTCGGGGTTCTCCACCATCACCTCAAGGTGTTCCGGCGCTACCGCGTTGGACAACATCACGGCCTGATCCATCGAATCCACCACAAAAATAGCGGATTGCTCGCCCTGGAGCGCGGCGCGAACCCGAGCGGCATGGTGGGTTGACTGAGCCCGGCGAGTCAGAGCTTTTGTCACGCGCTCGGCAAGCTCCATAGATGTCGTGATGAGTATGGCTGATGCCAGTTCATCGTGCTCCGCTTGGGATATAAGGTCCGCGGCGACGAACTCTGGGTGCGCGGTCTCATCGGCGATGATGCCGATCTCCGTCGGGCCAGCCTCAGAATCGATGCCGACAACACCGTGGACGAGTCGTTTTGCCGTGGCGACATAGCGATTGCCGGGTCCAGTAATCACCGAGACCGGCCGCAAGCCAATCTCTACAACTCCATGAGCTAACGCGGCAATTGCCCCCGCTCCCCCCATGGCATAGACCTCGGTCACCCCCAGTAGTGCAGCTGCCGCGGCTATGGTCGGGTGAATCTCACCGCCACAGTCCGCTTGAGCTGGCGATGCCATCACAATCTCTCGCACGCCAGCGGCCTGAGCGGCAACAACGTTCATGATTACGCTCGAGGGATAGACAGCTTTACCACCCGGCACATAGACACCTGCTCGCGCTACCGGAACCCACCTGGTACGCACGCTCCCGCCGGTGTGAAAAACGGTCTGTGAGGAAGCAGGAACGCTATCTTCGGAAGCAGCCCTAACACGTCGAATGGCCTCATCCATGGCCTCACGAAGCTCCCTGTCGAGCTCGCGCAGGCTCTGGGAGAGGTAGTCCTGGCTGACCACTATCGAGTGCCCGCTGACCTGGTCAAAACGTTGCGCTTGGCTCTCCAGCGCCGTGACACCGCCGCCGGTGACCTCCGCCATGAGCCCAGTGACCACAGCAACAAGGTCTTCGCCCTCGATAACAAGCCGCGGCACAAACCCCGGTGCGCTCTCGGGGGTGATGCTCATCCCGCGAAGGTCAGATATGCGAATCATGGCGATTACATAGTAGTCGGAGGGTTCGGGAATACACCCTGTCGCTCTGGCGTTACGCTAGATGAAATGACTGACTACAGCGAACTCTCTCCCTCCCAAATCTTCCTGGAAGCTTTCCGTCGTCACGGCGCAGGAATCTCCGTAGTGACCGCCCTCAAGAAGGACGGCTCCCCCACCGGTTTCACTGCCACCTCATTGGCTTCGCTTTCAGCAGCTCCGCCATTGGCCACGTTTAACATGTCGCAGACCGCCAGTTCCTGGTCATCCATGAAAGTTGACCAGTCGGTCATCATTCATATGCTCAGCACCGACAACCTCGACCTTGCCCAAAAAATGGCGGGCGAGGCAAGCGAGCGTTTTGCCGGTGACCACTGGTCGCCTGGACCCGACGGTCTCCCACTCCTCACCGGAGTTTCAGCCTGGTTACACGCCAAGATTGTCGCCGTCATGGAGGTCGAATTCAGTGCGAGTGTCGCTGTGCGCATTCTCGGTGGCAACGTCGGCCCAGGTGGTGACGCTCTGGTCTACCAGGGCAAGGACTACCGCGGGACCACTTCGCTGGGCTAGAGGGTGTGTCTAGGCACCCAGGCATGCAGAGCCCAGCAAGCTTTTGATCTCGCCAATGAGGTCCAGGCTCACGGTGACCTTGCGTGGCAGTTCAAAGACGCGTTCCACCCCGGAGTTGACCAGGCGGAGCCTCACGACCGCCTGGCCCTCATGGCGCTCAAGAGCCTGATCCAGCGCTCTCAGCACCGTCGGGGGAATCCACGCTCATGGAGAGTGGAATCAACTCGACCGCGTGCAAGCCAATACCTTCATCGCGCTTGGAAACTCGACCGCGCAACGCCACCACGCTGTCGCTCACCAGTTCTGACTGGTAGTTCAGGTAGGTCTTTCCCAAAAACATGACGGAGATTTCACCCCCGAAATCTTCGATGGTGACTTGCGCGTAAGGGTTGCCGTTGGACCGGGCCACTCGATGATTCACGCCGGTGATCAGCCCCGAGATGGTGAGCACCTCACCATCGTCTTTATCAGAAGACAAGAGTTCCGCGATGGATAGGTCGGCCTCCCGAGCTAAGGGGATTTCCAGCCCAGCCAGTGGGTGATCAGAGACATAGAGCCCGAGCATTTCGCGCTCTAAGCCGAGGAGCTCCTTCCTGGGCCACTCGGGGCGCTCAGGCACCCTCTGGGTGCTCGGTTCGCCGGCGTCGTCAAGCAGCCTGTCGAAGTCAAAACCGACGTCACCGTGCTCTTCGGCCTTCTTGCTGCGAATCGCCCCCTCGACAACGGACTCGTGAATCTCAAACAGGGCTCGCCTGGTGTCACCAAGTTGGTCAAAGGCGCCAGCCTTGACCAGAGATTCGACGGTGCGTTTGTTGAGCACTGTCGAGGGAACCTTTTTGACGAAATCATGGAAACCTACAAATGCACCCTGGGACTCGCGTGCACTACGAATCGCGTCCACCACACCAACACCAACATTGCGAATGGCGGCCAGGCCAAACCTGATGTCCTCCCCCACAGCAGCAAATGTGGCAAAGGACTCATTGACATCTGGTGGCAGGACATTAATGCCCATGCGCCGGCACTCATTGAGGTAGATGGCAGATTTGTCTTTCTGATCGCTGACACTCGTCAGTAGTGCCGCCATGTATTCGGCTGGGTAGTGGGCCTTCAGGAAGGCGGTCCAGTACGAAATCATCCCGTAGGCGGCCGAGTGGGCCTTGTTGAAGGCATAGTCAGAGAAGGGAACCAACACTTCCCACAGGGTGCTCACGGCGTCATCAGAAAAACCGTTTCCGTTCATTCCAGCCCGGAACGCCTCAAACTGAACGTCGAGTTCTTCCTTCTTCTTCTTGCCCATCGCGCGCCTGAGCAAGTCGGCTTGAGCGAGCGTGTATCCAGCGAGTTTCTGGGCGATCTCCATGACCTGCTCTTGATAAACAATTAGGCCATAGGTGGTCCCGAGGACCTGTTCGAGAGCGTCAGCTAATTCCGGGTGGAGCGGGGTGATCCGCTGAGCGCCGTTTTTGCGCAGAGCGTAGTTGGTGTGTGAGTCGGCGCCCATGGGCCCCGGGCGATACAGGGCCAAGACCGCCGAAATGTCCTCAAAGCTGTCGGGCTTGAGCAACCGCAGAAGGCTGCGCATTGGTCCACCATCAAGTTGAAATACCCCAAGCGTGTCGCCCCTGGCCAACAGCCTGTATGCCTCCGGGTCATCGAGGGTCAGTTCCTCCAGGACGGGTCGCTCGCCTCTGTTGGCTTCAATATTGTCCAACGCGTCATCAATGATGGTGAGGTTTCGAAGCGACAGGAAGTCCATCTTGACGAGACCTAGAGCCTCGGCCGCGGGGAAATCAAATTGGGTGACGATTTGGCCGTCTTGCTCGCGCTTCATGATGGGCACAATGTCGATCAGTGGCTCACTCGACATAATCACACCGGCGGCGTGAACGCCCCACTGTCGTTTGAGGTTCTCTAGACCCTGGGCCCGATCAAAAACGATCTGTGCGTCCCGATCACTATCTAGAACAGCCCGGAAGTCCGCCGCTTCCTTGTAACGCTCGTGGGTCTTGTCGGTGATGCCGGCGAGAACCATTTCCTTGCCCATAACGCCAGGGGGCATCAATTTGGTGAGCTTCTCACCCATTCCGTAGGGGTAACCCAAAACGCGTGCGGCATCCTTGAGGGCCTGTTTAGCCTTGATGGTGCCAAAGGTCACGATTTGAGCAACCCGCTCATCGCCGTATTTCTCGGTCACATAGCGAATCACCTCACCGCGGCGACGCTCGTCGAAGTCAACGTCAAAGTCGGGCATCGAAACACGTTCGGGATTCAAGAATCGCTCAAAAATTAGACCGTGTTCGAGCGGGTCAAGCTCCGTGATGCGCATGGCAAAAGCCGCCATCGATCCGGCACCCGACCCCCGCCCGGGGCCCACTCGAATGCCGTTGTTTTTGGCCCAGTTAATAAAATCAGCCACCACCAGGAAGTAGCTGGCAAACCCCATTTGGATAATCACACCGATTTCGTAATCAGCCTGTGCTGTGACCCGCTCGGGAATACCGTGGGGGTAGCGGACAGCGAGACCACGGTGCACTTCTTTCTCAAAGAAACTTGCCTCCGTCTCGCCCTCTGGCACGGGGAAGCGAGGCATGTAGTTGGCGCTCTCATCAAAACTCACCGATGCCCGCTGGGCAATCAGTAACGTGTTGTCGCTGGCCTCGGGGAACTCTGCGAAGAGTTGGCGCATCTGCGCGGGTGTTTTGAGATAGAACTCGTCAGAATCAAATTTGAAGCGCTTGGGATCATCCAGGGTCGAGCCGGACTGCACACACAGCAGAGCGGCGTGAGCGTCAGCATCAGCTGCAGTTGTGTAGTGCAGATCATTGGTGGCCACCAAAGGCAGTCCCAGGTCTTTGGCCAGCTTCAGCAAATCCCCAATGACCCGCTTCTCGAGGCCAAGCCCGTGGTCCATGATCTCGACGAAGTAGTTATCCGCTCCGAAAATGTCACGGAACTCGGCTGCCGCCCGCACCGCCTCGTCGTAGTGGCCAAGGCGTAGTCTGGTCTGAACTTCACCACTGGGACAGCCCGTCGTCGCAATCACTCCAGCGCTGTAGCGCTGGAGGAGATCTCGGTCCATGCGGGGTTTGAAGTAATACCCCTCGAGAGACGCTAGCGAGGACATCCGGAAAAGGTTGTGCATTCCTTGCGTAGTCTCCGAGAGCAAGGTGATGTGGGTGTAACTGCCACCCCCCGAGACGTCGTCTTCCCCGCCGCCACCCCACTGCACTCGGGTTTTGTCGCCACGATGCGTGCCGGGGGTGAGATATGCCTCAATGCCAATAATGGGGTTGACCCCTGATGCTGTGGCTTGGCACCAAAATTCATAAGCCCCAAACATGACCCCGTGGTCGGTGATGGCGACGCCCGGCATTTCTAGGCGGGCAACCTCGTCGATGAGGGCTGAAATCTTTGCGGCACCATCGAGCATCGAGTACTCAGTGTGAACGTGGAGATGTGCAAAAGAGTCACCAGCGGAACTCACCAACACCTCCTCGTAGACCCTGAACCTCTAGCGTAAACCTCGCTGGGGCCGGCCCTCGCCGGCAGTCCCGGCGCGTTAGCCTCGGAGCCGATCAAGCGCCCTCTGCAGGTCATCAGGGTACGTGCTGCGCACGGTGATCTGCTTGTGGCTCACCGGATGAACAAACGAGAGTTCCATGGCGTGGAGCCACTGGCGCTCGAGGCCTAGTCGCTGCGCGAGCACGGGGTCAGCGCCATAGAGCGTGTCGCCCACAATCGGGTGACGGTGCGCTGCCATGTGCACGCGTATCTGGTGGGTGCGCCCCGTCTCCAAGCTGACGCTCATCAGCGAAGCGGCGGGGAACGCTTCCAGCGTTTCGTAATGCGTGATGGAATCTCGCCCCCCAGCGACAACCGCGAATCTCCAGGACGAACTGGGGTGCCGGCCAATAGGAGCGTCAATCGTGCCGGTACTGGGGTCCGGGTGGCCCTGAACAAGGGCATGGTAAATTTTCTCCACTTCGCGAGCCTTGAATGCTCGCTTGAGCACGCTGTAGGCCACTTCACTCTTCGCCACTGCCATCAGGCCTGAGGTGCCGACATCCAGTCGGTGCACGATGCCCTGCCGCTCAGGAGGGCCCGAGGTCGAGATGCGATACCCAGCGCCAGCGAGAGCGCCGAGAACACTGGGTCCATCCCAGCTGGGCGCCGGATGAGCAGCGAGACCAGGCGGCTTATCGACGACAACGACATCGTCGTCGTCATAGACAATTGTCATTGAATCGACAATCACCGGCTCAATGCGGGGAGGTTCCCGGGGGTCAAAAGTAATGTGCAGGTGATCCCCAGCGGATACCCGATCGCTCTTGACCCCTGGCTTGCCTGCCAGGAGAGCACCCCCGCCTTCGATTACCTCTTGGGCAAAAGCTCGAGAAAACCCAAACAACCGGGAGAGGACGACGTCTAGACGTTCCCCACTGAGACCCGAGGGAACCTCCATCGACCGGGTTTCAGCCACGAACCAACCGTGCGCCGGGGGTCACGCCTGAGGGGGTGCGGCTGGGGCTGAAGTCGACTCCAGGGAGCGCAGCTGGTTGTTGATAAAAGACGTCAAGCTCTCACGGTACTCGCGCTCAAAGTTGCGTAACTGGTCCACAGAAGCTTGAATTGCTGCGCGCTGGGTTTCAAGATGCGCAACGTGGCCGCGGTGCTCAACCTCCGCCTCCGCAACAATGCGAGCCGCCTGAGCGTGACCCTCTGCGATCAGCTCGTCTCTCTTCAAAATACCTTCGCGCACGTGTTCCTCGTGCAGGCGGCGTGCGAGCTGAAGCAAGTTGTTGGTGTCCTCGCCACCGGCGCCACCCGCAGGGGGCATGAGTCCCACAGAACTGCTGGATCCACCACTTCGCTGCAATTCTGCGATGCGGGCGTCGCTGGCAGTGATTTTCTTAACAAGCCCTTCGTTTTCCGAGGCAAGACGACGCATTTCGACGACAACCTCGTCCAGGAAATCGTCGACTTCGTCCTGGTCGTAGCCCTCGCGGAACTTCGTGGACTGAAAGCGCTTATTGACAATGTCTTCGGGAGTCAGTGCCATGGAAACCTACCTCGTTAGTGTCGTGTGGTCCCAGCACGACACAGAGGTTGTCGCGCAGGTTCATCTTCGGCACCCTCTAGCCTAGCGCTAGGCAAAAAGAATCCCGTTATCTACCCCCGAAAGCCGTCAACAATTGACAGCGCAAAGAGCGTGGCAATCATGACAACGCTCCAGCCTAGATCGATGGCTGCACCGCCAAAGCGAATAGTGGGCACAAAGCGGCGCACCGCAGTTAATGGTTTGTCGGTGACGCTGTAGGAGGCCTCGGCAAGAACTAACAACGGGCCCTTCGGCGTGAAGTTCTTTGAGAGAACCCTCACCCAGTCGAAAATGAATCTCATCCAGAGGGCGATAAAGAACACGTACAGAGCAAAATAGACAATGGTGGCGAGCAAGGACATCATGATGGACTCATTATCTCCGAACCAACCGAAAGTTGTCGGCGCCTAATCGAGCAGCGACGCGTCAACTTCAGATTCGAAGCCATCTCCATCGCCGCTCACCAGAACGTGAGACGGAGAGAGCAAGAAAACGTTCGCTGTCACCCGCTCGATGTGACCGTAGAGCCCATGCGACAGACCACTGGCAAAGTCAACAAGCCGACGGGCCTCCGCCTCACTCATCTGCGTGAGATTAATGATCACGGGAATGCCCTCGCGAAAAGTCTCTGCGATGACACGTGCGTCGTCATACTTCTTGGGGTGCACAGTCAGAATCTCGTTCACGTCACTCATCCCTTGTGATTTACTGCCGCGACGTAACGGGGTCACCGTGGCACGCTGAGCAACGGGCTGTGCGGCCTGCCGAGCGACCTGCTGGGAGACAGACCGCTGAGGGGCGTCATCATAGGATTCCTCCGCAAGCCCGAGAAACTCGAGGGTCTTGCGCAATGGATTCGACATGTGTACCTCTTTTCGGGGTGTGGTTTAAGGCTAGGTGCCAGCGGGCCGTTTTCCCGTTATTGCCGTGCCAATGCGCAGGTGTGTCGCGCCGGCCGCAATCGCCGCCTCGAAGTCCCCCGACATGCCAATCGACAAGTCCTGTGCCTGCGGCGCCAAAGCGCGCACGCGCGCAGCGTAGTTGAGCACTCGGTCAAAGGCCCGGGACGGCTCCTCGTCAACAGGAGCCACGGCCATGACACCCCGGAGATTCAGAACCGGGGACTCAAGGGCCAACTCGCATAGCGACTCCAGGTCTGCCGGCAGAACCCCACCGCGCCCAGGGACGTCGGTGAGATTGATTTCTAGGAAAATGTCGACCACTCGCTCCTGTTTTGCAAGAGCCTCGACGAGGGATGGCCTGTCGACTGAATGGATCACTCGGGCGTAGTCGGCGACCGCGCGCGCTTTATTCGACTGAAGCTGTCCAATGAAGTGCCAGGTGAGATCAAGCTCCGCCAGTTCGCCATGTTTTGCCACCGCCTCTTGGTGGCGGTTCTCCCCCACATGGCGAATTCCCAGGGAGTAAAGGTCACGGACAAGCTCGGCAGGATGAAACTTCGTCACGACGATTGTCGTGATCTCGGATGCCTGGCGACCCACTGCTCGCGCGCCCGAGGCAATGCGATCCTGAACGTCACGAACCCGGGCTTCAAGGGTGTCAGCCACAGAATGGCACTATCTCAAGAAGTCGGGCACATCGAGCTCGGCATACTCATCGGCATCGGTAGCGAAGAGTGGTGCCTCTGGTGACACCTGCTCATTCGCGCTAGGGAGCAACCAGGATTCTTCAGGCTTGCCACCTGCGACCGTCGGATCTTTCGCCTCAGCTGCACTACTTCCAGAGGATGCCGCTGCTCCTCGACGCTCGGGAGAATCAGCGAAGCCCGCGGCAATCACCGTCACGCGCACCTCATCGCCTAGAGAGTCGTCAATGACCGCTCCAAAGAGAATGTTGGCATCCGGATGGACAGCCTCTGCAACGAGCTTGGCAGCGTCGTGTATTTCGTAGAGCCCCAGGGTGGACCCTCCCTGAACTGAGAGCAGCACACCTTGAGCCCCTTCGATGCTGAGCTCCAGTAGCGGCGACGCCACAGCTAACTCGGCTGCCTTGATTGCGCGGTCCGCGCCCCGTGCCGACCCAATACCCATCAGGGCAGTGCCAGCGTCTTGCATCACCGACTTCACGTCGGCAAAGTCGAGGTTAATGAGACCCGGAGTCATAATGAGGTCAGTGATTCCTTGGACACCTGCCAACAGAACGTGGTCAGCCGTTTCAAAGGCTTCAAGCATGCTGATCGTTCGGTCCGAAATCTCTAGGAGCCGATCGTTGGGAACCACAATGAGCGTGTCAACCTGCTCCCTCAGAGCTTCAACACCAAGGTCCGCTTGCGCCATTCTCCGCTTGCCTTCAAAGCCAAAAGGCTTCGTCACGATTCCTACGGTGACAGCACCAATCGACTTTGCAATGCGGGCAACAACAGGTGCTCCACCGGTCCCGGTGCCACCACCTTCGCCCGCTGTGACGAAAACCATATCGGCGCCAGCCAACGCCTGCTCAATCTCCTCGTGGTGGTCCTCGGCGGCCCGTCGGCCGACTTCGGGGTCGGCGCCCGCGCCAAGACCGCGGGTGAGTTCACGCCCGACATCGAGCTTCACATCGGCGTCGCTCAGCAGAAGTGCCTGGGCGTCAGTGTTAATCGCGATGAACTCCACGCCACGCAACCCTCGGTCAATCATGCGGTTAACTGCGTTCACACCGCCACCTCCGACACCCACCACTTTGATGACTGCGAGATAATTGTGTTGACCGGACACCGGTACTCCCTTTCATCAAACTCTCAACCTCTACTTTAGGATTAGAGTTTTATTCACTTTCCCGTGACACGACGCTAAAGCGCAATGGTGTTCAGGCGCCGGAGGCTCTGGGCGTGTCGCAGAACCCACATCAACAAAAGAAAACTCAGTCCCGCTGGCGAACGACCACACTGTCCGGCGTTGTCACATCGATGATCGCGGGTCGACCGGCGCCGGCTGCCACCAAGGCTGGACCCAAAACCCGGGCTTTTTCTCGGGAGCGCTCCGCGCTCCCCCAGATTATTTCGTGGGAGCTCTCCCTCATGGTGAACCGCACATCATCGAGCGTTGACGCCCTCACGCCTTCGATACTGCGGGAAATCTCGGGAGGAAGAGCGAGCAACACCCTGGACACAGCGTCAAAGCTTGGTGATGTGGGATCAGCCTCAACCAGGATGACCGGTAGCTCCTCGGGTGCTTCTGGCTGGGACCAGAGTTCCACCGCCGCAGCGTCCACCACCACGAAGACACCGCCGCGCGACACGGCGCCGAGAGGCTGGCGTTCGTTGAGAATAATCACGAGCGTCCCGGGAGGTTCAATACGGGTCTCAAAAGCTTGGATTGCGCGGATGGAGCTCAAGGCAGCAGCAACGCGGTCGTTACTGATTCGCGCAAGTGGCTCGCCGTAGAGGCCAGAAAGCGCCTCTTGAATGTCTGTTTCCGCGACGGTGTGTGAGCCCTCCACCTTAACCTCGCGCAACGCGAGCACTGGGGAGAGAACCAACACCACGGTGGCCAGGACCACAACGGCAATACTGCCCAGTGACACCGCCCACACCCTCCTGCGGCGCCTAGTTGCGGCGGTGAAACCCGTAAATTCCGCCTTCTCGGCCCTCCGTCGGCGCTGTGTCGCCTCTCGCACGGCCACTTGCGCTACACCGGCTCGTTGCGGCCTGCCGCGGAATCGCGTTCCGGGCGTCTTCTTGGCAGAAAAATCGTCAGGGCGCCGCATGGTCGCCTTCGTCCAAGGCCTGCTTCGTGGCCAACAGTTGGGGAACGATTTGATACAGATCACCCGTGGACATGGTGAGGATAATGTCACCGGGTTGAGCCAGCGCTACGGCACGCTCGCAGGCACGCGCCCAATCGGGCTCGTAGTCATGGGAATACCCAGCCGGAAGCTTCTCGAGGATCAACTGGGTGCTCACCCCCTCGATGGGGTCTTCCCTCGATCCAAAAATATCGAGAAATATCGTGTGGTCACTGCCCTCGGCAAATGCGCTAGCCAACTCTGCTGACATGTACTGGGTCCTGGAGAAAAGATGAGGTTGAAACATCGTAATGACGCGACCACTTCCCACGACCGCTCGAGCCGTCTCCAGCGCGGCAGCAACCTCGGTGGGGTGATGAGCATGGTCATCGAAGAAGCGGACCCCGCCACGCTCACCGTGGAACTGGAATCGACGATCAGCTCCACTAAACCCACTCACTGCATGGGTAGCCTCCGTGAGTGTGAGTCCGGCATCAACGAGCATCCCCGCTACCCCAACAGCGTTCAGGGCATTGAGCCGACCAGGAACCGCGAGAACAATCTCGGCTTCCTCACCGACATAGGTGATCCGCGCGCGAGCAAACGGCGCAGGTTCAATACCAAGAATCCGAAAGTCAGCATGCGGGGACACCCCGTAGGTTCTCACCCCAGAAGCATCGGAGAGCCTGGAGGCCAGTTCTCTCGTGCCCTCGTCGTCCGCACAGAGCACAACACCGTGGCTAGCCGTTCTGGCAAAAGCTTCAAAGGCGTCATAGATAGCGTCCATCCCGCCGTAAAAATCGAGATGGTCGGGCGCGACATTCGTCACCAGCACTGTGGATGGGAGATAGGTCAAGAACGAACGGTCTGACTCGTCAGCCTCAATCGCAAAGAGTTCGGCCGAGCCGTTGCGTGATGAGACGCCCCACTGGCTCACCACACCGCCATTGACAAAACCCGCATCAATCCCAGCGCGATGGAGCGCGCTGGCGAGCATTGCAGTAGAGGTTGTCTTTCCGTGAGAACCCGCAACCGCCAGGACTGTTTTGCCCCGCATGACGAAGCGCAGCGCAGTAGAGCGATGAATCACCGCGAGTCCTCTGGAATAGGCTTCCACCAGTTCAGGGTTGTCGTCTCTGACGGCACTTGAGGCAACAACCGTGTCGGCATCGCCCAGGTGGCTCGCATCGTGACCAATGAACACGGTGATGCCGGCATCGCGCAGCGAGTCAACGATTTCCGAGTCCGAGCGGTCGGAGCCGCTGACCATCACTCCCTGCTGCGCCATGACCCGCGCAATGCCGCTCATGCCGGAACCCGCAATTCCAATGAAATGCGCCCGGGAAATGCTTCCGGGAAGTGGACCGCCGGGTAGTGGTTTCACGCGCCCAAACCCTTGCTTCGCCGTGATGACAGCGCCTCCATCATGGTCTCAACAAATGCCTCCGCTGCCTGGGGGCGCCCGAGGCCAATCGCGTTGGTGCGCATACGTGCCAGCGCCGTGTCATCGGCGAGCAACGGCAGGACCACGGCTCGACAACGCTCCGGCGTGAAATCCCGATCGAGCACCATAACAGCCGCCCCAGTGGCAAGGCTGTCGGCGGCGTTTTTTTCTTGTTCCCCGTTGCCCACCGGATAGGGAACGAACACTGCGGGTATACCGACGATCTGAATCTCCGACACAGTCGCCGCACCAGCGCGGGAAATCACCGCGCTGGCCGCCGCAAAAGCCACATCCATTCGGTAGCAATAGGACAGAGCGACATACCCCGGAGAAGACGGCGGTAGCGGATTCTTACTCCCCACGATATGCAGTATCTGCCAATCCAGAGCCAGTATGTCCTCCACCACAGCGGCCAGAGTCGCGTTCAGCGACTGGGCACCCTGAGAGCCGCCGGTGACCAGGAGCGTCTTTTTCCCTGGCTTCAGCCCAAATGCGCTCCGCGCCCGGGAGGCATTGGGGGAAGACGAAGGGTGGGTAATGGCCCTCGCCATGGGCATGCCCAAGACTGTGGCGTGGGGCAACTGGGTCTGGCTGAACGTGGTTACCACACACCGCGTGAGTCGCGAACCGAGCCTGTTCGCAAAGCCCGGAACCGCATTGGCTTCGTGGATCACGAGCGGAGTCCTGGTGAGCCAGGCAGCAACATAGCTGGGCGCCGAGGCATAACCGCCAAATCCGGCAACCAGCTCGGCCCTGTGGCGCATAATCAACCAGACAACCTTGCCCACCGCAATGGCGAAACGAGGCCAGAACACCAGCGCACCAAGGCTCAGTTTTCTCGGCAGAGGAAGCCGTTGGGTAGTCGCCAGCGCGAATCCGGCCGCCGGAACCAGACGGGATTCCAGGCCCCCTCGGGTGCCGACCACGATGATCTCGGCGGGGTTGCAG
Source organism: actinobacterium acMicro-4 (assembly GCA_000754445.1). GTDB lineage: Bacteria > Actinomycetota > Actinomycetes > Actinomycetales > Microbacteriaceae > Pontimonas. The sequence continues at coordinate 55,931 of JNSD01000002.1, read as the reverse complement.
CGACCCTGACGCACAAGCTCATTCGCCACAGCAAGCAGGGGGTTCACGTGGCCGGCGGTGCCTCCGCCCGCCAAAAGAACTCGAGTCATCGAGTGCCGGCCCTTCGTCGTGCGCGGTAGTCGCTCACTGACTCAGACCCGGCGCGATTGAGAGCCATCACCACACCAATAGCGGCCAACGACGAGAGCAGCGCCGAACCGCCCACTGACATGAACGGCAGCGGAACCCCCAGAACAGGCAAAAGCTCGAGCACCACCGCAATGTTGACCAGCGCCTGACCAATCAGCCACACCATGACACCCCCCGTAACAATTCTCGCGAAGGGGTCTTGCTGTGCTCGAACCATCCGCGTCATCGCGATGGCGAGGACAACGAAGGCAACAATCACCAGTGTGGTCCCCGCAAGGCCAAGCTCCTCGCCAACAATGGCAAAAATGAAGTCGGTCTCGGCTGCTGGCAACCATGACCATTTGGCGCGAGAGTTGCCAAGTCCTACCCCGAGTAAGCCACCAGAGCCCAGGGCATAAGTCGAGTGAACGGACTGCCAACACGTTGTGAGATAGTCCGCCTCAGTGCACCCGGAGAACCACGTCATGATGCGCGCCACACGCGAGGGACTCAAGAGCGCAGTTATCCCCAGAAAAGCCCCCAAGGCACCCATCACTGCCACCAGGTGAGACAGCCGAACGCCGGCTAAAAATGAAACGCCTAGGGCGATCATCGTCATGATGCCCACAGTTCCCAGGTCGCGACCCGCAATGACCAGGGCGAGCGCCACTGCGACACCCACGGCGAGCGGACGGAGAAGAACACGGTAGTCGTGGAGACGATCAAGGCGATCCGACAGTATCGCCGCCATCCACGCGATCAGCGCAACCTTCACAAGCTCCGAGGGCTGGCCACTGAATCCGGCAATGTTGACCCAGTTTCGGTTACCTCCAGAGGTGATTCCCAGGGCGGTGAAGACGAGCGCCTGGAACACCAAAGCGGCCAAAAATATCGCCGGGGTAGCACGCTTGATTTGGATGGGCTTCAGTCGAGACACGATGAGCATGAGCGGAATGCCCACCACCGCCCAGAACGCCTGCCTCAAGAAAGTGGCAAAAAAGTTCCCGTCGTTGCCAAGCGCCGAACCAACAAAGGACGACGAGAGCACCATGACCAAACCAAAGGCCACCAAAAACAAGACGGTCGCCACCATCACTACATATTCGCCAGATTCCGCCTGAAAGAGACGCCTCACGCTGACCACCATGCGGGGCTTGTTTGGTGGAGAATGAGACGGTGGTCGCACGACTGTTGTCACATCGCCACCTTCCTCACGGTCACTGTGCACCCTCTTAGGTGGGTGAACAGTCCATCTATAAGTGTGAACCTATGGGGCGCATAGACCCGATAGGGCGCGCCGACATGTGCCCGGGCGCCAGCGCTCTAGGGAAGGGTAACCACTCCCGCTATCAGCGCGGGTGAAACGTCATAGGAACGCGCGATAGCCACGGCCGCCAGGATGGTGGGTAGGTCATCGGGTATCACCCACCCGGCCTCCTCGAGCTCCTCGGTAGTCGAAATTTCGAGGGCCTGGTGCTCCCGATCCTCGAGGAAGGCTCGGTCGCAGAGAATGCCCTCCACGAGACCTAGATCGCTCATCCCCGGAGAATCCAGTCCAATCCCAATTGCCCGGGCGCCCTCGAGTACATCCGCGTCTTTCACCATGTCTTCGGTGGGGCCGACGCTGCGGCGATACACACAGGCTGTGGTCGTGGCATCAAACCGCACGCCGCTGGGAGTCACGCCGGCATCTCCCAGGGACACCGTGAGCACGGGTCTGCGCAGCGCCTCGGGATAGCGCTGCCACCAGCCGACGCCGGTCGACCCCGCCACAATAATGAGTGTTGTGTAGGGCTCAGGGTCACGAAGTGCATCCAGTAGTGGGGCGCTCTCCAGCCCGACGTGCCGGGCACTACGACCATCAGCCACCAGTATCCGGGCTGCTAGATCAGCAATACGCGGCCCGTCGGTCTCTCCGACGACGAGTATCCACTGCGCTACAACGTCGTTCTTGTCTCGGACTCTCCACGCGAAATCCACATCCGACCAGACTGGAACCCCTCCTCCCAGAAGCGCGCGCGCGACGGGGTCGTCACTGGAAACATCAGGAGAGACGATGGCGAGATTCGCAGTGTAACCAAGCGCTGCCTGCACCCTCGAGAGGACATCGCCAGAGACGTGAACTCCGGCGCCGATGACTTCGCTAATCCGCACGACATCGCTCTTGGCATCCGGTGCAACAGCCAGTACTTCTGCGCCCAGCTCAACCAACGTGTCGACAACGGCAAAGCCGGTGGCGTCGAGGCCAACGACTACGACCCTGAGGCCAGACCAATCACTATGCCAACTAGTCAGCGAGTCCAGCGAAGAGGCCATCAGCGGCTGAGCCACTCCAAGTAGAACACTCCTGCACCCGCAGCGGCAAAGAGGCCAGCGATGAGCCAGAACCTGACGACAATGGTGACCTCAGCCCAGCCTTTGATTTCGTAGTGGTGGTGCAGAGGGGACGAGTAAAAGACCCGTTTTCCGCCGGTTGCCTTGAAATACAGGCGTTGAATAATGACGGAGCCCGTCAAAATGACGAACAGTCCACCGACAATGGGCAGCAGGACTTCGGTTCGGGAGAACAGCGCCAAGGCTGCCACACCGCCACCAAGACTCAACGACCCGGTGTCGCCCATGAAGATTTTTGCTGGCGAGGTATTCCACCAGAGGAAACCAATGAGGCTTGCCGAAATGATCGCCGCGACAGAGGTCAACTCCAGTGAATCGCGCACCTCATAACACTTGTAAACGTTCTCTTCATCGACCACACCGCGGAAACACGATTGGTTGAACTGCCAGAAGGTGATCATGACGTAGGCGACGAAAACCAGGATGGTTGACCCACTGGCGAGCCCGTCCAGGCCATCGGTGAGATTGACCGCGTTTGATGTTCCCACAATGATCAAGCTCGCCCACACGGCAAAGGCAATAATTGCGCCTATCTGGCCGAGCCCAACAAAGGACACCAGATCGGCGTTGCGGAACACGGAGATACCCAGTGCCGCCGGTGTCTGGTTGTCCTTATCGGGAAAGGACACGGCCAGCACCGCAAACGCGACAGAGGCCACGATTTGCCCGATGACCTTCGCTCGCGGACTGAGCCCCAAAGACTGCTGGCGGCGGACTTTAGAAAAATCGTCCAAAAAGCCGACAATACCTAGGGTGACCATCAACCCAATGACGAGGACCGCTGACTGAGTTACCGGTGCGCCCTCGATAAGGTGCGCCCCGAAATACCCGGTGACCACGGCGAGCAAAATAACAATGCCACCCATCGTGGGTGTGCCACGCTTCACGAAGTGGGTTTTGGGGCCATCCTGTCGGATGAACTGTCCCCACCCCAGTTTCCCAAAGAGCCGAATGAAGAGCGGCGTGAGGAATAGAGAAAAGAACAGCGCGATAGCGCTACCGAGCAAGAGAATCCTCACGAGAGATCCTCCACGAGTCGCAGAGCGAGGGGAAGCAGCGACTGCCCCGTCGAACCCATCACGAGTACCACATCCTCCGGCCGGACAAACGCACGGATGTCATCGTACGCGTCTTCGACACTCTCGCAGTGCTGCGACTCTCCATCCCAGGAACCCTCCCGTCCCACCGAGAGAAACAGCGCTCTGGCTTCGGGGCCAACAGCAAAAACCTGGTCCACGTTGAGTCGCACCATCAACGCCCCAAATGCCCCGAGGTTGTCATAGTCTGACTCTCCGTCGAACTCCAGCGCCCCCGCGGCGACAACCACTCGTCGTTCTCTCGCAGCGAGACCCGTCACAATTTTGAGCGATGTGGCGGCATCGTTTACTCCGAGCGTGCCGGTGTCATCAATAACGAGTACGCCCTCCCCCACTCGATGAACCTCGAGTATGTGAGGCTCGGCAGGACGCACCACACCTGCAACAGCCTCGCCAAGGCTTACCCCAGCGCCAACGCGAGCGCGCACCGATTCAAGTGCGCGCTCCAGGAGCCGGCGTGACATGGTGGGGACTTCCCAGGCCAGCCTCTGCTCTCCTGCGACGAGTATGCCCCCAGATCGACCCCAGTCACTCCACGGCTCGTCAAGGGTGACCTCAACCATGCGGTTGTTCCGGGGCATAGCCCGCTTCTCGGAGGGCAGCCCGCGCTTCATCCCGAGCTGAATAGGGAACCTTCTGCCCAGAAATATCTCGGTAGTTCTGGGATCCTGGACCACTCCAGAGAACGCTATCGCCCTCCCCCACCAGCGAAATGGCGTGGCGGATTGCCTCACTCGGATCAGGAATTTCGAACCACACGGAGCCCTCAACACAGCGCACACCCTCGAGCAGCCCGGCGCGAATCACAGCCGGATCTTCGCGCCGGGGATCGTCATCAGTGACGATAACCACATCGGCAAGTCGTGCTGCAGTCGCGCCCATGAGAGGCCGCTTGGTGGCGTCCCTATTCCCTGAGGTGCCACACACCATGACCAGCTTACCCGTCGTGCGTGAGCGGAGAGTTTCCAGCGTGGCCCGGTATGCGTCTTCACTACGACCTGCATCAACAAACACTTGAGGGCCAGTCGGTCCCGACACTCGCTCAACCCGCCCCGGAACGAACACGGGAATTCCCGCAGTGCCAGGGCCCATTGCCGTGGCCATGTCGGCGGGTGGCACCCCCTGAAGAATGAGCATCACCGCGGCGAGAGCCGCGTTGGCGACCATGTGCTCTCCCATGATGGGGGCCGAGAATTCGATGGCCCAAGCCTCGGGCCCGCTCACCGAGAACGTCGTGGTGTCACCCGAGATTCCGGTAATCGCGTAGCGCCAATGCGGCACGCCCTCCACGCCCTCCGACCCGGCCCTGCCGAGGGTCCAGAACGGGATTGTGCTCTGGCGGGCGAGGGCTAGCCCCCAGGATGTATCCACGCAGATGACGGCCTTGTGAGAGCGCTCCGGCGTAAACAGGGCGGCCTTGGCCGCCAGGTAACGGTCCATATTGCCAAAGTCTTCAAAATGGTCGTGGCTCAAATTGGTAAACCCGGCAACATCGACCATCACACGATCCAGACGGTTTTTTTCTAGAGCCTGCGCACTGACCTCGATGGCAAGCCCACTGACGCCTTGTTCTTTGGCCAGTGCCACCATGGCGTGAATGTCCGGGGCCTCAGGTGTCGTCAGGGTGCTCGTATAGGGAACGCCCGCAACAACGCGCTCAGCTGTAGTGGATAGCGCCGTCGTCCAGCCAAGACCCCTCATGAGCGCGTCCAAGAGAAACGCCGTAGAGGTTTTCCCGTTGGTCCCCGTCACTGCAGCGATCGCCATAGACCCAACATCGTCGGTGCCATAAATCTCCGCAGCGATCGCGCCTAAGTGGCCCCTGGGATATTCGAGCACCAGTGTCGGTATCGTCTGCGGCAGCAGGCTGGCGCCAGCAGCGTCAGTAAGAACCGCGGTGGCCCCGGCGGCAGCGGCCTCTGGCCAAAATTCGATTCCGTGGCGGTTGGCACCGGGAAGTGCCGCGAAGAGATCCCCGGGCTGAACGAGACCCGTGTGGAGGGCAACACCGTTTACGAGGGCATCGGGGCCCGAGTGGAGAGCATTCACTGTGCGGGCTAACTGAAGTGTCGAGAGCGGCGTGGGTCGCTGCGGTCGAGGAATCTCAGCCATCATCGCCCTCTCTCCTATCACCGACCCACCGGGGACCCCTACCAGGTTAGCGGGGGCACGACAGCTGGTTCGCTCGAGGGCGCGACGCGGTAGTGCTTCAAGACATGGGACATCAGATCTGTGAACGCCGGCGCCGCAGCCGAGGAGACCTTCGAGCTCTGGGGCTTGTAGAAGGAGACCAAAACCACGTATTCGGGATCCTCTGCCGGTGCCATACCAGCCAGGGAAATGACACGCTCGGAACCATAGCCGCTTGCGGTGGCAATCTCGGCCGTTCCGGTCTTGGCTGCAACCCGATAGCCGGGGATTTCCAGGACGGGGCGCAGTGCACTCTGGGTAACCACAGCCTCAAGAATATTTACGGTCTGGCGAGCAGCCGAGGCTGAGACGACCTGAATAGGTTCTGCCACGGGTGCCTCGATGAACTCACCGAGGCTCGTGGTGCATCCGTCATAGAGGCGAAGTGGTAGACGAACTCCATCATTGGCGAGCGCTTGATATGCGCCAGCCATCTGCGCTGCGGTGACCGAGATGCCCTGACCATAGAGCTGGGCGAAGCGAGTGAAGGGGTCATGATCCTCGGGAGTCCTCAGAACCCCGCGTGATTCACCAAGGAAATCCACTGCAGTTTTCTCTCCAAAGCCAAAGGCCCGGAAGTAGTCGTACGCCTGTTGCTGGGGCATCCGCTCGCCGAGCACCGCCATACCGGTATTGGAGGAGGTTTGAAGGACACCTGCGGTCGTGAGCTGCCGGGCATCAGAGACCAGCATGTTTTTGATGAAGCGTCCGGACCCGATGTTGTAAAAACCGGGAGCGACGATGCGATCGGAGACGCTGGTGTGGCCAGCATCAATGAGCATGGCGACACCCATGGACTTCATAATCGATCCCGGCTCGTACGGGGCGCTGAAGGTCCTCGCACCCATGTGCTCGGGGGGCGCATCGCTGAAGTCATTGGGGTCGAAGGTCGGCCAATCCGCTGCGGCCAGAATGTGGCCATCGCTGACCCTCACAACAATCGCGCTTGCCTGCTGCGCTTGGAGTCTGCCTCCGTGCTCCGCCAACTGCTGAAGGACATACCACTGCAGGTCACTATCGATGGTGAGATGCGCGGTTCCGCCGTGAATGGGTTGCTCGACCAGAGTGGTGGTTCCTGGCAGCCTGACCCCGTCAGCACCCTGTTGATAGGTAGCAAACCCGTTCTGGGCCATCAAGCAGTCGTCTTCGGCTAGCTCCACCCCACCGAGGGGTTCGTCGCGGCCCAACATTCCGGTGAGGTTTGCGGTGACGGGTCCGAAGGGATAAATCCTCTCCCGGATGAGATCGATTTGCAGCCACGGAATGTCCAACTCTCTCAGCGCATCTTTTGCTTCCGGGGTCACACCTTTGACCAGGTAGGTGAACTGCACAGTGGGGTCCGCCGAGATGGCAGAGAGCATCTGGTCATAGTTGGCACCCGTCACCTGGGCAATCTCGGCCACCGCTTGGGCTAGCGGAACAACTACGCCGGCCCGTCGGAAGTCGCTGACTTTTGAGGGGTTTGCGCTGATGTCATAGCGGTCGACATCAAGGGCTAGGTCGTTACCGAACTGATCAACAATGGAGCCTCGGGATGCCCAGAGCGTCTCGCTCGTTGTGCGGACTTGGAGCGATTGCTCCTGAAGTTCAGCCGCTCGAACGATTTGAACGTCAACGAGGCGTCCCACAAAAACGAGGGAGACCACCATCACCGTCGCGAGAGCAAAAGCCACGCGGCGCCCAGACATACGTTGGTGATACATAGTTACCTAGTGGTCGGTGAGGGAATCGAGCCGCCAAATCGCGGGGCGGTGGGAGCCGGGGTGGGTTCGCTTGGCGCAACCGGTGTTGCCACCGGGGCTTGGGTGGAGACGGGTTTTGTGGGCACCTCGGGGCTGATTTCCTGAGGTGAGGTTAAGGATTCGTAGACCGCAGCAATGATCGCTGGCGGGGTAACGTCTTCGCTGCCAGCAGTCACCGGGTATACCGCTTGGCCAGAATCGGCGGTAGCGGGTTGAGCTTCGCCGACGACGCTGGAATCAGACAGACGCAAATACGCGGGGTTGTTGTCGGCAACCATCCCCATCGAGGTGGCAAGGCCGGCGAGAGTGTCGGGAGCAATCAGAGCGTTGATGTCCTCTGCCACCATCTGACGTTTCTGCTCGGTGTTACGCATTTCACCCTTGAGGGACGCAATCTCATAGGCGCCACCAGAGAGTGCTATGGAGAGGATGAGTTGCACCGCGAGGATTGCGAAAATCCCCACCAGTGTCGCCACCGACTCTCGAGCCTTGGAGGTTGCCTTAACCGTGAGGACGCTCATTGGGTCACCTTTCTAAGTTTTTCGGCTGCCCGAAGGCGAACCGATGCTGAGCGAGGGTTAGTTATTACTTCTTCAGGGGTTGCCATCTCGGCACCGCGGACAAGTTCGGTGAACTGTGCACGGTGCTCGGGGAGTTCTCGAGGAAGCCCGAGAGGAGCCGTGGTGTGACAGCGACGGTGGAGCTCTTGTTTGGTGAGTCGGTCCTCCCCGGACTGATACGACATCACGACGATGCGCCCGCCCACAGCGAGGCGGTCGAGGGCCTGGGGCAACGCGGTGGCCCAAGAGTCGAGCTCACGGTTGACTTCAATCCGAAGCGCTTGAAAAACACGCTTGGCCGGGTGGCCCTTGTCCTTGAGGGCGTAGGGAGTTGCGCGCTGTAGAACATCTACTAGCTGGCTCGTTCGAAGCAACGGCTCGATGGCGCGGGCATCGATAATGGCCGCGGCATATCGGGCTGCCAACTTCTCATCGCCATAGCGACGGAAAATATCTGCGAGCTGGCGCTTGTCGTACTGGGCAAGCACGTCAGCCGCGCTCAGCTCATCGCTGGTGTCCATGCGCATGTCCAGCGGGGCGTCCACGGAGTATGAGAATCCCCGCTCTGGCTTATCCAAGTGCAAGGACGAGACGCCAAGGTCGAAAAGAAACGCATCCGGTTCTTGCCCGGGGAAGAGTTCATCGAGCACGCGACCGAGTTCGTCGTAGCGTGCCTTAGCAAAGCTCACCCGGCTTGCGTAGGGGGCAAGACGAGTCCTCGAGTACTCGAGAGCTTCCTGGTCGCGATCTATACCCAGCACCCGCAGGCGAGGGAGGGCCTCCAGGAACGATTCGGTGTGGCCGCTGAGCCCGAGCGTCGCATCGACCAGCAGCGGCGATGCGCCACCAAGTGCCGGCGCTAAGAGTTCACGAGCGCGCTCGCGCAGGACTGGGATGTGGTGATAGGTGGCGATCATGATGTGCCCTGTCCACCAGATCCGGTTTTCGGATTCCCATCCGTGTGATGAACCTGGAGCCGGGGAAGGTGTCCCAGGGGCCAACGGAGGGGAGTCGAAAAATCGGAGCTAGAGGAGTCCCGGAATCACCTCCTCCTCGGTTTCGGAGAAAGCTTGCTCGCGGTCTTCGTAGTAGGACTGCCATGCGGCCCCCGACCAGATCTCGGCGCGGTTACCCGCACCGATGACCGTGAGGTCGCGCTCCAAGCCGGCATAGTCGCGCAAGGCCGGAGGAATGGTCACACGGTTCTGCTTGTCCGGAATTTCAAAACTCGCCCCCGAGAGAAAGAGTCGAAGAAAGTCGCGCCCAGCCTTGCTGGTTAGTGGAGCCTCTCGCAGGCGCTCAACGTGGGCGTCGAAGTCTTTGCTGGTGAAGACGTAGATGCATCTCTCTTGACCCCTGGTAAGAACCAAACCGTTGGCGAGTTCGTCGCGGAATCGTGCCGGAAGGATGACTCGACCCTTGTCGTCGAGCTTGGGGGCGTGGGTGCCCAGGAACATACCAGCCCCTCCTTTCGTATCCGGCCGTACTTGAGGATGCGCACCACTCTACTCCACTTTGCTCCAAAATTCACCACTTTGTGCCTTTTTTTGGAAAAGTTTGCGCACGTGTCTCCACGCCCACATCGCTGTAATGCCGGGCTTTAACGACAAAAACCGGCCCGAAGGCCGGTTTTTCGAACACTCAAGTGGAGGGCTCTATCCCTCCACTGGGGACTTAAAGAGGTTCGCCGTTGTTACGGCGCTCCCACCGCTGGTTCATCTGATCCATGAAACTCCCGCCCGAGCCAGATGGCGATTTACGCGCAGGAGAACCGGAGCGGCCCTCGACTGGCTTACCCGGGATAGCAACTGCCACCATCACCCCGGTGAACATGATTGCAAAACCGACGATGCCCACGACGGTGAGATCAGAATTGACACCGAGGAGCATGGTGATGAGCCCACCCAGAGCGACAATGGCACCGATGGCCACCGCTCGATAGTTGAGGTTTCTGGACACGCCGAGGGTCGTCACGACGTCAGCCTCATTGTTATAGAGGTTGCGCTCCATCTCTTCGAGCAGACGCTGCTCACGTTCAGACAGTGCCATAGTCGCCTCCAGGCGTGTATTCAAGTAACTATGAGTGTACGCAGTTTTCCTGAGGATAGGCTAGGTCTGTGTCAGAGCCGATCAAGCTTGTCGACCTTGTCGACACTCGCCTCGCCAGTTTCCTGGATTCCCGCGCTAGTGAGCTCGAGGCCATCTCCCCCGACCTGCTGCACATCATGGAGTACACCCGAGGCATGTTGGCTACGGGCAAACGCTTCCGTGCTCGCTTTTGCTATTGGGGTTGGCGCGCAGGTAGTACGAGCGAACTTGACCCAGGCTTGGGTGCTGAAACCGTCGATGATCTCGACGCCGTTATTTCACTGGCACTATCGCTCGAGGTTTTCCATGCCGCGGCTCTCGTGCACGACGACATCATGGACAATTCCGATACCAGACGTGGCAAGCCCGCGGCGCACCGCGCCTTCGAGACTATTCACCGGGAGCGCTCCTATGCAGGAGGCTCGGAACACTTCGGGCAATCAACAGCATTGCTGGTTGGCGATCTTCTCTTGGCCTGGAGTGACGACCTTCTGAACCAAGCCCTTGCCGCGATCGACTCCCCGGCAATCACGCTGGCTACACGTGCAGAATTCTCCAGGATGCGCCAAGAAGTCACGGTCGGTCAGTACCTAGACATCCACGAAGAGGCGGCCTGGCTGCACTCGAGCCAGGCAGAGCGCCTCGAACGCGCGCTCAGGGTAGTCACCTACAAATCAGCGAAATACAGCATGGAGGCCCCTTTACTGATTGGAGCGTCGCTCGCCGGTGCCAGTACCTCGAAACTCGGTGCCTTGAGCGCGTTCGGTTTGCCTCTGGGTATAGCGTTCCAGCTGCGCGATGACGTTCTTGGAGTGTTTGGTAACTCAGAGGTCACCGGCAAACCCTCCGGTGATGATTTGCGTGAGGGCAAGCGCACCGTGCTCATTGCGCTCGCTGAAGCGGCAATGCCCACCGGAGCAAAGACAGTTTTCAACGAAATGCTGGGTGACCGCTCTCTCTCCGGCGAGCAAATCGAAGTCATGCAAGAGACGCTCCAGGCAACAGGTGCGCTCGAGAAGATTGAGGCCATGATCTCGGACTATGTCAGCCAGGCCATGGATGCTTTGCGCGGGGCCCACTGGTCACCCGGTGCCACAGCAGAACTTACCCGGCTTGCCGAAGCCGTGACTCAACGTCAGGCCTAGTGCCTTCCGACTACAGCGCGAGGGTCTGAGCAAGCCTGCGGACTTCGCTCTTGCGCCCAGAGCGCAAAGCGTCAATCGGCGCCACAGCCAGTGCGTCGTTGTGCTCTAGCAACCACCGGGTCGCATCATCATCAGTAAAACCACCATCGAGAAGCACAACGACCGTGCCCCGCAGATCCTTGAGAGGCTCTCCGCCATCAAGGAAAACCTCGGGAATCCTAAAGATGCCCTCAATTTTGGTTCCGAGCAGAGCGCGATCTTCGACAAGCCGGTGCACTTTGCCAGGAGTAAGCCCGAGCCGCTCGCACACCTCGGGGACGGTGAGCCACACCGCGTCGATCTGATCTGTCACATCTCTAGAGTGCCATGCCCCGGGGCCAAGCGATACCGGGCAGTCGTCAGAGCCCTTCACGTTATGTTACGAATATGTAAACTGCAACCACACACGTCACAATGGTTGACTCGACTCTAAACCTGTGACAGCGTAGATACGGAGCGCCCCCCGGCGATAACGCCCCTTTCACGCGACGATAAGAGCCATGCCTGACGCAGACCACTCCCCCCGCAGCGCCGAGGCGCCCGTGGATTCCCTGGAGTACGTTGTGTTGTCGGGTCTCACCCCGCGAAGGCAACGCTTTGACCGTGCGTCGGTAAAAACCTCGGGCGGGATTCGTAAGACTCTTTTCGGCAGCTTGCCGTTTTTGATGACCGGAACTTTGGCAGCCGGCGTGGGTGTCGCGCCCGCTGGCCCGACCGCGACGGGCACCGAGATGACGGCCCTCCAGCCAGGCAATGCCCGTGACGACACGCGCCCCGGCCTCGCCCAGCGATTAAGCCACGCAATGCTGCCAATAGCGCATTCCATCATCGCCGCCCTTCGACCAGATCTCCCCGCCACCTACACCGTCAAGGCGGGCGACACGGTCTCCTCGATTGCTGAAGCGTTTGAGCTTCCCACCCCTGCCATATTGACTCTCAACGGTCTGAGTTGGAACTCCCTCGTGCACGAGGGGCAGATTCTAAAGCTGAGCCCCGAGCCCACCAAGAAGCGCGCCGGATCTCCAGCCCGTCTTGCCGCTGGGGGATATGTTGTGTCCCCGGGTGACACCGTGACCACGATTGCCGGACGTTTGGGAATCTCGGCTGAAGCACTCACCGCCCACAATGGCCTTCAGCCCGACTCCACGATCTACGCCGGTCAGATGCTGAGCGTGCCAGGCACCACCCGCCCGACTGTGGAGCGGAGAGCTTCGACCACGATGCCGGTCATTGCGAGCGCGCCAACCGTGCTGAGCGCTTCGACGCGCAACGATAGCGAAACGGATGAGTCCGCTCAGGCCGACACATCCACGGGGGTACCATTCGACGCCGCAGACCTCCCTCTGGCTGAAGCGCCAGCATTAATCGTTGTCCATGTTCCAAAGAAGCCAGCAGTGCTGGCAACCGAAGCCCCAGCCGCAAACCCCGCGCCAGCTCCGGCGCCAGAGGCGACGGCCTCTGGCGGAGTGGGGCAACCTGTTGCCGGTTCGATTACGCCACTCAATGATGAGCGCAGAGCCAACGCGCAGGTGATTATTTCGGTAGGGCGCGAGCTGGGGGTTCCCGACTACGGAATCGTTATCGCTCTCGCAACAGCGATGCAGGAATCCTCGCTTCGCAACATCAACTGGGGTGACCGCGACTCGGTAGGTCTCTACCAGCAGCGTCCCTCCAGCGGATGGGGAAGCGTTGAACAGATTATGGATGCGGGCTACGCAACCCGCTTGTTCTTTGGAGGCCCGCAGAACCCTAATATGGGAAAGACCCGCGGGCTGTTGGATATCACCAACTGGCAGAGCATGACACTCACCGAGGCTGCCCAACGCGTTCAAATTTCAGCGTTCCCCAAGGCGTACGCAAAATGGGAGCCGAGCGCCTGGGCGTGGTTGTACGAACTCACCTAATGGAGTGGCAACCCGTATCGGTGGCCATACCGCCCTACACTCGGCTAAATGGACGCACCCACGATTGACCCGCTACTCGGCCGGGTAATCGACAGCCGCTACGTCATTGAACGTCGCGTTGCCAGAGGTGGCATGGCGACCGTCTATGAGGCCATGGATCAACGCCTTGAGCGGCCAGTGGCAATCAAAATTATGCATCCGCACCTGGCGGAGGATGAGGATTTCACGCGTCGCTTCATCCAAGAGGCGCGGCAGGCGGCCAGACTTGCCCACCCCAACATTGTTAATGTTTTCGACCAGGGGCAAGACGGCGCCATCACATTCATTGTGATGGAGTACTTGCCAGGAATAACACTGCGCGAATTGCTCAACGATTTTGGCGCGCTCACCCCGGCTCAAACCCTCGACATTGTGAAGGCTATTCTGTACGGACTGGATGCCGCACACTCCGCCGGAATTGTCCACCGCGATCTCAAGCCCGAGAACGTCTTGCTTGCAGATGACGGGCGAATCAAGATTGCGGACTTCGGCCTAGCACGGGCTGCAAGTCACAATACGGCGACGTCACAGGCGCTCCTTGGCACCATCGCTTATCTCTCACCAGAGTTAATTTCCCGTGGCATCGCCGATGTGCGCAGCGACATCTACGCGCTCGGCATCATGATGTTCGAAATGCTCACCGGCCAACAGCCCTACCAGGGCGACCAAGCAGTAACCATCGCCTACCAGCACGCCAACGATATTGTCCCGACTCCTAGCTCAAAGAACCCAGCTATCCCTGCACAATTCGATGAGGTAGTGGCGTGGTGCAGCGAGCGCTCCCCCGATGACCGGCCCCCTCATGCGCGAGCGCTGCTCGAGCACGTGGTCGAATTAGAGCGACTTCTGGGCCCTAAATCATTGACCCAGGCAACCCAGGCCCTCAACGCCACGGTAGCCATGACTCAGCGGATGTCCACCCTGGACATGCAAGAGACCGAGGTTCTTGATCCTCGATCTGCTGTGTTTGACGAATTGGAGCCAACCGTCGTCCCTCCCCCGGACGATGTCGACATGGCCCCCCAGCAGCCCATTCGGACCGCGAATCGTCGGGGCCGCGCTGGCACAGTCACTGCTGTCATACTCCTCGTCGTTGCTGTGGTGACTGGTGGAGGGGCCGCAGCGTGGTGGTGGGGTGGCGTGAGCGGAGCCGTCCAGATCCCCGAGGTCGGCGGCCTGAGTGTCGAGGAAGCTACCGCCACCCTGACTTCTGCGGAGCTTGAGGTCTCTGAGGTAGTCCTCGAGGAGTTTGACCTGGTGTTGCCCGCTGGAATCGTTAAGGGCACGAATCCTCCATCCGGTGAGTCAGTGGACCGGGGCAGTGTCGTGAGGCTCATTGTCTCCTTGGGCCCGAGTCCTGTGAGTGTCCCAGCAGTTACCGGAAAAACACTGCAGGATCTGACCAGCGAATTTGAAGCACTCAACCTCATTGTTGGTTCCAGCAGTGAAGAATTCAACGACTTCGTTGACGCCGGAACAATACTGCGCCTTGCGAACGCCGAGGGCGTGGCGTTGAGCGCCGGCACGGAGGTCTTGGCCGGCAGCACTCTCAACGTGGTGGTGTCTGCGGGACCAATTCCCGATGTTACGGGGCTCTCTGCCGACGAAGCGAGACGCGTGCTGCAAGAAATCGGCCTCCTGGGAATCGTGGGTGGAGATGGTGAATTTTCCGACACAATCCCCGAAGGATCGGTCGTCAAGATTCTGGATCGGGACACCCGCATTGTTGTGCCAGGCGACACCCTCACGCTTCTGGTGTCCCGTGGTCCAGAACTTATCGAGGTCCCGGATGTCATTGACAACACCATTGCCGAAGCAAAACGCACACTCGAAGCTCTGGGGTTCCGCGTTGAGGTCAGATCAGAGTTCCCCGAAGAAGACTGGACCAAGGCCTTCGCTCGAGTCACCAGTGTTGACCCCTCGGTGGGTCAAGAGGTCCCCGCAGGGACGCTCATCATCCTGCGCAGCTTCGTCTAGGGCTTGGTAAGTTCTTCGGCAACCAAGAAGGCAAGCTCCAGTGACTGCTGGTGGTTAAGCCTCGGGTCACACAAAGACTCGTACTTGTTCTCAAGGCCCAGCTCATCAATCTGTTGAGAGCCACCGAGGCACTCTGTCACATCGTCACCCGTGAGTTCAACGTGAACGCCACCGGGGTGCGTGCCGATTAGGCGGTGCGCTTCGAAAAAGCCCTGGACTTCATCGACAACATCATCGAAGCGACGGGTCTTGTATCCGGTGGATGTCGTAATGCCGTTGCCATGCATGGGGTCCGTCACCCACACGGGTTGCACCTCCAGAGACTTGGTGGCATCCAACAGCGGTGGCAATGCATCGCGAATCGCAGTGGCGCCCATACGAGTGATTAACGTCAGGCGGCCCGGTTCACGGGCTGGGTCGAGCTTGTCAATCAGGGCTTCTAGCGCATCCGGCGTCATTGAGGGACCGACCTTGACCCCAATGGGATTGCGCACTCGGGAGAAGAAATCAACGTGGGCGCCATCGATCTCACGAGTGCGCTCGCCAATCCACAGGAAGTGTCCGGAGGTCACATAGGGCGTGCCCGTCCGTGAATCGATGCGGGTCAACGGACGTTCGTAATCCATCAGCAGACCCTCATGGCTGGCGTAGAACTCGACTCGTTTCAGTTCATCAAAATCAGCGCCAGCGGCCTCCATGAAACGAATCGCGCGGTCAATTTCTTTGGCGAGCCCTTCATAACGCGCGTTGGCGGGGTTCTCAGCAAAACCTCTGTTCCAACTGTGGACCATGCGCAAATCAGCGAAGCCACCCTGGGTGAACGCCCGAATCAGATTCAGAGTGGACGCAGCCGTGTGGTACCCCTGGAGCATTCGCGCCGGATTTGGGGTTCTCGATTCCTCAGTGAAGTCATAGCCATTGACGATGTCGCCGCGGTACGCGGGAAGGGTCACGCCATCTCTGGTTTCATCGTCACTGGAGCGTGGCTTGGCAAACTGGCCAGCCATCCGGCCCATCTTCACAATGGGCATCGACGCGCCGTAGGTCAACACCACTGCCATCTGCAGGATGGTCTTGACCCTATTCCTAATGTTGTCAGCGGTGGCGCCCTGGAAAGTCTCAGCGCAGTCGCCACCCTGAAGCAAGAAAGCTTTCCCACTGGCAACGCGCGCCAAGCGCTCACGAAGAAGATCGACTTCTCCGGCAAAAACCAAGGGTGGAACGCTCTGAAGCTCTCTCGATACCGCCGCGGCAGCAGCGGTATCGGGCCACTGGGGTTGCTGCTTGATCGCCAACGAACGCCAATGGTCCAAACCTTCGACTACCCCGGGTGCTGGGATAACGGCGCTTTCACTGGTGTCCACGATTCCTCAATCTCTGTGCAGTGCAAGGACAAGCCTAGCCGAGCACAGCAACGCCCCACATCGGCTCCTACGTGGCTGGGTTGCGCAGCGTCGAGGCATACACATCGACGTAGTCTTGCCCGCTGAGCTTGTTCATTTCGTAGATGATTTCATCGGTGATCGCTCTCAAGACAAACCGATCGCTCTCCATGCCGCGAAAACGAGAAAAATCTAAAGGCTCGCCGAGCACCACACCGACCCTGTGGACCTTCGGAAAATTAGTGCCCAGTGGCATGACCTTGTCAGTGTCGACGACGGCCACAGGAATCACCGGAACATTTGCATCGAGAATCATGCGCGCCACCCCGGTGCGGCCGCGAAACATCCGACCATCCGGGCTTCTGGTGCCCTCGGGGTAGATGGAGAGGACTTTTCCCTCGGCAAGGACCTGAAGGCCCGCATTGAGTGAGGCTTCCGATGCTTTCCCGCCGGAGCGATCAATGGGTAGTTGCCCAGCCGAGGTCATAAAAAACCTAATGGCCCACCCCTTGATTCCCCGGCCAGTGAAGTAGTCGCTCTTTGCCAGGAATGCCATCTGGCGATCGACGACGAGCGGGAGAAAAACCGAATCAACAAAGGACAAGTGATTGCACACCACGACCGCAGGCCCGGTGCGCGGCATGTTTTCCAGCCCCTTCGCCCACGGGCGAAAGACAGTCGTCATGAGAGGGCCAATGACCCAGTGCTTCATAATCCAATAAAACATCTAGCCCCCTCCCGACTTCCCTCAGACTACGCCCCAGCAGGACGTTGAAGGCGTGCCAAGTCAGCAGCGCCGATGACGCCGGCGTTGTTTCCCATGGTCGCGACAACGACGCGCGGCACCGGCCTGCGCTCATAGGCGCCATAGTGGCGCCTAAAGGACTCGGTAATGGGGTCGCTGACCAGAGCCCCCGCTTTGGCAACGCCTCCCCCGATGACCACCACTTCTGGGTCGGTGACGGCCACCAGAGCGGTAATGCCTCGTCCCATCGCGTCACACACCCTGTTCAGCACTGCAATGGCGGCGCTATCGCCACCGACCAACAGTTCTGTCATCTCCTCCGAGGTGAGTTCGGGGCGACCTAGGTCGCTGCGGGCCTCTCTCATCAGCGCCGTGCCGGAGGCATACTGCTCCAAGCACCCTCGGTTCCCACAGCCACACAGCAAGCCATCTGGCTCGATGATGATATGACCGAGCTCACCAGCGGATCCAAAGCCTCCGACGAGGAGGCGCCCGTCTTCGACTACTGCGCCGCCGACGCCCGTGCCCATGGTGAGCATCACCATAGAGTGCGCATGCTTGGCGGCGCCAAACTGAAACTCAGCCCAACCCGCGGCGTTGGCATCATTTTCCAGGGTGACGGGACGGCCGAGGCGCTGCTCCAGGACATCCTGCAGAGGAAAATCAGCCCATGCGATATTGGGTGCAAAATAGACGCGTTCTCTGGTGCGATCGAGGAAAGCAGCAGCAGCCACGCCTACAGCGCTGGCTACTTCGTCGCCATTAAGCTCACTCACCATCTCAACGACGGTGTCAATAATGGCGAGCGGATCCTCGGCGTTGGTGGCGCGCTCGCTGCGCTGCGACAGCTCTCCCCCAGCGTTGACGAGACCCGCCGCAATCTTTGTCCCACCAATGTCAATTCCGCATGTGTACACGGGGGGACAGTCTAGCGAGCATGGACCCGCCCCTCGGAGGCACAGCTCAGAGAGCGAACCACTCCGATTCGCGGAGCGCGCTCAGTGCGTGCTTTTTGTGCTCCGGCGCAAGACCCTCGAAATAGAGCACCCCACGAAGGTGATCCATCTCGTGCTGAATGGCCTGAGCCATCAAGCCCTCGCCCTCAACGTCGACGACGTCACCGTCCAGGGTCACACCCCGCACCAGAGCGAACGGATGCCGCAGGCGCGGGTAGGTGAGGCCTGGGACCGAAAGGCATCCCTCACTCATTTCTTCAGGCTCGCCCCAGACTCGAACAAGGTTGGGGTTCAGGAGATATCCCACAACACCCTCGATGTTGTAACTAAAGGCAGAAAGCCCCACGCCAATCTGATTGGCGGCAACGCCCGCGCGACCAGGCAGTTTGACAGTGTCGAGGAGGTCGGCAACGAGTTGCGCGGTTCGCTCAGTAGTGACCTCTGCTGGTTCGGTCGGGCTTTTGAGAATGGGATCACCGAAGAGCCGAATGGCACGCACCGCCATGCTAGGTGCCGAGACGCTCGCTCATACCCTCAACGACAAGTGCGGCCAGCTCACGGGCAGCCTGACGCGTGTAGGGGCTCAGACGGTCCCATTCAATAACGGAACCGGCGGCGAGATTGGGGTCATAGGGAATCCGCACAACTTCTCTCACCCGAGAGATGAAGTGGCCTTCGATTTCGTCCAACTTGACCACGTTTGAGCCCTGAGTCGCGGTGTTGAGAGCCACCACAGCGCGGGCGACCAACTCACCGTAGCCATTGGCTTCCAACCAGGTCAGCGTCTCCGAAGCCAGTCGGGCTTCATCGATGCTTCCGCCGGAAACCACCACAAGACCATCCGCCCGTTCCAGTGTGGGCTTCATCACTGAGTGAACAATGCCCGTGCCGCAGTCTGTAAGGATGACGGAGTAGAACCGGGCCGCCTGATCGGCGACCACGTTGTAATCGTCCTCGTCGAAGGCTTCAGACATCAGTGGGTCGGTATCAGAAGCAAGCACGTGGAGGCGTGAGGCGTCTTTCGACACCAACTCTGCAAAGTCGGTAAAGCCCGAGATGCCGGCGGCAAGATTGACAACATCGCGAACCGTTGCGCCGGTCGACTTCGGCACTCGCTCCGCAAGCGTTCCGCGGTCGGGGTTTGCATCAATCGCTATGACCCGATCGTGGCGGACCTCGGCTAACGCCATACCAAGAAGAGTGGTGACGGTGGTTTTGCCCACTCCGCCCTTGCGAGTCACCACAGGAACGTAGCGCGCACCTGTCTCAAAAGCTGCGCCAATCCGGCGATCCATGGCCTTTCGTTCGCGCACGGCGGCTGAATCACCAAGGTTGATGGTGTGAAAGGAAATGTTGTACACCAAACTTTGCCAGAGGCCCTCCGGAGCGAGGCTCTTGCGTCCGGAAATGTCCAGAAGGCGGTCATCTGTGAGCATCGCCGACGGTTCTGGGCTATCGCCACGATTCCCGGCACGTCGCTGGTACAAACTATCGGAAGAATCCGCGACAACGAGGGTGATGCTCTCTGCCCCACTCGACTCCAACGCAGCCGGATCAACGGCGGATTCCTCCAACTCGCCATCTCCACCCACAGTCTCTGCGGGCTCAGTAGCGTCGGGGGACTTGATGTTAGTCTCGCGCTTTGCCATAGGTGCTAAAGGTCCTTATTCGCGTGAAGTCGACAGCGATCAATATTACCCAGAAACTCACGAGCCATCGTCGAGTTCCACCAGAAGGTCACCTGCTTCAACTTGCTGGGTCTTGGGAATCGCTACTCGAGCCACAATTCCCGCCATCGGGCTACTGATTGCCGCCTCCATCTTCATAGCCTCGATAGTGGCGACGACGCCACCCTGCGCGACGGCGTCACCCGCTGCAACTCCCAGGGTAACAACGCCCGAGAAGGGTGCGGCGATGTGCCTCGGGTTCGCTGGGTCGGCTTTTTCTGTCTGAGTCACCACAGCCTGCACGGCACGGTCACGGACCATCACCGGCCGCATTTGACCATTCAAAGACACCATCACCGTGCGCATACCGTGATCGTCGGGGTCGGAAATTGTCTCAAGCGACACATACAGGCTCACCCCCGCCTCGACTTCGATCACCGATTCTTCGCCCGGGCGCAAGCCATAGAGGTAGTCCCGAGTCTTGATGACGGAGATGTCGCCGTAGTTTTCTCTCACGTCGAGAAAGTCTCGGGTGGGGCCAGGAAAGAGCAGTTCGTTCAGCAGGGCCCTTCGCTCAAGGCCCGGTGCAAGCAGCACCTGCTCCTGCCCGGGAGTAAGTGTCCCCACTTCTCTCGAGGGCTTCTTGCCTTTGAGAATCTTGGTCCGGAAGGGTTCTGGCCAACCGCCTGGAAGGTCACCCAGTTCGCCTGCCATAAAGCCCACAACCGAGTCGGGGACGTCGTACTTGCCAGGGTTTTCTTCAAAATCCGTTGGGTTAACATCCATGGCGACCAGGTGGAGTGCAAGGTCCCCGACGACCTTGCTGGAGGGGGTGACCTTCGTCGGACGCCCCAGCATCCGGTTCGCCTCGGCATACCAATTTTCGATGTCTTCAAAGCGGTCTGCGAGGCCCAGGGCTATCGCCTGCTGACGAAGATTAGAAAGCTGACCGCCAGGAATCTCGTGGTGATAGACCCGCCCGGTAGGGCCTGGTAAACCCGACTCAAAGGGGGCATAGAGCTTGCGGACTGACTCCCAATAAGGCTCCAGCGCCGAAACGCTCTCAAGACTGATGCCGGTGTCTCGCTCGGTGAATTCCAGTGCCGCGACAAGCGACGACAACGACGGCTGACTGGTGGTTCCCGCCATCGCCGCACTCGCGGCGTCCACAGCGTCGACGCCGGCCCGACTCGCAGCGAGCAGAGTGGCCAATTGCCCGCCTGCCGTGTCGTGGGTGTGGAGGTGGACCGGCAGATCGAACCGCGATCTCACAGCTTCGACCAGGGTCGCAGCGGCTTCGGCGCGAAGAAGACC
Organism: actinobacterium acMicro-4; assembly: GCA_000754445.1. Taxonomy (GTDB): domain Bacteria; phylum Actinomycetota; class Actinomycetes; order Actinomycetales; family Microbacteriaceae; genus Pontimonas. The sequence goes on along the minus strand of JNSD01000002.1, from coordinate 34,584 downwards.
GGCCATGTCCTTGATGGCCAGGATGTGCGCGCCACTGGTAACAATCTTCTCCGCTAGGCGCAGGTAGTAATCCAGCGTGTACAGATCCTCAGAGGGATCAGAAAGGTTACCGGAGTAACAGAGCGCGACTTCAGCAATGGTGGTGCCGGTTTCCAATACCGCGTCAATGGCGGGTCGCATATTGGACACGTCATTGAGCGCATCAAAGATGCGGAAGATATCGATTCCCGCGGTTGCTGCCTCATGAACAAAAGCGTTTGTCACCTGGGTGGGGTAGGGCGTATAACCCACGGTGTTGCGCCCTCGCAACAACATTTGAATACAAACATTTGGCAGCGCTTCGCGCAGATCAACGAGGCGCTCCCACGGGTCTTCTCCGAGGAATCGCAACGCCACGTCATAGGTTGCACCACCCCACGCCTCCACGGAGAGCAATTGTGGCGTGGTGTGAGCGACAACGGGCAGAGCGGCCACCAGGTCCCTGGTCCTCACCCGGGTAGCCAACAACGACTGGTGCGCGTCGCGGAATGTGGTCTCGGTGAGCGCCAGGGCCTTCTGTTTGCGTAGAGCCCCAGCAAAAGCTACCGGCCCCAACGAGTCCAGCAGTTGCTTGGAGCCACCAGGTGGAGCCTCGAGAGGAACAGGCGGGAGCTTAGAGACGGGGTCACTCAGTCCCTCGCCAGGCCCGTGGGGTTGATTGACAGTGGCGTCGGCCAACCAAGTCAGAAGCTTTGTCCCACGGTCCTTCGACACTCGAGCCCGAACCAGCTGCGGGCGCTCATCGATGAACGAGGTCGAGACGTCGCCGGCGAGAAACGCTTCGTCCTCAACCACCGCTTGCAAGAAAGCGATGTTGGTGGAGACTCCGCGAATACGAAATTCGGCCAGACCGCGCCTCGCGCGGGCCACGGCGGTCGGGAAATCGCGGCCACGTGAGGTCATCTTCGCCAGCAGCGAGTCGAAGTAGGGCGAAATTTGGGCGCCCTGGCTCACCGTTCCACCATCCAAGCGAATTCCCGCACCACCGGGTGAACGATAGGTGGTGATCTTTCCCGTGTCGGGACGGAAATCAGCACTGGGGTCCTCGGTGGTAATCCGGCACTGGAGAGCAAAACCGCGCGGAACGATGGTGCCACTGGAGAGCCCCAGATCAGCCAGGGACTCCCCCGAAGCAATGCGCATCTGGGACTGAACCAAGTCGACGTCGGTGATTTCCTCGGTGACAGTGTGCTCGACTTGGATGCGGGGGTTCATCTCAATGAAAACGTGGGTCCCTGCCCGCTCCCCCGCGGTGTCGACGAGGAACTCGACCGTTCCCGCATTTTGATAACCAATCGACGAGGCGAAAGCAACAGCGTCCTTGAGGATTGCCTCGCGCAGCGCGGGGTCGAGGTTGGGGGCTGGGGCAATCTCAATGACTTTTTGGTGGCGGCGTTGCACTGAGCAATCTCGCTCAAACAGGTGCATGGTGTGGCCCGTGGAATCAGCAAGAATCTGCACTTCGATGTGCCGGGGTCTCACGACCGCCTGTTCGATAAACATGCGCCCATCACCAAATGCTGTCTCGGCCTCTCGCATAGCTGCCTCGAGGGCACCCCGCAGTGCCTCCGGCTGATCGACCCGGCGCATTCCACGACCACCACCACCGGCCACCGCCTTAGCAAAAACTGGAAAACCGATCTCCTCTGCAGCCCGCACTAGAGCCTCAATATCGCTGCTGGCCTCACTCGAGGCCAACACCGGAACACCGGCACGAATAGCGTGCTCTTTGGCGGTGACTTTGTTTCCGGCCATCTCCAGCACGGCTGCCGGTGGGCCGATGAATACAATTCCTGCTTCTTCGCAGGCCCGTGCTAGGTCGGGGTTCTCACTGAGAAACCCGTATCCCGGGTAGACAGCGTCGGCGCCAGAGAGCTTGGCAACCCGGATGATTTCTGCAATGTCAAGGTACGCCCGCAAGGGATGGCCAGGTTCACCAATTTGGTAGGCCTCGTCGGCCTTCATACGGTGGAGGGAGTACCGGTCTTCGTAGGGGTAGACCGCCACGGTCCGTTTACCAAGTTCTACAGCGGCACGAAAAGCCCTAATCGCAATCTCGCCACGATTCGCCACAAGAATCTTGGTGACCAAAGATGGAGCCCCTCTCATCCGCGCCCAAAAACGCCGCCCAAAGTCCTGAGCTCTACCTTACTGAAGGCTAAGCTAGATGAGATGCGCGTAATCAGCCTGAGCTCTCTTAAAGGCGGTGTGGGTAAGACCACCGTCTCGCTTGGGCTAGCCTCTGCAGCTTTTGCCAGCGGTCTGCGCACACTCGTTGTTGACATGGACCCTCAGTCCGACGCCTCGACTGGGCTCGACGTGACGGTCGGTCGCCACCTCAATATTTCCCACGTGCTCGCCAACCCTCGGTCATCAAATGTGCGTAACGCCATCGTGTCCTCGGGCTGGACGAGGGCTCGCAACGGGAAAGTGGACGTCTTGTTGGGCTCACCAGCAGCCATGGCTTTTGACACTCCGACACTGACCAAGCGAGAGATTTGGCGCATGGAAGAAATCTTGGCCGCTGTGGAGGGCGACTATGACCTGGTGCTCATTGACTGCCCGCCCTCACTCAATGGGCTCACTCGCATGGCGTGGACAGCCAGCGATCGGGTGGCCGTCGTCACAGAGCCTGGCCTTTTTTCGGTTGCTGCAACACAGCGTGCTTTCCGAGCTGTCGATGAGTTGCGCCGCGGTGTGTCCCCAAGGTTGCAACCACTCGGTGTGATTGTGAACCGCGTGAGACCTCAATCGGTCGAACACCAGTACCGCATTGACGAGTTGAAGCAGATGTTTGGGGCGCTCGTTCTGCAACCCGAACTCCCGGAGCGCGTGGCCCTGCAACAGGCTCAGGGGGCGGCCAGCCCGGTGCACGTGTGGCCAGGGGAAAGCGCCGAGGAGATGGCCATCAACTTCAACCTGCTACTGGAGCGAGTCATTCGCTCCGTTGCAATCGCCGGATAAACCGAGCTCTAGCTAGCGCGCTGGTTACGACGCTTTGCCAGCTCATCACGCGGGTCCGATCCCGCTTCGCTGACCTCGACGGAGACGAGGGAAGACTCTACTTCGCGAAGGACCTTGCCCACGGCAATGCCGAAGACCCCTTGGCCGCGGCTGACGAGGTCGATGACCTCGTCGTTGGAGGTGCAGAGGTACACGCTGGCGCCATCGCTCATCAGGGTCGTCTGGGCAAGATCATTGATTCCCGAAGCGCGCAGTTGGTCAACAGCAACGCGAATCTGCTGCAGCGAGATACCTGTATCGAGAAGGCGCTTCACGAGCTTCAAAACCAAAATGTCGCGGAACCCATACAGCCGCTGACTACCCGACCCCTGCGCGCTCTGAACAGTGGGTTCCACCAATCCGGTACGCGCCCAGTAATCCAGCTGGCGGTAAGTGATTCCGGCGGCGGTAGCTGCAATCTGACCCCGGTAACCCTGCTCCTCGGTGATGACAGGCATGCCGTCGGTAAACAGCAAATCCTTGGCGTAGCGCTCCGTGGTGTTGTCGGAGGAATCCATGTGTCGCCCAACCTTCATCTTCAACTTGACCTCTAAGGGCACTTGCTCACGATACCGGCACCAAGGCCAATTGCTTCGACGGCAACATCAACGCCGCTGGGCGTGTCGTGGGAAGAGTTATGACTCTAGCCGATTGAGCGCATCGTGAGTCAGCACACTCCGAAGAGTCGTTAAGATTCCCGACAGCTCGCGTCCCTTGTCGCGCAACTCCGAAGGAGACATCGCACGAGTTGGCCCGTTGGCAGCGTTGACAGCCTGGGAAATCAACCCAACTTCACGGTCAACGGCCAGGCGCATCCCCCTCAGGTGCCGGGGTTCAAGGCCAAAGCTTGATGCCTCAACGATAGAGGTGAGAACTACCAGGTCAGACCCGCTATAGACCTTCTTGGGTTGAATGAGACCGGCAGTCACCGCGCCCTCAAGAAGCCCAGCTGATGCCTTAGCCGCTTCGATGATTTCTGCCTTCGTGTAGCGGGCCTGGTCATCGCCCATCGAAGCGCCATTCAGACCGTTGGCCACGGGCAACGAAGGGTTCTTCCCCGCGTCGCGATCATCAAGGTACGCCTTTATCACTTTCAAAGGCAGGTACTGGTCACGCTGGAGGGTCAGAACGAAACGCAGGCGTTCGACATCCTCGCTCGAATAGGTTCGGTACCCAGCAGGGGTCCGACTAGGAGCAATCAGCTCGCGGTCTTCGAGGAACCGAAGCTTCGAGGGAGAAAGTTCGGGGAACTCTGGAGTGAGTTTGGCCAAGACTTGCCCAATCGAGAGCAATGACTTCCGGGGGGTGGAAGCAACGTCAACCGACGAGCGTGCAACACTCACTGCGCCGCCCTCGTTCCATCACCATCACTGCGCGAGGGAAAGAACGTCATGCGGAACTTGCCGACCTGGACCTCGGCCCCATCGTGCAAAAGCGCCTGGTCAATAAGCACGCCATCGAAGTACGTGCCATTGAGAGAGCCCATGTCTTTGACTTCAAAAGCTGTGCCGCGCCGGACGAACTCGGCGTGACGACGAGACACGGTCACGTCGTCAAGGAAGATGTCTGCGGCGGGATGGCGGCCCGCGACTGTGGAGTCCTGGTCAAGAAGGAATCGGGCCCCAGCATTGGGACCTTTACGAACGATAAGGAGCGCTGATCCCGACGGAAGTGCATCGATGACTTCCTGTTCTTCGAGGGACACACCAGATTCCAGGTTCTGCAGCTTCTGCTGGAAATCCGGACCAAACTTCTCTGTCTGGTCGGGAAGCCCCGGATTTTCCGGGCCCTTGGGTGTCTCGCTCATCACACTCCCTCGTTAGACGGATTCACCCTATCGGAAGATTCACCACTCTCGCGAGTCACCTCTTTCGCGAGACGAATCGCATCAAAAAGATAAGAAAACCCGACCACCCAATAGAGCGCCACTGCCACAACAGCGATGGGCCAGGCAATCGCCATCAGCGTTTGGCCGACCGATGTCGAGACGTGTTCGGTGACCATCACGCTCAACAAAAACAGGGGAAGAACAAAGAGCAGTCCAAACGTTGCGACCTTCCCCCACCACTTCACGGGCAAAGTCCCGTGGCCGAAGCGGGACATGACGATTCCACCAACACCCAAGAGCGCGTCTCGCAACATCACGGCAACAACGAACCACCACGGCACGACACCTTGGATCGCGAGCGCCACGACAGTGGCGGCAATGAAAAGTCGGTCCGCGAAGGGGTCCAAGAACTGGCCAAGGCGGGTGATCTGATTCATCCGCCTTGCAATCAGGCCATCGACGAAGTCAGTCAATACTGCCGCCACGAGAAGGATGAACGCTGCCAGTAACCGGTCCTCAATAACGAGATAGAGAAACACCGGGATGGCCATCAGTCGAATGACGCTGACAAGGTTGGCGAGAGTGAAGACCCTCGAACTCACGTCATTGTCAAGACTCATGAGCCCAGTGTAGGAGTCGCAGCGCGATTGTCAGTCATTTCTCAGCGGAATTCTTGGCGTCAATGCCGGAAAAGGCCAACCCCGCCCCCTACCATGAAGCCATGTCGTGCATCAGGTTTAACACCACCGCCCAGCGCCAGCAACTCTCCGGTGAAACTCGCCTCGCCGGGGACGACCCGGTGGCAGCATTTCTCTCTCCGGCCATCACCACGTCCAAGGTGGAGCGTATTCGTCGGCTATCCACAGACGCCAACCCCAAAATTCGGGAGAGCGCCGCACTGTCGTACCACGCGCCCCTCGAGGTGTACGAAGCGCTTGCGAAGGACCCGGACCCCGGAGTGCGAGCGTGCCTGGCTCGCAATCAGGCAACACCCTGCGACGTTCTGCGCACGCTTGCCACAGACAGCGATGACACCGTTCGCGCTTTCGTCGCCATCAACTACAGCGTTCCGGCTGATGCGATGGAGCTCTTGGAGAGTGACGCTAGCCCGACTGTCCAAAAACTCGTAGCGTGGAAGGTCTCTCTACGAGAAGACTCAGACCTCATTCCCGCCTAGACGCCACCCTGGTGGAGTCGCCGGGGAAGAATCTGTGCGATCCCAACGAGAGTGCGATAGCGAAGGCTGGGGATTACCACGGCCTTGCCCGCTTCAACGGCGCGCAAACTGCTCGCCACCACATCCTCAGCGCTCAACCACATGAAGTGGGGAATCCCCGACACGTTCATGCCCATGCGCTCATGGAACTCGGTTCTCGTGAACCCAGGTGCCACAGCACTCACATGGACCCCGTCGCGACGATAGGTCTCGTTGAGAGACCTAGCTAGGGATAGCCCCCACGCCTTGTGGGCTGAGTACGTTCCCCTAGCAAGGTAACCAGCGACGCTGGAGACAATTACTACCCTGCCGTGGCCGCGCTCCACCATTCCAGGAAGCGCCGCTTTGGTGAGTTCGAGAGGCGCAGTGACGTGGATGGCCAGGTGATTGGTTTCCTCCCGCTCATCGCTATCAGCCAGGTTCCCGCTAATCCCGTAGCCGGCATTGTTGATGAGCACGTCAACGGGGTACCGCGAATCCCTGAGACGCTCCGCCACACGTCGGCGATCGGCATCGAGGTGAAGATCTGCTGGGAGCACGGTGGTCAAAACGCCCCACTCCCGGGAGATGGCAGTGGCAAGACTCTCTAGTCGTGTCGTGTCCCGGGCGACCAAGACGAGTGGGTGCCCCGCGCCAGCAAGAGCCCTGGCGTACACGGCCCCCAGTCCGCTACTAGCCCCTGTGATCAACGCCCACCCCGGTGTGCTCATCACTCCAGCCTAGAATGGTGACCGCTTAGGGAACCAGCAACCCCTCCAGAAGCTTTTCAATACGCCGGCGAATATCGTCTCTGATGTCACGAACCCGATCGAGATCTTGTCCTGCTGGGTCTTCTAGCTCCCAATCCTCATAGCGCTTGCCCGGGAAGACTGGGCACGCATCGCCACACCCCATGGTGATGACAACGTCACTGGCTTTCACAGAGTCCACGCTCAACAGTCGGGGCACTTCGCTGGCGATATCAATGCCCTCTTCGGCCATGACTGCAACAGCGGCCGGGTTCAACGAATCTGCCGGCGCGGAGCCTGCTGAGAGAACTGTTACCCGATCGCCTGCGAGCTGACGAAGGTAACCGGCGGCCATCTGTGAGCGACCAGCGTTGTGAACGCAGACAAACAAAACAGTGGGGGTAGACATGTGACTTACAGTCACTCTTGTGGGTTAACGCGAGCTTGCAGGAACCTTTCCAGAGCAATAACGACAACGACGACGAGCCCCGCCACGACGCTCCAGCCCCACATCACCAGACCACCCTCCGGCATGGCGAGAAGCTCCCGGTTCTCCCCCTGCCATGGCCACAGTGCTCGCAACGACCCCGCCATCAAACCAGTCATGACGACCAAGGTGAGAACTCTGCGGTGTTCGAGCAGCCACTGCAGCATGCCCACAAAAGCCGACAGACCAATGATCGCGCCAAGGACAAAAACCCCCAGATACCCAAAGTCCCGATCGTTCACCGCGGCGAGCGTTGGCTCATACATCCCGAGTGTCACCAACAGGAACGATCCAGAGACGCCGGGCAGAACAAGAGCACAAACCGCTATCGCCGCTGCAGGGGCAACCCACCACAGTGAGTCAGAGGCGCCGGCCAACACCGGAAGGCCGGTGAAGAGAAAACTCGCGGTGGCCCCGAGTGCTGCCAGTGCCATCATGCGCAGATTCCACCCCGAGCCGACCATCGTGATCGGAACCCAGAGCGAGGCAAGTATCAGCCCTGCAAACACCGCCCTCGTCTCAACGGGGTGAGCAACAATGACAGGTTCCAGCAGCGCAGCTCCTACAAAGATGCCAGCAACCATCCCCACAAGAACCGGCGCGACAATCACAAACCGAATGTGGGCGATCTCGCTGGACATGCGTCGCCGGCCATGGGCGGAGAGAGCCAGTGTGAAGGAGCGGACCACGTGGGAGGCCGCGCCAATGAGGCTCTGGTACACACCGACAATGAGAGCAACAGTCCCGCCAGAGACACCGGGGATAATCTCGGCCACGCCGATGGCCACGCCCCGAGCAAGATTGCCAAGTGCACGCAGGAGCCCACCAATTCTCTCCACCCTCACCCCTGCTTCCTCGCTCACCAACGAAACTACCGAAGGCCGTCAACAATGAGCTGGACTACGCGCCGAGGGCACCTCTATCGCTTTGGGCTACTTGGGTCCACACTAGACTCAGACCAGAAACGAGGACTCCATGGCCAGCAACTCTGCACGGGGCAGTGAAGAAGCACCGATGATACCCGCCAAGGTTCTTGACATGGCGGAGGACGTCTTCCACGTCGTCTTGACTGTTCTTTTGTTCGTGGTAGCTCTTGGCGCACTGGTGTTCGCCGTGGTGCGACTCGCGACGACGACACCCTTCTTCCCCACTGGGATGTTGCAGGCAGTCAACGACATTTTGTTTGTGGTCATCATCTTGGAAATCGCCCGCACAGTCATCGCCAGGTTCAGCAACGGCTTCTACCAACTCAGCCGCTTCCTCATCATCGGTGTCATCGCCTCGGTCCGACACATATTGTCGGTAGGTTCCTCGCTCACGCTCTCCACGGGAAAGACGGCAGAAGCATTCGACCGAGGGATTATCGAGCTGATTGTCAACGGCGGAATAGTCGTCGCTCTGGTGCTAGCAATTCTCATAACCCGGCACGCCGAAAACGCTCACCAGCCCGCGAGTCCCAAGAAACTCGCCAAGTCCTCCTAGGTCGACCGGGCGCCTCCCGTGCCAGGGCTAGGCTCAAGCAGTGGGACATTTACTCGGCGCCAATAACCTTCACCTGGAATTCCCCACCAAAGTCGTTCTCGAGTCTCTCACTGTTGGCATCAACGACGGTGACCGCATTGGCGTTGTGGGAAGAAATGGCGAGGGTAAATCAAGCCTGATTCGACTTCTGGCGAGGCGATTGGCTCCTGATTCTGGTGAGGTGATTCTCCGCGGTGGCGTTCGAGTGGGCATGCTCGACCAAACCGACCTCTATCCCCCAGAGCACCTCGTGAAAACAGTGGTGGTCGGCGAGCGAGAAGAGCATGAGTGGGCCGGTGACGCTCGCGTTCGCGACGTCATCACGGGACTACTCTCTGATGTTCCGTGGTCAGGAAAAATCGGCGACCTCAGCGGTGGCCAAAGTCGGCGAGTGTCACTCGCCGCTCTGCTGGTTCAAGACTGGGATGTCATTTTCTTGGACGAGCCCACCAACCATTTGGATGTCACCGGTGTTGCATGGCTAGCCGATCACCTGAACCGGCGCTGGCCGGTGGGCAGTGGAGCTCTCGTCGTGGTCACACACGATCGCTGGTTCCTCGACGCGGCCACCGAAATGACGTGGGAAGTACACGACACCACCATGGATATTTACGAGGGTGGCTATGCCGCCTATATTCTCCAACGGGTGGAGCGAGATCGCAGCTCCCAGGTCTCGGAGGCAAAACGTCAGAACCTCCTCAAGAAAGAACTTGCGTGGCTTCGCCGCGGCGCCCCCGCGAGGACGGCTAAGCCCAAGTTTCGAATCGAGGCCGCCCAGGCACTCATCAGCGACGTTCCAGAAATACGGGATCCTGTAACACTCAGCCAGCTCTCGACCACGCGACTAGGCAAGAAGGTCATTGAGCTGGACGAGGTCTCCGTGAGCTTTGGCGACACCGTAATTCTCAAGCCACTCACCTGGCGCCTAGCGCCTGGCGAGCGCACCGGCATCCTGGGCGCCAACGGTGCCGGCAAATCCACTCTGCTGGCGCTCCTTAGCGGGTCCCAGTCCCCGACGACCGGAAGAATCAGCCGAGGCTCCACGGTGAACTTGAGTTTGTTGGATCAGCGGCTTGCCACACTCGACGAGGTAGCCAATGACCGCGTCAGCGAGGTCATCGCCAGGCACAAGACGAGTTACAGAGCAGGAGGGGTCGAAGTAACGCCTGGCCAACTACTCGAGCGGCTCGGCTTTAGCTCTGCGCACCTCTCAGCGAGAGTCTTCGAGTTGAGCGGTGGTCAGAAACGCCGTCTCCAGTTCCTCCTCGAGCTCCTCAGGGAACCCAACGTCCTGTTGCTAGATGAACCCACCAACGACCTCGACACCGACATGTTGCGAGCGATGGAGGACCTGCTGGATACGTGGCCTGGCACATTAATTGTCGTCTCCCACGACCGTTACCTCCTGGAGAGAGTCACCGATCAGCAGTACGCAATTATCGAGGGCGAGTTTAGACATATGCCAGGGGGAATCGATCAGTACCTCACCCTCGAGAAGGCCAAGGATTCACGAGCGCTCACCCACATCACTCTCGAAGCCCCGGGAACATCCCCCACCTCACAGGCCAACGTGGCGTCCGCGCTGCGCGCAGGAAGCAAAGAACGGCGTCTGGCCGAAAAAGAACTCAACTCCCTCCAGACCAAAATGGGCAACATCGACCAGAAGCTTGCGGCCTTGGACGTCGCGTTGCTGGCCGTGGCACCCGATGATTACGACACCATGGGCCCTCTGGCCTCGGAGCGATCCAGCCTAGAAAACGACAAGTCTGCCCTGGAAACACGCTGGCTCGAGCTCGGTGCGCTCCTCGAGTAATCAACTCAGCCAAACCCAAGAAACACCACCATCGCACACCCTAAATTCAGGCATACCTCTTGCTGACATCGGGTTAGTCATCCTTGGCTTCGTTCTCCTGGTCGGACTCAGAATCTGTGGCGTTGCCGTTTTTGAACCTGGCGTCTGTCGAGGCAGTGCGGCCGTGCGAGAGCGCGATTCAACCCGCTTAGGTGCGAAGCGTGCGCGTGTGGTCGTGACAGTTCACCGTGCCCTCGGCGCATACGCCACAGACCACCAATTGTTGACGGCATGCCAGATCAGCGCAGTTCTCCATCCGCGATGATGGTTCACCACAGCTAGAGCACACCCCGATTACCGCCGCGTCAGAGGTGAACGTGACCGCTTTGCGGTTATCGAATATATAGAGGGAACCCTCCCAGAGGCCAGAATCGCCAAACGCTTCCCCGTAGCGGACGATTCCGCCATCTAGTTGATAGACCTCTCTAAACCCGCGTTTAATCATCATGGCCGAGAGCACCTCACACCTCACCCCACCGGTGCAGTAGGTGACAACGGGCTTGTCCTTGAGGTGGTCATACTTCCCACTGTCGAGCTCACGAGCGAAGTCATGAGAGGTCGCAACATCGGGAACGACCGCGTTCTTGAAGCGACCGATGTCCGCCTCCCACTTGTTGCGCCCATCAAAGAACGTGACCTCCTTGTCCAAGACAAGCTGATGCAACTCTTCGGGCTTCAGGTGAATGCCTCCCCCCATCACTCCCGCAGCAGTGACTTCTAGCTCGTCAGGGGCGCCGAAGCCCACCAGTTCACCTCGGACCCGAACCTTGAGGCGAGGGAAATCATCGGGGCTCGTGCCCTCGCTCCACTTGAAATCAATGTCCTTGAACGGTGCATACTCGCGAGTCTTGCGCCAATACTTCTTGACGGACCCCAGTTCCCCTCCGACGGTGCCGTTGATGCCACCCGGAGAAATCAGGATTCTCCCGCCGAGACCCAACGATTCGCACAGATCCCTTTGCCACAGCCGGATTGCTTCGGGGTCGGCGAGGGGCGTGAAGGTATAGAACAACAGAACCTTGTACACCGCCATAGTTGCAGTTTACGAGTGGCGGTGGCCCGAGTGCATCTCTCGCCCAATCCAGCAGTACCCGGGAGGCCGGAGTTTGGGCCAGGACACTCTCAGCCCCCATGAGATATTGTCGGGACATGTTGGACCAGCCAGCACACTTCACCCCAAAGGACTGTCATGACAGAAAAAGACCTCGTCGAGCTTTGGAACGACAAGCGCTCGCAACTCATCAAAACTCAGTTTCACTCGTTGGTGGCTCTCGCCGTCCTCGTTGCTCTCTCCGTGATGGGATTCGCTGATGAAGCGTCCCAGGGTTCCATCATCTTTGCTGCAGCATTCCTGGTGACAGTGGGGTCGCTCGGAATCTTGACACAATTTGCCATCATTCGTGAGGCACGCAGCGTTGTCGAGGAACTCGGAAAGCTCAGCAAACTCGGCGCAGTTGCTCAGAACATCTCGCGAAGCGGCACTTTCCTCAACCTGACGCAGGCCCTCATGGTCGTCTTCAGCCTCGGAATCATTGCGGCCTTCGCGTTGGCTGTTCTCTAAAGCAACCACCAACAACAGCGGGCTCTGGCATCGTCTCCGATCCTGGGGCCCGCTACTGTGGGCGACTTGACGCAAGGGCAGAAAGCCGCTGCGCCAGCACCGCCACTGCGTCAGCTAGTTCGGCAACGTCTCTGGGAGAACCCTCGGTGGCTAGCTTCTCCGCAATCCACTCGCGAGCAAGCCTCGAGATAGGTATGTCCTCGGCTAGAGCAACCCTCTCCAGAGCTGAATACTCTGCCTCGGACATGCGAATCGACAACATCTGAGAGCGCTGCCCTCGATGGGTGACGATACTTCCCTCACGAATCGGCTCATCCTGGTGACTTTCGGCATATTCCGCTTCACGTTTCAGGCTTCGCTCCAGCTCTTCTCTCACCACAACCCACCTCCTTGGATATAGCGTCGATGATCGGTGGGATTGGCGTCCCACCCGTTCACGCCCCACACAGTGCCTTCAAGTCGGAGAGTGATGACCGTGAGAAGACGCCCCTGGCGAGTGAGGCCAATAACCCGGACACCCCTGCCGCTCAGACTTGATGGATCGGGTTCTATGGTCACGCGCTCTGGATCAGACAGCGCCTGGTTAGCTTCGCCCGGGGTGACACCGTGTCGCACCCTCATGTAGTCACCCCGATACAACCAGTCAGCTTCATCACAATTAGTCACAGCGTAATACATAACGTATGACATCGCTGGACTGCCCGATGAGTCGGGGCGCTTACGACGTTGGCGAAGTGTGGTGAGTTGTGGACAGGCCTCGGGGTCCGGAACGACCCGAGTCAGGCGCTAACCCTCGAGTGCTAGTCCATCTTCAGACAGATTGGCTACGACCTCGTCAAACTTCCCATATAAATTCTGCCGCGATTCTCGAGCTCATCAATCATGAACTGCTGTTCCGACCCAATGATGAAGAGGGGATCCGGCACGGGGTAATCGCTGAAGGTCTGAACCGAGAGCTTTGCCAAATCAGTCGTCCACCCCCAATGCCATTCGTCGATGGTCTCCTGGAAGACCATCTCAACGCTGGCCGGGCCGGCCACTGCCACCCGGTCGTCGATATAGGTGTTCGTTTTTGCGAGAGCCGTGTCCGAGAGCTCCTGTCGTAAGAAATCTGTCGGCCAGGGAGAATCAAAAACTGCAGACGCTTGGGGCATTCGAGGCTCCCGATGGTCAGTGACCTCCTCTACCTCACTTGGCTCTTCCACCGCAGAATCCTCGGGGCCAGGGGGGTTCGCAGGGGAGGCGCAGGAAGCGAGCATTATCGAGGCATCAAGGGCAAGGGCAAAAACAAGACCCGGAGTTCTCATGGGTAATCCCTATCACAGGCCGTCGTGAGCTCCCATGAATGAGGCAATGACGGGTTGCCCCGAGGAACTACTGACCTTCTCTATCGGGCCGACACTATCTGAAACGACTCCTGGAACCGTCAGTCTCTGGCGCCACCATTGTCAGAGTCAGCCTCATACATCTCGAGTCGCTCAACCGGCACCACAACTCTGTCGGCAAGTTCGGCTTTCAACCTCAGGATCGCTGGGGCTTCAAAGTGAGCCCTCCAGTGCTCCCTGCTACTCCACTTTTCAATGAGGAGTAAATCCCCATCGACCGCGTCGAAGAGTCGATACTCCTCGCACCCCTCGATTCGTCGGATCGTCGGCAACAACTCGAGAATTAGCGACCGCACGAACTGAGCGTGACCAGGCAGTGGCGTTAGTCGGACAACAACGGTGCAGGGGCGTGACATGGTTGTTACGAGGGAGAGAATCCCGCTTCCTCCCGTCTCATTCCAGCTGCGATGCCAGTCATCAGGACGATGGACTCGACCACGGGGCGAACAGCCCAGCGCCTGCGATCAGAAACGATGGGACAAGCACCTAAAGGTTTGTTGCTGAAGTAGGGCGAGAGAACCACAGTCATCGCAAAATCTTAACAGTGTCCCCCACAAGCCAGCCTGTTCGATGGTGCGGGCACTCCGTGTTGACAAAGCCTTCGACCACTGTGACGATGTGAAGTTCGAAATCCTATTTACCTTGCCGTCAGACGGCACTAAACTGACCATTAAATCTGGCATAAGAGGAAATTGAAAATGATCACAACATTACCCAAGGAAGTAATTCTCAAGGCAGTAAAGAATTGTGTTGATGTCTATGCAGACCCGAGCGACTTTATTATAGACAAGAGCATCCCGGGGTATTGCATCTTGGCTATTGAAGGCACAAACGAGACCAGTGATTGGGCGACAAACCTAAGGTTCCTATTCCGTCGTGAAGATACCCATAGAGGATTTAAAGAAAATGCGACCAGAACGATTACTAATCTGGTCCTGTCATATGAATCATTAGAACAAGAGAGAACATTAGTTCTTGCAGGGCATTCTCTTGGCGGTGCGACAGCAACTGTGGTCGCTGATTTGATGCTCGCCAATACTCCAAATTTGCATCTGATTACTCTCGGATCACCTCGTCCTGGTGGTAGAGGTTTAAGAAAAAGACTGAAGAATGTAGAGCATCTCCGGTTTGTTCATGGGCATGACATCATTCCTGGGTCAGCTCCCTTTCTTCCGTTCCTTACTGGGTATGTTCATACTCATCCAATGATTCATCTACATGATGAAGACGATAAGAGATTTGATGGGGTCGAAGACCACAATCCTGCCTATTACTACAAAGCAATCGAGAAATTGCTCTCATGAAAAATATTTCAGGCCATGATTTGAGTGACCCTTGTTGACAAAGCCTTCGACCACTGTGAGGATTTCGGCATGGAGAAAAAACAGCGTTCCAGTAAAGTAGCTTTGTCTTTGGCCGTTATCAGCTTGGTAATCACGCCAGTCCTGTTGTTTGTCGAATTTTCGAGTTTGATGCTGTCGGAAATTTTCTGGGTACCAATCGCCGTCGTTGCGTTGATTTTGCCGTGGATGGCTTTCACCTGGGTCAAGAGTGGCGCCTCTCGGTTTCTTGCGGGACTTGTTCTGCTGGCTTGGCTGGCTGTCCAGGTGTGGATTGGCGGAACTGCGCTAGGGCTGTGGAGCCTCCTCGGATAAAGACCGCGAGTCTGTTGGGCCGATCTACCCGTGTGGCCCTTCCTTCGTCGGGTAATCTGACAAGCATGAGCACTCCCAGCAGTTTCTCTCGTGTTCTGGGACTGAGCCGATGAGGCTTGTGGGATTCCCCGTGATGCGGGTGGTCGCCAGCGCTGGGCTTGTCGGGATTCTTGCGTCATCTCTTTTCGGGTGCGCTAGTTCGCCGGTGTCCTTGTCCCCTGTCGCTATGGAAAACATGGTGGAGGTTGAATCTCCGCCCGAAACTCCGGATGACGCTCCTGGCGATTCCAAGAGCACTGTAATTGATGGTGATTCTCCGACGTCGACTGCACTGCAGGAACCTGCCGAGATGGGTAATTTCCAAACGGCGATTGTTGGCGGCGATGATCGCGACATTAGCTGGGCACCGTGGCAGGTGGCGCTGGTGTGGGAAAGCGTCGGTTCCGACTGGCAGGGACAGTTTTGCGGTGGGTCTCTCATTTCGGCGTCCTGGGTAGTAACTGCAGCTCACTGCCTCCATGGCCTTTCCGAGTCAGAAATTCTCAGCGATTTGCGGATTGTTTCAGGGGAGGACGTTCTTGACGAGGCCGACGTCTCGGATATGACGGTCAGTGACGTGGTTCTCCATCCCGCATACAACGACACCACGTATGCCAACGACATCGCTCTGGTGAAACTTGGCACGCCGTTGAGACTTCGCCCGGGCAGTGTGGGCATACTCAGCTTGCCCTCGACGGAGCCTGCGGCCAACACTGTGGCGAGGATTTCTGGCTGGGGAAGCACCTGGGTTAGCGACGAAGTTTTTGACTACCCGTTCTTCTCCGATTCAGACACACAATTCCCGACGCAATTGCAGGGAGCAGAAGTTTGGGTGCAAAGCGATAGTCAGTGTGCGCGTGACTACGGAGACCAGTATGACGATGAGCGGATGTTGTGCGCGAGCATCGACGGCTACGTTGTCGACACGTGCCAGGGAGACAGCGGTGGCCCACTCGCGACTTTCGAGCGCGGCAGATGGGTGCTCTCCGGGGTGACCTCATGGGGTTCTGGGTGCGCGTGGCTATCCTCTGGCATATATACAAATGTCGCGAACTATAACCAGTGGATTAGTGCCAACGTGACAGTGCGCTAGCCGTCCCAGATATCGCGGGGAGCGCTAGGCTCAGTGCAGAGTTTGTGCA
This sequence comes from actinobacterium acMicro-4, assembly GCA_000754445.1. Lineage (GTDB taxonomy): Bacteria > Actinomycetota > Actinomycetes > Actinomycetales > Microbacteriaceae > Pontimonas. The sequence goes on along the minus strand of JNSD01000002.1, from coordinate 18,128 downwards.
ACGTCTGGCAACAACCAACCGACCGCTGGAGACAATCCTGGTGAATAAAACGCTCATGGCCATGGGGCTCTCGATCGTTCTCTTGGCTGGGTCAGCGTGTTCTGCTGACCCCGACCTGGACGCGCTTGGTGTGGATGACGGTGCTACCAGTGAGACCGCCGGGGCTGTAGGCGACGAGGGGAACACCGAACTAGACCCCGCGGCACCGATTTCCGTCGAAGTTTTTGTTGCTTCTGATTTAGACCCAGAGATTTCCTCCATTGTGGAGCAGGTGCTCCTCCTCGGGGTTGCCGAGTGGGGGTATTCCCTGCCCGTTGAATATTGGATCTACGGTGTTGATGACGACGCTGGCGTCGAACTGACTGAAGAGTACTGCGCGCGACGTGATTCCCGTGGCGACCAGAACTACGAGGACTGTTTCGAGTCGGAAAACGCATCAGACGCGGTCAAGGGCTACGGGAGGTATTACCTCGAAATCGGCCAGCTAGCGCAGAGCGGTGATCAGTGGGTCGGAGAAGCCGGATGGACCGGCAACCCAGAGTGGGGCACCCACATTTTCATGTCTTCGGACCCGCTCGGCCTGAGCGGATACCCCGGCAATTCCGGGGACTCGGACCTCCTTACCGTGCTCCACGAATACTGGCACGGGGTGCAGTCAGGTCAGATTGAATCCCTCGATCAGGACACACGCGCAGCGGCGGACGGGCCAGTATGGTTCGTCGAGGGAGGGGCAGAATTCATGTCGCTCACGCTGTTCCACAAATTGCAGAACGACGGTGCCCTACCCGCGGTGTATAACGATTATGTGGTCACCATGGACTCAGTGATGGAAGAGTACCTCGCAAGTATTGACCAGTCGCTCGCTGGGGAGTGCTCTGGACGGACCTTGCTTTCTCTCGATTCTTACGGTGACGATTGCGAAGCCTTGGCCTACTCCATGGGAGCGTGGGCCATCGCCTACTTGGTGGACGGCTCTAGCCCAGATGTCCTGCTCGAGAACGTTTACCCAGAAGCCGAGGAACTCGGGTGGGAGGCCACCTTTGAGGAAGCCTTCGGAATGACGCCGGAAGCCTTCGACGTTGAATTCATGGCGTTTCTGGAATTACCCGATGACCAGAAAATGGCAATCCTCGATCTCTAGTCACTGATCAACGCTGAGCGCCTGATGTCCTGCCAGCATGAGCGCTAGACAAGCGGTCCCCGTCGTGCTGAGCACGTAATTCGCGCAATGTGGTCGCGCCGACGCAACTGGGCGATGTGTGTTCTTCCCGGCACAGTCCTCAGGGGCGAGGCTCTCTCGTCCTGCGAATAAGCGACACGACCAACAGGACCAATCCGACGAGGGCAATTATGGCGCCAAGCGGCAAGGTTACGATCATCAGCCATATGAAGGCGCCAAAACCATCTCCCTCGTTAAAAGCACTCTCGAAATCACCCGACAGCCCGCCCAGGAGGAGAGCAAGGAGAAGTGGGCCAAAAGCAAAAAGTGCTCCTCCCAGCGTTAGCCACACTGAGATTTTGAGCATGGAGACCTTTCGTTTCTCAACCACGTCGTCTCCTTCCGGACCCACTCGCGCACCCCTGAGGGTTCAAGAGTTTCCTATGTCGTGAGAGATTTCAACGTCGGGCTGACAGGATTTGAACCTGCGACCCCTTGACCCCCAGTCAAGTGCGCTACCAAGCTGCGCCACAGCCCGTGGCAGACGGCAATTTCTCGCCGGCAACTTGACGAGTCTATCGCGCTAGGAGCAAGCGCTGGCGCAATTCCGGCCATGCTGCAGCAAACGCAGGATGCAGGTCTCGAAGCGACACCTCGTCAATGGGGACCCATTCGAGGGCAGCACTCTCAGCATCTGTCTCGTCGGGTTCGAAGTAGTCGTCGCTGACTCCAATGACGGTCGTATAGGACCAGAAGCCAAGGTCCAAAATCGTGGTCTCGAGTACGCGAACCTGGTGGCCAGGCACCATGGCTTCCTCGTGGGCTTCTCGCAAGGCTGCTGACACAGCGTCCTCCCCCATCTTCAGCGCCCCACCAGGTATTCCCCACGTTCCACCGTGGTGCGACCAGTCAGCGCGCAACTGCAAGAGAACCCCCAGCGGTGGATGCACAACGAGAAGCCCAGCTGCGCCAAAGCGCCCCCAGTAGCGCTTCCCATCCGGGCCTTCAACCCAGGCATCACCCGGGTCTCTCAGGTGCTCTGGCGGAAGCGGCGGGGGCTGGGCGGACACAGTTACTTCTTCTTCCCGCGTCGCTCTCGAACTCGAACATTGATCTGAATGGGTGAACCCTCAAACCCATAGATTTCCCGCAGACGCCTGGCAATAAAGCGTCGGTATTGGGGGTCCAGAAAGCCACTCGTGAACAAGACGAACGTCGGTGGCCTGGTCGTGGCCTGAGTGCCAAACAAGATTCTTGGCTGCCGCCCTCCCCGCACAGGGTGCGGGTGGGCAGCAACAAGTTCGGCAAGGAAAGCATTGAACTTGCCGGTTGCGACCCGGGTGTCCCATGAGTCCAGCGCAACCTCCAGGGCTGGCACGAGCTTCTCAATGTGGCGACCAGTGGTGGCAGAAATATTGACCCGCGGAGCCCACGCCACGTGGGCTAAGTCTTGCTCAATCTCGCGCTCGAGATAGCGCCTGCGGTCATCATCGAGCAGATCCCATTTATTGAACGCAAGAACAAGCGCTCGACCTGATTCCAACACCAAGTCGATGATGCGAACATCCTGTTCGCTAATCGGCTCGGACACATCTAGGAGCACAACTGCCACTTCGGCCTTTTCCAAAGCAGCGGTGGTGCGCAGGCTTGCATAGAAATCCGCGCCCTGCTGCATGTGAACCCGTCTGCGGATACCGGCGGTGTCAACAAAACGCCAGGTGGTTCCAGCAATCTCGACCAGCTCGTCCACCGGGTCGCGGGTTGTGCCAGCAAGCTCGTTGACGACTACCCGCTCAGATCCAGCAGCCTTGTTGAGCAAACTCGATTTACCCACGTTGGGCCGACCCAGCAGTGCCACGCGGCGCGGGCCACCCATTTCGGGCTTTGCGGTTGCCGACTCCTTAGGCAACAGGGCGACCACGTGGTCGAGGAGGTCAGCCACTCCACGGCCGTGGAGGGCTGATACTGGCCACGGTTCACCAAGGCCTAAGTTCCAGAGCGCGGCCGCATCGGCTTCGTGGCGGACATCGTCGACCTTGTTACCCACGAGAATGACTGGCTTGTCGCTCTGGCGAAGCAGCTTGACGACCTGCTCGTCAGTTGAGGTCGCGCCCACGATGGCATCGACCACGAAGAGAATGACGTCTGCAAGGTCGATGGCGACCTCTGCCTGGAGCGCCACCGACTTGGCAATCCCTTTAGCGTCTGGCTCCCACCCACCGGTGTCAACGAGAGTGAAGTGCGTGGTGTTCCACAGTGCTTTGTAGGACACACGATCTCTGGTCACGCCGGGAATGTCCTGCACCACAGCTTCGCGCCGGCCAAGAATTCGGTTGACCAGAGCTGACTTACCGACATTGGGTCGACCCACGACGGCCAAAACAGGCAGTGCGCCCATGGCGGGGAGCTCCCCGTCGCTGTCTTCCCAGCCTGAGAGAAGAGCTTGGTCTTCGTCATCTAGTTCATACTCATCGAGACCTTGGCGCAGCGCACCAGCGCGCTGGTCGCTTTCGCCCTCATCGAGCTCGGCCAGCCGTTTGGCCAGCTCTAAGTCTGGCTGAATGGCCGAATCGTCAAACTCATCGTCTGGGGTACTCATGCTGTCTCCTTGGTAATCGCAATGATGCGAAGGAGTTCTCGCACTGTCTCGTCAAAAGTGAGGGGCGTCGAATCCAGGAGAGTCACACCAGGCGCCGCGTTCATGAAATCCACAACAGTTTGGTCGCTGCGATCCCTCGAGCTCAAGGCCTGCGCGACGCTCGGGGCGGACGCGGTGCCAGCAAGTTCAGCCTGACGTCGTGCAATGCGGGTGTCCTCGTCGGCGGTCAGCAGAACTCGAACCGGGGCGTCTGGTGCCACAACGGTAGTGATGTCTCGCCCTTCCATCACAATCCCGGGTCGCTCACAGGCCGCAATCACATTTCTGAAATGATCAACGAGTCCTTGGCGCACGAGCGGGTGCTTGGCGATTGCCGACACGCTGCTGGACACCTCGTGGCCCCTAATCGCCTCCGTCACATCCACGCCGTCCACGCTGAAGTGCTGATTGTCCGGGTCTTCAGAAGCCACGTAGGACACGCTCCCCTGTAGGGCGACCACCGCGTCCTGATTGCTGGAATCAACACCAGCATCTAAGACCGCATAGGCGAGTGCCCGGTAGGCGGCACCAGTGTCGTAATAGCTATAGCCAAGCTCGCGGGCAACGGCTTTGCTCACACTCGATTTACCGGAGCCCGCTGGCCCATCCACTGCAACGACGAGTGCGCCCATTACTTGGCCTCCCCCGCAATGCGCCAACCACTCTCAATTAGCTTGGATTCAACCTCAGCAACGACATCTTTCTTGACCGTCAAGTCGGCAAAACCAACGTTGGCCCCGGGTGAGTGCTCGAGGCGGAGGTCTTCCAGGTTCACGCCCCAATCACCCAGTTGCGTGAGAAGCTTCGCTAGCTGTCCGGGCGTGTCATCAATCACCACAATCAGCGAGGCAAACGTGGTCGACACCCCGTGCTTTCCCGGCAATTGGGAGACACCAGCGTTGCCGGCGTGAAGCAGATCCGCAATGGCGCTACGCGATCCAGTGGCACCAAGATCACCCAAAGCCTCGAGAAGACGGTCAACATCCGTTTTCACGCCCTGGAGGTATTCACCAATGGCTTCGGCGTTGGCCTGGACAATTTGAATCCACAAAGCAGGGTCACTCGCTGCAATGCGCGTGACATCCCGGATTCCCCCACCGGCAAGAGACAGTGCAACCGGTGACGCATCGGAAAGCCGTGCCGCCATCACTGACGAGAGCAATTGGGGTGTGTGGGACATCAACGCCACGGCCCGATCGTGCTCGTTGGCAGACATCATGATCGGCGTTGCGCCCAGGCTTCTCACGAACGAGTCAACTCGTTGACGACGGTCTTCTTCAGCCTCGCAGATCACCCAGGGCCTGGCAGTGAAAAGGTCGCTCCGTGCGGACACTGCTCCCCCGCGCTCACGACCGGCCATCGGATGGGTGCCCACAAAGCGGGCTATGTCGGCACCGGTCTGGGTCAACCCCTCGTAAATACCCGCTTTGACGCTGGTGACATCAATGACTGTGGCTGCCGGAAACTGCTCGAGAGCGCTCCTGGTCACCTCCATCGCCACGTCAGGCGGCACGGCAACGACAACCAAATCTGGCGCTGGGGCACCCGGTGGGAGGGCAACACCAGCGCCGTAGTCGCTGGCCAGAGCCACCGCCGAGGGTGACGCGTCGGCAAGGGTCACCACCACGTCCTGATCTCGCAGGGCGAGCCCAATACTGGCACCGAGCAAGCCCGCACCAATGATGTGAACGCGCCCGAAGGGTGCGTTAGTCATCGTGGTCATGCGAGTGCTCCTCGGTGGAAGATGTGTCCTGATGTGCCAGGGTCAACACACTGGACACCTCCAGCCTACTGAGGTCCCGCCAGTGGCCAGGTTTGAGGCCGCCCAGATGGAGCGGGCCAAAGCTTCTGCGGTGAAGATCGAGCACGGGATGGCCGATTTCTGCCAACATGCGCCGCACAATCCGATTTTTCCCAGAATGCAGAACCAACTCGACAATGCTTTTCCCATTCCGCGGCGCACCGACCAATTTGGCGCGGTCCGCCCGGGCTAACCCGTCGTCGAGTTCAACACCACTCGTCAGGGCCGCGAGGGCCTGGGGTGTGACTTCTCCCTGCACGGTTGCCACATAGACCTTGTCGACAATAAATGAGGGGTGGGCCAGGCGATGGGCCGCCTCGCCATCATTGGTCATCAGCAATAAGCCTGTGGTGTCGGCATCGAGCCTGCCGACATTGAACACCCGCTCGCCGATCTGGGCTATGTAGGTCTGAAGGTCAGGTCGCCCCTGCTCATCCGCCAGGCTCGAGACAACGCCAGAGGGCTTGTGCAACATGATGTAGCGAAGCTCAGTGTCGAGAGAGACCACGGAGCCATTGACTGCGACGATGTCCTTTGCTGGGTTGATGCGCATGCCCAGTTCGTCCGCCACCACACCGTTGACGGTGATGCGACCCTGCTGCATAAGTTGTTCGACCCGGCGCCTGGAGGCAACCCCGGCCCTGGAGAGAACCTTTTGGAGGCGTTCCTTGTCGGTGTCGTCGTGGTCAGTCGACATCGTCAAAGCCATCAGCGCCGTCGTCGAGCAGTGGTGACAACGGCGGGAGCGCCTCCAGTGACTCAATCCCGAGCTCTCCCAGAAGAAGATCGGTCGTCACATAGAAGATTGCTCCGGTCTCGGGGTCGGTGTGTGATTCTCGCACGAGCCCGCGGTTCACCAGTGTGCGAATGACGCTATCCACGTTCACCGCGCGAATCGAGGACACCTGGCCCCTGGTCACCGGCTGCTTATAGGCGATAACCGCAAGCGTTTCCAGGGCAGCCGGTGAGAGCTTTGCCGGCGTCTGCTCGTGGATAACCCGCGAAACAACGGCGTCGTAACGCTCTCGAACATATATCCGCCAACCCCCACCCACTTCACGCAGTTCAAATCCGCGCTCGGGGCCTGCTGCCTCACCGTTGAAGTCAGCGACAAGACTCTGGATGGCGGCCTTCACCTGCGCGACGGGCACCTCGAGCGCGCTGGAGAGCTCAAGAATGCTCTGAGGCTGGTCTGCAACCATCAGGATTGCCTCCAACTCACGCTCAAGATTTTCCGTGGTGGTCACCGGGGTCTCTGTTTTTTCTTTAGGCATTGCTTCTCTCCTCGCCGCCCCATTCATCACCCAAGGTAGCGAGATGTTCTTCACTGAAATCTTGGGCGCTCCACTGCAGTGTTAGCTCGCCAAGGGGCTCCACCTGCTGGAAGGTGATGGCAGACTCCCGATACAGCTCGAGTACTGCCAAGAATCTAGCGACGATAACACCGCGCTCGGCAACGCCAGCAATCAACGAACGGAAACTCACGGGTCCGTGGCCTTTGAGCATGGCAATGACATGGGCCGCCTGTTCGCGAATGCTGACCAGCGGAGCATGCAAGTGATCAAGGTTGACCAGAGGAATCTCTTTGGGTGCCAGCGCAAGAAGCGCGAGCATCTGGAAATCTTGCAGGCCAAGGGTCCACTCAAGCTCGGGAGCGGCGGCGACAAATTTTTCGTCGAGGGCAACGCTTCGAGCGTGGCGATGACTTTCGCGCTCGAGACGTTCGGCGACCCACATGGACACCTCTTTGAAAGCGCGATACTGCAACAGTCGAGCAAAAAGGAGGTCTCTGGCTTCCAAGAGCGCCACATCTTCGGCGTCAACGAATTCCCCCTGGGGCAACAGTCCCACAATCTTCATATCCAGCAGGGTTGCCGCCACCACCAGGAACTCACTGGCCGCATCGAGTTCCGCGACCCCCTCCAGGTCTTTGATGTAGGTCAGGAAGTCATCCGTGACGACACTGAGCGCAACCTCGGTGATATCGAGTTCTCTCTTGCCAATCAGGCTCAGGAGAAGATCAAAAGGGCCATCAAAGTTATCGAGTCGGACTCGAAACGACTGCTCGCCCTCGGCTTTCAGCTCGTCGAGAACGTTTCCTTTAAGAGATCGCGCCACGGGCGATGAGCTCTCTAGCCAACTGGCGGTATGTCTGGGCACCAGCGTGAGTCGGGGCGAATTCAGTGATGGGGACCGCGGCCACCGACGCGTCCGGGAACTTGACGGTTCGACCGATTGCCGTGTGCAACACGATGTCACCAAATTCCTCGACAACCCGGTCCATGACCTCTTGTGAGTGGAGCGTCCTCGGGTCGTGCATGGTGGCGACAATGCCATCGACGCGGATTGCAGGGTTGAGACGGTCACGAACCTTCTCGATGGTGTCAATCAAGAGGGCAACTCCACGAAGCGCAAAGTACTCGGTCTCCAGCGGGATGAGAACCCCGTGTGCAGCGGTAAGCGCGTTGACGGTAAGCAAACCCAGCGAGGGTTGGCAGTCAATCAAGACCACGTCGTAGTCATCCACCACCGGCTTCAGTACTCTGGCCAAGATGTGCTCACGCGCCACCTCGCTCACCAGGTGAACCTCGGCAGCCGAGAGGTCGATGTTCGCGGGGATCACATAGACCCCCTTAGTCTTCGTCGGCTGGATGGCCTTGCGGACATCTGTTTCACGGCCAATCAGAAGGTCGTAAATAGTGACAGCATCGTGGGTGTTGACCCCAAAGCCAGCAGAGAGTGCTCCCTGGGGGTCAAAGTCCACCAACAAAACGGTGCGACCGTATTCCGCTAGGGCACCGCCAAGGCTAATTGCGGTGGTGGTCTTGCCGACACCACCCTTTTGGTTACACAGGGCAATAATCCGCGCAGGTCCGTGAGATTTTAGCGCTGCTGGCTCAGGAAAATCACGCAGCGGACGGCCGGTGGGGCCTATCTGGGACGCGACTTTCGGCATGACGTGAGTCTATCGCTCCGCTTTACCTGGCACGCGGATGTGCCCCCAGATAGACATCGCGGAGGGTATCAATGGTGACTTTTGTGTAAATCTGGGTGGTCGAGACCGATGCGTGACCCAGAAGCTCTTGAACAACCCGAATATCTGCTCCCCCGCTCAGGACATGAGTGGCAAAAGAGTGCCGAAGGGTGTGAGGGGACACAAGACCCTCGAGGTGCGCCCGCGTGGCAGCGTCGTGGATAATTAGCCACGCGTTTTGGCGCGAGAGTGGAGCACCCCTGGCGCCCAAAAACACGACCGGCGTGGATTTCTTTGCGTTCTTAATCAGTGCAGGCCTCGCACGAGTCACATAGCTATCTAGCGCCGCTCGGGCATAGCTGCCCACGGGAACAATGCGCTGTTTGCGGCCCTTTCCCGTCACACGGACCATCTCAGCGGTTCGGCCCTGGTCATCCACGAGGTCATCAAGGCTCATCTGCATCACCTCCGAGACGCGCGCGCCTGTCGCATAGAGCAGCTCCAGGAGGGCCCGATCACGCAGCGCTAGCGGGTCATCGCCGACAATGGCATCGAGCAGGTCCTGCACCTGCGCCACGCTCAATGCTTTCGGCAGACGCCCGGGAAGCTTTGGTGCGTGGAGCTCCCGCGTCACATCATCGGGGACCACACCCTCATCGAGCAGGAACCGGTGAAAGTTCTTGATGCTGGAGAGCTTCCTTGCCACGGTGGTTCGAGCGCCGGGCAAGCCTCCCACATAGTCGCGAACGTGCTCCGCGCCAAGCTCAACCGCGCGACCAAGATCCCGTGCCGCGAGCCAGGCAAGATAGTGGCCTAGGTCGCTTCGGTAAGCACTCACGGTGTGGGGTGAGCGGCCGCGCTCGAGAGTCACATAACGGATATAGCGCTCGAGCTCTCGCTCGAGCTCCGAGCGCGGAGAACTAGAGCTGGCGTTGTTGGACATAGGCGGCAAGCACAGCGGTCACAGCAATCTGATTCCTGATATTCCCCTGCATAATCGCGCTCACCACATCAGCCAGGGGAATAAATCGTTTTTCTAAATCTGCCTCTTCGCCCTCTCGGACGTAATCGTGGGCCAGAGGGCGAAGACCAGTGGCAACATAAATCTGAATGAACTCGTTCGAACCGCCAGGAGTGGTGTTGAGCGTCATCAGGTGGTCCCAGTGATCCGCCTCCAGGTCGGCTTCCTCGGCCAATTCTCGCTTGGCGCACTCCAAAGGGTCTTCACCAGGAATATCGAGGAGACCCGCTGGAATTTCCCAATTCAGCGACCGAATTGCGTGGCGATACTGGCGAATCATCATCACATCGCCGACGTCGCTAATGGCCACAATGCCCACTGCGCCCGTGTGGTCAACAAAGTCACGTCGCAAAACGCTGCCGTTGTAGTCGAAGGTCTCCCGGACGACATCCCAAATAGCACCGTCAAACACTGTCTCTCGACTCAGTGCCTCGACGTGGCGAGGCTCATCCTTGGGGAGAAACACCCCCATAGTTAGCTCTCCTGATCGGAAACCGGGAACAGAGCTGACGCTTCGTGGCGCTCAAGGGCGGCCCCCACGAGGCCCGCAAACAACGGGTGAGCGCGATTGGGCCTTGATCGAAGCTCGGGGTGAGCCTGGGTGGCCACATAGAAAGGATGCAGAGCCTTCGGGAGTTCCACGAATTCCACGAGTGAGCCATCGGGGCTTGTGCCAGAAAACACCAGGCCAGCGTCTGCAATCTGCTGGCGATAGGCATTGTTAACCTCGTAGCGATGACGGTGTCGCTCCTGGGCGGTGGGCTGACCATAGAGCTCCCGAACCAGGGAGCCTTCGGTAAGGACCGCGTCATAGAGCCCCAACCGCATTGTTCCGCCCATATCGCCCCTACCGGAGAGAATATCGACCTGCTCGGCCATGGTCGCGATGACGGGGTGTGGTGCTTCCGGGTCGAACTCCGTGCTCGACGCGCCTGCCAAACCTGCGACGTTACGGGCGTATTCGATCACCATGCACTGCAACCCGAGGCACAGGCCGAGCGTGGGGATGGCGTTCTCGCGCGCGTAGCGCAGGGCCCCTACCTTGCCCTCGATACCGCGAATTCCAAAGCCACCGGGGACACACATGCCGTCCACGTCGGCGAGGGCTTTCTTGGCGCCCTTGATTGTGTCGCACTCGTCGCTTGGCACCCACCGCAGTTCAACTTTGGTCTGATGAGCAAACCCTCCCGAGCGAATTGCTTCAATGACGGAGAGATAGGCATCGGGCAAATCGATGTACTTGCCGACAATGGCAATGGTCACCGTGTGTTTGGGATGGTGAACGGCATCGAGCAGGTCTTTCCATCCATCCCACACCATCTCCCCGGCCACAAGGCCAAGGGTGTCAATGATGTAGTCATCAAGATCTTGGCTGTGCAGCAGCGAGGGGATGTCGTAAATGCTCGGCACATCGACCGCGTTCACCACGGCGGCCTCATCGACGTCACACATGAGGGCGATTTTCCTGCGGTTGGCGCTCTCGACGGGACGATCACTGCGCAGCACCAGGGCATCCGGCTGAATACCGATGGAGCGCAGTGCGGCGACCGAGTGCTGGGTCGGCTTTGTTTTCTGCTCCCCGGAGGCGCCCATGAAGGGCACCAACGAGACATGGACAAAAAACACGTTCTCGCGCCCGAGTTCGTGGCGAACCTGGCGGGCTGCCTCAATAAAGGGTTGGCTTTCAATATCACCGACGGTGCCGCCAATTTCGGTGATGATGACATCGGGTCTCGGCTCTTCGTGCGCCTGGAGGCGCATGCGCCGCTTAATCTCATCGGTGATATGGGGAATCACCTGGACAGTGTCACCCAGGTATTCGCCACGGCGTTCCTTGCCAATCACTTCTTGGTATATCTGGCCGGTTGTCACGTTGGCGGCCTGAGACAGGTTGATATCGAGAAAGCGTTCGTAGTGCCCAATGTCCAGATCGGTCTCGGCGCCATCATCGGTGACGAACACTTCACCATGCTGGAACGGGTTCATGGTGCCGGGATCCACGTTCAGATAAGGATCCAGTTTCTGCATCACAACGCGCAATCCGCGGCCGGCAAGCAGGTTGCCCAGTGAGGCGGCGGTTAGACCCTTACCCAGAGAGGACACGACCCCACCGGTCACAAAGATGTGTTTAGTGATTCCCGGGTGAGATGTTTTCTTGGGGTCCGCCACGGAATTCAACAGTAACCGGTTAAGTGAGTCCTTAGCGACGACTCACCGAATGAGTCTTCTCAATTAACTCTCTAGCGTGGGAGAGAGCGGTCTGCGAGTCAGCCATGCCCCCCAACATTCGCGCCAGCTCGGTAACGCGTTCTTCTCCCGCCAAAAATTGAACACTCGACGTGGTCACTTGGCCATCGGTATCTTTCACAACGCGCAGATGGTTATTGGCAAACGCTGCGACCTGAGCAAGGTGCGTCACCACAATCACCTGAGAAGTCTGAGCCAACACATCGAGCCTGCGGCCGATCTCGAGTGCGCTGGCACCGCCAACGCCCGCATCAACCTCATCAAAGACAAACGTTGGCACGGGGTCCGATCCGGCAATGACGACCTCGAGGGCTAACATTACGCGGGAGAGCTCTCCTCCCGAGGCCCCCTTGCCAAGCGACAGCGGTTCAGCACCCGGGTGGGCAGCCAAGAGCAGCGCGACCTGGTCCCGGCCGTGAAACCCGAGGGTGTCCGTAGGTGTGACCCTCACGTGGACACTCGCGTTGGCCATCGCCAACGCCGCGAGCTCTGCGGTGACGGAGGAGCCGAGTGTCTCCGCAGCGCCGTGTCGGAGAGTGGAGAGCTCATCAGCCAGCTGGTGGGCTAGCGCAAGCGCCCCTTCCGCCTGGGCACTCAAGACCTCAAGGGTGTCGCCATCGCGGTCGAGTTCCATTAATCGCTCGGAACCGGTCCGCTCCAGCTCCAATACATCATCGAGGGTTGGGCCGTAGCGCCGAAGGAGCTGGTTGAGGCTAGCGAGCCTCTCGTGGCTCGCCTCCAAACTAAGCCCACCATCGCCTTCAAGCCCGGCAAGATATCCAGCGAGCGAGGTGGACACCTCAGCCACTTGGTAACTGGCCTCAGCAAGCGTCTGGCGGATGGGCTCGAGGGTTGCATCAACACTGACCACTCGCTCCAATGCCTTCAAGGCTTCGTCAATGAGACCCTCAGCGTCACGGACCTCAACAGCCGAAGAGTCAGACGCCAGAGCGTTCTTCGCATGAAGGGCGGCGGCCCTCAGATCTTCTGTGTTGGTCAGGCGAGCGATGGCCTCGGCAAGCCTTACGTCTTCACCAGGCTCTGGCTTCACCGACTCAATGTCGGTGAGCGCCTCCCTCAAGGAGGCGGCCTCCGCCGCTCGCGCGTGAGACTCTGCTTGGAGAACATCGAGTTGCTGTGCCAGTTCACGATACTTCTCATAGGCGTCTCGGTAACGACCAGAGAGCTCCAGCAAGGGGGCCCCGGCAAACCTATCCAGCGCTTCGCGCTGGGCAGACTCGGACTTGAGTCGAATTTGGTCGCTCTGACCGTGGATAACCACCAAGTGCTCGGCGATGTCAGAGAGCGTCGAGATAGGGGCGTTCCGGCCACCAATGACGGCTCGGGAGCGACCTTCGGAGAGAACCTCTCTGGCAACAATCAACTCGTCGTCATCCAGGGCTGCGCCAATATCGCTCACCCGATCTCGAACCGGCGAGTCGGCCTTGATGGTGAATCGACCCTCGACCCACGTGGCAGCGCTCCCCTGGCGCACCCTGGCTGAATCTGCTCGGTTTCCGAGCAGCAGACCCAACGCGGTCACCACCATGGTCTTTCCAGCTCCGGTTTCACCCGTGACAACGGTGAGTCCCGGACCCAAGGGTAGCCGTGCCTCGCTGATGACCCCAAGGTTAGTAATGGTGATGTCAGAAATCACGAGAGGTTATCCTTTTCCAGGTCCGCGCCAGCCGGTGACGGGAAGGCCAAACTTCTTAACCAGCCGGTCGGTGAAGGGACCGGGGTGCAGGCGGGCTAGACGCAAAGGGTGCTCGCTGCGCCTCGCGACAACGCGAGAGCCTGGCTCAATGTCAATGCCTCGGCGTCCATCGCACCACAGCACTGCGGTGGCACCCGAGCGGTCCAAGAGTTCAACCGCCAACACCGAGTGGGGGCCAACGACCAAAGGCCTTGCGAAAAGTGCATGAGCTGACAGCGGAACCATCAGCAGAGCATCGACCTCTGGCCATACAACCGGGCCGCCCGCAGAGAACGAGTACGCGGTCGAACCGGTCGGCGTGGCCATCACGACACCATCGGCGCCAAAAGCCGAGATTGGCCGCCCGTCGACTTCGAGTGCCACCTCAATCATGCGAGCCCTCGACGCTTTCTCAATGGCCGCTTCGTTGACGGCGAAGGTCGTGTAGATCTCGCCAGAGGCGTCGGAGACCGACACATCCAACACCAACCGCTCATCAACGTCATACTCCCCAGCCAGCGCCTGGGAGACAGTCCAGGCTAGGTCGTCGCGCTCGCTCTCCGCGAGGAAGCCCACGTGACCGTGGTTGATTCCAAGGATGGGCGCGGAACATCCGCGGGTCAATTCGACAGCGCCAAGGATGGTTCCGTCGCCACCGAGCACGATAGTGAGCTCGAGATCACCCAGAGATACGCCTGTACCAAGAACCGCACAATCGCCGGCCCCGGCTTTGCGAAAATCTTCTTCTTGCACTGGCGCGACCACCGGTGTGGCACCGGCGGCTCGCAACTGCTCACACACCGCAACAGCGGCGGCGAGGGCGTCCTGGCGAGCAGTGTGCGCAACAAGAAGCATGTGCCGGGTCGTCATGCCGTCTCCTCGCTCAGGAATGGGTCACGTGGTGGATGTGCTCAGACCATTGTGTCTGATTCCGCCCACGCGTGGGTGTAAACCAACACAGGTACTCCCGGTTACCGGCTTCACCGGTGATTGGCGAGGCCATAACACCTGCCAAATGAAGCCCACTGGCCTCAGCAGCCGCCACCACTGCGGCAATAGCGGAAGCATGACCGGCGGGGTCCGTCGCGATTCCCTCGCTTACCCCCGTTCTGCCCACCTCAAACTGTGGCTTCACCAAGGCAATCCAGGATGCGTCACCCACCACGCCAGTCACAGGCGCAAAGACATGGGTCAGGGAGACGAAACTGAGATCCGCGACGACCCAGTCAATACCCTCCACACCGAGAGTGTTCCACCACTGCTGATCGAGATAGCGAACATTGACCCCCTCGCAGAGGGTCACTCTCTCATTCGCTATCAGGCTCGGGTGCATTTGCCCGTGGCCCACATCCAGGGCAACAACTCGTGTCGTGCCCCGCTCGAGAAGGACCTGGGTGAACCCTCCGGTTGAGGCACCGAGGTCTAGGGCCGTGGCACCCTCGACACTGATATCCCAGCGATGGAGGGCTGCTAGGAGCTTGTGCGCTCCGCGCCCCACGTAGTTGTCTACCCCGTGAAGCTCAATGATTGATTCCTCACCCACAGGCAACGCGTGTTTGGCCTGCACTACGCCGTCAACCCTCACGTCACCAGCGTCGATGCGACGCTGCGCTTTAGTGCGACTTGCAACGAGCCCCCTACGCACGAGGGCTTGGTCGAGGCGCATCGAGGGCATTAGGTGGATGGCGGTGCGTCGAGAAAAACCTTGAGCTCGTCATGGACATCGTTGAGGGCCGCAATCCGCTCATCAAGGGGCAGGCTCGCAAGCTCCACAAGGCGGGCTTCCATCTGCTCGGGGGTCCACGCGGTCATAGAGAAGAATATATCGGGGGATCGACATCAAGTCCGAAAATCTTGAGCCCTGAATCATGAACAATCGTCGCGCCGGCTCGGACCAAGTCAATCGGCGCTCCCGCCCGCGCAACACGAACGACATTGTCCTTCCTCCGAACAACAGCCCTACCTACCTCGACCGTGTGAACCCCATCGGCATCCGTGTGCCTGATGGTTTTCGGATAGGGCGTGTGCAGATCACGAAGGTCTTGGAAGACGTAGGTTGGCCTCATGCTGGCGTCGCTTGCGAGCAACGTTTTCGCGGAGTCAATTCCGGTCAACACCAGAGCGGATTTCATCCCGGCCCGATTGGCGCCGAGAACATCGGTGTCCAGGCGATCGCCAATCATCAGAGTCTCCTCTGGCGCGGAGCCAAAACGCTCGGTAGCGACCTCGAAAATCTCTGGCTCTGGTTTTCCAGCAAAGGTCGCAAGTCTTCCCACGGCGAGATGGACGGCAGAGACCAAGGCGCCATTGCCTGGCGCCACTCCGCCCTGCAACGGAATCGTCCAGTCGGTGTTCGTGGCGACCCACGGAATCTCTGGTCTGCGCTGGAGAGCAAATGAGGCTTGCGCGAGCTGTTCCCACCCGACTTCTGGAGAGAAACCCTGAACAACGGCGTCGGGGACATCATCAGCCAGTCTGGTCACCCGAAATCCGGCTGCCTCAACTTCGCTGACCAACCCCACGCCACCGACAACGAGAACAAGCGAACCCGCGGGCAACAGTGAGCGGAGCATCCGTGCCGCCGATTGTGGCGACGTCACCACATCCGCCGCCTCGGCGGGAAGCCCGTAGCCGGCAATCTGGGTTGCCACCTGCTCCGGGGTCCTGGAGGCATTGTTGGTGACATAGCCAAGACGAAGCGCCCCTGCGGCTTTGGACAAAGACTTGACAGCGTGCGGGATTGCCTCAGGGCCTCGATAAATCACGCCGTCGAGATCCAGCAGGAGAACCGCAATGCCCTCCAACGGGGTGGACCCAGATTCGATCACGCCTGATCGTCCTCTGGCATTTCGACCACAAGAACACTGTCCTCTTCGTCATCTGGCGCCGACGCTTCGGCGAGCGCAAGAGCTGCGCGGTTGGCTCGCTCGCCCCAGAGCTCTGCCTCCTCGTCGCGACCCAGTTCCGCTAACACCACAGCGTAAGAATCAAACAGGGCAGGAGAAAAGGAGTAGGCGGTATCCGGGGTGAGCTGGGGAATCTCTAATTCAGTCAGGGCCAACTGAGGCTGATTCATATCCAGCCTCGCTCCGGAGCGCGCAATGGCTAACTCCACCTGAACAGCGACCGGCAAGGTCGCTCGTGCCACATCCCCCGCCAACTCCAACGCGCGATCGGGCCGGCCCAGTCCGCGCTCGCAATCCACCATCAGAGGCAACTGGTCATTACTGCCGGAAAGCCTCCGATAGGTGCGAAGCTCCCGCAGTGCCAGGGCAAAATCTCCGTTCACATAGGCAGTAATACCTACGGTCTCACGAACAACCGGGATCCGACCCGCTCTGCGCGCAGCAGCGAGCGCATGCTGGTGAGCTCGCTCGGGGTCCTCATCAACAACTCGGCTTGCCATCACAAGGTGACCAGCAACCCACTCAGCATTCTCTTTGGTGAGGGCCTTCAGCTCACGCCAAGCAGCACGATCCAGCTCAGCGGGTAGCGCATCGGCGTCAACCGCCGGGTCATTGTGGCGAGGGGCATCATCGCGCTCCTCGCGAGGCTCCCGATCGCGTGGCGGCCGGGCAGCTCGGTCAGCACTGGACGCCCCGTCGCGTCGTGGTCCAAAACTCCGACGCGGAGCGCCCGGAGTGTCACCCGTGCGACGTGGACTGTCTGACCGGCGTGGGCCATCGGTGCGCTTGGCCTCACCGGGCTTTCCGTCTCGTGGAGGCCTCGGTCTCGAGGGGCGCTCGCCTGCGGACTCGGCGGGTTTCCGGCCAAAACGTTCGCCGTCCCGCCGCGGACGATCACTCGATGCGCCGGAGGCGCCGTCCGCACCGGAACGCGCGGGGCGGGGACGTGCAGGGCGCGGTCCCTGGGGTTTTCTCTCCTCGGAGGCACGCTTTGGCGTTCTGGGTCGGTCGTTGTCTGTCATGGTTGTCCTTGTTAACGCAAAATGGCCACCCCTGGGGGTGGCCATTTCACAAAGAAGTCCGGCGGTGTCCTACTCTCCCACGAGGTCACCCTCGCAGTACCATCGGCGCTGAAGGTCTTAGCTTCCGGGTTCGGAATGTAACCGGGCGTTTCCCCTTCGCTATGGCCGCCGAAACACTATTGATTTTTCAGTCTGAGGATTACCAGCCTCAGCTGGTAATCGATCGGTTCTCGACCGTAAATCGAGAACCACAAAGTGGACGCGAGCACCACTCATGTGGTGTCAAGTTATCGGCTTATTAGTACCGGTCAGCTGCATGGGTCTTTAGTCCCCACTTCCACATCCGGCCTATCAACCCAGTCGTCTACTGGGAGCCTCTCGCCCCGAAGGGCATGGAAATCTCATCTTGAGGCCGGCTTCCCGCTTAGATGCTTTCAGCGGTTATCCATCCCGAACGTAGCTAATCAGCGGTGCCCTTGGCAGGACAACTGACACACCAGAGGTTCGTCCAACCCGGTCCTCTCGTACTAGGGTCAGATCCTCTCAAATTTCCAACGCGCGCAGCGGATAGGGACCGAACTGTCTCACGACGTTCTAAACCCAGCTCGCGTACCGCTTTAATGGGCGAACAGCCCAACCCTTGGGACCTACTCCAGCCCCAGGA
>JNSD01000001.1 GCA_000754445.1 actinobacterium acMicro-4 | reverse complement strand
CTCAACCACCGCGGCACAGAAATCACCCTGCTCTTGGCCAGAAACATCGGTTACCCGATCATTCTGGTTTCTCTAATGCCCTGGTATATCGCTGCGGTATTTCTCGTCATCCACATGGCCCTCTTTGGCGTGTATATGGGTGCGTCTTTTGCACCAAACCACAAAGGTATGCCCCAAATTGCAGCCGGCATCAAGGTGGACTTCCTGCGTCGCCAGGTGCTCACCAGTCGCAATATTCGTGGCGGGCTATTCATGGACCACTTCATGGGCGGACTCAACTACCAAATCGAGCACCACCTCTTCCCAAGCATGGCCCGGCCCAAACTGGCCCGGGCTGCCAAGCTGGTTCGCCAGTTCTGTGCGGAGAAGAAGATTTCCTATACAGAAACCGGACTGTTCCAGTCCTACGGAATCGTCATCGCCTACCTGAACCGCGTGGGCCTAGCAGCAAGAGATCCCTTTGATTGCCCTCCGGCCCAGGTTCTGGGTCGGGCGTAACTGACACGAGGCAACAACCGTCTGTGCACCAACAGCCAGCTAGCACGACTGGTTGACAGGTTAAATCGCTTTAACCTCGCGCAGATGCGCTATCTCGTCCGCGCCAAAACCACGCTCGTGCTGACCACAAGGGTACGTATGAAGAGAACAATGTGAAAGCAAGGCGGTGGCCTACTACCGCCTGCGCAGGGTAGAGACTTATGCCATGGATCTCTTTCTCGCCGGCAAGACCGTAATCGTCACGGGTGGAACCAAAGGCATTGGTCGAGCGATAGTCGACGCTTTTGCGGACGAGGGCGCCATCGTCGCATTCTGTGCCAGAAACGCGGCGGAGGTCGCCCAGGCAGAGACCGACCTGCGGGACAAAGGGGCCCAAGCATTCGGAACTGCCCTTGACGTTGCCGATCCCGGTGCGTTGCGCTCCTGGGTCGATACAACGGCAAAGGCGCGTGGTGGCATCGACATGGTGGTGGCCAACGCATCAGCGTTGGCCGTTGCCGACGATGACGCGAGCTGGGCGGCCTGCTTCCAAGTCGATCTCATGGGAACCGTGAATCTGTGTCGCGCCGCGGTACCTCACATGGAGAACAGCACAGTGAAGTCCCTCGTGGCACTCTCTAGTGTCTCTGGTCGCGAGGCGAGTTTCTCGTCCGGACCCTACGGAAGCGTCAAGAGCGCCATCATCAGCTATATGGCTGGTTTAGCCCTGTCCTTGGCAAACAAAGGTATACGGGCTAACACCGTCTCCCCCGGCCACACGTACATCGAGGGCGGCACGTGGCAGGAACACGAGAGAGACAACCCCGAACTCTTCTCCCACGCTATGGCTCTAAACCCCACCGGTCGGATGGGCAAAGCAGAAGAAGTAGCCGCGGGCGTTGTGTTTCTCTCAAGCCCCAGAGCATCAAGAATCAGTGGCACCAACCTGGTCATCGATGGAGCGATGACCAGGGGTATTCAGTTTTAACCCCGTAGCGACGTAGTCACTAGTGGGACAACCGGCTGGCGCAACCACCGAACGAGAGCAATCACCGAAACCAGCGCGAGAACCGGCAGGAGTATCTGGGTCGCAAGAATGATCGCCGGGAACTCGGAGTTCCACTCGGCGGGAGATATGTGCCGGGACAAGATTCCCCAGAAAGCCCACACCAGCACCAACGCATAGCTGGGAGATGAATTCACCAGTGCTGTGATGGTGCCAATTGTCACAGCGACGACCAAGACCACGATGGTCCACGTTTCTGCAGAGAGCCACGGGCCATCAGCAAAGCCTGCCTGGACGAGTAGGGCCGAGATGTTTGCCACAGTGGCCACCGTGACCCAACCGAAGTAGACGGCAAAAGGAATCCGGATAGCCAGTGTGCTCCCAAGCGTTGTTCGAGTAGCCGTCGTTTCCTTGTTGATGCGAATCAACGTCCACAGCAGAGCGCCAATAATCACTGCGGCACCCCAGAGAACTTCGTAATGCCATGCCACAATCCAAGTTCCGTTGAGAAGACTGCTGGCAATAAACCAGGGGTTGATGGCGCGAATCACCGCATTGTCGGCCACCAGTTGCACCACTGTATAGACCCCGAGCAGCAGATAAATGACCCCCCAGATAGCGAAGGTGAAGCCAATCGGCGCAAACAAAGTGTCATAGCGGTCCGAGATCTCGTTTGTGGCCTGACCATTGAGGGGAAGGCTGGTTGCCAACACGTTCATGACCAACATGAACAAGAAAGAGGCAAGGGCTAGCAGGCGAGGCGCAAGAGTCTTTAGCATGTTTAAGTCAACCACATCCCAGACCTAAGCCACCATTATTCCGGCCAACACCGCGCAACCGACCAGGACGGAAGGGGCCTGAGCTCTAGACCCACCCCGAAACGTCTCGGCGCTCGGGCAAAAACTACCAGGCGCACACAACCAGTTGCGCCACTCGCGACGTCACGGCGAGCGGTCCCACCGCGCCGAGTTCTTGGGTGCGCGTTTTTCGATTGGGGTGCCCTCATACGCAGCTGTGCGAATCAGGGACGTGTAGTCGAAGCCGGTGGGGCATCCGGTAGTGACGGCTTCAAAGAACATCGCGCGTCCCGGGAAGCCACCACCTGGTTCGAAATACTCCGCATAGCATTCCGGACTGCACCAAAAGATTGATGCCAGACCCGAAGATTTCGAGACTGAACCGTTGGAGTTGATGAGTTCGGTTTGCGCAAGCTCACCTTCCATCACATAACAGACCACTTTTCCATAGAGCGCGGAAGAATAGGCACTAACGCTTAGAGGCAATTTTGCGCCGACGATGTCATTCCCGGCTGAATCCACCCGCACCTCAAAGCTGTCCCGTGACGTGTTATGAACCTGATCAGTGAAGCAGTTGAGAATGTCGTGCAGCCCATCCGTTTGGACGTTATAGAAATACTTGCCAGTGGTGTCGGACGTTCCGCGACATTCGTCAAGTTGGGCCTCCACATTGTTACTTTCGTTAAACCAACCCAGAGCCAAAATTGGGTTGGCATCGCTTGCGATACCAATGGGGCGTTTTTGAACCTCGATGTAGTCCTCGCCTAGTTCCTCAATGAGGCAGTTAGGAGCAACGTGGTAGTGATAGTCATCGCCTCGACCGGCATGGCCACCACACACATCAAGTTCACCCATTTCCTGGGTGTGAGTAAGAGTTTCTGCTTGAGTCCAGGGGCTAAAAAGGGGTACGCCATCAACGGCCACTCCAATCGGCCCGGATCCTGGTGTGGTTGCGGCCGGCGCTTTGCTCGGTGTGAGGGGGAAGGAGAACGTGTAATCGTGCGGCCTGGGATATTGCTGGTTGGTTGCGGTAATTCCGACCATCAAAATCGCCGAAGGGCTGGGCAACCCAGTGGAGCTAAACGTTGCGAATCCGCCGGAACAGCTGAGGTTGGACACCTGCTTGGTAAAGTTTCTTTCGTCGCAGAAGTCAGCATTGATGGAGTCGGCAGACGCTCCTTGGGTCGTTGGAGATTCTTGAGCCTCCTCGGTGGAAGGGCCTGAGACTCCGACGGTGGAGCCGTCGGGCGTGCAGGCAGCGACGCCCAGGACGATGGCACAGATAAGAGCACCAAGTCGAGCGATCATGAACTGGTGAGCCATGGTCGGTGAGGTCCTTTTTGAGTTAAAGCGGGGAGTCCCTATGCTAACACTCATGAAAACTCCTCCGAGTGTGTTAGTTGTCCTGGCTCTGGGTGCAGCCCTATTCACGCTTTCTGGCTGTTCCAGCGCCAGCGTCGAGGACGACGTGAATGACGCCACAGTCGTTGGAGGCGACCAAGCGGGCTCAGCTTCCGAGGGAGAAACACAGCCCGACGCCGTTGTTCAAAGCTTCCTTGGAGACTACGAGTTAACGGATCAGCAGTACCAGACTCAGACCACGGTTCGCTTAGAAAACAATCAGCGAATCATGACCACCAATGCTCTGCCCAACCATGAAACGGGCGATTTCCCGAACGCCAGCAACCCCAACACAATTTCTGCACAGGAAGCGACCTGGACTTTGCCGCTGGTGCCCAACTTTGTGGGACAGGCGCAAGAAGTCTATGAAACGGGTGTAGCGATAAACGGTGTGAAGTTTGAGCCAGGAACAGACGAAAGAGTCACCTGTGACAGTGGGGAAATCCATCCCATAGAGGGCCTGCAGACTGTGGCAGATCTCGGTATGGATTTCAATAACGCACACGTCCAACCAAATGGGGCTTACCACTATCACGGCATCTCGGCACTGATGGTAGAGGTCCTTTCTTCCGATGCGGACTTGGTCCACGTCGGCTTCGCTCGCGATGGATATCTTCTCTACTACTCGAAGAGTGGGCAATATTCGCCCAGCTACAAGATCGGTTCAGGAAGTCGGACGGGAGCGGGGTGCCTCTACACCCCCCGTCAGGGAAATGCCGTGGATTTTGGTTCGGTCAAAGATGGCGCTTTGACCGATGACTGGGAGTATGACGCCTCCTACGGGGATCTTGACGAATGTAATGGAACCATGATTGACGGTAGCTACGCATACATGATCACCGATGGGTTCCCCTACATTCCTCGTTGCCTGATGGGTGAGTTCGTAGCGGAGGACAGAGGTCCATCCGGTGCTGACCAGGGTCCACCATCGGATGGTCAAAAACCACCATCTGGCGGCCCAAAGCCACCGCCACCAGCTCAGTAGTGGCGTCGAGGGTTGCAGTCGTGCTGTAGCGACGCTGGGTTCGACCTGCGTCAGCGTTCGAGCGCAATGTCGGAGCCTCTAGGTGGGCCTAAACGAGTCGTGGGCCTCGGATTGTGAGTGCTTGAGCATCACATGGTGGAGAACTGAATACTCGTGGAGTGCTTCCGCACTCATGTCCTTGCCAAAGCCACTTCCTTTGACACCACCGTGTGGTGCTTCGGAAGCGATGGGTAGGTGGTCGTTTACCCATGTCACTCCGGCGTCAATGGAGCCAGACACGCGTAGTGCCCGACCCACGTCTGCCGTCCACACGGACGAGGCAAGACCGTAGGCAGAATCGTTGGCTAAGGCAATGGCCTCGTCCTCGGTGCTAAAGGGAATAGCAACCAAGACAGGTCCAAATATTTCTTGGTGAACCAGCTCATCCGTTTGCGGAAGTCCAGTAATCAGAGTCGGCTCAAAGTAATAACCATCTTTCGGCAGAGACCTTCCCCCCGCGTGAATTGTCGCGCCGCGGGAGCGGGCCCCGTCCACGAACGCCTGGACACGCGCCCGGTGGGCTTCGGAAATGAGGGGCCCTATGTCGGTGGACTCGTCCTCTGGGGAACCGACGTTGATTGCGGTCATGACTGCAGCAAGCCCAGCAACAGCGTCATCAAAAACGCTCTGGTCGATGTAACAGCGGGTCGCGGCGGTGCAGTCTTGGCCGCTGTTATACGTTGCGCCGAGCGCGAGCGCTCGGGCCATATCGGCAAGGTTCGCGTCGTCAAACACAATGGCCGGAGCTTTTCCGCCCAGTTCGAGGTGGACTCGCTTTGTGGTCTTCGAGGCCAACTCCATGACGCGCGAGCCTGTGGTGCTTGAACCGGTGACCGACACCATCGAAACGGCAGGGTGACTGGCGAGTAGCTCACCGACATCACCGCCGCCGGTCACAATATTGAGTACTCCCGCAGGCAACCCGGCCTCGAGCGCGAGCTCAGCGAGGCGCAGTGTGGTCGAAGGAGTTTGCGGAGCGGGTTTGAGAACAACAGTGTTGCCCGCCGCAAGAGCAGGGCCAAACTTCCAAATGGCCATAATCAAAGGAAAATTCCAGGGAGCAATCCCGGCGACAACGCCGAGCGGCCGCCGAATCAGGAGTGAGGTGTAGCCCTTGGTGAGGGTTGCCGCACCCGTCCCCTCGAGCGAGCGCGCAGCTCCGGCAAAGAATCGGAGGTTATCGACTCCAAACGGGATTTCGCCATCGCGCACCACCGAGACGGGCTTACCTGTTTCGCGGACCTCACACCGGGTGAGCGTCTCGCTGTCTGCCTCAATGAGATCAGCAAACCGAAGAAGCACACCCGAGCGCTGCCCCGGGGTTCGATCCTTCCACTCGGGGAAGGCGGCCTGGGCGGCAGCAACCGCATCGTTGACCTGACTCAACGAGGTTGCTCGATAGGGAAAGACATCGCCAGATCGTGCAGGGTTGATTCGCACAATCTCTTCTCCGACCCCCGCTACTCGGGTGCCGGCAATGAGAGCCTGAAAGTCGATGGAATTATCCTTCACTAGCTGTTGAACCCAACTTTAAGGGAATCGAGAAGCCTCAGCCATAGGTTGCGTCGTCCCGTCTCGTCCTCTTTGACCAGTGACCACCTGGTGAACTGCACAAGCGGATAACGGAATGGCTCAGGCGGGAACGGTAGTGGCTTTTTTGCCACCATCTCCAGCCCTCTCAGGGGCGACGACGAGTCATCCAAAAGATCAAGTGCGACTGTCGCGCCGAACCTGGACGATCCTGTGCCAAGGCCAGTGAAGCCAAGTGCCGAGGCCACCCGGCCCCCAAGGGCTGTGGAAAAGTAGGGGGTGAAGCGGGATGTCGAGTCAATGACACCGGCCCACTGGTATTCAAACCTGACCCCCTCCAGCTGGGGGAAGGTGTCGAAGAAATGCTCGGCGAGGAGGGTGTGTGACGCGTCTCGCACTTCGCGACGCGGTGAGGAGTCATCGCCGAAATAGTAGTTTGCGTCATACCCGCCCCACACAATCCGGTTGTCGGCAGTTTTTCGGTAGTAGTGGAACTGGTTTCCGAGGTCGGTAAGCCCCTGGGATTCTCGCCAGCGAAGTGAGTCAAGTTGACCGGCAGATAGCGCTTCGGTGGCGAGCACGTGGTCAAACAGCGGCAACACGCGCGCCTTCACTCCCCCGACCAGCGGGGAAAAGACGCTGGTGGCAAGGACAGCCTTGTGAGCGCGGAGGCTCCCCTGTGGTGCGACCAAGTCAAGCCCGGTCCGACGTGCCCGAAGAGCCGTAATTGGGGAGTGCTGGTAGAAGCGCACCCCGAGGTCTTGCGCCACTCGGACCATGCCCACCAGCATTTTTACCGGGTGAAACAGTCCACTCCCTGTTCTCACCCGAACACCTCCCAGGTATGTCGGAGAGGCAACGTCTTCTTGCATTTGCTCGGCGTCGAGTAACTGCGCCTCTTCCCCAAAACGGGTAGTAATCTCGTGGACGGCTTTCAAATGCTCCGCTTGGACAGGAGTGACCGCGATCGCAGTCTTACCGCAATCAGACCACTCTGCATCGATGCCGTAGTCGGAGATGAACGCGCGTATTTGACGCATGTTCTCTCGCCCGAGCTCGACAAGAGTTGCCATTTCGTCCGGCCACACCGCCTGACCGTGGGCGTGCCCATGGGTCAGGCTTTCAGAGATGAAGCCGCCGTTTCGAGACGACGCGGCGTGGCCGAGGGTGTCTTTCTCGACAACGACCACGTCGCGCTCGGGCTGTCGTGTTTTGGCCAGTATCGCCGTCCATAGCCCGGTGAACCCTGACCCAACAACGGCCAGGTCAGTTTTTTGCTGACCCGTGAGTGCAGGGAAATCCCAGTCCGTGGGAAACGCAGGAGCCCAGACAGACTGGCGCGTGGCATCGGCCAGGGATTTCGCCACCTCAGGAGGCACGAACTACCACTCCAGTGTCGCCTGCCCAAGAAATCTTTGTGGCGTCGCCGACACGGGGAACCTCAGAATTTCCCACCAGATACTTCACCGGCACTTCCAGGCCGCACTCGGCAACGACCAAACAGTTTGGCCCATAGAAATTGGTACTGATCACCGTTCCCGTGATTGCCCCGCCAGGGGTTTGCGTGATGTCTTCCGGGCGAAGCATCAACCAGATCTCGGCGCCTTCTTCGGCGGGAAGTGAGCAGGGCACCTTCACGCCGTTGGTCAGGCGAAGGCGGCCAGAAGAGAGGTGGCCGCGGAGCAGAGTGCTCGTGCCAATGAAGTCGGCGACGAACGGGTTACCCGGGTTCTTGTACAACTCCACGGGAGTTGCTACCTGCTCGACTCGCCCCTGATCCATGACGGCGATACGGTCTGCCATTGACATCGCTTCTTCCTGGTCGTGGGTGACCACTACGAAAGTGATTCCCACTTCGTGCTGGAGGCGCTTGAGTTCCAACTGCATGTCCTCGCGCACCTTGCGATCCAGTGCCGACAGGGGTTCGTCGAGGAGAAGAATTTTGGGCCGCTTCACCATGGCCCGAGCGAGAGCAACCCGTTGTTTTTGCCCGCCGGAGAGTTGGTGAGGCCGACGCGTTGCCAGGTCCCCCAGACCTACCGTCGCCAGCAGCGAGGTCACCCTCTGTGCAATCTCGGTCTGCGGGCGTTTTTCTCTGCGCAACCCGTAGGCGACATTGTCAAAGACGCTCATGTGGGGAAAGAGCGCGTAGGACTGGAACATCAAGTTCACAGGCCTCTCATTGGGGGGCACGTCTGCGACATCCTGGCCATCGAGGACAATCTGCCCCGAGTCGAGAGATTCGAATCCGGCGAGGGCACGCAGAAGAGTGGTCTTGCCACTGCCCGATGGTCCGAGGATTGCAAAAAACTCGTTGGTGTGGATTTGGAGACTGACGTTGTCTAGAGCCGCAAGCTGGTCGAAAGCCTTGGACACATTTCGGATATCAAGCAGGACTGTCATATCGATTGACTCAACTTCACAGAGCGTTGGCTAATAAGGACGATGACGACGCTGAACAACAAGACAAGGCTGGCGAGGGCGTTGATTTCCGGCGTCACACCAAAACGCACCATCGAGTAAATCACAATCGGAAGGGTCGGTGTGCTTGGGCCGTTGGTGAAGAACGTAATCACAAACTCATCGAAGGACAGGGTGAACGACAACAGCGCCCCCGCGATAATGGCCGGCATCAGACTGGGCACCGTCACACGGAAGAACACCCCTCGTGGGGTGTCCCCCAAATCGAGGGCTGCCTCTTCGAGGGCGGGATCAATTTGGAGGATGCGTCCGCGAGCAATCGCTGCGACAAATGCCATGCAAAAAATCGTGTGGCTGAGGATGACCGTAGTCAGGCCCAGTGGAAAGCTGATGGCGCTAAAGAGTGCCAGCAGGCCGATGGCCAGGGCAAGGTCGGGAACAATCGCTGGCGCCAGCGCAAGCGCCTGAACCGCGGACGACGTCGAGTGTCGGGTAATGCCAATGGCCAATAAGACACCGAGGACAACGGAGAGAATCATCGTCGACACGCCAACGATGAGGGAATTTCGAAGGCCCTCAAGCACACTGGCGTTGGTGAACAGTTCCGAGTACCACTGAGTGCTAAACCCGGTCCACTGGAAAGGAATCTTGGAAGCGTTGAACGACATCACAATGACGATGGCGATGGGGGCATACAGAAAGAAACACACGGCTGCAAGGACCCAGCCAAGCTTGCCGACACCCTTCATCGTTAGGCCTGCCCTAGTACTCGTTTAGTGATGCGCGCCTGCAGAGCAAACAACAGCACCAACATCAGCACCATGGCCATCGCCAGAACCGACCCAAAAGGCCAATCTCGAGCTTTCAAGAACTGGTCTCGAATGAGGTTCCCCACCATGACCGTCTTTCCCCCACCGAGCAGCTCAGGAACAATGAAGTTGCCGACACTGGGCACGAACACAAAGATGCACCCCACCAGAGTTCCTGGAATGGCCAGGGGAAAAACTACCTGCCGGAGAGCAGTGAACCTGCTTGCGCCGAGGTCAATGGCGGCCTCGCGAAGGCTCGGGTCGATGCGCGAGAGCGCTGCGTAGATGGGCAACACCATGAGTGGCAGGTAGGCGTAGAGCAAGCCCATGACCACAGCACCAGGCGTGTAGAGCAACGCCAGCGGGTCGGAGATGATTCCAAGCCCCAGTAATCCCTGGTTCAGAAGACCTTCGGAGCTCAGCAGGACAATCCAGGCATAGGTCCGGATCAGGAAGTTAGTCCAAAAGGGAAGAATAACAAGCACCAGTGCGATGTTTTGATGCTGCGGGTGAAGTTTCGTGATGGCTAGCGCAGTGGGGAAGCCAATCAGAAGAGCGAGCAGGGTGACCGTGAAAGAAAGGGCAACTGAAGTGCCGAGGATTCCGACGTAGAGGCTGTCGAAGGCACGAGCGAAGTTGTCGAGGGTCAGGGAATAAACGATCCCGCCGGACTGGCCACGTTGGAAAAACGAATAGGTCGCGATGAGGGTGATGGGTAGCACCATGAATGCAATGACATACCCCATCGCGGGGTAGAGAAAAATTGCCCGCGCGAAACGGGCGTGACGCGTCATCACGTCACGCCCGCTCGCACTAGTGGCCGTTGAGACCAATTAGCCGGAAGTGATTTCGGTTGCCAACCGGGTGTACAGCGCAGCGGCGTCTCCCAGGTCAACCAAGCCTTCATAGCCAAGCAGTTGCTCAGCGGTGAAGCCCATGTTCGGGAAGTCCCCAACAAGACCCGGCAAGACCGCATCCATGGCGGCCTGGTTAGGAACCTTGTAGAGGATGTTTTCCGCCACCCAGGCGTGGTTTGTCGGTTCGAGGATGAAGTTAATGAAGGCGTGAGCTGCTTCCTTGTTCTTCGACGACTTCAACACCACCATCGTGTCTACCCACAGGTCGCTTCCCTCAGAGGGAACCACGAACTTGATGTCGGGGTTCTCAATGGTGCCGTAGTTGCACCATCCGTCCCAAGCAACAACCATCACCGCTTCACCGCTGACAAGGCGGCTATAGAAGGTGGTGTCGTCGTAGGCGAGGAGGTTGCCCTTCGCCTCGAGGAGAAGGTCTTTGACCTCGTTCATCTCGCCCTCATCTTGAGTGTTTGCCGAGTAACCCAGCGCCTTCTGCGCGGGAAGCATCAGCCAACGCTCGGTGGCGAGCGCGGTCACCTTGCCCTTGTACATGTCGGCTGGACGCAACAGGTCCATCCAACTGGTGGGCTCGTTGCCGGCCATCAAGTCACTGCGGTAACAGATTCCCGTGGTTCCCCATGCGTAGGGCACAGAGAACTTGTTGCCCGGGTCGTAGGCGAGGTCGTCGGCTTCTGGGGCAAGGTTGGCCAGGTTCGGAATCAACGACTTGTCCAGTTCGTAGATGAGATCTTGGTCGGCTAGTGCCTGCGCAAACTGGCCAGAGACGAAGGCGACGTCAATACCGGAGTCGCCTCCCGCGGTCAGTTTGGCCATAATCTCTTCGTTGGTGGCGTGGTTGGTAATCGTCATCGACGACCCCACTGCCTCTTCAAACGCGGTCGGAAGATCTTCTGGGTAGTAACCTGCCCAGTTGCTAACGACGAGATTTTGCGCGCTCAGGTCTGCGTTGGGGTCGAGTGGATCGCTCCCGCCACCCCCGGCGCAGGCTCCCAGAACCAGTGTGGATCCCACAAGAACGGAGAGACTGATAGTTGTTCTGCTCATATACCTGCTCCAATCAGTTCGGATCGAGTGTTGTCCCAATCGTGTACCTAAATCTATGGACTTTCCAGGCCACTAGCAACTGAAGTCCGGCACAACATAGGGCCACGTTCCGTTCACCGTGACCCATGAACAACGTAGCGAGGTGTGGGTTTTCTTTGGCATGATAGAGGCCACGACCAAGCCCACCGAATCGTCGGACAGGTGGGCGGCAATCCACGATGACGTGACAAGACGGGAGCACCCCCATGGCCGAGCAGTTGACCGTTCTTTTTCTTCCCGAGTCCGCCTACGGGCCAACAAACCAGTGCATTGGCCTCGGGCACAAGCTGTTGCAGCGAGGCCACCGTGTGGTGTTCGCCGCAGAATCGTCGTGGAAGGGAAAGCTCGAAGCTTTGGGCTTTGTCGAAGATTTGGTCGACTTGGCACCCCCTCCAGCCGACGGTGACGACCAGGATGCGGGACAGTTTTGGAAAGACTTCATCCGCGAGACGGCCCCAGAATTCCGAAAGCCCACCATCGAGCAGTTGGACACTTTCGTCAAGCCCACCTGGCAGGCCCTAATCGACGGAGCAATGTATTGCGAACCACAGCTGAAGGCCATCGTGGGGCGGGTCAAGCCCGACGTAGTCGTCGAAGACAACGTTCTGTGTTTCCCAGCCCTGATGACTTCAGGAGCACCATTTGTTCGGGTTGTCTCCTGTAATCCCCTGGAAATGAGGGGGCCAGGCATCGCCCCGACGTTCTCGGGGTATGCGCAGGATAACAAGGGACCATGGCCAGCGTTTATCGACCAATATCGCAGCACCCACTTCGAGATGTGGAGTGCCTTCAACGAGTGGGTGCAGCAGCAGGGCGCACCAGCTCTGCCCGAGCTCGAATTCATCCACGAGTCTCAGGCGGCAAACCTCTATGTCTACCCCAAAGAAGCTGATTACACAGATGTTCGGCCACTCAATGACACCTGGCACCGCATGGATTCCAGCGTTCGGGAAACAGACGACGACTACCAACTCCCAGAGAAGGTGCGCAACCGCCCGGAGGGCTCAGCCCTCATCTACTTGTCGCTTGGCTCTCTGGGCAGTGCCGATGTGGCCCTCATGAAGCGACTCGTGGATGTCCTGGGGAAAACCCCGCACCAATTTATCGTGAGCAAAGGACCCCAGCACGACGAGTTCGAGTTGGCGGACAACATGGTGGGAGCAGAGTTCCTCCCCCAAACCACCATCATCAACCAGGTTGACCTGGTGATTACTCACGGTGGGAACAACACCGCGACCGAGTCTCTGCACTTCGGCAAGCCGATGATTGTGTTGCCTCTGTTCTGGGACCAGTACGACAACGCCCAACGAATTCACGAACTGGGCTTCGGTATTCGACTAGACACCTACGCCTTCACCGACAAAGAGATGCTCGGTGCCCTGGACACTCTGCTGGGGGACCACGATCTGAGACAAAAACTTGCCACGCAGGGCGAGCACATCCGGGCCCGCGACGGGTTGTCGGTTGGGGCAAACGTCATCGAGTCAGTGGGGTTGGCCCATAAAGATCGGTAGTGCAATCGAAGCCGACCTTCTGCGCCGGCTCGTGCCACCGCATAGAGCCGGCGCAGTCGGCGACCAGGCTGGTGTGGTTGTGGATTGTTGGCCAGTGGATGACAACAGAGGCATCTACATCGTCGACCACGTGGCCACAACCTTTGCCCTGCCGGTCATTGACGAGGGTGAATTGCGACGTGCTCGGGCCGGGGATTACTTCATCACGGCCGTGCCGAGAGGCCATCACGGCAGTTTTTCCTCGACAATCACGCTCAATGCGCCAGTTGTCAGCGAAGAACGAATAGAGGTCGACCAGACAAACGAGTCGTTTGTGCTCAACAACACCTGGATTATCAAGTGGAATATGACGGTGGGGTCACACCGAACTCTCACCAAGGAGCGCCGTCTCAGCGAGCACCACTACCCGCACACCGCGGCGCACTTCGGTCACATCACCTGGACTTCTCCAGACAATTCTGAACACCTACTGGCAGGAGTTCAAGAATTTCTCCCTGGTTCAGTAGACGGCTGGACCTGGTGTGTCGCACACGCCAAGGGGAACAACTGTGACACCTGGCCGGGGGCCCTTGGCGAAGTCGTTGCCCTTATGCACAACGCATTTGATGGCACCACGCTCGCTCACGGGGACTTGCACGTCGGCCAAATTCTCAACCAGGGTGATTCCTACTACATCATCGACTTTGATGGCGATCCCCTCGGTCACACCCCAGAGTCGTGGCTCCAGGACGTGGTGGGCATGTTGTGCTCGTTTATTCACGTGGCAGCTGTCGCCGAGGTCAAATACCACGCTGCGCACGACTTCTCCGAGTGGGTGAGGATTGTTTCCGACCGGTTTCTCGAGACCTATCTCGCCACTCGGCCGGGGGTGAGGCTTCCACCAAGAGACCAGCTGCTGGCGTTGATGGCCCACAAGGAAGTGGCAGAAATGCTCTATGCCACCACGTATCTTCCCGAGTGGACCTACGCAGCCGAGTATGGTCACGCTTTTGTAGAGAGGCTCATTGATGAAAGCCAGTAAATTCAGCGACGACCTGCAGAAAAAAGCGGACAACCTCCTGCACCTATCTGGCCACCAATTCGACTGGCCCGACCTTCCCAGCCGACGCGTGGTGATTGTCGGCATGGGTTCGTCGTATTTCCTTGGCCAGTGGTTCTCCCATCGCCTCCAGATGGTGGGAATCAACGCTTTTGCGCTGTTAGCCAGTTCGCGGGATATTCCGGTGTTGGCAGACTCGGATGTCGTCGTTGCCATTTCGGCCACTGGCCAGTCGGCAGAGACGGCGGCATTTGTCGACCGGATCGAGCGACCTGTCATTTTCTTGACGAATAACCCAGAGCCGCCCATCCACTCGCGCCACCACGTGGTCAGCCTGCACAGTCTCCCAGAAACAGGAGGTGTGGCGAGCCTCACCTACCAGGCGACAATCGCTGCCCTCCTAGACCTGGAACAGCGCCTCACTGGGCAGGCAGTCCCCGATAGTCCTTTCATCAAAGCCGCCGAAGCAACGAGCTGGATTATCGAGACCCAGGCTGACTGGCATAAGGAAATCCTCGAGCAGGTGACAGGGGGTGAGGGCGCCCAGTTTGTGGCTCCCCTGGAGAGGCTGAGTTCAGCCCAGCAGAGTGCGTTGATGATGCGTGAGTGTCCGAGGATTCGAGCAGAAGCCTCGGAGGCTGGCGACTGGGCTCACATCGACGTGTATTTGACAAAGAACCACGACCTGCGCGTGGTTCTTTTTGCCGGGTCGCCCTGGCAAGAGCAAGTGTTGGATTGGACCACCGAGAGAAAACGTCGTGTCGTATTGATTGGTGGCCACTCAGATCGAGTTGATGTCTCTCTGCACTACCCCCACGAGGACGATGAGCTCGTGGCCCTGCTCACCGAGACAACATTTGCCGAGTTGGTTGCAGCCAAACTGTGGAGTGAGCAGTAAGCGCGGCGCCCAACGGGCAGGCGGCTCTCCAGGCAACGTAGGGGACTAATCGCCCCGCGACCCCCTCCACGCGGTGCGCAAGAACAGATGATCTCCCGCTCGTCGAAGACTGAGCGGGTGCGCTCTCGGCGCGCCACCGGGCGGAAAACCGTATCCCTCGATGAGGCCAGGTCGTGGAGCGTCGGCGCTGGAGCCTATGACCAGTGGGGAGAGGGTCAGGAATTCCTCGTCGAGGCACCCCGCGTTCACGAGAGATCCGTAGAGACGAGGGCCACCTTCACACAAGGCGGAGCTCACTCCCCACTGGGAGGACAGAACCGCCAGCGCTCGAGGAAGGTCGACTTCCGTCGCTCCTGCCACCAGAACCTCTGTTCGCGGAAGCTCGAGGGCGTCGAGTGCGTGCTGGCCCACGCCATGCGGAAGGCGGACGAGGCGGAACTCGTGACCGACGGATTATGAGTTCGGTGCCTCCATCGTTGCGAACTATCGAGGGTCCAGCTAAAATCGGGGCGCAAAAATCCTCCGACCAAAGGACCACTGGATATGACTCGGTCGCAGTGCGCCGTCTTCTTAGTAGCGACACTGGTGCTGGCTGGATGCGCTTCGGAACAGGAGCCACAGGGGGAAGCTCCAGAATCCAGCTCAGCTTCACACACTCTCAGTCCAGAGGGCTGTGAGAGCGGGGCGAAATCGACGACGATGGAGCAATCCGAACCCGTCTCCGTTGAATTGGGAAATTTGTCGTTTGCAACAGTCTCACCGCTCGTCTCGCGCTTTGAAGATGCGCTAAGGGTTGTTGTAGAGGTCACCAACTCTGGTCAGGAAAGTGAAGTCGTCGAGCTACGCGGGGTCGACTTGGGCTGGGCTTCACCCCCACCTGAACCCGACCGACGATGGTACTCACAACTGTTTGACCTCAACGCCACAACTCAAACCATTGCCGCAGGCCAAACGGGTACCTTTGCTTGGCACCTGGACATGGATGGTGACCTCGAGCAGCGCGGGGAGTTTCCCTTGTTTAGCCCCACCTTCGCTTCCGCGGGAGAGACTGTGGCCCTCACGATAGAGATTGTCTCGGGTGAAGTGTACGGAGACCCTCGCGCCCTCGGGCTGTCACTCGATGGGGTCGTCGAGGGAGTCGTCGTTGACGAGCAGGGTGATCCTCAAAGCAACGTTGAGGTGGATGCGCTGTTGTTCAGCTTCAAGGAGCGGCTGGGAAGCACGAAAACGAATGAATCGGGAGAATTCGCCTTATGTGTCCCCAGCGCGGAGAGCTATCAGGAAAGACTCGGGAATCGACCCTCGGGCTACGACTTGAGCACATTTCTCAGGGTCAGAACACCTAATGGGGGATACGGCTTTTCCGCCGTTTCTCCACCGCGGGGTTCAAGTGAAAAGACAACCATTACAGTGTCGACGCCGAATGAAGTGGACATGTCCCTCGTTGGCGAGACCCGGTTCACCACGAATCACGGCTTTTTCTGGGTCTTTCCTCTTGCAGAAGGATTTGTGACCACGGAGGCCCAACATCCGCCTGAGCTGCGGAAGCCTGGATCAGTCGTGGCCTTCACGTCGGTGGGTCAGGCCAGCTGGTCAGTAGAGACCGGAGACGAGTGCTGGGGATTTGATGTCTCCTCAACGGGACTCGTTGCGGCCGGCTGTCACGACGGCACGGTCACCGTTTGGAATTCTGAGGGTCAACAACTGTGGCAGAGAAAAACCCAAAAATCTGAGGCGATGTATGCGCGTCTGGTGATGTTCAGTAACGACGGCACGAAACTTGTCGCCGGACCGTTGGACGACGACGTGGAACTTCTCGATGCCACCAGCGGCAGAACGCTGTGGGGATACTCAGCCAGACCGGATGACGTTGAGCCTCGTCCTGAGATTTTACGTAATGCCGTTTTCACCGACGATGATTCGCGCATCATCGTCGGATATGCGGGGGGCTTCTTGACCAGTTTGGATAGCCGAACTGGCGCTCCGGAGTGGGCAGGAGGCTTCATTGGCGAGTTTCCTCTCGTCATGGACGTCGATGACGAAGGAAATGTCTACGCCGTGGGCAAAGGACGGGAAGCAATCTCGTTGAGTCCGACGGGAGAGGTGCGTTGGCGGAGAACCGTGTACGAGCACGTCTCAACTGCCGGTATCAACGCGCTTGTTGATGGAAAATTCATTTCACACACCGTGAGTGGTTCTGTCTACGCGCTCGATGCCAATACCGGTGAGTACCTGTGGTGGCGAAAAATTGGACAAGGCGACGTAGTCGAGGGTTATGTGGAAACCGGTGGTCACAACGCGCTCGACATTGACCCTGTTTCTGGCTTAATTGCTCACACAGAAACCCT
This sequence comes from actinobacterium acMicro-4, assembly GCA_000754445.1. Classification (GTDB taxonomy): domain Bacteria; phylum Actinomycetota; class Actinomycetes; order Actinomycetales; family Microbacteriaceae; genus Pontimonas. The sequence goes on along the minus strand of JNSD01000001.1, from coordinate 190,306 downwards.
CGATGCCCGAGATGGTGGAGGCTCGATGGTGACATTGATGACACCCGACGGCGCGGTGGTCGCATCGGAGTACTTCCCAGATCTGAGGGAATCCGACGGAGAGGAAGTAGGCCACGCTCAGCGAGGTGGAATGGCAGTTTCTTTCAATGGACGGGGTCACCTTGCTGCTGTTTTTGGTGATGGAATGGTCAGAGTTTTCCGCATCAGCTAACGTCGGCAGACACGCGGCGCGAGGCCTTGGCTGAGTAAGGCCTTGACAAAAGATGATTACTTCGTCGAGGGAGACCTCCCGAGGCACGCTCAACAAAAAGAATCTCAATGGGACGTGTCCTGCCGGCGTCGTTGGCCGAAGGCCTGAGTAAATCGCTGCGGCCACAAGGCGTCCATTTTCGCTGGTGCGTCTTTTGGGGCAACCAGTAGGGCGGACGGGACGTGAACCCGTGACCGACGGCTTACGAGTTCGGTGCCTAGCTATTAGCTGGTGTTAGACGGGATTGGCTGACGTTGCGGATGCCAGTAAACAGGTGAGGTTTAGCGTGGATGGTGTTGGAGTGTGTGAGGTGACTATGTGCAATCAATGTGCACCTGCACTCTTCTTGGGGCGGTCGAGGAGCTACGACGTGACCATACCCACCACAAAGGCCCCGAGCTTCCCGAGCAACGCCATAAACAGGAAGCCCCATACCCAGACTGAATCTGTCAGCACCCACAGCACCACGGGATACACCGCAAGGTGAATGACGATGTAGCTCACCTGCAACGCGCGGGAACGGGTCTTCCAGAAGCTCCTCGTGGACTCCGTAAGATTGCTGAGCCATCCCGCGCCAATGTCGAAGGCGAGCAGGAAAAGCAGGGCCTGCTCCCAGAAGCTTGTGGTGGTGAAGAAAAGCGGGGGGACGGATATTGCCAAGGCGACGCCGAGGGCAAACCAGAGCATTCGAGGGCGGGGGGTCTCCCCTACAAGATAGGCAAGCGGGGGAAACCGCTCACCACTAGACCGCATGCATTTAGATTCTCACGCTGAGCGCAATCTTTTCTGATGATTCACTCCTGAGGCGAAGCATGAGATATACGCTCACGAAAATCCCAAATGGTAGCGCGAACAGCGAGATGATCAACAACGGCGGGTTGCCCATCATGACCGGCGCAGGTGTGAGCTCCAAGACTCCGAGGAACGACAGGCTCAACATCGTTGATGCCCACGCGAAGTCTGCGAGGGCGAGGATGGCCCAGGCCATCACGAGCCTTGGCGCCCGAGATTCATTGCCTCGCAGGTAAAGAGCGAGAAGAATGGCAGTTGTGGCGACTATGACGTCGAGGATTCCTGACACCAAACCGATTTCGGCGGGTAATTCTCCTCTGAGGTAAGCGGCGATGAGGAACGCTCCGCCAAACCGATACGCCTGGGTTGCCACAAAAGCTGACGTGGGAATTTTGTCCAAGGCTACTTTCACCCGCCGTACCCGCAGCGAAGCGATCAGCAAAATCCCCGCGGGTGCGAAGGCGAGGGTTCCGAAGATGTTGAAGCCCCAGAAATCAGCTTCCTGCCAATCGGGAAACCCCTGAAAGAAAGGAATCTGACCAACAGCGAGCGAAATGGTAATCCAACCGACCAGAATCACGCTTGCTATCCTCAACCGATTCCAGCAATAGAGGGCGATAGTGAGCGCAACGACGAGCCCCAAGACGCTCGGGCCAAAGGTGTAGAGGGTATCCATTTGTCAATCCCTACATCGATATCAGCAGGCTAAGCCCTGTGCCGAGCGTCGAGAGGCTCAGCAGAATGGCGCCAGTAGGAATCAGCTTGACCAAGGGGCCTGCGGGCCCATCCGCGGTTCGGGGAGCACCTCCGAAGAACCCTCCAGAGATCAACAGGGGCGAGACAAAGAGACCGATGCGGAGAGCCCAGACGGCCCACTCATCGAACATCGAGAAATCCAGCACCAGTTGACCCACTATTGCCAGCAGCACGAGGACTCCTGCGTGGGCATGACCCGCTCGGAAGTAATCCCGTTGGACGGTAGTGAAGTTCTCGGTACCCACCTGTCGGCGAAGAATCGAGAGGAGGAAATGCCCACCGAAGGCAATGGTCGGAAGTGAGATGAAGGCCAGCGCCACCATCCACCGTGTTGCGTCACTCATGTTTACCGCTCTCCTAATGTATATCTTCTAAACATACTAAGATGATGTATATCAGGTCAACATAAGGACTATGAAAAAAAAGACTTACCATCACGGGAACCTGGAAGAGGCCCTGCTACAGGTTGGGATGAAAGAGGCTAAGGCCACGGGTTCCCGCAAACTTGGGGTCACCCAGCTCGCACGCTTGGTTGATGTCACCCCTATGGCCGTCTATCGCCACTTTCCGAGTGGCGAGAACCTCAAGGCCGCAATTTCCCAGCAGGCTAGAGAGGAGCTTGCGCGGAGAATGGCAACCGCAGTTGCTCAAGAGGCCGACGTCAAGAAGAGGTTCATGGCAACAGGGCGGGAGTACATTCGCTTCGGTCTCGAAGAACCCGGACTATTTTCTGTTGCGTTTGTGAACTGCAGTGAACTCCCTTCGCGCCCGGACAACCCGTCTGCGCGGACTATCCTCCACGATGCAATCCTTGATCTTTGTAACGAAGGTCTGGTGAAGACCGAGGAAGTCGAATCCGTAGCGCATTTTGCTTGGTCCATCGTCCACGGCTTTACGATGCTCGCCGGCGACGCCGATTCCTATCGGCCCGAGGCCCACGCGGAGGGAATCGAAGAAGTTTTGGAGAGAGCGTGGCTTGGAATTACTCGGTATTCCAAGAAGTAGGAGGGCGTAAAGGAGCCCGAAGTTGCGGCGACGGCCCGTAGGGCGGACGGGACTTGAACCCGTGACCGACGGATTATGAGTCCGCTGCTCTAACCAGCTGAGCTACCGCCCCGTGTGGAAATCCCTTGGATTCGCACAGAAGTAAGGGTACCAGCCGGCTTGAGTCTCGAACTCGAACGCTAATGTGCATGCTTTGTGCATGCTTTGCAACGAATTTCCCCAACACGGAAATTCGTCGCCTCGAACAGCGGATTTCTCCATTCTGGGAATCCCAGCAACACGGCTGGGCAAATCATTGGAGTAAATAATGCAACGCAAGAAGAACGGCGACGGCCACACGTACCCATTTCGTGAGGGATTTCGCACAGTCATCAAGGTGAAGGGCATAACCTTTTCCGCGACAGGAAAAACGGAAGCCGAATCAAAGCGCACGGCGCTGGGGAATTTAGAGAAGGTTGGGGATCTTCTGCTCTTCTGCCACGTTGGCGCGGCGGAAAATCAGGGTCACCACTGTGGAGATCAGCACAATAAACAGAGAATAGAGCGCTGGAATCAAAAGGATTGAATCCAGGCCAGGGTTGTCGATATAGACGGCAACAATGACGGCAATGGCTAGCGGCCCGTTCTGGATACCGGTCTCCAAGGCAATCGTCCTCGCGTTCATCGGGTGCAGTCGTATGGCCGTTGCGATGATGTAGGCGACGGTAATGCCCACAACGCCCAACCCAATAGCGACCGCGTAGGTCGGCCACTCGGTAGTGAGGAGCAATTGCCAGTTACGCGGCACCCAAATGGCGATGAGGAATGGAATAAACAGCAGGCCAAAGACACCACCGACGAGTTCCAGGATCGCACCAGCATTAGCGCTGAGGCGTCGCACCAGCATTCCAAGCCCGACCGGAATCACAAGACCCACAATGACAATCGCCAGCTCACCAAACTCGATACTGAGCGATTCGTCAAACTCCAGCAGGCTCGAGTAAATCCACAGCATGAAAGGCGTCATGATGAACGCCCAGAGCGTTGAGTTGACCGTCATCGTCACACTGAGCGCCAAGTTTCCCTTGGAGAAGTAGGTGAACAGGTTCGAGGTAGTCCCTGCGGGCACCGAGCCCATAATGAGTGCGCCAAGCGCGATGAAGAGCACCCCCGGTCCTTGACTGAAGGGCAAGAGAACCGCTACCACCAGCAAATATGCGGTGAGGGGCATAATGCCAAACTGCGTCAACCACCCGATAATGAGTCCCCAAGGACGCCTGATGGCAAGGCCAAAGTCTTTCGGCGTGAGCCCGGCACCCAGACCGAACATAATGATGAGGATGAAGATTCGAAGCAACGTCTGCTCGAATTCGTTGACGACCGTGGCTTGATTGGCGCTCTCTTCGGCCAGAACAATCAGTGACTCAATCATGATTACGCGCCCTTCGTGGTGGTCGGAGCGGCCAAAGCTTGGTCGCGTAGCTGGCGGCGAAGAATCTTGCCGATCGGGCTCTTGGGGAGCTCGTCAACAAAGACGATGCTCCGGGGAACCTTGTATGCGGAAAGGTGCTCACGGCACTGGGCCAGGATGGTCTCAGTACTCGGTGCCGGGGCTGTGGCCACGACGTAAGCGCGCACGGACTCGCCTGACTTGTCGTCTGGGACGCCCACCACACCGACCTCGAGGACGCCGGGAACCGCAGCAATCTGCTCTTCGACCTCGTTGGGGTAGACGTTAAACCCACTGACCAGGATCATGTCCTTCTTACGGTCAACGATGGTGAAATACCCATCCGAGTCCATTTGGGCGATGTCTCCGGTGCGGAACCAGCCGCCTGCCATCGCTGCCTTGGTCTCAGCTTCTTTATTCCAGTACCCAAGCATCACCTGGGGTCCCTTGGCGACGAGCTCGCCAGGTTCCCCCACAGCGACTGGCTTACCGGCCTCGTTGAACAGCTGGATGTCAGTCGATGGGACAGGAATGCCAATGGTGCCATCCTTATTGAGGCCACCGAACGGATTGAAGGCCAACGCAGGTGAGGTTTCGGTCAGGCCATAACCCTCAACAATCGGCGTGCCTGTCATGGCGCGCCAGCGCTCTGACACAGACGCCTGCAAAGCCATACCGCCGGCAGCAGAGTATCGGAGGTGCTTCGGTGGGCTGTCGGAGAACCAACGCTCGTTCATCAACGCGTTGAACAAGGTATTAACTCCGGTGAGCCAGGTGACCTTGTAGTTCTCGAACGCACGCTTAAGGTTGCTTGGTGGCCGGGGGCTTGGGAGCAAGAGATTGCGCCCGCCCCTCTGGTAGAAGGCCAACAGATTCACCGTGAAAGCGAAGATGTGATACAGCGGCAGAGCCGTAATGACGACCTCGACACCGGGGCGGATGTGGTTGCCCACAAAGGACAGCAACTGCATGGTGTTGGAGATCAAGTTCCCGTGAGAGAGCATGGCGCCCTTGGATACACCGGTGGTGCCACCGGTGTATTGCAAGGCAGCGAGAGAGTCGGGGCCGACGCCCTGGAGGTATTTCTTGGCAGAGGCGGGGTTGGCCTTCTTGCGACCCTGGGCAATAGCGGTCTTGAAGGGTGTGTGCTCCACCGTAATTTTTGGAAGCGAGCGGCTCCAGACCTTCTGGACAAGTCGGATCACACCGTGGACCACGGGAGAGAAGTATTCGGAAATGCGAACAGTGACAACATTCTTGATCTGGGTCTTAGCCAAAACCTCAGGTAAGCGATCGGCAAACATGTCAATAACGACGAGTGTGGTCGCTCCAGAATCCGAGAACTGGTGAACCATTTCCGAGGCCGTATATAGAGGGTTGGTATTGACCAGGACGCAGCCGGCTTTGACAATACCGAAGGCCACAATCGGATAGGCCAAACAGTTGGGCATTTGAACAGCAACCCGGTCGCCCTGAGCTAAGCCGAGCTCTTCGCGAAGGTAGGAAGCAAAGTCATCCGACAGCGACTCAATCTGCTGATAGCTCAAGGACCCGTTCATGCCATTAGGCATCACCTGAGTGAACGCGGTCTTTTTCCCCCACTGGGCACTAGCCGCAGTGACCAGGCCAGGAAGGTGATCGAAGGGCAGCTTCTGGAGCTCGTGCTCAACGTTGCTTGGGTAGTGGGCAAGCCAGGGGCGTTCTGTCATCATCGCTCTTCCGCCGGAGGGCCACCGACAGCTAGTACACCGACGATGGAGTGCTGAGGCAATCATAGTCACACTCAATCGACTTTTCAGAGGCCCGAGGAGCCCGGACCCTCAACTACGCTGGAGAAATGACGGTTCGCCCCATACGGATTACTGGCGACCCCGTTCTTCACACCCCAGCGCACGAGGTGGTGGTCTGGGATTCACAGCTCAGGCACCTTGTTGCCGACATGGTGGACACCATGAAGGCGGCGCCAGGAGTCGGCCTCGCAGCGCCCCAGATTGGTGTGGGCTTGGCGGTGTTTATCTGGGACTGGACTGACGATGACGACATTCTCCACAAAGGCGTCGTGATTAATCCAAGCCTGAGCAAAACCCGAATCCCCCGAGGAAAACCAGACCCAGAAAGCGATCTTGAAGGGTGCCTCTCGGTCCCCGACTTTCGATTTGCGTTGCGCCGATCAGACGATGTTGTCCTCACAGGGAAAACTCTCGATAACGAAGACCTGGAAGTTCGAGCCAGAGGCTGGCTTGCCAGAATCTTTCAGCATGAGTTTGACCACCTGCAGGGCACCCTCTATGTTGACCGGCTGCCCTGGCGGACCATCCTTAAAGCGCGCCGAGAAATCAAGGAAGAAGGCTGGGCACGGCCAGGGCTGTCCTGGTTACCCGGGATGGATGACTTTGAGGGCTCAGGGCAGGATTCCAAAGAAGCGTAGGCCTGCGGCCACACACCCTGCTACAACCAGCACCAGAAGAAACGGTGCGCGGTAGTAGAGAAGCACTGCTGCAACACCGAGCGCTGGAAGCCTGGCATCAATGCCAACGCCAGAGCCGCTGTGGATAGTCTGCGAGACCACCAGCGAAGCCAACAAAGCCACGGTCACGACAGCAGCAACCCGGGACATCCCAGCACTTTCCACGAATCTCTGCGGCACGACATAACCGGCGCTCTTCAACGCCCACACCACTAATGAAGCACCGATTACCGCAATCCAGAGCGTCATCTCAGACCCCCTCGGTGCGCTCAGGGGCGTGGGGTGCTACACGGTGGCGATAGATCGCAACCCCAATGGCCACCACTGCTACCACCAGCACCGGGATGCCAGGGGGCACAACCGGGATGAGGAGCATCGTGACCACCGCCGCACCGCACGCAACAGCAACGGGTTCGCGCGCACTCAATCTCGGCCACAGCAGCGCCAAGAACGCAGCTGCTGCCACCGCATCGAGACCCCAGGCTCGCACGTCACCGATTGCGTTTCCCGCGAGCGCGCCCACCAGAGTGGCAAGATTCCAGCCCACATAAATGACAAGGCCGGTAGTCCAAAAGCCGTGCCGTGCAGCACGAGCGTCTGTCTGCGCGATGGCCACGGCCGTGCTCTCGTCAATGGTCAGTTGGGCGGCCGCCACACGCTTCCAGAACCCGGCACCCACAAGGGGTGACATGCGAAGCGCATACAGGCCATTGCGCACACCAAGGAGTCCAGCCGAGGCGATTGCTGCGCCCGCGGCAGCAACGCCTCCCGAGGCAATGATTCCAATAAAGGCAAACTGCGATGCGCCCGAGAACATGAACAGGCTCAGCACCGCAGTCTGGGGGACGCTAAAGCCCAGCGCCACCGCCAGCGCACCAAATGAGACCCCATACAGCGACACAGCCAGACCGACCTGAATTCCCTGAGAACGCGCTGATCGAAGGTGAGACGCGTCGAATTCTTTAGCCAACAGCCGGCTCGTCCGCCTCGGGTCCTCGGGTATCGACACCGTGGACCCCGTTGTGGAAGCGAAGCGCGGGGAAGGCAACCGAGACGCTAAAGCCCACACCTGGCACCCGGTGGGCAGAGAAAACCCCACCGAAGGTGCCGGTCCGAATCTTCATCTCGCGCATCCCGCGCCCGGAGAACATCTCGACCAACGCAGCTTGATCATCAGCAATCGTGTAGGGGGCGTCTGGTTGCAATTGGCGCTGCGCACGAATGCCATCGTCATCGATGCGCAGGTGGAGCCCCTGCTCCGTCCACCCCATTGACACCTTGACCGTCGTGCCCGGACCACCGTGCACCCTGGAGTTATTGAGACCCTCCTGCAAAATTCTAAATATTGCCAGTTCAGCGCTTGGTGCAACGCTAAACGCTGTGCCACTTTCTTCAAAGCGCACCGTGATGCCAGACTCACCCATCGCGTCGAACAGGTCATTGATGGAGCTAAGGCTTGGTATGTTGTCGACTTCGGCGGCGCCATCGCGCGCGAGGTTGACAACGCGGCGCATGTCGTTGAGTACATGGCGTGCTTGATCAGCAATTGCCGCGGCCGCCCGGGACGCCACCTCGGGGTCGGAGGTCGCGCCAAACCGTGCACCCTCCGCTTGGGAAATCAACCCGGTGAGTGTGGCGGCAGCCCCATCGTGAACTTCGGCGATGAGCCGCATACGGTCTGCCTGCTCAGCAAGTCTTAGCTCTAGTTCAGCTCGATCGGCGATCGCCTGCTGGATGTCATCCGCACGGTGAGCAAGAGCGGCCCTGGAGTTCTGTGCTACACGCGCAAAGAACAGGGCAACCCCGATAGCGCTGACTGAGACAACCAGCATGGTTGACACAATCCAGAGGAACTGTGTTGCCAGGAAATCCAGCACTCGCCCCTCGACTCTCCGTTGCGACTAAGACCCGGCTACCTCGGGCACTGTGGCTCCCCGACTTGGACTCGAACCAAGAACCTACCGGTTAACAGCCGGTTGCTCTGCCAATTGAGCTATCGAGGAATGCGATGCTACGCCCCGATGTTAGCAGAGCGTCTAGAGCCATTTTATGCCGGTAGCAGCCATAGCGACAACAGCGCCAGGCTGTGAGCGTGAGCGCTAATCCTCGCGCAAGGCCCTGCGCTCGGCCTCGATGGCAACCAGCTGCTCTTGGAGTCCTCTGTAGCCCTCGGCGGTGGCATCGCTGCGCTGCAACAGACTCATCAACTCTGCTTTTTTGCGCAGTAGCTCACGATCCAGCAACGATCCCGTAACTCCTTGCGCGTAGCGCTCCACGTGGTCCGGCTTCTGAGGAAGCGGCGCCACCGAGAGTTGACCCACGAGGGCTGCGAGGGCGGGAGGGGTTTCCTCGGTCACCTTGGTGACCCAGGAGGGTGTGTTGTAGTGCTCAAACGCAGAGACCATAGCATCGCGCACCAGCGCCAACGCGCCGTGCGAGACATGTGTCTCCAAGACGGCCCGCGCTCGTTCGGCCCCCACGGCATCGGGATGCTGAAGCATCACCATCAGCCCGTCACGCTCCAAGAGCGTGACGGGGTCATTCGAGAGCGCAGAAAGGTTGTAGGGCTGCCCTGTGTCTGGAGCGGTCGCAGCCACAACACTGGATCCACCGCCACTCGACACTCCAGTGCCCGGCTGAGCTTTGGCTGCTTGGTTGATCTCACGGGCAACATCAACGGGGTTCATACCCAACCACCCAGCTAGCTCCCGTGCATAGCCATCCCGAATAACACGGTCTCGAATCTTGTGAACAACCGGAACCGCTGCCCGCAGCGCCTGAGTTCTTCCCTCGACGGTGTTCAAGTCACACTGATCCATCACCCGTCGAATCATGAATTCATACATGGGTCGTCTGGAGCGAACAACTTCCCTCAGTGCTTCATCGCCGCGCGATATGCGCACATCGCAGGGGTCAAGGCCCTCGGGGGGCACTGCGACGAAGGTCTGAGCAGCAAAGCGAGACTCTTCGGCGAAGGCCCGAGAGGCCGCTTTCTGACCAGCTTCATCCGGATCAAAGGTGAAGACAACCTCGCCCTTACTCGCTTGTGCGGGATCGTCAGAGTCGCCGAGTACCCGGCGAACAACCGTGATGTGATCTGAGCCAAACGCTGTCCCACAAGTCGCGATCGCCGTGGTGATACCTGCCAGATGGCAGGCCATGACGTCGGTGTAACCCTCGACAATGACCACCTGACGGGACTTTGCGATGTCTTTCTTGGCCAAATCAAGCCCGTAGAGCACCCTGGACTTGTGATACACCGGTGTTTCCGGTGTATTCAAGTACTTGGGTCCTTGGTCATCGTCGTAGAGCTTCCTTGCCCCAAAACCGATGGTGGCACCAGAGACATCTCGAATAGGCCACACTAGTCGGCCTCTAAAGCGGTCATAGGTGCCCCGGTCGCCCTGAGAAACAAGGCCGGCTTCAGTAATCTCGGCGATTGTAAAGCCGGCACCGGTGAGTTTTTTAGACAAAGCGTCATAGGACTGGGGCGCATAGCCCACCCCAAAGCGCTCCGCTGCCAGAGCATCAAACCCCCGGTCCCCCAGGAATACGCGGCCTTTTTCGGCCTCAGGGGTCAGCAGTTGGCTCCTGAAGAACTCTTCGGCCGCAGAGTTAGCTGCCAACAACCGCGTTCGATTGCTCGTGTCGGCGGCTTTGCCACCCTCTTCGTAATGCAGCGGATACCCGATGGTTCCCGCCAACCGCTCGACGGCTTCTTGGAAGCTGATGTGGTCCATCTTCTGCACGAACGTATACACGTCACCGCCCTCGCCGCAGCCGAAGCAGTGGTAAAAACCAGACTGACTACGAACATGGAAGCTCGGGCTTCGCTCGTCATGGAAAGGGCACAGGCCCTTCATGGACCCGACACCAGCGGACTTGAGAGTCACATACTGGCCGACAACCTCAGCAATGTTGACGCGCTGGCGCACCTCATCGATGTCACTGCGCTTAATCAACCCCGCCACAGGCCAAGTCTAGTTAGCCACCGTGACCTACCACAGCGTTCACCCGAGGCTGTGGAAAAGACCTAGGAACAGAGGCGCTCGTGGAGCGCCGTCGCTGACTGGTCGGTGAGTGAGGCCACTTGGTCTGACACAACACGCTTTCTTTCAGCGGGGGTTGTCGCGAGCGTCCAATCTCCAGAAAACACCGGGTCCAGGGACTCGGGGTGGGAATACAGGTGCTCAGCAAGGGAAATCAGCATCGCTCGCTGCTCTAGATAAATCGGTTGCCGAGCGGTATGAGCCATCACGTGAACCGAAACAATGCCCTTGAGGACTGTGATCTCGGCAGCGGTCTCTGGCGGGACCACGAGTGTCTTGCGGGTGTCATCAACAACGGCACTCAAGGCAAATCGGCCAATGAGGGTGCTGGTGAGGTTCTTGAGTCTGGCCAATTCAGCGCGCTGTGGCCTGAAGGAGCTCACCCAGCCGGTCACACCGGTCAAACGCTCCCACGCTGCGCCCAAGGAGTCAGCCTGGTCGTGCCCGACCCACGAGACCATTGTGTGGAGGACCTCATCGCGATGATTCGAATCAGAAAGCAGGGTCGGATCAATGAATCCGTTGACAATCGCGTCCTCAAAATCGTGGACCGAGTAAGCGACATCGTCAGAGAAATCCATGATTGTTGCCTCGAGGCTCAGGGAGCGCTCTGGCATACCGCTTCGCACCCAGTCGAAGACATCGCGGTCGTCCTCATAAAAACCGAACTTGTCGCGACCGCTGGGGTCAGCCTCAGCACTTCCGGCGTCCCACGGATACTTCATGCTCGCCAACAAACTGGCCCTTGTGAGGTTGAGCCCCCTGGGAACCCCGTCGGTATCGACAGTCTTTGGCTCTAAGCGCACCAGTAATCGGAAGGTTTGAGCATTGCCCTCAAAGCCCCCGGCATCTGCTGCCCACTCGGCGAGCGCTCGCTCGCCGTTGTGGCCAAAGGGTGGATGGCCGATGTCGTGGGCCAAGCAGGCCGTCTCGACAACATCGGCGTCAACACCGAGGCGACTAGCAAGCTCACGGCCAATCTGCGCAACTTCCAAGGAGTGCGTCAAGCGGTTCCTCGCGAAATCCAATCCTTGGGTGGGCGAGAGAACCTGTGTCTTCGCAGCGAGGCGTCGCAGCGCAGACGAGTGCAGGAGCCGACCGCGGTCTCTCGCGAAATCACTGCGCCTCGAGGAGTGCACCTCGGGAACAAAGCGCTCGGTGTCCCAGGCGGAATACTCCCTAGCCACCGCTACTGTCCACCTCGGCTAAGTGCAGGGAAGTTCGCTGATCCTCGCTCAACTCTTGGCTGTCTAACCACCGATCCGGCAACGCCGGCCGCTTCGGTGTGCCCTGACGGCCCCTGGGGCCCTCAACGCCTTCGCCCGGGTAGGGCTGGCTTCGATCGAGTTCGCCCAAGAAGTCATCAATCTGCTGCAGGGAGTCAACCGTGGCAAGTTTGGCTCGAACTTCGCCCCCGACCGGGTAGCCCTTGAAATACCATGCAACGTGCTTGCGAATATCCCGGCAGGCATGGTTCTCATCGCCATCAAAGAACTCCACCAACAACTCCGCATGACGCTTGAACGCGTCCGCAACGGCACCGAGCCCCGGCTGAACCTTCAGCCCTTCGCCCCTAAATGCTGATTGCAGGTCGGCAAAAATCCACGGCCGACCCAGACAACCTCGGCCGACCACCACTCCGTCACAATCGCTCTGCTTGACCATGGCAATGGCATCCTCGGCACCCCAGATGTCACCATTTCCGAGCACCGGGACCGAGGAGATACTGCTCTTGAGCTCGCCAATGGCATCCCAGTCGGCATGGCCCGAATAGAACTGGGCGGCGGTCCTCGCATGCAAGGCAATGGAGGCGACACCGGCGCCCTCGGCAGCTTTGCCGGCCTCCTTGTATGTCAAGTGGTCCTCGTCGATGCCCTTGCGCATCTTCACGGTGACCGGAATGTCACCGGCAGCGCCGACAGCGCCCTCAACAATCTGGCGAAAGAGGCTCTTCTTCCAGGGAAGGGCGGCACCGCCGCCCTTCTTGGTTACCTTCGGCACAGGGCAGCCAAAGTTCAAGTCAATGTGATCACACAGGTCTTCGTCCACCAGAAACTTGACGGCTTCAGAGACTGTCTTGGGGTCAACGCCATAGAGCTGAATACTGCGAGGCGTTTCTGACTCGTGGTGTTTGATCAGGCGCATGCTGGTGGGCGTGCGCTCCACGAGTGCCCTGGAGGTGATCATTTCGCTGACATAGAGGCCAGCGCCATATTCACGGCACAAACGACGAAACGCGGTGTTGGTAATCCCCGCCATCGGAGCCAGCACCACCGGAACGCTCAGCTCCAGTGGGCCAATGCTCAGGGGCCGCTGCGCCGTGGCGCTCGCCTGAGACATGACTACGCCCCCACCAGCGCTTCCGCAAGATAACCCTGGATGCGATCGAGTGACACCCGCTCTTGAGCCATGGTGTCCCGCTCGCGAATAGTCACCGCGTTGTCTTCGAGTGAGTCAAAGTCGACTGTGAGCGCAAAGGGCGTGCCGATTTCGTCGTTTCGACGATAGCGGCGACCAATCGCACCAGCGTCGTCAAACTCGACGGACCAGTACTGCCGGAGATCTTGGGCGATCCTCTGTGCCAGTGGTGAGAGGTCCTCGTGACGAGACAGAGGCAACACCGCAACCTTCACCGGGGCAAGACGGCGATCCAAGCGAAGAACGGTGCGGGTCTCCACACCACCCTTGGCGTTGGGGGCTTCGTCTTCTGCATAGGCATCAACCAAGAACGCCATCAACGAGCGGGTGAGACCCGCCGCTGGCTCAATCACATAGGGCGTCCAGCGCTCGCCAACAGCCTGGTCAAAGTAGGAGAGGTCCGTGCCGGAGTGCTTGCTGTGGGTCATCAAGTCGTAATCGGTGCGGTTGGCAACACCCTCGAGCTCACCAAACTCTCCCGAGCTAAAACCGAAACGATATTCGATGTCCACGGTTCGCTTGGAGTAGTGCGAGAGCTTCTCGGCGGCGTGCTCGTAGAGGCGCAAGTTATCGGGATTGATGCCCAAGTCCGTATACCAACGAAAACGCTCATCAATCCAGTACTGGTGCCACTGCTCGTCTTCGCCGGGCTTCACGAAGAATTCCATCTCCATCTGCTCGAACTCGCGGGTGCGGAAGATGAAGTTTCCCGGCGTGATTTCGTTGCGGAAGCTCTTACCAATCTGAGCAATGCCAAACGGTGGCTTCATCCGGGCGCTGGAGACCACGTTGTTGAAGTTCACGAAAATGCCCTGGGCGGTCTCCGGGCGCAGATAGTGCAGACCGGCCTCGTCATCGAGTGGCCCCAGGTAAGTCTTCAGCAGGCCACTAAATGCTCGGGGTTCAGTGAACTTACCGCGGTTGCCACAGTTCGGGCAGGCAATATCGGCCAAGCCATTTTCTGGAGCACGGCCCTTCTTCTCTTCAAACTCTTCGAGAAGATGATCTGCACGAAAACGCTTGTGGCATTCCAGGCACTCGACAAGCGGGTCGGTGAAGACGTCAACGTGGCCTGAGGCCTCCCACACGGCTTTCGGCAAAATGACCGCCGAGTCGAGGCCGACAACGTCGGCCCTCGAGCTGACCATCGAGCGCCACCATTGGCGCTTGATGTTTTCTTTGAGCTCAACGCCCAAGGGGCCGTAGTCCCAGGCGGAACGGGATCCACCGTAGATTTCGCCGGACTGAAACACAAAGCCCCTGCGCTTGGCAAGCGCAATGACGTTGTCTAGTTTGCTCGCTTGAGCCACGCTTTAGCTCCCTCGTCGAGCCCGAATAGTGGGCACAGACTCCTTATCTTAGCTAGCGCCCTGGTCTTTCCCGGCAGGGATGTCCACAGCCCCTCCAAAACGCCTCGCGCGACGCTGATAGTCAGAAATTGCCTCCCAGAGTTGAACCCGGGTCATGTCGGGCCAGAGCGTTTCCAAAAAAACCATTTCGGCATAGACGCTCTGCCAGGGCAAGAAGTTGCTCGTGCGCTGTTCACCGGAGGTGCGGACAAACAAGTCAACATCGGGGGCGTCTGGCACATACAAGTGCTTGGCGAGGGTCTTCTCGGTGATGCGCTCGGGTGAGAGCTTTCCCGCCTTAATGTCTCGGCCGATGCCGCGCACGGCATCGATGATTTCTGCCCGGCCCCCGTAGTTGACACACATCGTCAAGGTCAAGGCTGTGTTCCGGCGAGTGACGCGCTCTGCTGTCTCTAGGTCAGTAATCACACTGGACCAGAGCTTCGGCCTGCGACCAGACCACCGAATGCGAACGCCCCACTCGTTGAGTTGATCTCTACGCCTGCGCAACACATCCCGGTTGAACCCCATCAAAAAGCGCACCTCGTCGGCAGATCTATTCCAGTTCTCGGTAGAGAACGCATAGACAGACAAGTGGCTGATGCCAGCCTGCAGGGCACCGGCAACAACATCGAGCAAAGCCGCCTCCCCCGCTCGGTGGCCCTCGATACGAGGCAAGCCCTGCTGGTTGGCCCACCTTCCGTTGCCATCCATCACCAGCGCCACGTGTCCGGGCAAGCGGGATTGATCAAACGCCGGTGGATACTGCTTGGTCCAGTCCACCGGCACGAAAGCACCCTCGGTCACGATGCCACCTCCGCCCCCGAGCGATCGAGGTGCACGAGTGATTTCACGTGGCGCTCGAGGTGATACTGCGTGTGGGCGGCGATGAGGCCGGAGGCCTCCTGTTTGTTCTTCGCCGGAGCGGACTCGACCACCGGCCAGTTCCCCTCCAGCAGCGCTGCGAGCACTTCCTTGGTGCCACTAGCAAGCCTAGGTGACCCAGCCGGTGCGACCTCGTCCGAGACAATTCCTCCCAGAGAGACCACAAACGCCCGGTGATCACCGGGCTGGCCTGTGACCGCGCATTCCTCAAGACTTGGTGCCCACCCGGCAAGGGCGAGGGCTCGCATCAAGTAGCTATCGACAGTGATTCCCGGCTCGTGCTCCCCAGCAGACAAAGAGCGCAAGCCACCCTGCAGAAGTGTGTAGTGGGAGCTCTGGAAGTCGTGTTCAGTGAGCCGGTCAGCTGTTTCCACCATCACCATCGCTGCGGTGTAGCGGGGGTAGTCGTGACTGATCGCCTCGCTATAGGAGGCGATTGTGTCTGCCTGTTGGACGATATCCAGGCTTTTGCCGACATAGAGCGACACCTCGACAACATTGAAGGGCTGAAGGCGTGAGCCAAAACGACTGGTCGTTTTACGCACGCCCTTCGCGACCGCTCTAACTTTCCCCTTCGACTTACACAACAGCGTGACAATTCGGTCCGCCTCACCCAAAAGGTGAGTGCGCAACACAATCGCATCGTCGTGGTAGCTCGGCACCCCTCTAGTATCCCGGTGTCGAGGACAGCTAGCGCGCCCCCACGAGGGATGTCGCCGGAGTCTCAAACCGCAAAGCCCTGTTCACCGCAGAGACGATTGCCTTCAGCGACGCGGTGGAGATATCAGCGTCGATGCCAACACCCCACAGGGTGCGGCCATTGACTTCCAACTCCACATACGCCGCAGCAAGCGCGTCACCGCTCGCGCTGAGCGCGTGCTCGACATAGTCGAAGAGCCTCACCGCAACACCATGACCGGAGAGGATATTCAAGAATGCGGCGATTGGGCCATTGCCCTCTGCCGAGGCCTCTTGGGTGTCCTCGCCTGTGCGCAGCCTGACCTCGAGAGACACCGTGCCATCCATGTCACTGGCAGTTCTCGTGGAGAAGAGCTCATAGTGACCCCACTTGGCTGCTACATCAGCGGATGGTAAATACTCGTCTTGGAAAATCGCCCAGATTTCGTCGCTGGTAACTTCGCCACCTTCAGCATCGGTCTTCGCTTGGACGACCTGAGAGAACTCAATCTGGAGTTTCCGCGGCAGATCAAGGGCGTGATCTTTCTTCAAGAGGTAGGCGACGCCACCCTTGCCGGATTGCGAGTTCACCCGAATCACGGCCTCGTAGTTGCGCCCGACGTCCTTCGGGTCAATGGGTAAGTAGGGCACAGCCCACAGCACATCGTTAATCGCCACATTGCGAGCAGCGGCGTCCTCCTCCATCGCCTCAAAGCCCTTTTTGATGGCGTCCTGGTGGGAACCACTAAAGGCTGTATAGACGAGGTCGCCGGCCCACGGGCTTCGCTCGTGGACGGCCAGCTGGTTGCAGTACTCAGCGGTGCGCTTGAGTTCATCCAAGTCGCTGAAATCAATCTGTGGGTCAACACCCTGGGTGAACAAGTTTAAGCCCAATGCAACCAAGTCCACGTTGCCGGTGCGCTCACCGTTACCGAACAGGCAACCCTCGATGCGATCAGCACCGGCCATATAGCCAAGCTCTGCCGCGGCAATAGCGGTGCCCCGGTCGTTGTGGGGGTGGAGGCTGAGAATCACGTCTTCTCGGTGGTTTAAGTTCCTGGACATCCACTCAATAGAGTCCGCATACACATTCGGTGTTGCCATTTCCACGGTGGCCGGCAAGTTGATAATGACTTTGCGCTCAGGAGTTGGCTCCAAGACTTCCAACACCTTGTTACACACCTCGAGTGCGAACTCGAGCTCTGTTCCCGTGTAGCTCTCCGGCGAGTATTCGTAGTAGATGTCGGTGCCTGGAACCATCGACTCCATCGACTTACACAACCTCGCACCCTCCAGGGCAATGTCGATGATTCCTTGCCTGTCAGTCCTAAAGACCACCTCACGTTGCAGAGTGCTCGTCGAATTATAGAGGTGAACAATGGCCTGCTTGGCGCCCACCAAAGACTCATAGGTGCGCTTGATCAGGTGTTCGCGCGCCTGAGTCAACACCTGGATGGTCACGTCGTCGGGAATCAAGTTCTCGTCAATCAGCGTGCGCACAAAATCGAAATCGGTTTGGCTGGCGGACGGGAAACCCACCTCGATTTCCTTGTACCCCATGCGCACCAACATCTCAAACATGATGCGCTTGCGCTCGGGGCTCATGGGGTCGATGAGCGCCTGGTTCCCATCTCGCAAATCCACCGCGCACCAGCGCGGTGCCGTCGTAATCTGAGCGCTGGGCCAGGTGCGATCCGGAAGATCGACACCGAAGGTGTCCCGATACGGGCGATATTTGTGAATCGGCATTGCCGATGGCTTCTGGTTGTTCTTCATGAGAGCTATCCCTGCTTCGTCGTTATGGGTGAGAGTCGGCCAAGACGCCGGTCGGCCGCGACGGGGGGATGGCCTAGAAAGAGGCCCCGGCGCGGCTAGGAAGAAGGAGAAGCTCTGTACTCACAAATGTAGGGTAACACCAAGGCCCAGGATGCGCCACAGAGCCGGCATCCGCTTCAAAGACCGAGGCGATCAATTTTCTTAGAGTCCCTCTGCCACTCTTTAGAGACCTTCACCTGGATCGCCAGGTGAACCCGTCGCCCCAGGAAGGCTTCAACCTCAGCCCGGGCTCTTTGGCCGATGTCCTTGAGCTTCTGCCCACCCTTGCCAATGATGATTCCTTTTTGGCTGTCTCGCTCCACCCACAGGTTGGCAAAAATGTTGAGGAGCCCGTCATCGCGCTCATTCATTTCATCGATGGTGACAGCGATGGAGTGGGGTAGTTCGTCAGCGACACCTTCCAGCGTTGCCTCCCGAATCAATTCTTGAATACGCACCTCATCGGTTTGCTCTGTATTCGCATCCGGCGGATAGAGCGGGGGTGATTCCGGCAACAGAGCAAGAATCTGGTCCATCAACAACTCCAGTTGGTCACCCTCGAGGGCAGAGACCGGAATGATGGTGGCCCAATCTGCCAACTCGTTGACTTCAAGCAGCCGCTCGGCAATCATCGCGGGCTCAGCGGCGTCAGTCTTCGTAACCACCGCAATCTTGGTGGCCCTCGGATAACGCTCGAGGCTCTCGACGATGTAGCGGTCCCCTGGACCCACCTTGTCGGTGGCGGGAATGCACAGCGCGATGACGTCCACTTCCGAGAGTGTGTGCGCAACGAGGTCGTTCAGGCGCTGGCCCAGCAGTGTGCGTGGCCGGTGCAGCCCCGGGGTATCAACTATGACAATCTGGCCACCCTGTCGGTGCACGATCCCCCGGATAGCGTGACGCGTGGTCTGCGGCTTGGACGAGGTAATGGCAACCTTCTCCCCCACCAACGCGTTCATGAGCGTCGACTTGCCCACGTTGGGTCGACCGACAAAAGTCACAAAACCAGCTCGCGAGGGTGCTGGGCCAGTCATGGCAGGGGGATTTCGCCGGTAACGGCCTGGTCAATTTCTGCGCGAAGCGCGGTGCGCTCTAGCCATGCGTCGGTCGGCGAGACGTGAATCCAGGCGACTCGCTTGGGTCTGCCCTCAAGCTTTTCTGCCACCAATACAAGATCCGCCGTTTGGGCGCGCGATCCCAATACCGGCAGACGCCCCACATACTTTGCGAGCAGGCCACCGACGGTGTCGACACCGTCTTCCTCGATGTCGATGTCGTAGAGATCCCCGAGATCGGCAACCGCATACTTAGCCGAGACGCGGTATCGGTTGGCGCCAAGGTCGTGAATATCGACGACCTCCTCGTCATACTCGTCAGAGATCTCCCCGACGAGTTCTTCCATCAGGTCCTCTAGTGTCACAAGGCCAGCAATTCCGCCGTATTCATCGACGACCATCGCGAGGTGATTCTGTTCTCGCTGAAGAAAACGCAACGTATCATCGGCTTTCTTGCTCTCTGGCACGAAGAGCGCCGGCTTTGCGAGGCTTGCAATCGAAGATTTCTTGGCAAGGGCGGGTTTCTCATGCTCAACCCGGGCGACATCCCGCAGATAACAAATGCCGATAACTTCGTCGCTGTTTTTTCCAATGACCGGTATGCGAGAAACACCCTTGTCGAGAAAGACCGCCATCGCATCGCGCACGGTGTCATCCGCATCGACGGTGACCATGTCAGTGCGGGCCACCATGATTTCTCGAACGATGGTGTCGCCGAACTCGAAGACCGAGTGCAGAAGTTCGCGGTCTTCGTCTTCGAGCATGTCTTGATCTGCGACCTCGTCAACCCAGTGACGAAATTGGTCCTCGCTGGTGATTCCCGCCGTAGCGCTGCTACCAGGGGTCACGATATTGCCCACCACAATCAGCGCCTCAGCCACCGGGCCGAGGGCTAAGCGAACAAATCGAACAAAGCGGGCGAAGAAGCGAATAAAGAACCTGGCGTTTCTCACACCGACAGAGCGGGGGCTCGAGCCCACCACCACAAAGGACACCGCCGTCATGATCGCGGTGGCGGCGGGTAGAACCTGCCACCACTCGGACAACCAGGTGACCAGCGCCAGGGTGATCAGCGCAGCGGCAATGGTTTCCAAAAAAACACGAACAAAACGAAGTGCTGTGATGTGGGCCTCGACATCCGAGGCAATTTTGTGAAGCGCCTGTGGCTTTCTCACCTTTTCGGCTTCCTCCAACAGGTCATTTCGCGACAGAGTCGCCAAGCTCGTGCGCAGGGCCATGGTGAAACCACCCAGGGCAATCAGAACTGCCGCGATGACAACAAAAACAATGCCCATGGATTAGCGGCCTGTCTGGTCGGAGTATTTCTTGAGAATGTCGGCCTGCAGGCCGAACATTTCTTTCTCTTCTTCTGGCTCGGCGTGGTCATAACCCAGTAAGTGCAGCAGGCCGTGGATGGTCAGCAGAGAGAGCTCGGCCATCACAGAGTGGCCGGCCGCCTCTGCCTGAGACGCTGCCACCGTTGGACACAACACAATGTCGCCAAGAATTCCCTCTGCCGAGGTTTCTCCATCGCGCCCTGGTCGAAGCTCGTCCATCGGGAAGCTCAAAACATCGGTTGGGCCTGGTTCGCCCATCCACTGCAGGTGGAGCTGCTCCATCGCAGCCTCATCGACCAACACAATCGCGAGCTCAGCATCGGGGTGCACCCTCATCTGGGACATACCAAAGAGCACAACGTCCTGAAGCTCGGACTCCACTAGCACCACACCAGATTCGTTGGTGAGCTCAACGGGCACCTTTTTTCACCCCTTTGGCATCAAAACGTGCATAGGCATCGACGATTTCCGACACCAAAGAGTGGCGAACAACATCGTGCGCGGAGAGGTAGTGGAAGTGAATGTCGTCGATGTCTTCCAGGATGCCACCGACCAACTTCAGTCCGCTAGCACCGCCCGGAAGATCCACTTGGGTGACATCCCCGGTGATCACCATCGTGGAGCCAAAGCCAAGTCTGGTGAGGAACATCTTCATCTGTTCCGGGGACGTGTTCTGCGCTTCATCCAAAATAATGAACGACGAATTCAGTGTGCGCCCGCGCATATAGGCCAGTGGAGCAACCTCAACGGTCCCAGACGCCAGCAGTTTAGGCACTAGCTCTGGGTCCATCATTTCGTGGAGCGCGTCAAAGAGCGGCCTGAGATAGGGGTCAATCTTGTCGGTCAGGGTGCCGGGGAGAAACCCGAGGCGCTCCCCCGCCTCCACGGCGGGTCTGGTCAAAATGATGCGGTCGACTTCCTTGCGCTCCAGTGCCTGAACGGCCTTGGCCATGGCTAAATACGTCTTCCCCGTTCCGGCGGGCCCTATTCCAAAGACAATGGTGTGGGAATCAATCGCCTCCACATAGTTCTTTTGACCAAGCGTCTTGGGGCGGATGGTCTTTCCCTTGGAGGAGAGAATCGGTTCGCTCAGGAACGACGCCGCCCCCTTACCCGTTTGAGCCTTAATGCGAGACGCCCTCGTCACGTCCGCTGCAGCCAGGTCAACTCCGGCGCGGGCCAAGGCCACCACATCGGTAATCAACGCGTGGGCCTTATCCACTTCTGCCTCAGAACCAGAGACCGTAATGCTGTTGCCTCTGGCCACCACCACCACACCCGGGCACTCGGCTTCAACCTGGCTCAGCACGCGGTCGTGAACGCCGAGAACACGAATCATGGCAACGTCATCGACGTCGATTGTGATCGACACCGAATCGCCGGAGGCGCGAGGTTTAGCCGCCAAGAGAACCCTCGTCGAGCCCGCCGGTCAGGACGTGGGCGTGGACATGAAAGACCGTTTGGCCAGCAGTGGCGCCAGAGTTGAACACCAGGCGGAATTCGCCATTGGCGTGCTCATTGGCGAGCTCTTGCGCCATACCGACAAGCTCAGCGAGAAGCTGGGGGTCGCCGGCGGCAAGCTCGGCGACATTTGCGTATTCCTGGGTTTTTGGCACCACGAGGAGGTGAACGGGTGCCTTCGGGGCAATATCCCAAAAGGCAATGAGGCGATCATTCTCCATCACGATGTTCGCTGGGATTTCCCGGGACACAATCTTGGAGAAGATCGACGGCTCAGAACTGCTCATCCCTTTAGTGTAGGCCGGGTGATGCGAGGGCGCATGGGCTATCACCAGCGCCCCAGAGTGACATTGAGAACAGCCAGCGCTGCTGGCCCAGCACTGGAGGTGCGCAGCACGCTCTCGCCCAACTTGCGCCTCGTAGCACCCGATTTCTCCAGGGTGCTCAATTCCTCGGGAGACAATCCCCCCTCTGGGCCCACAACGAGAAGGATCGGGCGGTCCCCCACCGGTCGAAACTGGGACAAGGTCTCTGTAGCAAGGGGATCCAAGACCACTATCTGGCACTCGCTAGCACGAGCACCGAGCTCTGTGGTGGTCTGCGGTTCGCTCACCTGCGGAACATAGGCGCGCAGCGCCTGTTTGGTTGCTTCTGTCACAATCTTGGTCCAGCGGGCAACTCCCTTGTCGACTTTGTCGCCTTTCCAGGTCGAAACCGACCGGGTCGCTTGATAGGGAATGACGCGGTCGATTCCGAGCTCTGTGGACGCTTGGATGGCACGCTCGTCCCGGTCACCCTTTGCGAGAGCCTGTGCCAGCCAGATTTCTGGAGTTGGTCGACCCTGGTGTTCCACGGACCCCAGGGTCACGGTCACCTCTGAACCAGAAACGGATGCCACGGTGGCTTGAGCCATCATTCCGTTGCCATCGCCCACGGCGGTTGTTTCGCCTACTGTGAGCCTGGCGACCCGAGCCGCGTGGTGGGCTTCATCACCGGTCAGGGTGATGATGTCGCCCGTGAGCCACGGGCCAGGGCTTGCGCTCACGTAGAGGTGCGCCACGAATTACCCGCCAAACAGGCGGTCACGGAACTTATGGAAGATGCCCTGCTGGGCACCGGCAAGCCTCGGGGCATCCACTTTGCGCAGGGCCTTGAACTTCTTCATCAGCTCGGTTTCTTGAGAGCCAAGCTTCGTGGGGGTGAGCACCTGAACCCCGAATCGCAAATCGCCTCGGCCATGACCGCGAAGTTTCGTCACACCCCGGCCCTTCACCGTGATGACATCACCACTCTGAACACCGGGTTTGATCACCACGGTGACATCACCGTCCAGAGCTGGCAAAGTGACTTCAGTCCCCAGCACTGCGTCTGTGAGATCGAGTTCGATGGTCGCGATGATGTCGTCCCCCGAGCGGGAGTACAGGCTGTCTCCGCGGACCGTGAACTCAAGGTAGAGGTCGCCGGCTTGGCCGCCACCGTGACCAACCTCGCCTTGGCCAGGAAGGTGGATGCGCTGGCCGGTTTCGATGCCACCGGGGATATCCACAGAAAGTGAGCGGGCGGCGCGCACCCGACCTTGGCCAGCACACGTGGGACACGGGCTATCAATAACAGACCCAAACCCGCGGCAACTGCCACACGGGCTCTGTGTCACCATGTTCCCGAGCACCGAGCGGACCGTGCGCTGCAGGCTTCCACTACCGCCACAAATGTCACAGGTCCTAGGCGATGTGCCAGGCGATGCGCAGGACCCCTGACACGTTTCACACAACACAGCGGTATCAAGCTCCAGAGTTGTCGTCACACCAAAAATCACATCGACGAGGTCAACATCGACTCGGACCAGTGCGTCCTGCCCGCGTTCTTGACGGGGCCTAGGACCACGCGAGCCCTGTGTGCCACCAAAGAAGGTTTCAAAGATGTCTCCAAAAGGACCAAGCCCACCGAATCCTTGACCACCGCCCATGTCGTAATTCGCTCGCTGTTGCGGGTCCGAGAGGACCTCATAGGCGTGGGTCACCTGCTTGAACTTTTCCTCAGCGCCCTCTTCGCTGTTGACATCTGGGTGAAGTTGGCGGGCAAGCTTGCGGTACGCCTTCTTGATGTCCTCGGCGCTAGCGTCCTTAGCAAGGCCAAGAACTTGATAGTGATCTGCGCTCACGCCTTAGTTTCTTTCCTGGTTATCGTCACCGAGCAAACGAGACAGATAGCGGGCAACCGCTCGAACCGCCGTCATATTGCTCGAGTAATCCATTCTGGTGGGGCCGACGACGCCGAGGGTGGCCCTCTGGTGCCCCCCGCTCTGATAGGAGGAGGCCACGACCGCAGCTTCAGACAGGGCGCCCTCGTTTTCGCGCCCAATACGCGCCTGGACATCCGTGGCATCCAGTTGCATCTCGGTGAAGAGCTTCAACAGCGTGACTTGCTGCTCAATCGCCTCAAGCACCGGATAGACACTGTGGGCAAAGTCTTGCTCGGTGCGCACCAAGTTCGATGCACCCGCCATCACAAGACGATCGGTGCGATGACCCTCAATGGCGTAAGAGAGCGCCTCAGCAATCGAGGTGGCCAGCTCCACGCGATCAGATGACACGGTGGCGGCAAGAGCGGCAAGCTTGTCCCCCAGGGCCACCACGGGAACGCTCGTTAATTGCTGGTTCACGTGTGCGCGCAGTTCAGCGACGATGACTTCGTCGATGGGGTTCGCGCACTCGACAATGTTTTGATCCACCGAGCCGCCATCGGTAATCAACACCGTCATCAGCCGGTGCGTGCCAAGGGGTAACAGCTCGACGTGGCGAACCCGGGCGCTACTGAGGGTTGGATACTGCACGATAGCAACCTGGTTGGTGAGCTGCGAGAGCAGCCTGACGGTGCGAGCTAGTGTGTCATCAAGATCGGCGGAGTGACTGATGAACTCTTCAATGGCATGGCGCTGGGCAGAACTCAGCGGCTTCACACCGGCCAACTGGTCGACAAAAACGCGGTAGCCCTTATCAGTGGGAACCCTGCCCGCCGAGGTGTGCGGAGCGCTAATCAGCTCCTCCTCTTCGAGCAGAGCCATATCGTTACGAATCGTGGCGGCAGAAACACCAAAACCGTGGCGATCAGCGATCGCTTTCGATGCGACGGGTTCTTTGGAGTCGATGTAGTCCTGAACGATGACTTTCAATACTTCGAGTGCGCGCTGGGACACCATGTGTCTACCCACCCCCGCACCCTGACTTGGCAGTCTTGCCCATCGATTGCTAATAGTAGCGAGGGAAACTCCCTCTCGTCATCAGGTGAGCTCACGAACCAGGTGGTCGGCAACAAGCCGGCCCGCTCTGGTCAACACCAGGCGGCCGGCAAGCGCGTGGCGCCCGTCCACGAGGCCCCTGGCAATGAACTCAGCGATCACTGGCCCCTTGGCGGGGTCAATCCACTCCTTCGGGATTCCTTCACGAAGCCGCACACCCAACAGAACCCGCTCGAGCGCCTGGTCTTCCGCTAAGAGCACTTCCCTGGCATGAGCCGGAGAAACCCCCTCCGCCAAGCGCTTGGCATAGGCGCTTGGATGTTTGACGTTCCACCACCGAACACCTCCGACGTGGGAGTGGGCCCCCGGCCCAATCCCCCACCAGTCCTCGTTGCTCCAATAGCTGCGGTTGTGGACCGATTCACGCTGGGGAGACTTCGCCCAGTTGCTGATCTCATACCAGCTATAGCCAGCGCGGCTAAAGGCCTCATCGGCGAGCACATACATCTCGGCCTGCAGGTCATCATCTGGCACCGGGAGCTCGCCTCTCTGGATCCGCCTGGCCAGAGCGGTGCCTGGTTCAACAATCAGGGAATAGGCAGAAATATGATCGGGGTCGAGCTCGATGGCGGCCTGCACGGTCGCGTCCCACTGCTCGAGTGTCTCACCGGGGCTTCCAAAGATGAGATCAACAGAGACGTCAAGCCCAGCGTCCTTCACCGCCGCCACCGTCAGTGGCACGCGCTCTGGCGTGTGGGTGCGATCGAGTGTTCGCAGGACACTCGGGACTACCGACTGCACGCCCACCGAGACGCGGGTGACGCCGCCCTGCGCCAGGGCGGCAAGATCGTCCTTGTCCACGCTGTCGGGGTTGGCCTCGATGGTCACCTCGGCGCCGGGTGTTAACCCCCAGAGGTCTGTGGCGCGCTCGAGGACCCTCAACAATGGCTCTGGTCCCAGGAGCGTTGGTGTGCCACCACCAAAAAACACACTGGAAAGTTTTCGTGGCGGTAATCCGGCCTCGCTCAGCACGGTGGCAGCCAAGTCCATCTCCAGCAGGGCGCTGCCTGGATAGCTATCCCTTGAGACACCGTCTAACTCGTCGGCGGTATAGGTGTTGAAATCGCAATAGCCGCAGCGCACAGCGCAAAACGGAATATGAACATAGAGCCCCAGGCTCCGCTCTGGTGCGCCATCGACCACGCCCGGGGGCAGCCGTCCATCCGCTGGCGCGCTGTCGCCCTCGGGTAGCGAACTAGGCACTGGTGGAGAACCAGATCTCATTCATCCGCGCCACCATCACGGCCACCGAAACACCCACAACGCCGAGAATCACGTTGGACACCACCCTGCGCTCGACGACGGCCCAAATTACCGCAGCAGGAATCATCATGACCGCAGTAATCGCATACATCCAAAACTCGAGGGGATCGCCGGTGGGTTCATTGCCCACAAATGGGGCAACAATGCTGACCACAATTTGGGCGACCAGCAGCACGCCAACAAGGACGGTGCCAATCAACGTGTAATCGTTCGGCGTCGCTTTCATGGCTGCGAACCCAAACGAGACCAGTCCGATGAGAGCAGCAAACCCCACCTGCAACCATGCGAACCACTCGATCACGGTAACTTCTCCTTCTTAGGCCTCGGGAACCCCCATCAGGATACGGCTGCGGCCTGCAGAACACTCGATAATCGCGACTAACTGGCCAGAAGCGTCATCTATGGCTGCCAGGGGCACACCCTCTGGCCAGTCGTGCACTCCCACCGCCCGACCATGGCGAAGATCATCCACCTCTCTTTGTCCAAGGCGCACTGGCGTCATGACGAGCGCGGCCGATTCGGCAAGGCCGCGGAGCCCAGAGGCCTCAATGCGCTCATGCGCGAGCGCATCGGCCACATCAAAGGGCCCGACCGCGCTGCGCCGCAGGGCCACCAGGTGGCCTCCCACGCCTAGTGCTCCGCCAATGTCTCTGGCAAGCGCTCGAATATAGGTGCCAGAGGAGCAGTCAATCGTGAGTTCGATATCGATATACCCCGTGTGGCGCTCGGGCTCGCCGCGCTCCAGGCGATAGACGCTGACAGGCCTCGCCTTCAGTTCGACCTCAGCACCGGATCGAGCAAGGTCATAGGCCCTCTTACCCTCCACCTTGATGGCGGAGAACGTGCTCGGCACCTGAGAAATTTGGCCCCTGAACCGGGCCAGCACATCATCAAGGGCTTCTATCGACACGCTCGCTAGGTCACCCTCCGGAAAGTCAATGCGCTCACCCTCGGCATCATCCGTCGTGGTCCCATAGCCCAGGCGCAGGGTCGCCACATAGGTCTTGTCAAGGCCCACCATGTAGGTGAGGAGCCTGGTTCCAGCTCCAACGCCCAGCACCAGAAGCCCCGAGGCCTCTGGGTCGAGCGTTCCCGCGTGGCCCACCTTCTTGGTGCCAAGCGCCTTTCTGGCCATCGAGACCACCCCGTGGGAGCTCACTCCCAGGGGTTTATCGACGAGCAGAATGCCAGAGGTCACCTAACCCAGGGCCTTTGTATGCCAAACAGTCTTGATTTCGGTGAAGGCCGTAATCCGCTCGAGGCTGCGCTCCGGGATTCCCTCACACGGTGCCACTACGCGAGCGAGAACCCCCGCGGCATCGCGTTGCCAGGACACCCAATCCAACCCAGCGCCCCCGGCAAAGTCGAAAGCGTTCACATCGGCGTGAGAGGCAAGCCACGGCATCACCTCAGCTGGGTTGCCACTAATGATGTTGACCACACCCCCTGGCACGTCGCTCGTCGCCAAAACCTCTGCCAATGACAGCGCTGGAAGTGGCTGCCGGTAATGGGGTATCACCACGACAGCGTTTCCACTGACCACAATGGGCGCAACAACCGAGGCAAGACCGAGCAAACTCTGGCCTGTGTCGCCCTGGGGTGCCAAAGCCACCACCACTCCGGTGGGCTCTGGAACTGAGAGGTTGAAATACGGACCAGCCACGGGGTTACCGTTACCTGCCACCTGGGCGTATTTGTCGGCGAAACCCGCATACCAAACCCACGTGTCAATCGCGCGATCTACCTGAGCGCTGGCTTGAGAGGCGGAAACGCCCTCGACAGCTCGAATCTCTGCGACAAACTGGTCCCTGCGGCCTTCCAATACTTCAGCGATGCGGTAGAGAATCTGCCCTCGGTTATAGGCGGTAGCACCGGCGAAGCCGGGCTGGGAAGCCCTGGCAGCAACAACCGCATCTCTGGCATCTTTGCGGCTGGCCTTTGCAACATTGGCAACAAAGCGTCCCTTGTGATCGAGTGCCTCGTAGGTGTAGCCGCTTTCGCTGCGGGGGAACTTCCCGCCAATGAAGAGCTTGTAGGTTTTCGCCACCGCAACGCGAGCGCTCATTTCAGGCCTCCCTTGGGGCTACTAGATTCCAGATAGCCGGCGAGACCGTGCTTGCCACCTTCTCGGCCGTAACCGGATTCTTTATACCCGCCAAACGGGCTAGCCGGATCAAACTTGTTGAACGTATTCGCCCAAATGACACCAGCGCGCAGTTTGTCAGCAATGGCCAACATCCGCGATGCCTTCTCAGTCCAAATACCGGCACTCAACCCATACGGGGTGTTGTTGGCTTTCGCAACGGCTTCATCCGGGGTCCTAAAGGTCAAGATGGAGAGCACCGGGCCAAAGATTTCCTCCCGGGCAATCCGGTGGCTGGTCTGAACACCGGTGAACAGGGTTGGCGGGAACCAGAAGCCCTTGGCCGGAAGTTCACAGGGCGCGCTCCACCGATCAGCGCCTTCGCTATCGCCACTGTTGGCGAGCTCAGTAATCCGCTGAAGTTGAGCCTTGGAATTCACCGCACCGATATCGGTGTTCTTATCCAGCGGGTCTCCCAGCCGCAGGGTCGAGAGCCTCTTCTGAAGCCTGGCAACAACATCATCGTGGATGTTTTCTTGAACCAGTAGCCTCGATCCTGCACAACACACGTGGCCCTGGTTGAAGAAAATCCCACTCACAATTCCTTCGATGGCTTGGTCAATAGCGGCATCGTCGAAGACGATGTTCGCTCCCTTGCCACCAAGTTCGAGGGTCACGCGAGTGGGCGTTCCCGCGAGGCCCTGAGCAATACCCCGGCCCACCGCCGTGGAACCAGTGAAGGCAATCTTGTTGACATCGGGGTGCGCCACCAGAGCAGCTCCCGTAGCACCAGCACCGGTGACGATATTCACAACACCGGGGGGAAGATCTGCCTGTTGGCAGATTTCAGCAAAGAGCAACGCGGTGAGCGGAGTGGTTTCTGCCGGCTTCAACACGACTGTGTTGCCAGCGGCAAGCGCTGGAGCTATCTTCCACGCCAACATCAGCAGCGGGAAGTTCCAGGGGATGATTTGCCCGGCAACGCCGAGAGCGCGAGGGGCTGGCCCAAGGCCGGCGTATTCCAGCTTGTCGGCCCAGCCGGCGTAGTAAAAGAACCACGCTGCCACCAAAGGAATATCAACGTCCCTGGTTTCACGGATGGGCTTGCCGTTATCGAGGGATTCGGCAACAGCGAGCTCACGCGAGCGCTCTTGGATGATGCGCGCAATGCGGAAGAGATATTTGGCTCTTTCACTGCCCGGCATCTTCGACCACGTGCCACTAAAGGCTTTCCTGGCAGCTCGCACTGCAGCGTCAACATCGGCCTCGGTGGCCATGGCAACCTGAGTGATGGTCGTCTCTGTTGAGGGCGACACCGTGGCGAAGGAGCCACCGTGTCCATCGATGAACTCACCGCCAATGAAGAGCCCGTAGGACTTCTTCAGGTTCAGAATCGAGGTCGATTCTGGCGCTGGGGCGTAATCAAGGAATGTCATATCAGTCCACCGTCACATAATCAGGGCCACTGTAGTGACCGGTTCGTATTTTCTGTCTCTGGAGAACTACGTCGTTGAGCAAGCTTGAGGCGCCAAACCGGAACAGATGTGGCTCAAGCCACTCTTCCCCCACCGTCTCCGCGACACCCACGAGGTACCGCAGGGCATCCTTGCTGGCCCTGATGCCACCGGCTGGCTTCATGCCAATCTTTTCGCCGGTGAGTCCGTGCCAGTCCCGGATTACCTCCAGCATGGTGACCGTGACCGGCAGTGTCGCTGCCGGTTGAACTTTTCCAGTAGAGGTTTTGATGAAATCTGCGCCAGCCAAAATGGCGAGCCAACTTGCCTGGCGCACGTTATCGAGCGTTGCTAGCTCGCCGGTTTCGAGGATTACCTTCAGATGGGCATAGGTGCCATCCGCTCGCTTGCAGGCTTCTTTGACCGCGACAATCTGGTCAAAGACCAGGCCGAGGCGGCCCGAGAGAAACGCCCCGCGGTCAATGACCATGTCGATCTCGTCTGCTCCCTCCGCGACGGCCACCTGGGTGTCCAAAATTTTGACCGGGAGGGTCGCGCGGCCGCTGGGGAATGCGGTGGCGACGGCGGCAACCGCGATGCCATCGGGGCGCTTCGAAACGTGCCAGTCTCCTAAGGCCTCGATAGTGTGTGCCACCATGTCCCCGTAGACACAGACCGCAGCCACATGGGGGCACGCAGGGTCACTGGGGTCGGGCAAGATAGCTTTTCTGGCCAGCGAGCGCACTTTTCCCGGGGTGTCGGCACCTTCCAGGGTCGTGAGGTCCACCATTCGAATAATCGTGTCGAGGCCCCAGGCTTTGCTGGTGGTCTTGATTGACCGGCTGGCAAAGCTTGCGGCCCTAGCCTCAGCACCGACCACGTCAACACCGGGGATGCCGTTGAGGAACTTTTTCAATGCTTTCTCGGTCACCGAGGCGCCAAGAACGCTGTTGGCTCTGGCAGTGGGGTGAACAGCGGTCGTGGGGGTCATGGCTATGCCACCTTTCCTTCGGGGAGATCGAGCAGAAACGCTGCAGTGTCTTCATCGGTAATCAAGACGGTGGCCAAACGACTGGTCACAATCGCTTTGGCAACAGGGTGTTTGTCGTGGCCCGCGACCACAGCAATGCTTCGCTGCGCCTGCCTCAGTCTCGCGAGGGACAGCCCCAGTGTTCGCTGATCAAGCTCGGGGTCGGCGATATCGCCATTGGAGGTGATGTAGCGCCCGAGCACATCGCCGACAGCGCCGAGTTTCTGAAGTTTGGCGATTTGGGCGCCATCTACATAACCGGAATGGACGTGGATACTGACCTCGCTGGCAGGTCCAGCACTGAACAGGTAGGTGTCTGCGGTGTTGGCCTCATCGAGGACAGCGCTGACTGAGCGGTCAGCTTCGATAGCGTTCTTTGTTTCCACCCGCTCGAGGATTGCCGGTGTGGGCATCAAGGTGACCTCTCCACCAGACTTGTCGGCGATCATGGTTGCGGTCGCGGCCGCTAGTCCCGGTGATGCACTCTTGGTGACGCCACCGTTGACTTGAACCACCCGGACCGGGGTGGACCACTCTGGGGGCAGTGCAGCCGCGAGGTGGTGGAGGGTGTTGCCCCAACTCACCCCGAGCGTGTGAGTTCGGGGTCGCATGCTCACCAGATAGTCAGCAGCCGCTCCCGCCACTCGGGCAGTAATCGTGGAATCGGATTCCCGTGGAACGACAACAGCCGATGTGAGCCCATAGCTTTCGACAAGGGCATGTTCCATGCCCAAGCGTCTGGCCTTGGGGTGGGCAATCTCGATGCGCACAATTCCCTCGGCCCTCGCGGCGTGCAGTAACCTGCCGACTTTCCAACGAGTGACACGCAGGATGGCGCCAATCTCGTCTTGGGTTTTGTTCTCTTCGTAGTACAGCTCTGCGGCGCGCACGGCGAGCAGCTCATTATCGAGCTCGTTGATGTGGCCAGCCATGAGCCAAGCTTAATCGATAATCAACAAATGTTGTGATTGGTGCTCATATGAGCATTAGGGCCTGGCTTCGCGCAATTCGTTGTCAACAAGGCGCTCGCGATGCAGAATCCCCATCGCGGGAATTTGCAGCAGGGTCAGAATCAATAGTGCGACGATGCTGATTTCCCAGCCACCCGTGAGCTGGTAGCAGAGGCCAACCAAGAACGGGCCAATCGCGGCAAAGAGGTAGCCCGCGCGGTTGACATAACCACTGAGCTGCAAGGCCGAGAAATGATTCTTTGTGCGTTGGCCAATGAGGGACAGCGACATATGGAATGTCATCGGAGCGATCGACAGCAGAATCACCCACCCGTATAGCCACGCCTCCGGGAAAAAAAGGAGGCCGGACCAACCCACTAGTCCCGTGAGAATTGCGATGCCCACCAGTATCCCGGCGCGTCCCGGCTTGACCGCCAAAGGGGGAATCAGCAAAGACAGCGGCAAGCCCACGATGGCGAACAACCCCAGCGCAAGAGCTGCCTCTTCCCGGCCCAGGCCACCAAGATCGGCGAGCATCAGGGGCAAAAGCGAGAACGCCGTATAGGCAGTTGCCCCTGAAACTCCGAATATCACCATGATCGACAGGGCGGTAGGCGAGCGCGAGAGCGACACTGCAGTCAGAGGGATCGGAAGCGTGGCATTCAGCTCTGCCTCGGCGATTCCTCGACGCTTGGCAAAGGGGATGACAATGAGCCAGGGAATAGCCCCCACGACACTAATCATCGCCCACGTCGCAAGCGACAGGCGCCAGCCAAAGGCGTCTGCCATCCACACCCCGGCGATAGCCGGAGCTGTGGCGCTGATTGCCATTGCCGTGGCATACGCCGCGGTCATGGCTCCCACGGCCCTCGGCGCGTACAGCTTCACGAGTGCGGGCAAGATCACGTTTCCCACCCCGGCGGAGAGCATCAGAACGACGGTGGCGACAAAGAGGGAGGCATAGTTAGGCGAAAAGCCTCGCCAGAGGTGGGCAATGATGGCGAGCCCAGCAACCACCACGGCAGCGCCTTCGATACTGACCTTCCGTGCCAGCCACGGAGAGAACGCTGCGGCAAGGGAAAAAGCGAGCGGCGGAATCATTCCCAACGCGCCGAGAGGCAACCCCACCAACGGAACATCAAGCTCGATGGTTGTCGCCAAGGGCGACAGAGCGGCCACCCCGGTTCTGATGCCCAGGGCGGTCAGGATAATGCCGGTGAGGGCGAACACTACGACGGAGCGTGGTGTCATGGGCACTGCCTAATCCTACGCCGAAGCAGAAGCCTCAAGGATGGCGCGAATCACCTGTTCGTCCAGGCCCATCTGGTGTGCCAACGCATCCGCGTCGGGGAATTTCTGCATACCCCTGATGAACTGCACAAACTCCACCGTGATGACTTCTCCATAGAGATCGATGGTGGTGTCGAGAAGGTGGGACTCGATGGTTCGCTCCGCCAGATCGCCAAAGGTTGGGTTCACCCCAATCGACGTTGCGGCCGGGTAGCGCGTCTCACCGTGCGAAACAAAGGTCGCATAGACGCCATCGGCTGGCATGAAACCCTCTAGGTCGCCAGACAGGTTCGCCGTGGGGTAGCCGAGGACCCGGCCGCGTTGGAAGCCAGTACCCACGACACCTCGAACCCGGTGGTGTCTGCCCAACAGCTCGGCAGCTTCAGTGACGTCACCACCCACCAGAGCTTCTCGAATCATGGTCGAGGAAACTCTGGCTCCTCCGGACTCGCAGTAATCAGCAACGACCTCGACCCTGAAGCCGTGGGCCTCGCCCTCCCTGCGCAGCGTCTGGACATCGCCCTCGCCCCCGTTGCCGTAGCGGAAGTCTCGCCCTACCAACACCACGGCAGCTGATAGGCCAGCGCCGAGCACCTCGGCGCTAAAGGCTTCGTGGGTGAGCGACGAGAGTCGGTGGTCAAAGGGCAACACGACAACCCTGCGGGCACCGGCATCGCCGAGCAGGTCGACTTTTTGGAATTCGCTCACCAACGGCCTAGGAACATCATCCGGGCGAACGATCGCGTGGGGATGGCGGTCAAAGGTGATCACTGTGGGCTCCAGGGAGCCCTCGTAGGAACAGAGTTGCTTGATTACCTGGCGGTGGCCGCGGTGCACCCCATCAAACT
The DNA here is from genome assembly GCA_000754445.1 of actinobacterium acMicro-4. Lineage (GTDB taxonomy): Bacteria > Actinomycetota > Actinomycetes > Actinomycetales > Microbacteriaceae > Pontimonas. The sequence goes on along the minus strand of JNSD01000001.1, from coordinate 156,344 downwards.
TGCCAATCGTGACAGCGCGGGGAGCCCCATCGTGGGGCAGGGCATCGAGCCCGTAGTTCAGCTCGGCGCCGCTCATGAACCGCTCCCGCGCAGCAACCACCAGAGACCCACGATGGGTAAGACCAAAGGAATGAACACGTAACCGGCGCCAAATTGCGACCAGACTGTGGCATCCGGGAACAGCTCGGGGCGAATGAGGCTCAGCGCGCCGATTCCTAGAACACCAATCAACTCGAAGCTGATGGCACCAAGCGCAATGGCTCTCGAGCGTGGCCTGGCACTCAACGCCACGGTCACAGTGGCCAGGACATAGACAGCAGCAGCCACACCGGAGAGCGTGTATGCCAGTGGTGCCTCATCCAGCTTGGTCAGAATTTGATAGCTCGATCGCCCCAGTGCCGCAAGACTTAACACGCCATACAGGGCAACAACGGTGCGGTGAACTCCCGGTCGGTTCATTCCCTGGCTCGCCACGTTTTTAGCGTAGTCGGCTTCCACCGCATCAGTCCTTTTTCTTCTCCACGTCACCGGAGAGCGCTGCAATAAAGGCTTCTTGAGGGACCTCCACGCGGCCCACCATCTTCATGCGTTTCTTGCCCTCTTTTTGTTTCTCCAGAAGCTTCCGTTTACGGGTGATGTCACCGCCGTAACACTTGGCCAACACGTCTTTGCGCATCGCACGGATGTTTTCGCGAGCGATGACCCTGGCGCCAATCGCTGCCTGGATCGGCACCTCAAACTGTTGACGAGGAATCAGCTCGCGCAAGCGCTTGGTCATCAGAACGCCATAGGCGTATGCCTTGTCTTTGTGAACTATGGCGCTAAAGGCATCGACCCGGTCTCCCTGCAACAAAATGTCCACCTTGACCAAGTCGCCCTCGAGTTCACCCGCTGGCTCGTAATCAAAGGACGCATAGCCAGCAGTCTTTGATTTGAGCTGATCAAAGAAATCGAACACGATTTCACCCAGTGGCATTGTGTAGCGGATTTCGACGCGGTTTTCACCCAGGTATTCCATTCCCTGAAGGATGCCGCGCTTGGACTGGCAGAGCTCCATGATGACGCCGACGTAATCTTTCGGGGCCAATACCGCCGCGTTGACCACTGGCTCCATCACTTTAGAAATCTTGCCGGTGGGGAACTCGCTCGGGTTGGTGACTTCGCTCGAGCCACCATCGTCAAGCTCCACCCGGTAAATAACGCTGGGGGCTGTGGTGATCAGGTCCAGACCAAACTCACGCTCCAGGCGCTCAGAAACAATCTCCAAGTGCAAGAGCCCCAAGAAGCCACAGCGGAATCCAAAGCCCAAAGCCACAGAGGTTTCAGGTTCATAGACAAGTGCGGCATCAGAGAGCTTGAGCTTGTCGAGTGCCTCACGGAGATCGGGGTAGTCGCTGCCGTCAATCGGATAGAGGCCAGAGAACACCATCGGCTTTGGTTCGGTATAACCGGGCAGCGCCTGCGTTGCCCGGTTCTTGATGCCGGTCACGGTGTCGCCGACCTTGGATTGGCGGACGTCTTTCACGCCGGTGATCAGATACCCCACTTCGCCAACACCCAACCCCGCGCTCGGAGTCGGCTCGGGTGAGCTCACACCAATCTCCAGCAACTCGTGGTGCGCCCTGGTCGACATCATTTCAATGCGCTCTCGTGGGGAGAGAGAACCATCAATCATCCGCACATACGTCACAACCCCGCGATAGGCGTCATAGACGGAGTCAAATATCAGTGCCCGGGCGGGAGCGTCAGCATCGCCCGTGGGATGGGGAACCATGTCGACTACTCGATCAAGTAGCGGACCAACACCGATGCCGGTCTTGCCGCTCACGCGGAGAACATCATCAGGGCTGCCCCCGATGAGGCTTGCGAGTTCTTCGGCATAGCGCTCGGGGTCAGCTGCTGGAAGGTCAATCTTGTTGAGCACCGGAATGACCACGAGGTCGTTCTCTAAGGCCAAGTAAAGGTTCGCGAGCGTCTGGGCTTCAATGCCCTGAGCTGCATCGACGAGAAGAATTGCCCCTTCGCACGCCGCCAATGAGCGCGAGACCTCATAGGTGAAGTCCACGTGACCGGGGGTATCAATCATGTTGAGGGCGTAGGTCTCGCCATCTTTAGTCCAGGGCATCCGAACCGCCTGGCTCTTGATGGTGATTCCGCGCTCACGCTCAATGTCCATACGGTCCAAATACTGCTCACGCATGAGGCGCTCATCGACCACCCCGGTGATCTGAAGCATTCGATCAGCGAGGGTCGATTTGCCGTGGTCGATGTGGGCAATAATCGAAAAATTACGCAGGCGCCACGGTGCAGTGGCTGCCGGCTGGATATCCCGGGACGAATGAACAGACATGTCCAATGATTCTCGCACGCTAAACCGTTGGCGCCCTGCGGTAAGTGCTGGTATCGTTGCCACCTGGCTCACCGAGCGACGGACCCTCTCTCCCAATCTCGTGCATTCGTTCTGATTTTCGCCTCTTGGCCCCACCAGAACGACCATGAGCTCCATCACAGCAAAAGGACACAGCGTGGCAAATATCAAGTCGCAAATCAAGCGCAACAAGACCAACCAGAAGGCAAACGACCGCAACCGTGCTGTCAAGAGCGAACTGAAGACCACGGTTCGCCAAGCCCGCGAGGCAATCGGCTCTGGCGACAAGGACAAGGCGCAAGCCGCCCTCAAGGTCGCAACCACGAAGTTGGACAAGGCCGTCAGCAAGGGCGTTCTTCACAAGAACCAGGCCGCCAACCGCAAGTCCGCAATCGCCAAGCAGGTGGCATCGCTGTAGGGCAGGTTCTGTCAAAAGCGGGTGGCCCGAATAGTGCCGCCCGCTTTTGCTTTATCCCCCGGCACCTCTGGCACAATGGCGAGCATGTTTGCCTGCTCGTTCATCTTCCGGAAAAAGACCTACGACGAGGAATTTCATCGTCTCGATGCGTCGATAGACGCCTATGCGCAATCCCTCGATGGCTACATCGGGGTGGATCGCTGGTTTTCAGACGATGGCAAAGTCCAGAACTCGATCTACTACTGGCGTGACATGGACGCAGTCTCAGTGTTTGCGCGCTTTCCCGACCATCTGGAAGCCAAAGAGAAATATGCCCAGTGGTATGAGGGGTATCAGATTGTGATTTCCGCAGTGACCGCTAGCTATGGAGATGGAAACATCCCCCACGTCACCGCTGGATTTAACCTCCGCTGACGCGCAAGCCCACTAGTGGCCTCTAGACACACTGGCGGCAGTGAACGTCACAGGTGGGCAGGGGTGGGGTGCAATCGCGGAATTAAGCGAGTTCCAACGCCTCGCTACGGGAACTGAACCCCTGAAAATTTTTCCTATAACGTTTGGCGCGCGCTGTCTCAAATCTGCGCGGGAACGGTAGCATATTTCCATGAGCGAAGTGATTTTCGAGCGAGTCCTGCGAGGTTTCGACCCCAACGCGGTGGTGGATCGAATTCGTCAACTCGAGGCAGAGCGCGATAACCTCGCCAACGAGCTCTCCCAAGTACGAGTTGAGTTCACTGAGCTCCGCATGAGCATGGTCAAGCAGGTCGAAGAAGCTAGTGCGGAAGCAGCGATTGTCTTGGGTTACGGCCGCAGTGAGGCGGGCCGCATTCGTGAGAAAGCTATCAAAGAATCTGATGAGCTTTTGGAGGAAGGTAAACGGAACGCCCAGGCCATTGAGCTTGAAGCGGAGGCGGCCAGGCAACAAGCGGAATCGCTGCGCGACGAGGCCAAGCTGGCCGCAGACGGGATTCGGGAGGCTGCCGAAGCACAAGCGGAATCAATTGTGGATTCGGCGAAGAAGCGCGCGGAAAACCTGGAAACTGAAGCTAAGGCTACGCTTGACGCTGCTGAAAGACGGAGTGAACAGCTCGCAAGCGAATTGCGCGTGCAGAAGCAGGAGCTCGATCGCCACGAGAACGAGGTCCGCGACCAGGCAGACGCCTACTCGCTACGAGTCCTCCGGGAAGCCGATGCTTATGCGCGGGCCGCAGAAACGCGTTCGCGCGACCGCGAGAAGCAATCAGAAGAAATCTTGGATGACGCAAAACGCACCGCCAACGACATCACCGCTCGAGCTGTCAGCAGCGCGCGAAAGAACTTAGAAGAGTCGTTGCGTCTTGTGAACCTGATCTTCTCAGACGTCAGCGGCTCACTCGTCGAGGTCACCCGAATTCGCAGTGTTCTGAGCGATCAAGTAGAGCGCCTGTCCCTCAGGGAGGCTAGCAGTCAGGCAATCACCGATGTGGTGAGTCCGCCGGTGCAAGCCCTGTCAGACGACGAAGAGCCTCCCGAGGACGATCTCCGCTAGAGAGAAGGCTCGTTCGCCCGTCGGTTTTCACCGCACTGATGGTTCTTTACCCCGTAGCGACACAATCCTGACCATCTTCTCCAGGGCGTAGTGGGGGTCACGACCAGCGCCTTTCACTGCTGCGTCTGTATCCGCGACCGCGACAATCGAGCGCCCCAAGCCTGCTTCGTCCCATCCCTGAAGACTGGTCCTAGCGTTTCGCACTTGCCACGGCGGCAAACCTAAGGTGCTAGCAACCTGGTCAACACCACCCGAGGCTCCACCGACCTGGGCCATTTGTCGGAGCTTCATCGCAAAAGCAGCGACCACCAACACTGGTTCAGCACCGGAGTGCAGTGCATGGCGCAAAAGAATTAAGGCCTCAGCTCCCCGCCCTCCAATCGCATGATCGGCAATCTGGAAGGTGGTGGCTTCAACGCGGCCCCCGTAGTATTTTTCCACCAGAGCGTGGCTAACAGCGTGGCCATCGGCATCAGAAATCAGCTGTGAGCAGGCCGCAGCCAGCTCCGCAAGGTCAGTGGCGAACGCATCGGCGAGAGCCCTCTTCGCCTGGGGCTCGATGGTGGCGCCAGCTGCCTGGAACTCTGCGGAGATAAAGGCAAGCCGCTCGTCGTCCTTTTTGATGTCTTTGCACTCGACGATCACGGCGCTCTGGCCCGCCCCGCGGAGCGTGTCGAGGAGTTTCTTGCCTCGGTTGCCTCCGCCGTGGCGAAACACCACCACGACCTGGGGTTGTGGTGACTCTACATAGCCAAGGGCGTCAATTAAGAACGCGTCAGTGCAACCCTCGACCCCTGTGATTCTGATGAGCCTGGGCTCACCGAAAAGACTGGGGCTTGCCGCGTAGAGAAGCTCGCCCTCGCCGTAGGTGCTGGCATCAAGGTCGATGATTTCTAGTTGGGGATCGACGCTGCGCATCCGATCCTGCAGGATCTGCAGGGCGCGATCGGCAAGAAACGATTCGTTGCCACTGAGAAGAATCAACGCCGCTTCTCTGATTCCGTGCCAGGGCACAACGGGGGCGGTTGCTAGCATTACTCCCCCATTCTCAGCTGACTCTAGCGCTCTGACCACATCACGATACCGCCGCCGTCACTTCTCTGGAGTGTCGCCGTTCCGTCACGGTCGCTACGGACCACGGTGGTCGTTGAGGGCAGGGCGGTGAGGAGGGACGGTGCCGGGTGACCATAGGTGTTCTCAGCGCCCACTCCAATGAGCGCGATGCTCGCTCCAAGGGCCTCATAGAGGGGGTGATATTGGTCGGCCGAGCCGTGGTGGCTCACTTTCACAACGTCAACTGGACTGAATCTTTCCCTCGCTGCCAGTATTTGCTGAGCGCGCTCACCCAGGTCCCCGAGGAACACACCGGAGAGACACTCACTGCATGCCTCGCTTGGTCTGACCTCAAGCACGACGCTGGAGTCATTGCCCGGAGAACCCAGTGGCGCCTTGTCTGGCCAGGCAACGGCGAGTGAGTAAGCGCCAAGAGACGCGGTGTCGCCCCTTCTCACCTGCCGATAGGTGGCACCTCCCTCGACCAACGCATCAATGATTCTGTGGTCCGCCTCGTTCTCGGGCGGGCCAGTCCACAATTCGTGCGTCACACCAACAAGCGCCGGCCACCCCGTGACGTGGTCTTTGTCGAAGTGAGTGAGGACAACAAGGTCAAGATTCCTGATTCCCAAAAGTGCCAGGCATTCCTCGAGGCGTTCTGGAAACTCCCCCGTGTCAATGAGGGCATAGGCCCCTTCCGACTGAATCACCAGGGCATCGCCTTGGCCAACATCACACTGGGCGATAGTCCAGTCGTCGGGAACGCTGGCGCGCACGGCCCATGTGGGCACAAAATACATCAAGACGACGGCAACCAGCGTTGCCGATGCCATACCGGCGAGGATTCGTGCTCCGAGGCGGTTAGCGCTTCGTCTCATCACAAAGAACGCGAGAGCACCATACCCAATCACGCCAGTCGCTACCGCACCCCACCAGCCAGAGGGCCACGGTATTGTCGCAATCCCGGTGTTAGCGAGCACTCGGCCCAAGCCCGCTATGTAGGAGGAGGGAACCCACGCCAGCGCAGTGACAACGTCCGCAACACCGGGCAGAAGTGGGCCAAGAATGCAGGCCAGCATTCCCAGGATTGTGGCTATCGGCGCCACTGGAGCGGCCAGAGTGTTAGCGAGAACGCCCCAGAGGGGAATCACCGGATTCAGAAGAATCAGAAGCGGTTGGCACGCTACTTGTGCAGCAATGGGCAGGGCGACAACCAGGGCAATAGCAGGATGCAGCGCCTTCGAGAGCACCGCGGTGAGTGGCGTAACCGCAAGCAGAATCCCCCCAGTGGCAAAAACGGACAGAGCAAAAGCGAAGTCGGTTGCCAACCACGGGTTCCATGCCAACAAAAGCAACACCGTTGTCCCAAGAACCGGAATACCGCGCACTGGTTGCGACGCTGCCAGAAAAATCAGCACAATCGAGGCCATGATTGCCGCCCGGACAATACTCGGCTCGGGGGTAACAAGGGTCACAAAACCCACCAGCGCTGCGACACCCGCGATCATTCGAGGCCAGACCCCGCCGCCACACAACGCGACAATGGCCACCACGATGGCAACGACCACTGCGCAATTTGCCCCTGAGACCGCAACCAAGTGACTCAATGACGTCGTCTGCATCGCCTCGGTAAGGCCCGGGTCAACCGCACTGGTGTCGCCGATTGCTAACCCCGGCAACAACCTGCCGCCATCACCGCCGAAGGCACGAGAGCGCTCAGAGAATGATGCGCGCAGGCCATCAGTAGCCATCAGAAACTCTCCTGGCTCATGCCACAGTTTCGGTCCGGGCTCCACGAAGAGCAGCCAGCTCTCGTTGTCCCACGAATCAGCTCTCATCAACTGGGCCTGGAGCACAACCTGCGAACCCAGTGCCTGGCGAGCTTCGCCCAGATCACCGATAATTCGGACCGGGACAGGCCCTCGAGCTAAGGTCTCGCCTTCCAGTGCCTCGAGGGTCCCGGGGGCGCTCTTATCTCCTGGCATGAACGTTCCGGTGAGCCTCACCGTCGCCGCGACATTTTCTCCGTCACGGGCAACGAGCATGGCCTGGTCGCGTGTCGCGCTCCCCACTGCCACAACGCCCACCATTACGGTGGCAACCAGCAGTGCGGGCATGACCGTGTCAAGCCATCTCGCAGCGGTGATTCGGGAGAGAGCAAGAATCAGGAGTGATAGCCCCACACCCACAAGAACCAGCCAGGCTGATGGTCGCGTCCATGTTCCCAGGGCGCAGGCGAGCCATCCTGCCCCCGCGAGTGGAAGCATGCGGAAGTCCCGCAGGGTCCTCACGGGACGACCAGAGCGCGAAACCCTTCGAGCGTTGCGGGACCAATCCCAGAAACAGCCAGCACGTCATCAACACTCGTGAAAGGACCGTTTTCCTCCCGCCAAGCAATGATGCGAGCCGCTGTGGCGGGGCCGACCCTGGGGAGCGTCTCTAACTCCGCGCTGGTGCCCCTCGACAAGCTGACAAGCCCTGGCGGGGCATTGATGGATACCGCAGCTGGTTCATCTGCCTGTGAGGGCACAACAATCTGCTCGCCGTCAAAGAGCACGCGAGCCAAGTTGATACCCGAGAGAATGGCATCCTCTCTGGCCCCTCCCGCCTTGGCCAGGGCATCGACAATGCGGGAATTCTCCGGAAGCTCGATCACGCCGGGTGATTCCACAGCACCGACAACGTGAACCACCACTGTTAATTCTGCGGGAACCGAAAGGTTTTCTGCCTCGGCCACCGGCTCCGCCTCTGCCTGGCTTGCAACCACCACGCTGGGGATTGGTGTGGCAGAGCGAAAGATGTGGGAACCAACCGCCACCACGACAATCAGCGCGACGAGACCCAGGCCAGCGCCCAGGGCCACCTTCCATCGATGCCCTCGAGGCCCCGGTGGCCGCTCGAAATAGTCCTCGTCGAGGCCATCATCAGCGCTGTCAACCAGCCTGGATGAACTACTGGTGCTCTCAAGAAAATCCCACAGTGTTTGCCTGGCCGTCACAGGGTGAGGTTAGACCGTTGATTCCCGTGCTCCTCAGCGTTCGCTCCGGAGTCTGTAAAGACCTCGCGGCGCGCACCGCTGTGGACGACTAGTCAGCGGCGTTGATGGCCACAACCTTGGGCGCGCGAACGACCACGTTGACAATCGTCTTGCCCGCGAGTGCTCGCTGGATTGCCTCGGTGCCAAGCGCCAGCTTTTCTAGTTCCTCGGCGGGAATACCCGGTGAGACATCCACCCGGTCACGCACCTTGCCATTGATTTGAATGATGGCGGTGACCGAATCCTCGACGAGGAGGCTCTGGTCGGGCTCTGGCCAAATCTGAAGGGCAACGCTTGGCTGGTGGCCAAGCCGTTCCCACATGTCCTCAGCAGTGTGAGGGGCGAACATCGAAATTGCTAGCGCGATGGCCTCGGTGGCTTCACGAACCGCGGGATCGGCACCACCGGGGCCAGTATCAATTGCTTTCCTAGTGTGGTTCACCATTTCCATGGTTCTCGCCACCGCGACATTGAACTTGAAAGCTTCGATGAGGCCGGGGATATCAGCAAGGAAGCGGTGCAAGGCTCGGCGTAGTTCACCATCGCCGCCCTCCGGCGAGGTGCCCGGCGCACTGGTCACATCACCGGAGAGGCGCCATGCGCGAGCGAGGAACTTCTGGGATCCCACCGGCGAGACGTCTCGCCAGTCGATGTCATCCTCAGGAGGGCCGGCAAAGGCCATGGTCAAACGCACTGCGTCCACGCCATAGGCATCGAGTTCCTCCGAGAAGTACACAAGGTTGCCCTTGGACTTACTCATCTTGGCGCCATCGAGGATTACCATGCCCTGGTTCAACAGCGAGCTGAAGGGCTCCTCGAAGTCCAGGTAGCCAAGGTCGTGGAGCACCTTAGTAATGAACCGCGCGTAGAGAAGGTGCAGGATGGCGTGCTCAACCCCGCCGACATACTGGTCGACGGGGGCCCACTGCTTGACCTTGTCGACATCGAAGGCTTGGGTGTCGTCGTGCGCGCTCAAGAAGCGCAAAAAATACCAGGAGCTATCCACAAAGGTATCCATGGTGTCGGCGTCTCTGGTGACGGCGACACCGTTGTGGGTCTGGTTCACCCACTCAGAGACCGCGCCAAGGGGCGAGGATCCCTTGGGCGTAAGGTCGAGGCCTTCGGTGGCTGGCAATAACACAGGGAGTTGATCCTGAGGGACAGCAATCTCCTCTCCCCCTGGCCCATACATAATCGGAATCGGTGTACCCCAAAAGCGTTGTCTGGAGATCAGCCAGTCCCGGAGGCGGTACGTGGTTGCCCTGCGGCCGGTTCCTTTGGCTTCCAGGTCATCGATGATTCTGGAGATGGCCTCGGCTTTGCCAAGCCCATCAAGTGCACCAGAGTTCACCATGACGCCATCGCCTGCGAGTGCCAGGCGAGTCGTCGCTGGGTCCCGCTCGGCGAGCGAACCACCGTCATCACCCTCGTGTGTGGGGTCCAACACCACCCGAATCGGCAGAGTAAAAGTTAGAGCGAAGTCCAAGTCACGCTGGTCATGCGCGGGCACCGCCATGATGGCGCCGGTCCCATAGTCAGCCAACACATAGTCAGCAACCCAGATGGGAAGACGCTCGCCGTTCACGGGATTAGTGGCATAGCGCTCAAGGAACACGCCGGTTTTCTCGCGGCTGGCGTCCTGGCGGTCGATTTCCGACGTGCGCTGAGTTTGCTCAAGATACTCCTGGAACGCGAGCTTGACCTCGGCACTGGCTCCCTGCGCTAGCTCTTCAGCAAGGTCTGAATCAGGCGCAACGACCATAAACGTTGCGCCATAGAGCGTGTCTGGCCTGGTGGTGAAGACGGTCAGCGGTGTGTCCCTGTGCTCAATCACAAATTCCACTTCAGCGCCCTGAGAACGACCAATCCAGTTGCGCTGCATTGCCAACACCTTGGCTGGCCAGCGACCCTCAAGGGTGTCAAGATCATCGAGTAGCCGGTCGGCGTAATCGGTGATCTTGAAATACCACTGGGTCAGCTTCTTCTTGACCACCATCGCGCCACTGCGATCAGAGGTGCCATCGGGCAAAACTTGCTCGTTCGCGAGCACGGTCTGGTCTACCGGGTCCCAGTTCACCCACGAGTCCTTGCGATAGGCGAGGCCTTTTTCATACAGCGTCAGGAAGAGCCACTGGTTCCACCGGTAATACTCAGGATCAGAGGTGTGAAGAACGCGGGTCCAGTCGAAGGAAGCCGCATAGCGCTTCATCGAGGCCTTTTGCTGGGCGATATTTTGGTAGGTCCACTCTCTGGGGTCGACACCGCGCTTAATTGCCGCATTCTCAGCGGGCAGGCCAAAAGAATCCCAGCCAATCGGGTGAAGCACCTGGTAACCGCGAAGACGCCAATAGCGCGCGACTACGTCGCCGAGGGCATAGACCTCGGCATGCCCCATGTGAAGGTCCCCCGAGGGATAGGGGAACATGTCCAAAATGTATTTCTTCGGCCTCGGGTCATCGCCATCGAGAACCGTGAAGGGCGCGGTCTTTTCCCACAGTGCCGCCCACTTAGCTTCCATGGCGCGAAAGTCATAGGCACCCTCGTGCTCGGGTGCAGGGCTATCGGGGCTCGTAGTCACCGGTCAAGAATACTCAACTTGTTCATGCCCTAGCGCCCGAAGAAACGGCATTGCTTTGATTCCCACTTCTGCGATCTCGCTGCCGGCCTTGCTGAGGACTGTAATGCCGCCCCCGACGCCGAGTGTCATGGAGTCCGCGCTGATCACCGCGGTGCGAATCGTCATTGCAAGGGTGGCGCTGCCATCAGCCCGCCAGACCCCCCACACACCCGAGTAGTAACCCCTGGGGGCTCGTTCCCAACCGGCCAGAAGCTCGACAGCCCGGCGCTTCGGCGCGCCGGTCATCGAGCCCGCGGGAAAAGAAGAATCAATGAGGTCGACGAGGTCAGCGTCGTTGCGCAATTGGCCAGTCACGGTGCTCACCAACTGATGAACCGATGCGTAGCTCTCCACCACCATGAGCTCGGGAACTGCCACACTGCCCGTGTCACACACCACCGAGAGGTCGTTACGCATCAAATCAACAATCATCAGGTTCTCGGCCTGCTCTTTGTCACTCCCGCGGAGCTCATCGGCCAGGCGTTGATCGTCCTCGGGGGTGACCCCCCTAGGACGCGTGCCCTTAATGGGTCGGGTGGTGACGACGCCCCCAGACGACACGTCGAGAAACGTCTCGGGGCTCGCGCTAACAAGGCTCAGCTCACCCGCGCGAATCACACCTTGATGGTGGGTGGGATTACTCTGACGAATTACTCGGTGGAGAGCGATCGGATCAATATCGGCCTCCACGTGAAGCTGTGTCGTCACACACAGCTGATAGGCCTCTCCCTCGGTGATGGCTTTTTTGGCTTCGGAAATAATCTCGCGGTAGCGCTTGGTGGAATCTCGCCACAGAATCTGGGGTGCCTGAGGAAGCTCGGGGTCCGGGAGAGTCGGGGCAGTGGCGAGGCAGTGCGCTGTGGCATCACGCCACTGGACCAGTTCGCCCTCCCACCGCTCACCAAGCGCATAGAGCGTTGCTGAAGCGCTCTGGTGGTCAATGGCCACCACTCGATCGACCATCAGTGCAATCGGCGCGGATGGTCGACCATCGGTGGGAAGTGTGAGTCCCAGGGTGTCTGCCCCAAGCTCGTAAGGAAGCACCAGGACAAGGCCGAGTGGTAGAGGCCCGAGCGCCGCTGTGTCAACGCTGGGAAGTTCGGAATGTGCCGCGCGCAGAGCGTCCCTCCAGTGGGGACCATCCACCATCACCGGAGAACCCGAGGCCAGGTAACTAACACCGCGACCGCGCTCACCCTGGTCGTCCCACCACAGTGCGTATGGCGCATCGCCGTAGAGAGCGACAAAGGCCGCCGACACGTCGTGCGTGCCCGGCAGAGAGTGCCAAAGTAGCCCGCTCGTCATAGCCTTAGCCTATGAGCACGCGCCTGTTTAGCTTCTCGGGTGAAGCGCTGGGGGCCATTGAGTGGTGCGACCCGGTAGCTGGGGAAACCCTAGTGGCCGACTCGTGGCGGGTGGAATCAGGTGAGGTGGTTGCGCTCTCGCGCCACAGGACCCGATTCTGTGACTCAGCCAGACAACACGGGCTGGACAGCGCCGCGCTTCATGCATTTTGGGACCTCGTCATTGCAGCTATCCCCCGCGAGGGCTCGTGGTTCCCACGGGTTGAAGTGGTGGCAACCCCTGGCGGAGCGACCCTGCGTTATCGCGAGCGCCCAGCACCAGACTGGCTGTCAGAGGCCGTGGTGGCTAGTGCTGAGGGTGACCCCAGAACCACCCCGCTCACCAAAGGCCCAGACCTCAATGCGCTAATGGCCCTGCGGCGATCGGTGGCGCACACCGGCGCCACCGAAGCGCTAATCGTCTCCCCTGAGGGGACCATCGTCGAGGGTGCATACAGCACCATCGTGATGATTCCACCGGGCGGCCAGGAACTTCGAATCGTGCCACGAACCGTTCCCCGAATCCCCAGTGTGACCGAGGCGGTCATTACCGACATCGCAGCCCAGCGCGGTGTAGCGGTCGTTGAAGCGCACAGCGCTCTCCATGATTGTGAGGGTAGCGACCTGTGGGTTCTGAGCGCCCTCCATGGAATTCGTGTCGCCACCGGTTTTCCCGGTGGTCCGCGATTGTCCCCCGATATGGCCCGTCGAGTCGAGTGGCAAGCCATGTGGTGGAAAACCCGGGAACGACTCCCGTGAATACTCACTCGTGACGCAATAGACTCCGAGTCATATGAATGAGGTCCTCAACGCCATACTCGACTTCGTTGAGGGCGTTCCCCCCGTCTGGCGCACCCTGGTCGCAGGTGTTGCCGTCATGCTCGAAACGAGTGTGTTGCTGGGGCTTATCGTTCCAGGCGACACCATTGTCTTGGTCGCCAGCACCGGGGTCACCACGGTGCTGCAATACATCTTCATGGCAGTCGCCATCGTGCTGGGCGCTTTAGCGGGCGAATCCATCGGTTTTGGCCTTGGCAGAATCTTCGGACCAAGACTTCGCGCCAGCTGGTTGGGTCAAAAAATCGGTGATGAACGGTGGGAGAAAGCAGACCGGTTCGTGAAGCGCCGGGGCGGCATCGCCGTGTTCATCTCGCGCTTTCTCCCGGTGTTTCACTCGGTCGTCCCGCTCACTGCTGGCATGACCCCGATGCCGTATCGAACGTTTATGGCGTGGACTACTCCCGCGTGCATCATCTGGGCTTTCCTGTATGTCTCCATTGGCTCGGGGGCTGCTGAAACCTACCGCGAGCTCCAAGACACGGTGTCCTGGGCAGGATGGATTTTCGTCGGAATCTTCGTAGTCGCTATAGGGTTCATCGCATTGATTAAGCACCTGCTCCACCGCTATTCACACATGGAAGACGACGCTCCCGAGGCGTCCACCAAGAAGTAACCCGTTAGAAACGGGCAAGAGGGGCCGGGCCCGTGGCCCAACCCCTCATGCCCGAATCGGTCTTTAGAAGCCGTTCTCAGAGAGCCACGCGGCGGCAATGTCTGCCGCTGATAGCTGGTCTTTGATGCTCTGAAGATTCAGCGCAACCAAGGCCTCGGGGGTCAAGGCAAGGCTGATCGGGTCGATGATTGCAGCAAGCTCTGCTGCAACATCGCTCGAGGCAATCGGCACCACGTTGGAGGCTAGGAACAGGCCTTCGGGGTCTGCCAGAGTGACGAGGCCAAACTCGGCAATGCGAGGGTCACCGCTATAGACGTTGGCGAGCGAAATGACGCCCTCCAACAGTGCATCAACGGTGATGTCCCCAGTTGCGTCAAAGGCAACCACGACACCGTAGGTCTCCAGGAGACCGGTGGGGCCATAGGGGCGCTCTTCAAGCTCAGGAGCCCCGCCCAAGACGAGGCCATCGATTCCTGCCAAGTCAGCGATGCTGACCAGGTTGTTCTCCGCTGCGAACTCAGCAGTGACGTTATAAGAGTCCTGGTCAGTTGCGGGCGACATCGCCAGAGCGGTCAGGCCCTCGGGCAGCGCGCCCTGCAGCTCCTCATAGACCTCGTCAGCCTGAGTGGCCATCGTGTCTGGCGCATAGAACTGCAACAGGTTGCCGGTGTATTCCGGGAACAGATCAACCGCACCGGATTCAAGTTCAGGCAGGTAAGCATCGCGCTGGCCAATCTGGAACTTGCGCTCTACCTCATAACCGGCAGATTCCAGGGCCTGGGCATAAATCTCGGCGATGATCTCGTTGGAATAGTAGGCCTGCGAGCCCACCACAATGACCTCTGTCATCATCGGTGCCGCTTCCATCGCGGGGGCTTCATCCTCAGCCGCCGCCGCGCAGCCAGAGAGGACTAAGGCTGCGCTTGCAAGCGCAGCCGTGAGGCTAGTTCTAATCGTGGTCGATGTCATTATTTCTCCTCGCTATATCCACCATACGTGTCCTTGTGCCCCCGGGGACATCTGCGCTACCTGGCCCGAACATCTGCCAGGCGGCCCACACGAACTCCTCGGGGAGTGGCCAATCTAGTCGCTAAAGCTAAGAAAGCGTCGAGTGTCAGGGCGAGTGCGACAATTACGATGGCCGCACCCACTGTCTGGTCAAACCTGCGAAGCGGTATTCCCTGAATGATGTCGTAACCAAGACCACCTAAACCGACATAGGCAACCAAGGTGGCAGTGGCGACTATTTGCAACACAGACTGCCGAAGACCGCCAAGAAGAACTGGCAACGACAGGGGGGCTTCTACCCGCCACAGAATCTGCCACTCCGTCATTCCCTGCGCCCTGGCGGCATCAATCACGGTGCGTGGTATTTGGTGAATGCCGGAATACGCCCCAGCAAGCAAGGGAGGAATCCCTAGAACCACCAGCGCCAACACCGCAGCAGTTTCTCGGCCGCTAACGCCAAACAGCAACACCAAGAGAAGAATCAGGCCAAAGGACGGTAGCGCCCTGGCAGCCCCGGCCAACCCCACCAACCAGGTTGAGCCCCTGGCGCTGTGACCGACGAAATAGCCTGCCGGGATTGCCACGAGGGCCGCCACGATAACGGCGAGACCGGTGTAGTAGAGGTGCTCCATCACCCTCTGCACAAGAGAGCCATCACCACTCCACTGTTCGGATTCAGAGAGCCACACCAGGGCATCGCGCAGAACGTCCATTTAGCGGACCGCCACCCTCTGCGCTTGAGTGCCAACACGATTCCACGGCATCACCATGCGGCCAAGCACAACCAGGAGGGTGTCTAAGAGCAACGCGATGACCACGGTCATCACCACTCCGGTTGCAACCTCAGCAATGATTCGCCTTTGGAAACCATCGGTGAAAAAGTATCCGAGGCTCTGGACTCCCACCAGCACCCCGACAGTGACCATACTGACCGTGCTGACAGCCACCACACGAACACCAGCCAGGAGCACCGGTCCGGCCAGTGGCAACTCCACAGAGAAAAACCTCCCCCATTCGGCATAGCCAACTGCAGTGGCGGCACGAAGGGCTGCGGGCTCAATGCTTGCAAACGCATCGGACGCCGTGCGCCCCATGATCGCAACTGCATACACGCTCAAGGCGATGATGACGTTGGATTCGCTCAACACCGAAATCCCCACTAGTGGGGGAATGAGCATAAACAGCGCGAGCGAGGGGATGGTGTAGAGCACGCCCACTGCGCCGAGAAGCAGCGACTGTGACCAGGCGAAGCGGTGCGCCAGCCACCCCAGTGGAATAGCGATCAGCACACCGATGACAATGGGGATGATTGAGAGCCTCAGGTGATCGAGTGTCAAGGACAGAATCAGATCGCCGTTGTCCAGAACCCAGTCCACGCTAGGGGCCCTCCACCAAACGGCCGGCGACCCGCTGATCTGAGTCAACGACAATTCTCTGGCCCCCGCGGGTCTCGATGTGGAGAGCCCGCTTGCCACGATCCGCCCCGATAAAGGCCTCGACAAAATCATTGGCGGGTGCCGCCAGAATCTCGGCCGGTGTGCCCCGCTGAATCACCACTGCTCCGGTATCAAGAATCACCACCTGGTCACCCAGGAGAAATGCTTCGTCAATGTCGTGTGTGACGAACAACACCGTCTTGGCGAGTTTTTGCTGCACGGCGAGCAATTCCTGCTGCAGATCTGAGCGCACAAGAGGGTCAAGCGCACCAAAAGGTTCATCCATCAACAAGATGTTGGGGTCAACAGCGAGAGCGCGAGCCACGCCCACTCTCTGCTGCTGACCGCCGGAGAGTTGGGCTGGGTATCGGCCAAGCAGTTCTCGATCAAGACCGACCGTTGCCATCAGCTCATCAACGCGGGCCAGGCGCAGAGCAGGCGTGACCCCGCGCAATTTCTGAACGGTTTGGATGTTTTCGCTCACGGTCTTGTGGGGCATGAGTCCGCCGCTTTGCATAACATAACCAATGCTGCGACGCAGCTCGACGGGATCGCGTGATGCAACGTCGGTGTCATCGATGAACACGCGCCCGGCACTAGGGTCAACCATGCGATTGACCATCCGCAAGAGGGTGGTTTTTCCGCAACCACTCGAGCCGACGAGGACCGTGATTGAGCCCGTTGGCGACTCGAGGCTAAAATCCTGAACTGCTTGTGTCCCGCCCGGGTACTCCTTGCGGACGTGCTCGAAGCGAATCATGACAGGACACCCCAAGGATTGGTGGACGACGCGGACTAAGCCCTAGTCAATCAGGCGAAGCGCACGAGGTCGACCCCGGACTAAATTTCTGCAAGCGCTAGGCGCGCCATCCGACGTGCTTCGTCGATGAGGGTGCCATCACCTTTGCCTGAGTGCAAGAACGCGCGACCCAACAGGGCATCCATGACATCAACAGCTGTTTCAACAGCGAGCCGGCCCGCCGAATCAAGGCGCAGTCCGAGACGCTCGCGGAGGTCATCGCTGATGATACGGGCAACATCGGAGTTGCCAGAACGAGGCGAGGCCACGGGTCGAATATCGAGCACGTCTCCGACACGCAGGGATCGGAATCCTTTTTCGCTGCGGAAGACATCGACCAGGGTGTCGACGACACAGTCGATGTGAGCGCTGACACTTGCTGGCTTATCGCGCGCCAGGCGCGTCGCCAGTGCATGGGTGACCCGATCGCGGTTTCTGGACGCAAGCGCCTGGAGGACCGCGACCCGGTCCGGGAAGTATCGGTACACAGTGCCAATCGATGCGCCAGCCCGCTCGGCCACCATTGCTGTGGTCAGGAGTTCGTAGCCGACATCGTGGATGGCGTCACTGGCCGCGTCGAGAAGCGCGTTGACGCGAGCGGTGCTTCGCGCTTGAACAGGTTCAACCCGAATCGACACGGATGACGCGTGCACGGGGACATTCTCGACAACTGTCATGGGAAAACAACCTCTCAGCCCGCCCTCGCGAGCTATCTGGATCGAAAATCGAGCGTATACGGTTCGGATTATCTGAGTGAGATTCGGCTGGCGCGCGTCCGCCGTGTCGCCTCAGCGTTGGAGGCAAACCTAGCGGAGCATGAGGCGAAGAATGTCTGACACACTACATCTGTGGACGGGTTGATTTCCGAGGGCGGGGGCGCCCGCACGCAGAAGGCGCATGGTGCCTCGCGGTTCGAGGACTGGTATTTGACCAAGCGTGCTCGCTGGGCGCGAGCGCTCGGCCACCGCGAACAGATTGTGCCCTTCACTGGATACGGTTCGACCACCCAGGTTCGGGTTTTCTGCCGGGTGCTGCTCACCAAAACCAGAACCACACGTCGGGGGAAACTCAAGAAGATTCGTGGGTGGCGCAGTTTTACCAGCGTCCCGGTTGCACTCGCCCGCGTTCACCTCACGATTAATGGCTTCTCTCTCACCCTCGACGCCGATCGCGGAGGCGTTATCGACCATGTGATTCCAGTCTCACTCTCGCCCGGCTGGCACACGCTGACGTTACGCACCGACACCTCTGAACCAGCAAGCGCGAGGGTGAAGGTGATCTCACCACAAGCCAGAGTCGGTGTCATTTGTGACATCGATGACACCGTCATGGTGACGGCCCTTCCCCGGCCACTACTCGCAGCCTGGAATTCCTTCGTGCGCGATGAGCACGCGCGAAGCGCTGTCCCCGGCATGGCCGTTCTGATGGAAAGACTGGTGAGAGACAATCCCGGCGCACCGGTCGTCTATCTCTCGACTGGCCCCTGGAACGTTGCTCCGACCCTGCACCGCTTCCTAACCCGTCACCTGTTCCCTATCGGTCCGCTGTTGCTCACCGACTGGGGGCCCACCCCCGACCGCTGGTTTCGAAGCGGTCGGGAGCACAAAACAACAAACCTTCAGCGGCTGGCCATAGAGTTTCCAGGAATACGCTGGATTTTGATTGGCGATGATGGCCAGCACGACGAGGAAATCTATAGCGAATTTGCCGCCAATCACCCGAAGAGCGTCCGGGCGATTGCCATCCGCGAGCTTCTCGCTCCCGAAGCGCTTCTCGCTGGTGGTCGCCACCACGTCGATAAGACCCGGTATCCACAGAGCACTCCCTGGGTTTCAGCACCCAACGGGGCCGGGCTCGCCGAGGCGCTCTCAGAGCTTGGTGTCATTAAGGGGCGACGCTAGTTCGGCCGAGTTCTCAAGCCCGAGTTCTCACGACCGAGCTCCACGCCCCGAGTTCCACACCCCGGATTGCAGTCGGAAGTGCTCCCGGTGCCACCTGCTAGCCTGTGAAATATGAGCGTGCGCATTGAGAAAGTTGACCTCCCGGGTATTGGCACTAGGCACGATGTCATCACTAAGTCGGGACGCCGTTTAGGGGTTGTCACCCACCGCGATGGGGAGCGTGAACTGGCTGTGTTTGATCCAGCGGATCCCGATGCCTGCAGTGACGCCATCTCACTGAGCGATGACGAGGCGATGGCGCTCTCAGAAGTTCTTGGCACATCGCTCATCCTCGGCCAACTGGCAAGTCTGGGCGACAAGGCAACCGGCCTCTATACCGAACAATTTGTGCTCTCTGCCAGCTCACCCTTTGCTAGCAAAACTCTCGGTGACACCAAAGCACGGACCCTGACAAAGTCCTCGATTGTGGCGATCTTGCGCGGTGCTGCGGTAACGCCCTCTCCCACCCCTACGGATCTCCTCGAAGCCGGCGACATTGTTGTGGCTGTGGGAACCCAGAAGGGCCTCGAGCAACTGGGCTCTTTGCTCACCGACGGCCACCTCTAGAGCATGCATTCGGTAGCGTCCCTCTTGATTGAGGTTGGAGCGCTTCTGCTTCTCCTGGGGCTTCTCTCCCGGCTGGCCATCCGTTTCGGAATATCGCCTATTCCGCTGTATCTGGTCTTGGGGCTGATTGCGGGAAGCTCGGGGCTACTCTCGGATGGCGAGAGCAGTGAGTTCATAGCGATTGGTAGCGAGCTCGGCGTCATCTTGTTGTTGGTGATGCTCGGCATCGAGTATTCAGCGTCCGAACTGGTCACCAATCTCAAACAATCCCGCGCAGCGGGACTGCTCGACCTCCTCGCCAACGGAGCCCCCGGTTTTGCCACGGGTCTGCTCCTTGGATGGTCACCAATCGCTGCGTTTGCTCTGGCCGGAATCACATATATTTCATCCTCCGGTGTGATTGCGAAGGTTCTGAGCGATCTTGGGCGACTGGGAAACCGGGAGACACCGACAATTCTCTCGATTCTTGTCATTGAGGACCTCGTGATGGCGTTCTATCTGCCGGTGCTCTCAGTTCTTTTAATTGGAGCAGGCATTCTCGAGGGGGGAATCACCCTGGCAATTTCGGTGGTGGCGGTGGTGGTCATTTTGTATCTCGCCCTTCGACACGGTGATCGGCTCTCGAGTCTCTTTAGCGCTGGCCACCCAGAGTCTCTGTTGCTCGGGGTTTTGGGACTCACGCTGCTCGTTGCGGGCTTTGCCCAACAGGTCAATGTCAGCTCTGCGGTTGGTGCATTCTTGGTGGGCATCGCACTCTCCGGACAAGTCGCCCACAGTGCCGGGACATTGCTCTCGCCGCTGCGAGATCTCTCTGCAGCGGCTTTCTTTCTGTTTTTTGGTCTGTCGACGGACGCAAGCCTGGTCATCCCCATGCTGCTCCCTGCGCTTGCGTTGGCCGTGGTCACGATGGGCACGAAAGTGTGGTCAGGTTATTTGGCTGCCAAGTGGGCTGGAATTGGAGTTCCCGGTCGCTGGCGCAGTGGCTTCACCCTGACCTCCCGTGGTGAGTTCTCCATCGTCATTGCCGGGCTTGCTGTGAGCGCTGGGGTAGAGCCCCTGATTGCCCCCCTAGCCACCGCCTACGTCCTGATTACTGTGATTGTTGGGCCACTAATTGCGCGGGTCCCCGACGCTCCCGCGTTCAAGAAGTGGTTGAGCCGACACGCGTAAGCCTTCGATTTTTATACCCCCTGGGGTATTTGGTATAGTGTTAGGGAATTATTACCCCGAAAGGTTTGTTGTGAAAAAACTCCTCACCGCACTAGCCCTAATCTTTGGCATCACCGCGGGCGTTAGCGCCTGCGCTCCCGCAGAACCCGTAGGACTCGAGGCCGGCACCATTGTGATTGACGTCCGCACTCCGGAAGAATACGCCTCTGGTCACCTTGACGGTGCGCTCAATATCGATGTGCAATCCCCTGACTTTGCCCAGCAAGTCAGCCAGTTGGATCCCGAGGCGACCTACTTCATCTACTGCCGTTCAGGAAACCGATCCGGTCAGGCCATGTCGCAGATGGCAAACATGGGCTTTAGCAACATGACCAACGGTGGCAGCGTCCAAGAAGCCTCTGCCAGCAGTGGCATCCCGGTAGTTACCAACTAGAGTGCGTGTGCCTCGCTAGCGGTGACCCCGCTAGCGAGCATGTCGCGCACCATCGGAATCACCTCGCTTCCATACATCTGGATACTCTCCATCAGCACCTCGTGGTGCATAGGTCCAGTGGAGTACTTGAGATCAAAGCGTTGAATTCCAAGCGCCGAGACCGTGCGGGCGATCTTGGTGGCAACAGTTTCTGGTGATCCCACGAAGAGCGCTCCATGGTGAACCTCAGAGAGGTAGTGCTCCTTCGTTGCGGGAGCCCAGCCACGCTCCCGGCCAATCCGGCCAAACATTGCCTCATAGTGCGGCCACATTTCTTCTCTAGCCTGCTCGTCAGTACGGGCAATGTGGCCAGGTGAGTGAACGCCAACGGGCTGCGAGGGCTTGCCAAGCTGATCGAGTGCCCGGTGATAGAGATCAACATAGGGGCCAAATCGCTCAGGCGCGCCACCAATAATCGCGAGCATCAGGGGGAATCCGTAGCCCGCTGCCCGGACAACAGATTCGGGACTACCGCCAACGCCCACCCAGGTTCGGATTGTCCCAGAGTGGGATTTGGGATAGACCTCTTGGTCAACAAGTGGCTTCCTGGTTGTGCCAGACCAGGTGACCGGGCCTTCTTTCAGTAACTCCGCAAACAGGTTGAGCTTCTCCTCGAAGAGGACCTGATAGTCGCCCAACTCATAACCAAAGAGGGGGAAGGACTCCGTGAACGAACCCCGGCCCATAATGATCTCTGCCCGCCCGTGGGAGAGGGCATCAAGAGTGGCGAAGCGCTGGAAGACCCTAATCGGGTCATCCGAGCTCAATACCGTCACCCCCGAGCTCAAGATAATGCGCTGGGTTTTCATCGCAATCCCGGCGAGGACCGTTTCGGGCGTGGAGATAGCAAAGTCATCGCGGTGGTGTTCACCGAGCGTAATTGCGTCGACTCCGACCTCATCAGCGAGAACCGCTTCGTCCACGACGTTGCGAATTACCTCTGCGTAAGGAAGCGGCACGCCCCTGGCGTCATGGCTGACATCGCCAAAGGTGTCCAGGCCTAGCTGCAGAGACTCCATAGTGTCCTCTCACTCCGCGCGTTCACCACTGATAACCCCACTGAACGACAGTGTATTCCCGGCTCTAGGGCTGCAGCCTGGTAACCGACCAACCCCTGGACTCGCGGTCGAAGCTCACGCGATCGTGCAGGCGTGATGTCCGTCCCGCCCAGAATTCCATGCGTTGCGGTTCAATGACAAACCCGCCCCAGGATTCTGGACGAGGGATATCCGGATTATCGGCGAAGCGTCTTTCCATCTCAAGCACCCGTGCCTCTAGGGCCTCCCTGGATTCGATGGGTCGCGACTGCTCACTGGACCACGCGCCAATCTGGGAACCCCGTGGCCGTGTCGCAAAATAAGCGTCAGAAACTTCCGAGTCCACGGGACTCGCGTGACCGTAAATCAGTACCTGCCGGTGCTGGGCATACCACGGAAACACCACCGACACCTCGGGGTTAGCCAGCAGCGCCAGCCCCTTCCGGGAGCCGTAATCGGTATAGAAATAGAGGCCGTGCTCGTCAATGCCGCGCAACAAAACTGTGCGAGAAGAGGGTGCTCCACCCGGGTCAATGGTCGAGAGCACCATGGCGTTTGGCTCATAGATACCCGCGGCATCAGCCTCGGCAACCCATGCCATTAGCTGTTCGATGGGGTCTGACGACAAAGAGCCCTCTTCAAGGGCAATGGACCCATAGTCTTTGCGCTTGGAGAGCGCGTCGGGGGCGGAATCATTCACGTTCTACCCCCGATGCTCAAGTGGTGGACCTGAGGGGACTCGAACCCCTGACCCCCTGCATGCCATGCAGGTGCGCTACCAGCTGCGCCACAGGCCCGTTTCGCAAGCGAGAGCCAGCCTACTACAGCGAAATGGATGACTTCGCGCCGGCACCATCCTGGTCGTGGCTCGGCAACGAGACAACCGGACAATCGCGCCAGAGTCGCTCAAGCTGGTAGTAGAGCCTCTCCTCCTCGTGGAAAACGTGCACAATGATGTCACCGAAATCCAGCAGAATCCATCGACCATCGCTACGACCTTCTTGACGCAGTTTCCGAACACCCCGTTCACCAAGGGCTTCTTCGATGGCATCGGCAATCGACATCGCCATGCGCTCGTTGCGCGCACTGCAGATGAAGAAGATGTCAGTCAGGGGCATATGTTCTGACACATCCAGTGCCACAAGGTCTGTCCCCAGTTTGTTGAGCGCAGCGTGTGCTGCAATCGCCACAGCCGAGAGAGCATCCGTGCTCGCCGTCATGGCTGGCACGTCACTGCCATTTAGCCCAACATTTCGGTCATGACGGCCACAATCAGCAGCGCCACAGCGGCTAAGCCCAAGACCGCTGCGCCGAGTGATGTCACAACCACAGCGGTTCCCCAACGAGTGCTCCTGACCATCAGAAGATCCGAGGGCCCAGTCTTACCAGAGACAGCCTGCGAAGCGCGCAGCGGCTTTGTGTTCGCAGGAATCGCCCCGGTGACATAGGCGTCCATAACATCACCGTCCTCGCGGTCGGCGGTCGGGAAAGACCCCCTCTCGGAGAGGGTTTGGGGCAATCGAATTTGACCGGTGAACACCACCTCTCCGGTGGTGCCAAGCGGCGAAGCAAGGTCGACTCTGGGGGCCTCGGGAAGAACCAACGAATTGGTCATGGACGCCATGTCTCCGACCATCCGCGACGGTGACACAACCAGGCCTGGCTCGACGAGCTGGGTAACGGCGGTCGCCGTTGTCGCCGGAGCAGAAAAGACCGGTGGCAACGGGTCTGCCGGTGGAGTCGGTGCCGAGAATGGAGCAAACGGGTCTGCTGGAGGAGCCGGTGCCTGAAACGGGGCAAACGGGTCTGCCGGTGCAACAGTCGCAGGGGGGTAGGCGAACCCCTCAGGGTTCTGCTGCTGTTGCCGACGCTCTCGGCGGGACGGTGGTGGTGCTGCTGGTGGTGGAGGTGGTGTAGCAATCGGAGCCTGGGACACTACCGGGGGGTCGACAAGGGAGTAGTAGGGAGCAGGCGGAGTCGACCCAGCCACTGGCTGGAAGCTTTGTTCTTGCAACGCCCGACGTTGCCGCCGGGACATTTCTTGCCCAATTGGTGGGTTAGTCACTGGTCACCCCGGTACAGACCATGCTTGGCAATGTACTGGACTACGCCATCTGGGAGCAAATACCACACCGGGCGCCCAGCCTTCACGCGGGTTCTGCAGTCAGTGGAAGAAATCGCGAGCGCCGGCACCTCCATCACGGTCACTCCACCGGCCGGTAGACCGGCAGTCGAGAGTTCATGGCCAGGCCTGGACACACCCACGAAGTGAGCCTTTGCCATCAAGTTCTCGGCATCTTTCCAGGAGAGGAAGGTCTGCAGGGCATCAGCGCCCGTAATAAAGAAAAGGTCAGCACCCGGAAACTCCCGTCGCATGTCATCCAAGGTGTCGACTGTGTAGGTGATCCCGGGTCGATCAATGTCCACTCGGCTGACCCGAAAACGCGGGTTTGAGGCGGTCGCGATAACAGTCATCAGATAGCGGTGCTCTCCGGGCGAGACTGCCGCTTTGTCGGCAGGTTGCCCGGTGGGCACGAAAATCACCTCATCGAGTTCGAGTGCGACCTGGGCTTCACTGGCAGCCACTAAGTGGCCATGGTGAATGGGGTCGAACGTGCCACCCATAATCCCAATACGGGGGCGACGTGTGGAGCTCATGGTGTCTTAGTGGTGACCAGCGTGAGATTGGTCAGCACCGCCTGATTTGTGGCGGTGACGATTGGCAACATTTCGATAGCTGTAGGTCACCATGGCCAACGCAAAGAAACCCACAAGGAACACCACGCCATAGACCCAGGTGGGGAATGGAAGTTCATTGACGACTTCTCCGGAGGCAATAACGACGTCTGCAATACTCACAACGAAAATCCTTTCATGGGCGCACTACCCCCTAATCTACCGGCTTGCGCACATTAGTGCCCACCTACGCGCGGACTTGGCCAGAACCGCGAACCAGCCACTTGGTGCTGGTCAGTTCGGGAAGCCCCATTGGCCCCCGGGCATGCAGTTTCTGAGTGGAGATACCCACCTCAGCGCCAAAGCCAAACTCTCCCCCGTCAGTGAACCTCGTGGACGCGTTGACCATCACCACTGCGGAATCAACCTCAGCCAGGAAACGATCGGCGTTGCCCATATCGTTGGTCAGAATCGATTCCGTGTGTTGGGTCGAGTAGGTGGCTATGTGGCGCAGCGCTTCATCGAGTGAGTCAACGACCTTGATGGCAAGCTCCAGGGCCAAATACTCAGTCGCCCAGTCAGCCTCCGTGGCCACACTGGCCTCTGGAATCAACACTCTCGTTGCCTCGCACCCGTGCAGCACAACAGAGTGTGAGGCGAGCGCCTCAGCAATTCCTGGGAGGAAACGATCGGCGACGCTACGGTGCACGAGCAGAGTCTCCAGGGAATTGCACACACTCGGGCGCTGGACTTTGGCGTTGACGATGATCTCTAACGCGTTGTCGAGATCTGCGGTTTCGTCGACGAAGATGTGCACGACACCAGACCCCGTTTCAATCACGGGAACATGTGATTGCGAGACCACTGCCTCAATGAGTGCTGCTGACCCGCGGGGAATAAGCACATCGATAAGTCCCCGTGCTGCCATCATTGCTTCGGCGCCTTCGCGTCCCACGTCGTCAACGCTCGCGATGGCGGCACCTGGAAGGCCCACCGTCTCGAGGGCGCGATTCATCATGGCAACAACCACGCTGTTGGTGGCCTCAGCCGCCGAGCCACCGCGCAGCACCACCGCATTTCCGCTCTTGAGCGCCAAGGCCGTGATGTCAATCGTCACATTGGGTCTCGCCTCATAAATGGCGCCCACGACCCCAAAGGGCACCCGAACCTGCGACACCTGGAGACCATTGGGCAACGTCATCCCGCGCAACACATCACCGACAGGGTCAGGTAGCGCGCGAATAGCTCCGACCGCCGCAACAAGACCCTGAATACGCTCGGGGGTAAGGCGCAGGCGATCCTGCAGAGCAGTGCTCATGCCTTCGGCTTCACCGCGGCGCAAATCTTCTGCGTTGGCAGCAAGGATCGCATCGCTCTGGGCGACTAAACCCTCCTGTATGGCGGCCAGAGCCTGGTCCCGGGTAGCGGCTGAAGCACTGGAGACGAGTCGCGAGGCCGCCTTTGTGGCGCGCAGTCTCGCGTCTAGGAGACGGGAGGTTTCGGTGGATTCAGGCACGGCTCTAGTGTAAGTCGGCTGCCTGAAACCAGGTACCGGTCACCTCGCCAGCAACAACGCGTGCCAGCGACTCTGTCGCGGCAAGCACCGTGGGAATGCCCACAGAGGTCGCCATTTTTGCAGCGCTCACCTTGGTCACGGCTCCACCAGTGCCCACACTGTTGACCAGTGCGGCTCCCAGTTCAATCCCCTCCAAGTCCATACCAAAGGGAACAACGTCAATTTTGGTGGCGCCCGGTTCGCTCGGGGGCTTCGTGTACAGGCCATCAACATCACTCAGGAGAACCAGCAGGTCAGCCTGGACAAGCTCGGCGACCATGGCGGCCAAGCGATCGTTATCGCCAAATCGAATCTCCTGGGTGGCCACTGTGTCGTTCTCATTGACAATGGGGATGATGCCAAGCCCCAACAGGCGCTCCATAGTGCGCAGTGCGTTCGTGCGGTGAGTGTCGTTTTCCATGTCCCCCACAGTGAGCAACACCTGACCGGTAATCATCGAATACTTCTCAAAGAGTCCCTGATACCGGGCCATCAGAAGTGCTTGGCCCACCGCCGCAGCAGCCTGCTGCGTCGCGAGGTCTTGGGGACGGTCGCTCAGTTGGAGAAAGGGCGCACCAATTGCGATGGCTCCGGAAGAGACCACAACAACCTCGCGTCCCCCTGCTCGCCAAGCTCCCAGGGCGTCAACGAGTCCCGTGATTTGGTGTTCACGCTGCCCACTGATGGAAGACGAGCCGACCTTCACGACAATGCGCTTGGCGGTGCCGAGCGTCTCACGCAGAGTCTCACGCAGCGTCTCACTCATCGTCATCGGAGAACATTCCTGCCTGTCGTTCATCGTCAAGTTCTGCTCGGGCGCGAGCTTTGGCATCCATTCGCTCGTGATAGGTCGCCTTGCGTTTAGCCCGTGTGGGGCGCCCCTCCTCCAGGAGACGGGGGTCTGTTCCACGCGGAGCCGCCATTAATTCTGCTGCACTGGAAAGGGTTGGCTCCCAGTCAAACACTTGACCCTGTCCCGCTCCAATAATCACCGGCGCTCCGGGTGTTGCACCGGCTTTGAATAGCGCCTCATCAATGCCGATTTTCATCAGTCGATCCGCCAAGAACCCGACGGCTTCGTCATTGGTGAAGTCTGTCTGCTCTACCCAGCGCTCTGGCTTTTCACCGATGATGCGATAGAGGTTACCCTCACTTGTGCCCTCCATGACCACCACAAACGGTGCCTCATTGACGGCCTTGGGTCGCACCACAATGCGCGGGGGCGTTTCTGCGGCTTTGGCCAACCGCGCACGGTGCTCTTTCACCAAGTCACCAAGCGCGTAGAGGAAGGGCTCAAGACCGGCCTTACTCACGGTGCTAATCGAGAACACTCTCAACCCTCGGGCCTCAAAGTCCGGGGTTACCAGTGCAGCAAGATCCAGTGCGTCTGGCACGTCCACCTTGTTGAGAACCACCAACGCTGGGCGATCCTGCAGCGGTACTTGGTCTGCTTCCAAGGGATAGTTCGAGAGCTCGGTGAGGATTTGGTCTAAGTCACCCAGTGGATCACGGTCGGGCTCTAACGTGGCGCAGTCGATGACGTGGACAAGCACTGTGCAACGTTCCACATGCCGGAGGAACTCAAGGCCTAGACCCTTACCGATGCTCGCACCGGGAATCAGTCCTGGCACATCGGCCATCGTGAAGCGGACGCCACCGGCGTCCACCACCCCAAGGTTGGGGTGCAGGGTGGTGAAAGGGTAATCAGCGATCTTCGGGGTCGCAGCAGAGACCGCGGCAATAAGGCTGGATTTGCCCGCACTGGGGAACCCCACGAGGGCAACATCGGCGACAATCTTGAGCTCTAAGTGGACATCACCTTCAAAGCCATGGGTTCCCAGCAGCGCAAAACCCGGAGCCTTGCGGGCTGTGGAGGCGAGAGCCTCGTTGCCCAGCCCCCCTCGGCCACCGGGTGCGATGCAGAGTGTCATCCCCGGGCGATCAAGATCGGCAAGGAGGTGTCCGTCAGCGCTTTTCACGACGGTCCCCACCGGAACAGGAAGGGTCACATCTTCGCCACTCTTGCCGTGACGGGAGTCGCCCATACCCGGAGAGCCGTTAGTACTCGTGCGGTGGGGGCGGTGGTGGTAATCCAACAGAGTCGTGACCTGCGGGTCTGCGACAAGAATGATGTCGCCACCGTGGCCACCATTGCCACCGTCGGGGCCACCGAGGGGCTTAAACTTTTCCCGGCGGACGGACACGCAACCGTGTCCGCCGTGGCCGGCGCGAAGGTGAACAACAACGTCATCGACAAATGTCGTCATGGTCGTCCTCCTTCGGGAATCAGGTTCTGATGGTTGCTAAAAAGCGGAAAGGGCGAGCCGCAGCTCGCCCCCATCCTGCATAAAACCGAGATTCTAGGACGTGGCCTCGACTACCGCGATAACCTTGCGGCCACCTTTGGTGCCGAACTTCACTGCGCCGGCTGCCAGAGCGAACAGCGTGTCATCGTTACCGCGACCAACGTTGTCACCGGGGTGGAAGTGAGTGCCGCGCTGACGAATCAAGATTTCGCCAGCCTTAACAATCTGACCGCCGAACCGCTTGACGCCTAGGTACTGGGGGTTGGAGTCGCGACCGTTCCTGGTCGACGATGCGCCCTTCTTATGTGCCATGTCCTCGTCCCTTACTTCTTGGTGATTCCGGTGATCTTGAGCTTGGTCAATTCAGAACGAAAGCCCTGGCGCTTCTTATAGCCAGTCTTGTTCTTGTATTTCTGGATGACAATCTTGGGGCCACGGAGGTCTTGGAGAACCTCGGCGGTGACGGTGATTGAGTCGAGTTCCTTCTTGTCGTGGGTCACACTCGCGCCGTCCACATAAAGAACTGGCGCCAGGGTCACGGAGTTCTTGGCGTCGGCAGCAATGCGGTCGACCGTAATGATCGAGCCCACCTCTACCTTTTCTTGACGCCCGCCAGCGCGCACAACTGCATAGACCACGATGAAACCTGCCTTGTTACTGATATCGATGATGGTGCGCGAGGAAACCCTGAAAAAACTGCACCAGCGGTCAAGAATAGACCATTGGCCCCGCCCCGGCAACTACGCGGGGTTACCAGGTAAATGCATACCCTGGAATTTCGGCAAAGATTGCTTGGGCACGGGTGTCATAAATCACCAACGTGGTGTCACGCCGAATAATCTCGGGGTCAAGCCCCACAAATCCGGTGAGGCTCGGGGCCGGATTAACCTCTGCCACCAGGTACTGGCCATTAGGTGAGAGGCCAATTGCGCCGATGCTCTGTGGCGTTTGCAGGCTCCCAATAAGCCTCGTGTGCACAGCATCAGAGGTTTCCTCGGTGACCACGGTAAAGGGCGGGCCATCGGCAAGGCCCGGAACGACAACACGCTGAAACGCTGTGCCATCGGGACCAAGCACGGTGAATTCGTGGAATACCGGGAAGCCCTCCAACGCGCCAGCAGGAATGCGGTTCTCGGAACCATCGGCCAAACTTCTCGCAAGCGTCCCCAGAGAGTCCACATACAGCGCGGATTCACCCAGAGCGTCAAACCCCCACAATTCAGCGGCTGTCCCCAGTGGCACCACAATTCCCGTCAGCGGATCGAAACGGACCAGGCTCTGGTTTCGCAACCACACAACAATGTTGCCCGAGACATCAGAGACTGCAACCTTGGTAACCCCGAGGGGGTTACCATCAGCTCCCTCGACGACCTCTGGCGTTCTGGAACCCAACGTATCGAGCAGGGCGAGCGCGCGGAAGGTCC
Source organism: actinobacterium acMicro-4 (assembly GCA_000754445.1). GTDB lineage: Bacteria > Actinomycetota > Actinomycetes > Actinomycetales > Microbacteriaceae > Pontimonas. Next base: position 126,137 of record JNSD01000001.1, on the reverse strand, counting down.
CCGCTTTCCCTCGCAGCTCGGCATCCACGGTGAGCACGAGCGTTGTGCCCCACGCCGAGCGGGCCATGCCAGCAAGAGTTATTCCGGGAGTATCAGGAATTCGATCGACGGCACCAGAACTCGGTTCGACAAGCTCCAGGAACGTCTCCCCGTCCACGCTTCGCACAACGGCGTAGACAACGCCGACCCGGGCGAAGCTGAGGATCCCCTCTGCCTGGTAGACGAGCTCGGGTGCTGACCCATCGAGAACAACCCGCACCAGTTCGTCCAGCGCTCCGGCAGATCGCAGATACAGCAGCTCTTCGGGGGGTGTCTGGAAACTTGTCTCCCAGGTTCCACTGGCACCAAAACCCCTCGGCACTACGGAGTTCACACTCACCCGGTAGGTCGTCGCGGCGAGCAGAGGTTGATCAAAAATCACCGCAACATCAAGCTCTGTCGTCTCCACACTAAATGGGGTTTCTGGAGTGATGGTGACTTGGGACTCTGATACCGCAGCCACGGCGCGATCACTGCGCAAAGCCAAGCTAACACCGGAGGCTTGAATTGCCGTGGCTTCGTCAATGGTCGCGCTGCGCAGACGTGGCCCTTCAGCCAGCGTTCCCACCACGGCCGCCAGCGCAACCAGCGAGGTAACGAGCACGATTCCCAGAAGACCCCACCGATAGCGCTGAGGAGACGACGGTGACCCCGGATCAGAAAAGGTAAGGCTCATTGGGCACCTCCTCGTCGGTAATCGAGAGCGGCACAATCACTACGGGAGAGTTCGTGACCCCAGACGGAGCGGGCTGAAACCCACCCTCAATCCGAACCCAGCTATCGAGTTGAACCTCTCCCTGCCAGTCAGGCATATACACCGGGATGCTCACAGGCTGGGCGTCCACCGCGCAGCAGGTCACGACAAAGCGGGTGAGAAAAAACACATCCGGCGAATCTTCGCTCGCGGTGACAACCCCCACGGTGTTCACGGGCTTCCCCCGGTAGTAGGAGGGGTTTTGATTTTGGGAAAGCAAACTAGCCCAGTCTCGAACGGTCAGGGTTTCATATATCTCTAGGCCACCCTCCCCATCGAGACCCTCCGGCGATCCCAGAGCATCAACTGCGTTAGAGGAGCGATTATCCGCAGTCGCACTGCTGAGCGTTGCTGGGGGTAAAGCCAGCACGGTCGCGGCAACACACGCGATGAATCCCAGCGACACGGTCTCACCCCGGGCCAGGCGTCGCTCGCGCGAGCGGCGCCGACCCTGTGACTGAGTGTGCTCGTGACCATGATGACGATTTTGACGCGTCGCCACCGCAATCATCAAGAGCACAATGGCAATCGACGCCATCACAATGGTGAAGAGGTTGTAGCGCGGGTGAATATAGAAGCCGAGGCGGCCCTCAGCGCCCAACCACAGCGACACCGAGGCCAACACTGCGATAGCGATCACCCCACGCCACTCTAAAAACCTACGCCACACTGTTCATCACCGTCCCGAGTGCTAGAGCCGACAGACCGACCACCCCTGCGATTGTCGCGATAGTCCGGGTGGTGTAGGTGGTGCGCAAAAGAGCCACCATCTTGATATCAATCAACGGGCCAAAGACCAGGAAGGCGACGATTGACCCTGGCAAGAAAGTCTGCGCGAAGGGCAAAATAAAGAACGCGTCAACGTTGGCACACACAGAAATGACAAACGCCAGCGCCAGCATCGCCACAACGCTGATGATTGGGTCTGTTCCCAGTGCCACCAGGACATCGCGAGAAACGCCAACCTGGAGCGCGCCAGCGATGAAAGCACCCACCATCAGCGCGGGCATGAGAGTGGTTGATTCTGAAACAAACAGCGCCCCGACCCTCTGGAGGCGGGTCTGCGTAGTAGCCGTTGAGGGCATCCGGCATTCCTTGGCGAAACGTGTGGTCAGCAGCGTCTCTGGCGCGGGGTGCAAGGAGAGCAACCATCCCACCATGTTGGCAATGGCAAAGCCTGCAGCGAGCCTCGCCACCAGGATTCCATCATCGAAACCAAAAGCCTGGTGAGTCGTGATGATGGTGATGGGATTCACAATCGGTGCTGCTAACAAGAACGTGACGGAGTCCCCGACGCTATAGCCGCGACCCATCAGGCCTCTGGCCAGTGGCACATTCCCGCACTCACACACCGGCAAAAACATGCCAAAGAGCGACACAATCGCTCGCCTAGCGAAGGGGTTCCGCGGGAGCCAACTAACCAGCCACGAGGTAGGGACAAATACCTGGACCAGAATCGAGAGCCCTATGCCCAGCACAATAAAGGGCAGGGACTCCACCAGCAGGCTAATGCTCAGGGTAAAGACGTCTTGAAGCTGACCGCCGAGCGGTTGCAGGTTCTCATTAGTCCAGACCCGAAAGGCAATGACGGCGACTAATGCCGCCAGCACCGCCAGTGGCGTCCAGAGTCTCATGGCTCGAGGCTAGCGGTGCCCGCCAGAATGTGGGCTCTACACATCCTGACTGGTTGCTCGGCGCCGACGCTTGGACTTGCCAGGCGCCGGAGGTTCGGGCAGTGCCGCAAGCACGGTGTCAAGGATCTTGGGAACGTCGGCCGTGTCCACCGAGCCCGCGCGGGAGCGCCGGGCCTTCTTCGCTACGGGTTCAGAGTCCTTGGCACTCTTCGCCCCAACTCCGACCGTGCTTTTTGCGATTTGGGCGATCGCCTGTCGAGCGTCCTCGGTGATTTGGTGGGTCACTGCCGCGGGAGCTGACTGGCCAGAGGTTTTCTTCTTGCGTGAGGACGGCGCCTCACTAGAGCGAGAACGAGCGACGGGCTCGTGATGGACAATCAATCCCCTGCCCTGGCAGACATCGCAGGCCTCACTGAAGGTTTCGAGGAGCCCAAGACCAAGCTTCTTTCTGGTCATTTGAACGAGCCCGAGACTGGTGACCTCAGCAACCTGGTGCTTGGTGCGGTCACGGCTGAGGCATTCCATCAGGCGCTTCAGAACCATGTCGCGATTGGACTCCAGCACCATGTCGATGAAGTCGACGACGATAATGCCGCCAATGTCTCGCAAACGAAGCTGACGAACGATTTCTTCCGCTGCCTCGAGGTTGTTCTTGGTGACGGTCTCTTCGAGGTTGCCACCAGAGCCCACGAACTTGCCCGTGTTCACATCGACAACGGTCATCGCCTCTGTGCGGTCAATGACGAGTGAGCCACCGCTTGGCAGCCACACCTTGCGGTCGAGGGCTTTGGCAATTCCCTCGTTGACGCGATACTCAACGAACGGATTGTTATCGCTCGGGTATTCCTCGATTCGGGCAATCAGATCGGGTGCAACCTGCTCGAGATACCTTTCAATCGTTGACTTGGCGTTGGCGCCAGCGATGATGAGCTTGAGGAAGTCCTCATTAAACACATCCCGCACAATCTTGACCAACAGGTCGGGCTCGGAGTGCAGCAGTTCTGGAGCCTGCGCACCCTCAACCTGCGTGCTGAGAGCTTCCCACTGCGCCTGAAGTCTCTGCACGTCGGTGGTGAGCTGCTCTTCGGTGGCGCCCTCGGCCGCGGTGCGAACAATCACGCCGGCACTCTCGGGGAGAATTTCCTTGAGGATAGTCTTCAGGCGCGTGCGCTCTGTGTCGGGGAGTTTCCTGGAGATTCCGTTCATGGAACCGCCTGGAACGTACACCAGGTATCGACCGGGCAGGCTAATCTGGCTGGTCAACCGGGCGCCCTTGTGGCCAATGGGGTCCTTCGTAACCTGAACGAGAACGCTGTCGCCGGTCTTGAGAGCGAGCTCAATACGACGAGGGCCGGGTGCCGCGCCCTCAGACGCCGCCTCCCAGTCGACCTCGCCGGAGTAGAGAACTGCATTACGACCACGGCCGATATCGACGAAGGCAGCCTCCATGCTGGGCAGCACGTTCTGCACTCGACCGAGATACACGTTGCCAATCAGGCTCGACTCTTCGGAGCGTGCGACGTAATGCTCGACAACGACGCCGTCCTCGACAACAGCTATTTGGGTGCGATCGGTGGTTTCTCGAACAACCATGACTCGGTCAACGCTCTCGCGCCTGGCTTGGAATTCTGACTCCGTAACGCTCTGCCGCCGGCGACCGCCGTCACGGCCATCGCGGCGACGTTGCCGCTTCGCTTCAAGCCTCGTCGAGCCGCGCACCCGCTGAGGGGACGAGCTCTCCCTTGTGGTTGCCTTGGTGTCTTTCGCTTCGGGTTCAACACTCACACGCCCCTGGCGAGAGCGGCGGCGGACGACTTTTTCGCCCTCCACCGGTTCGCCATCACCTGGGCTCCAGGTCGGAAACAGTGCGGGATCTGGTGCCTGGAAGATGAGGTCTTTGGTGGACACAGGCGCCAGAGTGGACAGTGCCGGCACGTCCTTGGCCGCCTTGGGGGCGGCAACTTTTTTTGCCGCGGGCGATGCCTTGCGGGTGGCCTTTGGCTTGTCAGCAGCTCCTGTTTCTGTCGTGGCTACCGGGGCGGCTTTGGCCCGAGTCGGCTTCTTGGCAGTCTCAGTCGGGGGTGTGTCTTTTTTCTGCACCATTTCTGGTGTACTCCTCACAGTCCCCACCCGTAATCGGGAGGGGGACTCATTACGCTTTCGCCGCACACCACGCGGTGTGCATTCAAAACTTCGGTGTTGGGCGTGTGCCCTCATCGGGTCGGTGACCCAAGAAATCTTTGTCGTGGCCTGCGCTCCCGTGGGAGCGCACTGCCGTGCCCCCAGTATCGCACATCGGCAGCATTTCGTCTCGGAGTGCTGTCATAATCAGGTTGTGAACTACCCCACGAAGCGACAAACAGGTATGGCCCTCTACCTTGTGTTCACCGGGCTTGCTTCCTGGTACGCGGCGTTCACTCTCGCCCGCGAGGGATACCAGTTGGCTCTCACCGGAGCGCCACCCAGTTGCGACATTAACCCTTTCTTCTCCTGCGGAAATGTCATGCAGAGCTGGCAGGCCACGCTGTTCTTTGATGCCCCGAACCAGCTCTACGGGGTGGCAGGGTTCATGATTGTGGCGACCGTGGGTGCGGCACTGCTCGCTGGGGCGACGATGCGTCGCTGGTTCTGGGTGTTCTTTACCCTCGGAATTCTTGCTGCCTATGTCTGGCTGATGTGGATGTTCTACCAGGCAGTCTTCGTCATCGGCTTCCTGTGTCTCTACTGCATGGTCGTGTGGGCGCTCCACATCCCGCTGTGGTGGATATTCCTGCCCTGGGCACTCAAGCAGGGAATGCTCGGCTCATCAGCAAAGCTTCGAAGTTTTGGTAGCTCGTGGCTTCCCTACAGCTGGATCTTGGTCGTCATCAACTACGCGGTCATCGGCTTGTCGGTGTTGATCCAGTTCCCGCTGTTGTTCTCAGTCTGATCTAGAGCGACCCAAACCACAGCCCGAGTTCGCGGGCTGCTGTCTCCGGGGAATCACTGGCGTGAATGAGGTTCTGTTGCACCGGCAATCCCCAGTCGCGACCTAAGTCACCACGGATTGTGCCAGGCGCTGCCGTGGTGGGATCGGTCTGACCGCAGAGCGAACGAATCCCTTCGATGACGCGGTGGCCCGAGATTCTCAGTGCCACCACTGGGCCTGATTCCATGAAGCCCACGAGTGGCTCGTAAAACGGCTTGCCCTGGTGTTCTGCGTAGTGGGCGCTGAGCAGATCGCGGTTGGGTTCCACCATGCGGATATCAACCAGCTGATAGCCCTTGGCCTCAATGCGGGCAAGAATCTCACCGGTCAAGTTGCGTGCGACACCATCTGGCTTTATTACGACAAGCGTCTCTTCGAGCGTTGACATCATTTCTCCCTCACACCGTGGTGACTCGAGTTTAGTCCGAAGCCAGTCCATCCAATTGAGGGCCACGGATGGCGCCAAATACCCAGAAACCCACCATCACCAGCGCAGAGATTCCCATCACCACATCCCAGAAGAATGTTGCGAGCAGCGCCACCTGAACCAGATGGCCAAAGATTCGACCTGCGGGGTAGGCAACAACTCGATAAAGAACGAGAAGCACCGCGGTGGCGGCCAAGGACCCGACCAACACAACGACTCCCGGGTAAAGCCTGAGGCCGTTGAGAGCGAGGGCACCAAAGAACACCAGGGCAATCTCAAGCGCAACCGCAATCTGCAGAAGAGACTCGGTCGCTGACTTATCCCTTCGAGGCCCAGCCATCTAGGCGCTCCTCTCGACAACTTCTGCCACCAGCGTGATGGAGCCTGTCACAACGACGCCGCCTTCGGTGCCAGCAATATCCAGCGCCCTGGCCATCGCATCATCCGAGGTGGGTCTTGCGTCAACACGGTCGGGCCCAGCGATTTCGGCGACGATGTCGGCAAGATCGGCCACCGACAGCGCCCGATCCGACTGCGACTGCGTGACCACAAAGTGATCCACCACGGGGTCGAGTGCCTCAACAATGCCGGCTACGTCTTTTTCCTGCAGAATTCCTAGAACACAGACAACCCGGTCGAAACTAAACGACGTCATCAAGGCCCGGGTGAGTGACTCTGCCCCGTGGGGGTTATGGGCTGCGTCAACCAGGATGGTGGGGTGCGACCCAATAATTTGAAGACGACCGGGGCTACTGGCCAGAGCAATTCCCTCCTCCACCACTTCGGCGCCCATGGGTAATGTTCCATTGCCGAGAAACGACTCCACGGCAGCAATAGCCAGGGTGGCATTCGACGCTTGGTGGTCACCAAGCAGGGGCAAAAACAAGTCCCGGTACTGACCGGCAAGCCCCGACACGCAGAGCAGTTGGCCGCCCACTGCAGGCTCCGCGCTGGTAAGGAAGAAGTCCCGTTCGAAGACCGCCAGCGGGGCCTCAAATCGGGTGCAAGCCGTGACGATTTCATCCCATGCCTCATCTGACTGAAGGGCCGAGACCACCCGACTTGCCGGCTTGATGATGCCGGACTTCGTGCGAGCGATGTCGCGCAGAGTGGGGCCCAGGTGCTCAACATGGTCCATCGCAATGGGTGTGAGCACGGCAACGTCGCCATCTGCGACGTTGGTGGAATCCCATTCCCCGCCCATGCCGGCCTCCACCACTGCAACATCGACCGGCGCGTCGGCAAAACAGGCGAAGGTTAACACCGTGAGCGCTTCGAAGTAGGACAGGGGCGGCTCACTATTGGCGATGAGTTCCGCGTCTACCATCGCAATAAAGGGCTCCACATCGGCCCAATTATCAGCCAGCATGCGATCGGAGATGTGCTCTCCATCAATCACGATGCGCTCGTTCACCCGGTGCAGATGGGGTGAGGTCATCAGGCCGGTGCGCAATCCGTGCGCGCGAAGCAAGCTTTCGGTGATGCGCGCAGTCGAGGTTTTCCCATTAGTGCCGGCAATATGAATCACCCCATACATCCGTTGAGGATCCCCGAGAAGCTCAAGAGCACGCCTGGTCGCCCCAAGCCTGCGAACAGGGCGCCGTTCTCCCAGGCGACCCAAGAGAGCACTAAAGACCGCATCGGCGTCCCGCCGATCCGCAGTCGATTCGTCAGCTGCCACGGAGCGAGACTTTCACGGTTATCTGGGAATCATCTCCCACGGCAAGACCCGACACCCCCGACTCGAGGGGAACAATGTCGCAGTGCAGAGCGAGGGTTTCTGCGGCGATGACATCGCGGTGTTCCTTGAGAGCTGCAAGCGCCGCCTCGTCGGCAGCAATGACCAGGTCAATGCGATCCGACACCTCAAAGCCCGCGTCCTTGCGCGCTTGTTGAATCCATCGAATTGTGTCTCTGGCGAGCCCCTCTCGCGCAAGCTCTGCTGTCACAGCGGTCTCGAGGAGAACAAAGCCACCTGAGCTGAGAAACGCGACCGCGATATCGTCGCTTGGCGCGCTCAATTCCAGCTCATATTCACCAGGCACTAGCTCGACATCCCCCACCATCACCACTCCGTCAACCTCGCGCCAGTTGCCTGCTTTGGCCTCGCGAATAATCTCTTGGACCTGAGGGCCAACGCGAGGACCAAGGGTCCTGGCATTCGGGGAAAGCTTCCGGCCAATCCCTAAACGCTCAGCCTGGTGATCATCAAAGGCCACCATGTCCACGTGCTTCACGTTGAGCTCGCTGGCGATGATGTCTACAAAGTCCGCAAGTGCTTCAACGCCGGTCGTGACCACAGTCAATGTCGAGAGCGGCAAGCGCACCCGCAGACCGTGCGCTTTGCGCAGGGCAAGCCCCGCCGAGGCCACCTCGCGAATGGCGTCCATCGCGGAGACCAGTTCTGGAACAGAGGGGAATGCCTCGTGATCCGGCCAGTCGGTAAGGTGAACGCTCTCACCGCCGGTGATACCCCTCCATACTTCCTCCGTGACGAGCGGTGCGAGCGGGGCTGCCAAACGGGAGAGTGTCTCGAGCACCGTGTAGAGGGTGTCTAGCGCATCGTGGTCTGAGCCATCCCAGAATCGCTCGCGGGAGCGCCGGACATACCAGTTGGTCAAAATGTCCGTGAAGTCACGAATTGCCTGGGCTGCCATCGGGCTATCGAGTGCCCCAAAGCTCTCGGTGGTTGTCTCAATCACGTCGCGAAGTTTCGCGAGGATATAGCGATCGAGAACATGGGGAGAATCGCTTCGCCACTGTGGCTCATAGTCACCGATATAGAGGCTCAGGAAGTAATGGGTGCTCCAGAGGGGCAAGAGGAACTGCCGGACACCCTCTCGAATACCCTCTTCCGTGACGACCAGGTTTCCTCCTCGGATCACTGAGCTCGACATCAGGAACCACCGCATGGCATCCGCGCCGTCTCTTTCAAATACTTCGGAGACATCCGGGTAGTTGCGCAGGCTCTTCGACATCTTCGCTCCGTCAGAGCCGAGCACGATGCCGTGGGAAATCACCTGGGAGAACGCGGGCCTATCGAACAGAGCGGTGGCCAGAACGTGCATCGTGTAAAACCAACCGCGGGTCTGCCCGATGTACTCCACGATGAAATCGGCAGGATTGTGCGAATCAAACCAGTCCTGGTTCTCAAACGGGTAGTGCACCTGGGCAAAGGGCATTGACCCGGAGTCGAACCAGACATCAAGCACATCCGGAATACGGCGCATCATCGACGTGCCGCTGGGGTCATCGGGGTTGGGTCGGACTAGTTCATCAATGGCCGGCCGGTGCAGATCAGTGGGCCGAACCCCAAAGTCCCGCTCGAGTTCGTCGAGGGACCCATACACATCAAGTCGCGGATAGTCAGGGTTATCGCTTTTCCACACCGGAATCGGCGAGCCCCAGTAACGGTTTCTGGAAATCGACCAGTCTCTGGCGTTCTGGAGCCACTTTCCGAACTGGCCGTCCTTGACATTGCCGGGGACCCAGGTGATGTCGTGGTTGAGCTCAACCATGCGGTCGCGGATCTCGGTGACTCGAACAAACCAGCTGGAGACCGCTTTATAAATCAGCGGTGTGCGACAGCGCCAACAGTGCGGATAGGAGTGGTTATAGGAGCGCTCTGCAAAAAGACGCCCCGATTGACGCAGTAACTTGATCAGGGGTTTGTTGGCATCGAAAACCTGCAGTCCCGCAACATCGCTGACCTGGGGAAGGAACTTCCCGGCATCATCCACGGAGATAATGACCGGGATGCCCGCCGCCTGACAGGTCAATTGGTCGTCCTCGCCGTAGGCGGGGGCTTGGTGAACAATTCCAGTGCCCTCACCGGTGGCAACGTAGTCGGCCACCAGAATGCGCCACGCGCTACCCATATCCCAGGCGTCAACATCGGCGTAGTAGTCAAAGACCCGTTCGTAATTGACGTCCCCAAGCTCCGAGCCCTTGAGTTTTCTAGTGATGGCGGCTGTGGCGCTGGCGAGCCCCTCATAGCCCAGTTCTTTGACGTAGGCGGCAATGGTGTCACCTGCCAGGAGGTAGCTATCGCCTGGATTATCTGAGCGCTCCCCTGCTGGGACCACGACGTAGTCGATATCCGGGCCAACCGCGAGGGCTGCGTTGGTGGGAAGGGTCCAGGGTGTGGTCGTCCACGCGAGCGCTAAGACACCGGCGAGCCCCAATTCTTCGGCTCGAGCTCCACGCAGGGGGAACGTTACCGTGACCGACTGGTCTTGCCGGGCCTTATAAACGTCATCGTCCATGCGCAGTTCGTGATTGCTCAGTGGCGTCTGGTCTCTCCAGCAGTAGGGCAACACTCGGTAGCCCTCATAGGCAAGACCCTTGTCGTGGAGTTGCTTGAAGGCCCAGACCACGCTTTCCATGAAGGTGATGTCCAGTGTCTTATAGTCGTTCTCAAAATCAACCCAGCGGGCTTGACGCGTGACGTACTCTTCCCACTCCTTCGTGTACCGAAGAACCGAATCTTTGGCAGCCTGGTTGAAGGCCGCAATGCCCATTGCCTCAATCTGACTTTTATCGGTGATGCCGAGTTGCCGTTCTGCCTCGAGCTCCGCGGGGAGGCCGTGAGTGTCCCATCCAAACCGACGATGAACCTGCTTGCCGCGCATCGTGTGAAACCTGGGGAAGATGTCCTTGGCGTAACCGGTCAGGAGGTGACCATAGTGCGGCAATCCATTGGCAAAGGGTGGGCCGTCATAGAAGACCCACTCTTGGCAACCCTCGCGGTTATCAATCGACCGCTGGAAGGTGTCATGGGCGGCCCAGTAGGCGAGCACCTCGTGCTCGAGTGCTGGAAACGACGGGCTTGGCTCAACGCCCGAAGCGTCGCGGTGGCGAGGAAAAGCCATGGGTTACTTCCTGACAATGGTGGTGGGTGGACTTTGTGCGAGGACGCCTACGTGGCGCGGTACCACCCCGCTTGCTCACACACGACGTGTGAGCCACTCATTATCAGGCTGTGACGGGCCTACCCGACTGGCTCTACTGGGAACACAGGGTGTTCTGTTCTTCCAGTGGCTCGCCGGTGATCGCCGGTTCAACGCCTTAGACAAGAGTCTAGGGCAGGACTGGCCGGTGCGCCTGGCTGCCCTAGATGAGCTTGTGGGAGAGCAGATAATGCGGGAGCCCTTCCCGAGCCACCCCGGCTCGTGCCCACTCAAGACAGGCCCCGACAATCTCGCCGGTTGTTGACCACACTCGATCCGGAGAAATGCTGGAGCCGGCCACCAACCGGGAGAGCGTGATGATTCGCTTTCCTGCTTCTGCGAGCACGTCGTCACCGGTATTCATCGCCTCAGCCTGACTGGCAATGAGGGGAAGTGACATTCCGCCAAAAGCGCTAGCGACGCTAGCGAGAGACTGCGCTAGGGACGCTCCTGTTCCCAGGGCGTGCTCGAGCTCATCTAACGCCTGATCAACCCCCACCCACAGGACCGCCGACTTGGTCGGAAAGTAGTTGAAGAAGGTCGCCCGGCTAACCCCTGCGCGAGCGGCAATGTCATCAACGGTGGTGGCCTGGTAACCGTGTTCAAGAAATAGTTCGGTGGCGGCTTCTTCGAGGGCTTCCCGGGAAGAACTTCTCGGTCGTCCGCGTTGGTCTGACGCCATGATTCCCCTATAGTGGAAATGCAGTATTTTTATACTTAGTCTAAATAATAGCCCAATCCAGGAAGGTGCCCGTGGCAACCACGACCCATACCCCCATTACGCCGAAGCAGTCTCGCAAGGTAGCAATTGCCTCGTTTGTGGGAACAGCTCTCGAGTCCTATGACCAGTACGTCTACGCGTGGCTCGCGGCGCTGTTTGCCGCCGCGCTGTTCTTTGAGCCACTCGGCCCGGTCGGTGGAATCCTCGCATCCTTTGCTACCTATGCCGTCACGTTCTTTGTTCGCCCGCTCGGCGCCGCCATCTTCGGTCACATCGGTGACCGAATCGGGCGCAGAGGAACCCTGATCGCCACCATCATCCTGATGGGTGTGGCGACCGGGCTCATCGGAACCCTGCCGACCTACGAGCAGATGGGATGGTTCGGCGCTATCGCTCTCGTTGTGTTGCGCCTCGCCCAAGGCCTCTCACTCGGTGGCGAATGGGGTGGGGCAGTGGCACTGACCACCGAGCACGCGACTCCGAAGACCCGTCACTTCTATGCATCCTTGGTGCAGCTGGGATCGCCGGTGGGTTCAATCCTCAGTAACGCCATCTGGCTCGTGCTCTTCCTGACGCTCCCCTACGAGGAAATTCTCGCCTGGGCGTGGAGAATCCCTCTGCTGAGCGCGTTCCCGCTTCTTCTCATCGCGCTCTACCTTCGGTGGTCCATCGATGAGACCCCCGTGTTCAAGGACCTGGTCGCCAACAACCAGCTCGTGAAGTCCCCGTTCCTTCAGGTGATGAAGCACGCTCCCCTAGCCATGCTGATCGCTATTGGTGGCGCTCTACTCGGTCACGGGTCTTACACGCTTATGAATACCTACACCACCAACTACGGTGTGGAAATTCTCGGGTACTCGCCGATGGAATTCACCATGGCGTTGACGATAGGAAGCCTGCTCCAGCTGATTACGATTCCGGCATTTGGCGCTCTTGCCAACCGGTACGGCTCAGCTCGAGTGGTGGCATGGGGTGCCCTTGGCACCCTGCTGGTGTCCTTCCCGCTCTACTGGATCATCCTCGATGCCACCTTCATCGTGTTGGTGATCATCATGGTGGTCGGTGGCATCCTGCCCACCGCCTCATGGGCGGCACTCGGTGGAATGATGAGCGACCTGTTCGACGAGAAGGCCCGCTACACAGCGCTAGCCCTTTCCTACAACATTGGCGCCGCCATCGCAGCGACTCTGCCGTTCTTCCTGACTCTGATGCGCGTCGCCACCGACAACGCCTGGTGGCACCCAGGCATTGTGCTGGCGGCACTCTCGGCCATCACTCTCGTGGCAGCACTGGTGGCACCCAGGATGGCTGTGACTAGTTACGAACCGCAGTACAAGCCGGCCAACGCGTAGAGCACAGGACAAACTCCGTAGGAGTTTCCTCGCCTGGGGGATTCCTGCGGGGTTTGTTTTGTAGCATGGGCATAACACTCACACTGAGGCACCTTGGACACGGTGCCGCCTATAGCGAAGAAGGTGGTCCCCATGACTGCAGGGATTCCCGACAAACCGGCCCTCGAGGGCCTGGAAGCACTCTGGGGAAAGTCGTGGGAGGAACGCGGCACCTATCGCTTCGATCGCGAGCGGGCACTCCGCCGTGGCAAAGACCACGTGTTTGCTATTGACACTCCCCCGCCGACCGCGTCCGGCAGTCTCCACATTGGCCACGTCTTTAGTTACACCCACATGGATTTGCAGGCCCGTTACCAGCGCATGTGCGGCAAAGAGATTTTCTATCCGATGGGCTGGGACGATAACGGTCTTCCGACGGAACGCCGGGTTCAGAACTATTACGGCGTGCGGTGTGACCCATCCCTCCCCTACGACGACAACCTCGTCCCACCCCTCGACGCAGGAGCAACCAAGGACGGCTCAAAGCCTGGCGAGCAAGTGCCGGTCAGCCGGCGTAACTTCATTGAACTGTGCGAAAAGCTCACGGTGGAGGACGAACAACAGTTTGAGGATCTCTGGCGAACACTGGGCCTCAGCGTTGACTGGTCTCTCACCTACCGCACGATTGATGATCACTCACAACGTGTTGCCCAGAGTGCCTTCCTGGGCAATTTAGAGCGGGGCGAAGCCTACCGAGCTGACGCGCCAACCCTATGGGACATCACCTTTAGAACCGCGGTGGCTCAGGCAGAGCTCGAGGATAGAGAACAGTCCTCGGCCTACCACAAGGTGCGATTCCATGGCGCGGTCGAATCTGATGTGGTCATTGTCACCACCAGACCCGAGCTCATTCCCGCCTGTGTGGCTCTGGTGGCGCACCCCGATGACGAGCGCTACAAACCCCTCTTTGGATCCACTGTTCGCTCGCCTCTTTTCAATGTTGAGGTTCCGGTGTTGCCCCACCATTTGGCGCAACAAGACAAGGGAACCGGCATCGCGATGGTCTGCACCTTTGGCGACGTGACCGACGTGATTTGGTGGCGTGAGCTGTCCCTGGAGACCAGGCCCATCATCGGCAAGGACGGTCGCGTCCTGGCGGAGGACCCACAATGGCTGACTACGCAGGCGGCTAAGGCCCACTACCAGGATCTCGTGGGCAAGACAGTCTTCAGCGCGAAGTCCACCATCGTGGAGAAACTCACCGCCTCCGGCGACTTGCTCGAAGACCCGACCCCCATCACGCACCCGGTCAAGTTCTTCGAAAAGGGCGACAAGCCCCTGGAAATTGTGACCACCCGACAGTGGTACATCACCAATGGCTCGAAAGACAAAGACCTACAAGACCGACTGTTGCAGCGCGGCGCCGAGGTTGCTTTCCACCCCGATTTCATGCGTGTTCGCTATGACAACTGGGTAGGCGGCCTCTCCGGTGACTGGCTCATCTCGAGGCAGCGGTTCTTCGGTGTGCCGATCCCGATCTGGTACCCACTCGATGCCACAGGCGAGCCCATTGCCGGAGAGTTCATTACCCCGGCCACCGCAGACCTGCCCGTCGACCCCTCCACCGACACCCCCCCTGGATACAGCCCGGAGCAACGGGGTGTCCCCGGGGGATTCATCGGTGAACTCGACATTATGGACACCTGGGCCACCAGCAGTTTGACCCCGCAGCTAGCCGGGGGCTGGGGCAGTGACCCAGAACTGTTCAACCTAGTTTTCCCCTACGACCTGCGTAGTCAGGGCCAGGACATCATTAGAACCTGGTTGTTCTCCACTGTGCTCCGAGCCGAACTCGAACACGGCACCATTCCCTGGAAGAACGCGGGAATCTCCGGTTTCATCGTTGACCCGGACCGCAAGAAGATGTCGAAGTCCAAGGGCAATGTGGTAACACCCGGCGCGATGCTCGACACCCACGGTTCGGACGCAGTGCGCTACTGGGCGGCATCGTCACGACTGGGAACTGACGCAGCATTCGACCCAGAGAACCCCAAGCAGATCAAGATTGGTCGCAGGCTTGCTATTAAGGTGCTCAACGCCGCCAAGTTTGTCTATGGTTTTGACGGTGACACCGGAGACATCACGGAGGCACTAGATCTCGACATGGTGCGCGAGCTTCAGAAAGTCGTAGTGACCACTACGGCAGCCTATGACGCTTTTGATCACGCCCGTGCGCTGGAAGTAACTGAGACCTTCTTCTGGACCTTCACCGATGACTATTTGGAGCTGGTCAAAGAACGTGCCTACACAGGTACTGGCGCTGCGCGCACCAGCGCCATCAGCGCGCTGCGTTTAGCTATCGAGACAGTAGTGCGCCTCCTGGCGCCGGTCATCCCTTTTGCGACGGAGGAAGTGTGGTCTTGGACACACGAGGACAGTGTGCACACCTCCGCCTGGCCAAGCCCCGAGGATCTCCCCGACACCGAAGCCTCGGTTGAGACTGCCGGGCTCCTGGCACTTGCCAGTGAAGCGCTCATCACGATCCGTCGCGCAAAAACAGATAGTCAGGTGGCCCAGAAGACCGGCATAATCAGCGCCACGCTCCGGGGCCCAGCGCTTCTCGCTCACGCCGAAGTAGACCTGAAGTCTGTGGGCAAGATTGCTACTCTCGTTCTCGAAGAGGGCGAAGGCGTGGAGCTGCTCTTCTTCGAATTGGAGCCAAGCGATGACTGATAAACTGCCGTTCCATATTCGCTACATTGAGGCCCGTGACCGGGATCAGTGGGAAGCGCTGTTCCTGGCCTATGGCGTCTTTTATGAGACGGCCTTCACCCAGGACATTGTGGATGGGGTGTGGACGTGGTTGATGGATCAAACCCACAGCGTCTCCGGCTTCGTGGCAGAGTCAGATTCAGAGGGCATCGTGGTCGGCTTTGCCCACCTGAGGCAGCAAGCAGACACATTCCGAGCAGGTCCCTCGTGGTTCCTCGATGACCTCTTCACCACTCCGTCTGCGCGCGGTCAGGGCGTGGGTCGGGCATTGATTGACGCGCTGAAGGCCCACGGGGCTTCTCACGGTGGCGGCGATCTTCGATGGATCACCGCAGCCGATAACCGCAGTGCACAGCATCTTTATGACAGTCTTTCCTCTCGGACTTCCTGGGTCATGTATGAAGTAGATACCGAGAGTTAGGCGGGGGTTATGCAACTCGGTGGACGATTCTCAGTAGGCCAGGCGCCCGCTTCTCTGCCTCAAGCACTCCGCGAGCAGATCGCTGACATCGAAGCCACCCTGGGTGCGAACGAAGTAACGGCGCTTTGCTGGACCCTCACCTGGCTAGAAGGACGTCCCGTCGTCGAACTGGATGATGGTCCAGTTCTGCGTGGCTAAGCGGACTTCTCGCGCCTCGGTGCGGCCTTCGACACAATCGTGGGAGCCGCATTTTTCAATACCGCATCCCTCGTGATGATGACTCTCTCAACCTGATCGCTGGAGGGAATCTCGAACATCACAGGCCCCAAGACCTCCTCCAAGATAGCTCGGAGGCCACGCGCTCCGGTCTGGCGGACCGCAGCCAAAGTGGCAATCTCTTCTAGTGCTTCTGGCTCAAACTCCAGTTGCACCCCATCGAGGACAAACATCCGCTGATACTGCTTGACCAGTGCGTTCTTGGGGGTGGTCAAGATGTCGATTAGTGCAGTCTCGTCAAGGGGGGCAACCGTGGTGACTACCGGCAAACGGCCGATGAACTCAGGAATCAGACCAAACTTGTGAAGATCCTCAGGGAGCACCTGGGCGAACATGTTCTCGGTCGCGTCCTTTGAGTGAAGGGGGGCACCAAAACCAATTCCGTGGCGACCCACGCGCTGCGAAATGATGTCTTCAAGGCCAGCAAAGGCTCCTGCGACAATGAACAGCACGTTGGTGGTGTCGATTTGGATGAACTCCTGCTGGGGGTGTTTACGCCCACCCTGCGGGGGAACCGCCGCGACCGTGCCCTCGAGAATCTTCAGAAGAGCCTGCTGAACACCCTCACCCGACACGTCGCGGGTGATGGAGGGGTTCTCTGCTTTGCGGGCGATCTTGTCAATTTCGTCAATGTAGATAATGCCGGTCTCAGCCCGCTTGACGTCATAGTCCGCAGCTTGGATGAGCTTGAGCAAAATGTTTTCAACATCTTCACCCACATAACCGGCCTCAGTCAGCGCGGTGGCGTCAGCAACCGCGAAGGGCACGTTCAGGCGCTTCGCGAGGGTTTGTGCCAGATAGGTCTTTCCACAACCGGTCGGACCAATGAGAAGAATGTTGCTCTTTTGGATGTCAATGTCATCTGCGCCCGCAACCGCATGCGGTGACGCGGCCGCGCGCACTCGCTTGTAGTGGTTGTAGACGGCGACGGAGAGGGAACGCTTGGCTTCTTCCTGGCCAATGACATACTCCTCGAGGAAGTCGAAGATTTCTTTGGGCTTTGGCAACTCAAAGTCAGCAACAGCGCTACCACTGCGCTCAGACTGACGCTCGTCGATGATTTCGTTACAGAGCTCAACACACTCGTCGCAGATATAGACACCGGGGCCAGCAATGAGCTGCTGGACCTGCTTCTGGCTTTTGCCACAGAACGAACACTTGAGTAGCTCGCCGGACTCTCCTGTGCGCGCCATGAGAAAGCCTTTCTCCCTGCAACGTAGACCCCTCGGAGTTTACCTCTCAGGACCCCAGTGCTTCGGACATTCCACAGGAAAGGCCGGGTGTGGCGCCAGCTAGCATGGAGGAACTATGGGGCCACAAGCAGGACGTGCGAGCACACCGCCCTGGGTGGTAGCCCTCCTCTCAGCACTGTTTTTTCTGGGCTCACCCACTACAGCGTTCGCTCACAACGTGGTGGAGGACCGCGACCCCGCCGCCGATTCAGTGGTCACACTCAGTCCCGTAACGGTCTCAGTTACCACCAACGACAACTTCTTCGACACTGGCGATGTCACGCGAGGCTTCGCGATCGTTGCTCGGGACGCCACAGGCCTCTACTACGGCGATGGATGCGTGACCATCAACGAGCGCACCATGAGCCAAACCCTTGGGCTTGGCGAACCAGGCACCTACACCGTTCTCTACCAGTTCGTCTCAGCCGATGGTCACACACTCCAAGACAGCTACACCTTTGTGTTTGAACCCTCACCAGAGCACGTCCCGACACCCGGGCTGAGCGAGCCGCCGATGTGTGGCGAATTACCCGAGGACCTCCCGGTTGAGCAGACCGCTCCCGAGAACAGTGTCCCCCTGGATTCCCCTCAGGTCCTTGCCGATGAATCAGTGTCGCTGATTCCGACGGTTGCCGGAGTCATTGTCCTGATCGTCGTGCTGATTGGCCTCGGCGTTTCCGGCCTGCGCAAACGCAGAGCGCAGAACTAAGCGACTACGGCCTCCGGGCCCTTGAGTGCGGGGCCGACACCGAGGGATTTTCTCGAGGAGAGAACCTGGTCAATCAGTCCGTACTCGAGGGCTTCCGCAGCGGTGAGAATTTTGTCGCGGTCAATATCGCGATTGACTTCTTCTGGGCTCTTGTTCGAGTGCTTCGAGAGAGTCCCTTCCAACCATTCGCGCAGACGAGCAATTTCCTTAGCCTGGATCTCGATGTCGGAAGCCTGGCCACGGCCCGCCTCGCCCATCATCGGCTGGTGAATCAGAATTCGCGCATTCGGAAGAGCAAGGCGCTTACCTGGCTCACCGCCAGCAAGAATCACAGCTGCGGCAGAGGCGGCCTGGCCAAGAACGACGGTCTGGATTTGCGGACGAACGTATTGCATCGTGTCGTAGATGGCCGTCATAGCGGTGAACGAACCGCCGGGAGAGTTGATATACATCACGATGTCGCGGTCGGGATCTTGGCTTTCCAAGACCAGCAACTGAGCCATCACATCATCGGCCGACGCGTCATCGACCTGAACGCCGAGGAACACGATGCGGTCTTCAAACAGCTTGGCGTAGGGATCTTGGCGCTTGAAGCCGTAGCTGGTGCGCTCTTCGAAGCTTGGCAAGATATAGCGCGACTCGGGCATCGCAATCGTTGCCTTGTGCTCTGGGACTGTGTTCATTGGATATTCCCCGTCTACTTCTTCTTGCTCTGCTCGGTTCCGCCGCCACCGACAACGTCGGTTGCGGAGGAGCGAATGTGATCGACAAAGCCATAGGCCAAAGCCTCGTCGGCAGTGAACCAGCGGTCGCGATCGCCATCGGACATAATCTGGTCGACGGTTTTGCCGGTGGCTTCGGCAGTAATCTGCGCCAAGCGCTTCTTCATGTCATTGATCAGGTGGGCCTGAGTTTGAATGTCGCTTGCGGTTCCACCAAAACCACCGTGGGGCTGGTGCAAAAGCACTCGTGCGTTCGGCGTGATGTAGCGCTTGCCCTTGGTGCCAGCGGTCAACAGCAACTGCCCCATGGAGGCGGCCATACCAATTCCCACGGTCACGATGTCGTTCGGGACAAACTGCATGGTGTCGTAAATCGCCATGCCCGCCGTAATGGAGCCACCGGGTGAGTTGATGTAGAGGTAGATGTCGCGCTCGGCATCTTCAGCAGCGAGAAGCAAGAGCTTGGCGGCGATTTCGTTGGCGTTATCGTCACGAACTTCGGAACCCAGCCAAATAATGCGGTCTTTGAGCAACCGGTCAAAGACATTGGGTTGCATCATCGTTTCTGCCATGGACACAGTGTTGTTCTCCTCACGAACGTCCTGAAGCGGACTATCACCGACCCTACCGGCCACCAACCACTAGAACCGGCAGTGTTCGCCCTCGGCAGAGTGCCGGGTTAGTGCTTGTGGTCGGGATCGTGGTCGTGATCGTCGTGGTTATCTGCGACAGCCTGGGCCACGGCCTGCTCAACGGGATCAGTGGCTTGGCGAGTGAAGTCACTCAAGTCCACCTTCTTGCCCTTGGTGTCGACAACCTTCACACCGGCAAGCGCGACGGAGAGCGACTTGGACCTGGCGACCTCGCCCACCATCGAGGGAATCTGGTTGTTGCTATCGAGGTTCTGGATGAATTCGCTGGGGTCCATTCCATACTGCGATGCCGACTGGATTAGGTATTGGCTCAGTTCATCCTGAGACACCTGAACTTCTAACTTCTCCACCAGGGCGTCCAAAAGAATCTGAGTCTTCAAGGATTTTTCGGTCGACTCGATGACCTCGGCGCGGTGCTTGTCATCCTCAAGCTTGCCCTCCTGCTCCAGGTGGCGGTGAACCTCGTCATCAACGACGCTCTGCGGCAACGGGATGCTGAGCTCCTCCAGGAGCTTCTCGACGAGCTTGTTTCTTGCCTGCTGAGCCTGTTGGAACACGCCCTTGCGTTGAACCTGCACCTTCATGTCCTCGCGGAGTTCGGCGATGGTGTCGAACTGGCTGGAAATCTGAGCAAACTCGTCATTGGCGTCTGGCAGTTCGCGCTCTTTCACACTCAACACTGTGATCTCAATCAGTGCGGTCTCTCCCACGCGGTCGCCACCGAGCAGCTTGGACTCAAAGGTCGTTACCTCCCCAGCGGTGAGGGTGTCCAACGCTTCATCGATTCCATCGATGAGCTGGCCTGAACCAACCTCGTAGCTAATGGAGTTGGCGGTGTCGATGGTACTATCGCCAATTTTCGCCACCAGGTCGATCTGAACGAAGTCACCGGTAGTGATGGGGCGGTCAACACTCACCAGGGTGCCAAAGCGAGCGCGAAGGCCATCGAGCTCAGCCTCGACCTCGTCTTTGGTCACGGTGATGGGGTCGACCTCGATGGTGTACTTCGTGTGGTCGGGAATCTTAAACTCCGGACGGGTATCAACCTCAACAACGACCACGAGGTCGCCAGAGAAATCTTTCTCACTGGGCCACTGGGTAACATCAGCATCTGGCCGGCCCAACGTGCGCACTTTCTGCTCCGCCACAGCGAGCTGGAAGAAGCGGTCTAGGCCCTCGCCCACGGCGTGGTTCAGAACCTCACCTTTTCCCACCCTCTGATCAATCAGGGGCGGTGGCACCTTGCCTTTGCGGAAACCTGGGATGTTGACCTGCTCAGCGATGTGCTGGTATGCGTGGTCGAGACTGGGCTTGAGTTCTTCCGGGGTGACCGTGATGGTCAAGCGAACGCGGGTGGGGCCAAGCGCTTCTTTTGTCGTTGTGGGCACGGCATTTTCTCCAACTAGTTTTTCTTGTGTGTCTTTCCGTCGGGGCGACAGGATTCGAACCTGCGACTTCCCGCTCCCAAAGCGGGCGCTCTACCAAACTGAGCTACGCCCCGAAAAGATAAGAGTTGTTCGCCATCCGGGCGCGGTGCAAGCCCTGGCGAACAGCCTCCCGAAGTCTAGCCGGTGTCATCGCCCGGAGGCGACGAATCGAAGTGCATGCAGTACCATCAATCTCGGTGGCACCCCACGGGGATGTAGCTCAATGGTAGAGCCTCAGTCTTCCAAACTGATGGTGCGGGTTCGATCCCCGTCATCCCCTCCAACTAAACATTCTCCCCGTGCGTCACGACTCCCTGGGAAATGGTCATCCATACGGGCATCGCTCGCACCGCGTCACTGGCTGCCGCCGCGTCGGAACCGTAGGCGTCCACCAGCCACTGCGGATCGGCATCGACAATCACGAGGTCTGCCGGTTGCCCCACGGCAACCGTTGTTCTTGTGGAGAAACGAATCGCCTCATCGAGAGTGAGGGCCTGCTCGGGATGCCAGGGTTCCCGCCCATCTCGGGTTCTCGTGATGGCGGCAGCAATCGAGACCCACGGATCCAGTGGCGCTACTGGTGCATCGGACCCGAGAATCAGCTGCGCACCGCTGTCCACCAATCGTCGGAGAGCGAAAGCCCGGTCGGCTCTATCCGCCCAATAGACATCGGTCACGTCTCGGTCATCCACCGCGTGCTCGGGCTGAACACTGGCGATCACACCGAGCTCCCCAAAGCGAACAAAATCGGCGTCGCGCACCAGCTGGGCGTGTTCAATGCGCCCGCCAAGACCATTGGCGGCCATCACATCCAGGATGAGGCGGTTCGCCTCGTCGCCTATGGCATGAATGGCGAGGGAAAAACCTGCCCGGTGCGCCCTCAGCATGAGGCGCTCAATTTCTGCCATATCGAAGTTCATTCCACCCCGAACATCACCCTCAACAACGAGGTAGGGATCAACGCAGTGCGCTGTTCTGGTGTTGAGCGACCCGTCGGTGATGATCTTGAAAGGACCCATCGAGATTCCGGGTGCCAGTTCGTAGCCGGTGTGTAAACCATCGGCTATGGCGCGCTCCAAGTGTTCGGGATAAACGCCAGCCTCAACACGCAGGGGATAGCGGCCCTTCACCAGGGCCGCCCGCCTGCTCCACACGCTCGAGTTGTGGGCCATGTCCAAATCGACAATTCCCACGACACCCCGTGCCGCGGCAGCGTAGGCGGCTTCTAAGACCCATGCGTCCAAGGTTTTCTCGTCCACTGACCCAACCGCCACCGTCAAGTCAAAGCACTCTTGCTCGGTCAATGAGCCATCGAGCTCGTGACCGCTGACCGCGAATGCCCTGAGGGTTGCCGTGTTCACCCAACACGAGTGGACATCGACAGAGAGCAGCAAGACCGGAGCGCTCCCCGTCACCGAATCCAACAGCGCCGTCGACTTTCGATCAGTCCACAAACCATCACGGTAGCCCGCACCAATCAGGACAGCATCGCCTGTGGTGTCGGAACTCTCGCGCACCGCTTGGCCCATAATCGCGGCGGCTTCCGCAGCGGAGGTGGCTGGTGAGAGATCTATCCAGCGGCGGCGCTGCGCCCACAATCCACAGTGCACGTGTTCATCCCACAGCCCGGGCATGACGATTCGGGAATCCGCGTCCATGACTTCGTGGCCGGTGGTGTCCTGAGACCCCGCGGGGCCCACCGCCACAATCGCATCACCTTCCAGGGCGATATCCATGAGTGAACGCGACGATCGGCCATAGATTTTCGCGTTCGTGATAATCATGGTTCCTCGTTCAGTGTTTTAGGAGGCCTGGCAGTACGGGCAGTAGTAGAGCTTTCTGGCAGACATAACATCCATGGCAACAACACTTCCACACACACGGCACTCCTTGCCCTCGCGCTTATAGACCCAGTGGCGATTCTGGGCCGAGCGCAGAGCTTTTTTTCTCTCGCTGGGACTCAAATCATCTCGGGTGAGCATGACCCCGGTGGCAATGCCATCTCGAAGGAGGGAGCCCCAGTCTTTCCAGAGTGCCCCCGCGACCTCCGGCGAGTGGGAGGACGCCGGCCGGTAGGGGTCTAACCGGTGCCGAAAGAGGATTTCAGCTCGGTAGACGTTGCCGATTCCTGCCACCACTGACTGGTCCATTAACACCAGGCCAATGGGGCGTTTAGTCCCGAGCAATCTCTCAGTGAAGACCCTCTGGCCTCTCGCGCCGGTCATGACCAGTGGATCCGGGCCGAGGCGGTGCCGGATGGCGTCTGCTTGTTCGCGGGTAATCACCTCGCACGCGGTGGGCCCGCGAAGATCCGCCACGACGTCATCAGCCACGAGTCTTAGGCGCACCTGCCCAACGGGTGGCGGTGGGAAAATATCTGGCGCATCGTGATCACCCTCCCACTCGCCAAATCGCCTGGCTCTGGACCTGGGTGCCCCGAGAGAGGTGAGGATCTGTGCGACCTCGGCGTTATCCGGATGTGTTGTCACATCCCAGGCGCCGTAGATTCCCAGATGCACCCGAACGATCAGATCGTTATCGAGGTCCATAAACAGCTGTTTGCCCACCGCGTCAACCGCAACAATGCTGCGACCGGAGATGCTCGCTGCGCCCTGACTGAAGCGGCCCTGCGGGGATAACGCCTCAATAGTCCGCCCAACAAAAAGGGCGTGAAAAAGCCTGGCAACCCTGTGGACGGTGTGGCCTTCAGGCATAGCTGCTTACGAGCCGATGCCAAATCCGCTGATGGCCCCGGTCTGTTCGTAGTCGGCAATCTGAGCGATGCGGCGACCATGCCGCTCATCACCGCTGAAGGGGGTGCGAATAAAGGTGTCGATAAAGAGCAGGGCCTCATCAATGCTGTGCTGGCGTGCACCAATGGCGACAATGTTCGCGTTGTTGTGCTCCCTGGCCAAAACCGCAGTGTTCACACTCCACACCAGGGCAGCCCTGGCGCCACGGACCTTGTTGGCAGCAATTTGCTCGCCATTGCCCGAACCCCCAAATACAACCCCCAAGGCGTCAACGCCGGCGGCCTGGTCACTGACCACCGCTCGCGCCGCGGCAATGCAGAAGCTGGGGTAGTCATCAACCGGGTCGGTGGCCCTCGTGGCCCAGGTGATCCACCAGATCGCGACTAAACTCAAGCCCTGCATGGTCTGTGGCAACGTGGATTCTCATTGATTCAGTCTAAATCCACTGTCGGGGTGAGAGAATCCTCAGTGCGGTGTTCCCCAGGGAAACTGAAATGTTGCCTCACGCGGTCGTGAGGTCAGCGCAAAAGTGATTTTTTTTCCCACCTTTCCAGCTTACAATAAGTGATGCAACGAGCGAAGGGGGTAATCATGGTGGGTAACAATTTTCGTCGTGCATTCATCGGGGTCGGGCGCAACGATGTTGAGAATCACGTCCGCGAGCTGACTGAACGCCTCGAACGCCTTGAACAAGAGCGTGGCGAGAACCAGCGCACGATACAACGCCTGACGCGCGAAATCGCGGGTGCCCAGGTCGAGTCCGTAAAGCCTAACTTTTCCAAGTTTGGCGCTGCTTTTCAAGAAACTCTCTCTACGGCCGAGAAACAGGCGAAGAAGCTCGTCGACGACGCCGCGGTGGAGGCGGCCGCAACTGTTGGCAAGGCCCAGAGCGAAGCTGCTCAGATTCGCGAGGCAGCGGACAAAGATGCCCGCAAAGTTCGCTCCGATGCCAAGCGCGAAACGGATGAGCTTCGTCTTGAGGTTGAGAGCGAAGCCACCCAGCTGCGTCAGAAGATTGCCGAAGAAGCGGGAAAAGCGGCCAGGGCTCGAGACCGTGCGGAACGCACCGCCTCAACCACAATCAGCCAAGCCGAAAAGACAGCCTCTGACATCACCGCCGAGGCATCCCGCCAGGCTGAGCAGGTCAAGCGTGAAGCCGCCGAGGTTCTCCATGCAGCCCAAGAGAGCGCTGTGAGCACCGACGCCAGTATTCGTCGGCAAATCCAGGAGGCAGAAAGCGCCCGCGCCACGATCCACGAAGAGGCCGACGAGTACCAGCGGAAGGCCTACGAGCAGGCTGATGCGGTTGTCAAGGAAGCTGCCAAGAGAGCAGAAGAACTCACCCAAGAAGCAGATCGTGTCCTTCAGTCCGCCTTGGCACGCGAGGAAGAAGTCTTGGGCAACGCTCGATTATTGTCCGAGACAATCATTACCTCGACAGTCAAGCGCGCACGCGATCTCGCTGCCGATGCCGACGAGTTGGTGGGTTCACTGGGCTCCGATTTGGAGCGGCAGCTCGATGACATTCGTCGCCAGCAGTCGTACGTGAACGACTTTCTGCAGCGCATGCGGACGTCCTCGTCTGACATTGTCGTGGCCATCAACTCCATCGAACTCCCCAAGGTGCCAGCTGACTTCAAGCCGATTACTCAGGCCGGGGAATCAGCCGAGGAACTACCCGAAGAGGTCACTGTCACCATTGACGCCAAGAAAGGCCGCGCTTAGTCCGCTGAGCCAGCCTTCACGACAGCACGGGCTAAGCTAGAGCTCCCAGAGCGCTGCGTTTTCCCAGGGGATGTTTCCCCGAGTGTCCTCAAGGAGTTCGTGGTGTCCGGTGAAAATCTAACCCGCGATGAGGCCGCCGCGAGGTCTCGGCTCATCCAGGTGGAGAGCTACCTCATCGACATCGACCTGCGCGAGGTTGCCGTCTCCCCGAGGTTCACAACCACCACGGAGGTCACTTTCCAGGCGAGCCCTGGCGCCTCAAGCTTCATCGACATCATTGCGGAGCGGGTGCGCCAGGTCAGCCTCAATGGCAGCTCGCTAGACCCAGACACTGTATTTTCCGACTCGCGGATCGCGCTTGTGAACCTGTCGGAATGGAACACCCTGGTTGTGGTCTCGGAGCACTCGTATACCAACAGCGGCGAGGGACTCCACCGGTTCATTGACCCAGTCGATGGAGAGGTGTATCTCTACACGCAGTTCGAGGTTCCAGACTCGCGCCGTGTCTTCCCAGTTTTTGAACAGCCCGACCTCAAGGCATCCTTCCAGTTCACTATTCAGGCACCGGCCACCTGGCAGATTGTCTCGAACCAACCAAGCCCATCACCCGAGGTTGAGGGGGCATCAGCGACCTGGTCTTTCTCCCCCTCGCCCCGAATCTCTTCCTACATCACAGCCCTCATTGCCGGGCCTTACACAGTGGTGCGCGACGAGCTGACCAGCTCGAGCGGAGCAACCATTCCGCTTGGCCTCTACGCCAGGGCATCGCTGTCTGAATTTCTCGATGCGGACTACATCTTCGACATCACCAAGAAGGGCTTCGCGTATTTCGAGAAGAGATTCGGCGTCCCCTACCCGTTTGAGAAGTATGACCAGCTTTTTGTTCCAGAGTTCAATGCCGGGGCAATGGAGAACGCCGGAGCGGTGACGTTTACGGAAACCTATGTTTTTCGCTCCCAGGTTTCCGATGCGATTCGCGAGCGTCGAGTCGTCACAATCCTCCACGAACTGGCACACATGTGGTTTGGCGACCTAGTGACCATGACCTGGTGGAACGATCTCTGGCTCAACGAATCATTTGCGGAGTGGGCCTCCACCATCGCCACCGCTGAGGCCACCGAATGGACCCACGCGTGGACAACGTTCCACGCCATGGAAAAAAGCTGGGCATACAAGCAAGATCAATTGCCCTCGACTCACCCGATTGTGGCAAATATTCGAGACATCGAAGATGTTCAGGTCAACTTTGATGGCATCACCTATGCAAAGGGTGGCTCGGTGCTCAAGCAATTGGTGGCGTGGGTCGGCGAGGAGGCCTTCTTCTCGGGCGTTCACAACTACTTTGTCAAGCACCAGTGGGGTAATGCCACACTCGCCGATTTACTCACGGAACTCGAAGCCACCAGCGGTCGCGAGCTGGGGGGTTGGAGTTCTGTGTGGCTGGAAACCGCCGGGGTGAACACCATGATTCCCCGAATCGAGGTCGACGATCAGGGTGTTATCACCCAAGCCGACTTGATCCAGAGCGCTCCGGTGGAATGGCCAACACTTCGACCCCACCGACTCGCGGTTGGCCTCTACAACGCCGACAAGGACGGCGTCACGAGACGCCACCAGCGCATCGAACTCGACGCGGATGGGGCAGAAACATCCATTACCGCGCTTGTCGGGTTACCGCGACCGGACCTGATCCTCATCAATGACGATGACCTGGCTTACACAAAGATTCGCCTGGACCCTCAATCTCACGCTTTTGCAATCAAGAACCTCTCAGCAATCGAAGACCCGCTGGCCCGCGCCCTGGTGTGGGGAAGCACGTGGGATGCAACGAGAGATGCTGAAATCCCACCCCAGAACTTCATCGACCTGGTGCTTCAGCACATAGGCGCCGAGACCGAGAGCACCACCGTGCGAACAGCACTGGGGCAATTAGCCCTGGTTGTGCGGAACTATGTGACACCCTCGAGGCGAGCCACCGCTCTCGCTCAGGCGGGAAGCGCCATCTGGTCACTCGCCGAGAGCGCCGTGGCCGGAAGCGACATCCAGTTCCAGCTGGTGAAAGCCTTCTGCGGGCTGGCCAGCACCCCCGAACACCTCGAGCTCCTGCGCGCGCTGCGCGCAGGAAAGACAACCCTGCCAGGGCTAGCAATCGACACCGATCTGGAATGGGAATTGCTGGCCGGACTCGCCCTGTGTGGTGGGGCGACACCATCGGATATTGCAGAAGCCCTCTCCACTGACAACACCTCCAATGGCCAACAAGCTGCAGCACGGGCAGAGTCGCTTCTGCCCGGGGCCGCGTCCAAGAGGGCGATCTTTGATCGCCTCACGGGCGATGCCACTATTCCCAACGCAATCGTTCGCTCTCTCACCCTCGGCTATGACCTCGTCAATAATCAGCGCGACCTTGAGGGGTTAGTCGAGCCCTACTTCGCGATACTCGAAGAAATCTGGGAAGAGCGGACCTACAAGATTGCCGAATACATCGTCGAGGGCCTCTATCCGAGCTCGCTCGTGAGTGAGAGTTTGGTCGCAGCGAGCGAGCAATGGCTCGCTACCCACCCGAGCATTCCGGCCCTTCGTCGCATCGTGGAAGAAAATCTTGCCGGGGTGAAACGAGCGCTTCGAGTCCAGGCCAGCGATTCTGCTGCAACACCGGCGTAACATGGGGGTATGGATCTGGGAGAGTTCTGGTCGTGGCTGGTTGAGGCGGTTGCCACCTATTCGACGTTCTTCCGGATTCTCGGCGTAATTGCCGCCGGCTTAATCGGCAGAATTATTATTCGCAGTGTTATCAAGCGAGTAGTGAATCAGGTGGTCACGGGAGTCAAAAAGGCTCACAACGTCGATGACACCAGCGAGCTCACGGCAAGCCCGGTCGAAGCTCTGCGCGCTGTCCAACGGACAAGAACGCTGGGCTCCGTGTTCAACAACACGGCCACCTGGGTCATAGCCTCCGTCGTGGTCATTCTTGTCCTGAGCGAGCTTGGCTTCTCGGTGACCGCGTTGGTGGCCAGTGCTGGAATCATCGGAGCAGCGCTCGGATTTGGGGCCCAAAGCATTGTCAAAGACTTGCTCAATGGCTTGTTCATGGTCTTCGAAGATCAACTCGGTGTCGGAGATGTCGTCGACTTAGGCGTCGCATCCGGAGTAGTCGAGCGAGTGGGAATCCGAGTCACCGAGATTCGTGATGTGTCGGGAACCCTCTGGTATGTCCGCAACGGCGAGATCCTGCGCGTGGGGAACCAAACCCAGGACTGGTCCAGAGTCATCATGGATCTTCCTGTTCCCTACCGGTCCAATATCGACGACATTCAAGACCTGCTTCTGGAGACCGCAAAGACGTTTGCCCACTCGCCTCAGTGGCGCCGAAAGGTCATCGAAGAACCTGAGGTCTGGGGCATCCAGTCGCTTTCCGCTGAGGCGATTACCCTGCGCCTGGTGGTCAAGGTTCGAGCTGGAGAACAGTGGGATGCCGAGCGTGCCCTCTATCGCGCGCTGAAAGACGCACTCGACACAAGGGGAATCGATATCCCGGCTCTGAACCGCATGATCGTCGAGAACACCGATTCCCACCGACAGGGCCAGGCACGGGTGGCCGATGGAGCGCAATCAACCACCACCGAGTCTAAGAAACCCAAGCGCTAGGCATGACCGATCTTTCCCGCGGTTCTGCACTGTATGAGCGGATTGGTGGTTCGGCAACCTTCGACACCCTTGTCGCCAAGTTTTACGAGGGAATCCGAGCGGATGAGCGGCTTCGCCCGATGTATCCCGAGGGCGACCTAGAGGGCGCCATCTGGCGACTCTCGAGTTTTCTCCAGCAGTACTTTGGTGGCCCCACCGACTACAGCGATCAACGTGGGCACCCGCGCCTGCGCATGCGGCACGCGGCTTTTCATGTCAATCCAGATGCCAAAGAGCGATGGCTCACTCACATGCGCACAGCGCTCGATTGCCTCGAGCTCTCTCCCCTGGACGAGGGCGAACTGTGGGACTACCTGGAGCGGGCAGCGCTCTCTATGGTCAACACGTTCGAGGATTACCCCTCGTCGTCATCGTCCTCGAAGCTCTGACCCCCGGGGAACTTCACCAGAACGTAACCAGCTTTGGAACTCAGGCGCACCCAGTTCTCCAGCGTGTGAACCTGCAGTGAACTTCCAGCGAGCAACCCCAGAGCATCGGCAGCGAAGGCTGCACCAGCAGGGATTCTCTTGTGATTGGTAATCATGCTGCCCCAGACCTCTGCCCGAACCTTCTGCAACACAGATTCCCCAATCGTCTCAGGCACAGTTTCAGCGACTTTCGCAACACCAGTCGCAGCAGCCGCGCGGAGCGCTTCAGTGCTGACAGCCAGGCGACGACGCCAGCCATCTTGGGGCGGCGTGATGGCTGCCCACTGCAAGGATGCGACCTCAGCAGGAACTCGGTTGGCGGTCTCGCCCTGTTCGGAGCCGACAGTCAAACGGTGCACCAGAGACTCAATCGGAACCACCACATCAAAGGTGACGGGCTCCGCGAGGCCAAAGACACGCAGTCCCAACACCGTGGGCGTTCGATCCAGGAGCCCCCGGGGGAACAACACCCCGACATAGACCTGAAGATAGGTGCCATCGGCAATGAGCCGAGCGGAGCCATCATTCACTCTCGCCGCGCGCTGAAGGAACTGAATCGCGTCAAGGCGGGCCGGGTTGGACTCCAGGGAAAAAAAATGGGACATGACGCCCTCTAAACTACAACCCATGGACTCGTCACGTGACACCAGCGCACCACCCCCGGACCCCATGGCAAGCATGCTCGAGGCTCTCACCCTCTCGAGTAGCACGGCACGAACCAGGGAAGACATCTTCACAGGGCCCAGCCAATGGCAGCCTCACGGCCGGGTATTTGGCGGCCAGGTTATGGCACAGGCCGCACTCGCCGCCATGCACACGATTCCGAAAGAGCGCGTCATCCACTCACTCCACGGTTATTTTCTGCGGCCGGGAGACATTGCCGATGACATCACCTTCGCGGTAGATCGCATCCACGACGGGCGCTCGTTTTCCACCCGCCGGGTCCAGGCTTACCAAAAAGGCCAACCCATCTTTTCGATGATTTCGTCCTTTCAGGACGAGGACGAAGGCCTGGAACACGAGGCCTCGATGCCTGAGGGCATCCCCGACCCTGAGAGCCTCCCGAGCGCTCAGGAGGTGCTGAGCGCGATCAACCATCCGATTGCCGATGTGTGGGCTAAAACTCGGGCGTTTGATCTGCGCCACTTCCCCTCCTCGCTCTATGTGAGCGTGGATGGGGACCGCGTTCCCCATCAAGCGGTGTGGCTCAAGTCCATCGGAGCTATCCCCGATGACCCCAACCTGCATCGGGCGGCGCTCGCCTATGCAAGCGACTTCAGCATTTTGGAGCCCGTCATGCGTGCCCACGGAATCAGTTGGGCAACACCGGGACTTAAGTTTGCAAGTCTTGACCACGCTATGTGGTGGCATCGCTTCGCACGCGCTGACGAATGGTTCCTCTATGTCCAGGAATCGCCATCAGCCAGAAGTGGCCGCGGGTTGGCGCTGGGAAAAATCTTCTCCCGAGACGGACATCTCATTGCCTCGGTCGCTCAAGAGGGAATGGTTCGCGTCCCTAGTCCCTCGTAAGTTTGCGATAGGTGGAGCGGTGGGGTGTTGCGGCCTCAGGCCCCAGGCGCTCAATCTTGTTCTGCTCGTAGGATTCGAAGTTACCTTCGAACCAGTGCCAGTAGCCGGGCTCTTTCTCAGTTCCTTCGTAGGACAAAATGTGGGTTGCCACGCGGTCAAGGAACCACCGATCGTGGGTAATCACCACAGCGCAACCCGGAAATTCTAAGAGTGCATTTTCAAGGCTCGAGAGCGTTTCCACATCAAGGTCGTTGGTGGGCTCGTCGAGCAAAAGAAGGTTTCCGCCCTGCTTCAGGGTCAGGGCAAGGTTCAAGCGGTTTCGCTCTCCACCGGAGAGGACACCTGCCTTCTTCTGCTGGTCGGGGCCCTTGAAGCCAAAACTCGACACATAGGCCCTGGAGGGAATCTCCACATGCCCGACCTGAATCACATCCAATCCGTCAGAGACGACTTCCCAGAGAGTCTTTGACGAATCAATTCCCGAACGGTCTTGGTCAACATAGGAGAGTTTGACTGACGCCCCCACCACAAGCTCGCCACCATCGAGGGTCTCCATGCCAACAATTGTTTTGAACAACGTCGACTTACCCACACCGTTCGGGCCGATGATGCCCACAATGCCATTGCGGGGCAAGGTGAAACTCAGGTTCTCAATCAGGACTCGGTCGCCAAAGCCCTTCGTGATGGATTTAGCCTCCAACACCTGCTGGCCAAGGCGAGGCCCCGGTGGAATCTGAATCTCTTCGAAATCAAGCTTCTTGGTGCGCTCGGCTTCGGTGGCCATCTCTTCGTAACGAGCAAGACGGGCTTTGGACTTAGCCTGGCGACCTTTCGCATTCGAGCGAACCCACTCGAGTTCATCCGCCAAACGCTTCGCCAGTTTCTGATCTTTTTTCCCTTGAACGTTGAGGCGCTCTGCCTTCTTTTCCAAGTAGGTCGAATAGTTGCCCTCATAGGGATAGAGGCGGCCACGGTCAACTTCAGCAATCCACTGAGCGACGTGGTCAAGGAAGTACCGGTCGTGGGTTATGGCGATTACAGCGCCGGGATATTTGGACAGGTGCTGTTCCAGCCACAGCACGCTCTCCGCGTCCAAGTGGTTGGTGGGCTCATCGAGGAGTAACAGGTCGGGCTTTTCGAGCAGTAATTTACACAGCGCAACTCTGCGCTTTTCACCCCCGGACAAATGCGAAATCGCAGCATCTGAGGGTGGGCAACGCAGAGCGTCCATGGCCTGTTCCAGTTGCGAGTCCAAGTCCCAGGCATCCGCTGCATCGATGGCCTCTTGCAGCGTTCCCATCTCAGCCAGCAGAACATCGAAGTCCGCGTCCGGGTCCGACATGGCCGCTGAAATCTCGTTGAAGCGGACGATCTTCTCGTGAATCTCACGAACGCCATCACGGACGTTCTCCAGAACAGTCTTTGATGTGTCCAGCTCGGGCTCTTGCAACAGAATTCCCACGGTGTAGCCGGGGCTGAGCGTGGCATCACCGTTACTGGGGGTGTCGAGGCCTGCCATGATCTTGAGAATGGTCGACTTACCAGCACCGTTCGGGCCGACCATGCCAATTTTTGCACCGGGGAAAAACGACATGGTGACATCGTCGAGAATCAGCTTGTCGCCGATCGCCTTGCGGGCGCGCACCATCGTGTAAATAAACTCAGCCATAGTTTCCTAGTCTAGAGACACGGTCTTGCCAAGAAGAAACGTGCCGCTAGCGAGCAGCGGCTCAACCGGAGAGGCATACCAGTTGCGTCCCCACTGGGCTATGAGGCACTCCTCACCAAAGCGAAGAGCAAGTGCCGTCGAATCCGCCGGACGCTCGGTCAAAGACTTATCCGGGGTCAGTTCTATGTCCTCCAGGGAATACCCGGCCTCCACCAGCGCTTCCACGAGTTCAAGGCCGATTACATCACCCCGCGCATTCTCCGTGGCCTCAGCAATGACGTCATCAATGTGGGGTTGGTTTTCTCTCGCCGAACCACCTGGTAGTCGCTCGGGAACGAACTCTGGAGCGAGAGTCTCCACGAAAGGCGAGTCGTCGGCGACATCGGTGGTAGGTGGGGTGTCTTCAGCGGGGCCCTGGCAGCCCGTCAGCACCATGCCCACAACGAGGGCGAGAGGGGCCCAGTGGTGCACGTGTGACACTGGAGCCTCCCTCGCCGCAGGGAGGAGCGAACTCCAAGGTTAGGCGTCGCTCTCGTCCTCTTCGTCGCCTTCGGGCTCTGGGTTTTCCTCCGTGTCGGGCCTGGCCACGCGCTGGTATTCGCTGACTCCCCAATGGAGGTCGTGACCCAAGGAATCCGCTTCCACCTCAATCGAGGTCCCCGAGCGATCATCGTTGGACCAGTCGCGCACTTTGAGGCGACCCACAGCAACAACGCGGTCACCCTTGTTGAGCGACACGGAGGCATTGAGCGCGAGATTGCGAAAGGCCGTGACGGTGTACCAATTGGTGTCGGCATCGGCCCAACTGCCGAGGCTCTTGTCAAAGCGTCGCTGTTGTGAGGCCAGACGAAAACTGGTGATGGCGAGACCCTCCGAGGTCACAATGTGCCTGGGGGTGGTGGCAACAAGGCCGGTGAGAGTGAGTTGGTCAGTCATGGTGATGCTCCTTGGCTTAGCGGGCTTCACGGCGTTCTGGTGCCACCACCCGCGTATCAAGTGGCACCAGGCGCAACTGTGCTCGCTTCCCGATTGAGCGCGGGTCTACTGCACCAATCCGGGTGGTGCGAGAATCACAGCACCCGCTGTGGACAGCTAGGCGCTTTCTAGATACGGGGCGAAACTTGCGCGAATCTTCGAGACTTTCGGGACCGCTACTGCGAGGCAATAACCCTGCGTGGGGTTCTTGGCAAAGAAATCTTGGTGGTAGTCCTCAGCGTCGTAGTAGGTCCCGAGGGGAACAATCTCCGTCACAACGCCACCACCCCACATCTCACCCGCCCGATCTCTCGCTGCCTCGAAGAGCGCCTTGTCTTCAGGCGACCCGTAGAACATGGCGGAGCGGTACTGGGTCCCCACGTCATTGCCCTGACGATTGAGTTGTCGCGGGTCGTGCATGGTGAAGAAGGCATCGAGGATGACATCCGAGGGGATTAGATCGGGGTCAAACGTGATTGCCACTGCCTCGGCGTGGCCGGTGGTCCCAGTACACACTTGCTCGTAGGACGGGTGGTCCACCTGGCCCCCGGTATAGCCGGAGACGACCGAGTGCACGCCTTTCAGCACTCGGTAGGCGGCATCGAGACACCAAAAACAACCCCCTGCAAGCACGTAAGTTTTCATGCCCTAAGGGTAATCCCGATGGCCTGACAAAGGCCCGACATTAAGCGCCAGGCAATAACGCTGGCAGCCTCTGCCACCCCCTACGCTTAGGTGGTTGGGCTTCACTACGACAAGAAACGCGGCGGTCTTCAATAACTCATGGGCTACATCTACGCGCTGGTAGCAGCGTTTCTCTTCGGGGCTAACGGCTCGGTCAGCAAAGTCATCATCCAAGCAGGAATTTCCGCGATGCAGCTCAC
Source organism: actinobacterium acMicro-4 (assembly GCA_000754445.1). Classification (GTDB taxonomy): domain Bacteria; phylum Actinomycetota; class Actinomycetes; order Actinomycetales; family Microbacteriaceae; genus Pontimonas. Next base: position 91,451 of record JNSD01000001.1, on the reverse strand, counting down.
TCAAATGCGAGTTCTCGGTGCCGCACTCATTTCCGGCCTTGTCCTCCTCATCATCGACAAAAAGTCGTTCCGGCTTCCCCCGGGGCAGTGGCCGGTGGTCGTTGTTCTCGGTGTTGTCGGTGTTGCAATGCTGCAAGTCACCTACGCCCTAGCCATTGAACTTCTTCCGGTAGGAATTGCGTTGCTACTGGAATACCTCGCTGTTTTGCTGGTAGCACTCGTGGCGTTCTTCGTATTCAAGGAAAAAGTGCGCCTTCGGCTGTGGGTGGCCATAGCCTTCGTGATGGTGGGTCTCGTGGTGGTCGCTGAGATTTGGGCCAGCACACTCAACCCCATCGGTGTCATGTGGGGGTTGCTGGCGGCGATTACTTTGGCCACCTACTTCCTGGTGGGTGAGAGGCAGCTCAAGACAATATCTCCGTTAGCTCTCGCCTTCTGGACGATGACCATTGCCGCTGTGTTCTGGCTGCCATTCTCTGGATGGTGGGAACTCGACGCATCCAGCTTCACTACCCTGGCCCCACTGGGATCCGAGCCAGATAGCGCACTGGTGCCTCTGTGGGCGCTACTGGCCTGGAACGTGGTGTTGGGCTCCTTCGCCCCGTTCCTGCTCTCGTTGAGCGCCCTGAAGCGCCTCTCCGCTACTGCGGCGGGCATTCTGGCAACCAGTGAGATTGCCTTTGCGTTTGTCACCGCGTGGCTGTGGCTCCAAGAATCTTTGAGCCTCTTGCAGGTTGTGGGAGCCTCGATAGTCTTAGGAGGAATCGTTATTGCTCAAACGGCCAGATCCAGCGAGGTTGTTGTGCAAGCAGATTTGGCACTAGAAACCGGACCCATCACTCTTCCCGACCACACCCAACTCACCAAGGAGCCACTGTGAAAGACATATTCCGCCCCGTCGTCGTTGCATCTTTTATCGCAGCCGTCATCAACCAGGCCCTCTACTTTCTCGCCGCCGAGTTCTTCCAGGTGGAGTTCCTCCTCACTGACCCAGCCGGCATGGCTATCCCGTTCTTCGCCCCCGCGCTCTTCAGCGTCTTCCAGGGAATCGTGGGCGGCGTAATTGTGGCCTGGATTGCCTCTCGCACCAAGTCACCGAAGAACGTATGGCTCTCGATTAGCTTGATTGCCCTGTCCTTGAGCTTCGTTTTGCCCTTCCTTGCGATCTCCACCACCGAGGCAGCACTCTGGCTGGACCTCATGCACGTTGTTGCGGGCGCTCTCATCATCCCGATGGTGAGAGGTGCGCTGCCCAGCGTCGCGGCAGAGTAACCGCAGCGCTGAAGCCCCGCGGTCTACGCCTCGATGACCACCGGTATAATCATGGGTCGCCTGCGGAGTTGGGTGCTAACCCAGTGCCCCACCGTGCGCCTGACGACCTGCTGGAACGAATGAGTGTCTCTGGTGCCATTAGCGGAGGCTTCCTCCAAGGCCTTGACAATGGCTGGGCGCACATCATCAAAGACAGAGTCGTCCGGGGCGAAGCCGCGGGCATGAATCTCAGGCCCCACGATGATGGTTCCGGTCTGAGCATCAATGGCGATGAAAATCGAGATGAAGCCTTCCTCGGCAAGAATGCGGCGGTCTTTCAGATCAGCCTCGGTAATTTCACCCACTGTCGATCCATCAACATAGACAAAGCCAATGTCGAGCTGCCCGACGCGCGTGACCTGGCCATCTCGCATATCAATGACCGTGCCGTTCTCGCCCACAAACGTATTCTCCGGCGGGACACCGGATTCGATTGCGATTGTGGCGTTAGCCCTCAAGTGGCGGGCCTCGCCGTGGACAGGCATGACGGCCCGTGGCTTGACGATGTTGTAGCAGTAGAGCAGTTCACCAGCGGCCGCGTGACCGGACACATGAACCTTCGCATTGCCCTTGTGGACGACGTTGGCGCCCAAATCAATCAGGCCATTGATCACCCGATAGACGGCGTTCTCGTTGCCGGGAATCAAACTTGAGGCAAGTATGACAGTGTCGCCAGGGCCAATCTCAATCGTGGGGTGCTCGCGGTTGGCCATCCTGGAGAGGCCGGCCATCGGCTCACCCTGTGAGCCAGTGGTCATATAGAGGACCCGATCATCAGGCATGTCTGCGGCCTCCTTCGCGTCAACCAGAACGCCCTCCGGCACACTCAAGTAACCAAGCTCCTGGGCAATCCCCATGTTGCGCACCATAGAACGGCCGACCAGCGCGACCCGGCGGTTGTTTGCCACAGCAGAATCAATAACCTGCTGCACTCGGTGAACATGCGAGGCAAAGCTTGCGACAATCACGCGTCTGGGGGCACGGTGAACGATTTGATCGAGGACTGGGCCGATATCGGCTTCCCTCGGGGTGAAGCCCGGAACATCGGCGTTGGTGGAATCCACCAGGAACAAGTCAACGCCTTCTTCGCCAAGCCGGGCGAAAGCTCGCAAATCCGTCAGGCGACCATCAAGGGGTAACTGATCCATTTTGAAGTCACCGGTGTGCAAAAGAGTCCCCGCTACGGTCCGAATCATGACAGCGAGGGCATCTGGAATCGAGTGGTTCACAGCAATGAATTCCACATCAAAAGGCCCAAGCTTCTCCCGTCCACCCTCGGTAACGGCAAGAGTCAGGGGTGCGATGCGGTGCTCCTTGAGCTTGGCCTCGACCAGGGCAAGAGTCAGAGTCGAGCCAATAAGGGGAATATCGTCTCGGAGTTTCAGAAGATAGGGAACGGCACCAATGTGGTCTTCGTGGCCGTGGGTGAGGACCACCGCAACGACGTCATCGAGCCGGTGACGGATGGGTTCGAAATCGGGCAAAATCAGGTCAACGCCTGGCTGTGTCTCCTCGGGAAAGAGAACACCGCAGTCCACGATGAGCAATTTGCCATCGAGCTCACAGACCGTCATGTTCCGACCGATTTCACCAATTCCCCCTAAAGGGATGATGCGAAGAGTCCCAGGGTCGAGAGCGGGCGGTTCCAGCAAAGACTGGGGCATAGCGTCCTTAAGTTAGCGGGTGGTCCCCGCGACCTTTGGCAATGCGCCACCGGCGGCGGCGTTACGGTCTGGTCGGAAGTTGGTGAAATCAACGCCTGGCACATCGTGCACCAGCGAGATATCGTTCTCGATTGCGGCGGCCTCGGATTCTTCGGGGCCAACCAGCGGCAACCGAACCCGGGGAGAGGCAATACGACCGAGCCCGTGGAGAATATATTTGGTCGCCACGGTGCCTGGAACATGGGTCATTGTTGCTCGGACCAGTGGCTCAAGGAGCTTGTGTTGGGCGGTAGCCGTGGCAAGATCTCCGGCATTGACCGCATTAATCATGGTCCGGTAGGGCTCGGGCGCAATATTCGCGGTCACGCCAATGAGGCCCGTTCCCCCAATCGCCAGGGTCGGCAAAGCGTTAGCGTCATCTCCGGCGAAATACATCAGGTCTGTCTGGTTCATCACACGAGAGACTTCACTCAGGTCGCCCTTGGCGTCTTTGACCGCGACGATGTTCGGGTGCTTGGCGGCGCGAAGAATTGTGTCGTAGGTGATTTGGATTCCCGAGCGCCCCGGGATGTCATACATAATCATCGGCAAATCGGTGGCGTCGGCGATCATCCGGAAGTGGGTGAGAACGCCAGCTTGGGTGGGCTTGTTGTAATAGGGGGTGACGACCATCACACCGTCAGCGCCAGCTTTTTCACTGGCTTTATAGAGCTCAATGGCGTGGGCCGTTTCGTTGGATCCACCGCCAGTGATGATGCGTGCACGACCGGCTGAGACGGATTTTCCGGTCGTCACCAGCTGAATCTTCTCGGCATCGGTCAGGGTGCTGGTTTCCCCGGTTGTCCCCGTGACAACAAGCCCATCGGCGCCGTGGCTGATGAGGTAATCCATCAGGGATTCGACGGCAGGCCAATCGACTTCGCCATCCTTGGTCATCGGTGTGACCATAGCGATGAGAACCTGACCAAACGGGTTAGGAGCTAGCATCCGACCAGGCTAGCGCGCTGGGCCCCTCCCCGCACCCTGAACTACGGGGCGACCCGGCCGTTCGCGTCGAACGTTGCTGCGGTCATTGGCATGAGTGGCTCCCACAGCGCTTCCATTTTTTCAGCGACCATTTCAATCTCTCGCTGAGGGAAGGAAGGAAAGTGGGTTCCCTCACGTTTGGTGCGAAGGCTCAAGAAGTTCATCAAGCTACGGGCGTTCATGGTCACATACATGCTGGAATACAGGGTGACGGGAAGCACGGCCCTCGCCACCTCACGAGCCACTCCGGCCTCCAACATTCGCTGGTAACTGGCGTAGGCCTCTGTGCAGACACTGCGCACTTCCTGGTTAACCAGCGCGGTTTGCTCCGGAGTTCCCTGCTCAAAATCGTACGCACCAGGCTTACCGACTTGAACAAGCTTGCGATCAGGGCCAGGAACATAAAACACGGGGCGCAGTTCTCGGTAGCGCCCGCTTTCTTCGTTGTAGGAGGCAATGCGGTGGCGCATAAATTCACGGAAGACGAAGATGGGTGCCTGCACGTAGAAGGTCATCGAATTGTGCTCAAAAGGAGACCCGTGACGATCTCTCATGAGGTAGTTGATGAGGCCTCGGTCACGCTCGGTCGCACCTTGTCCAGACGCGGCGGAATCCAATGTTTGCTCGCCCTGCGTGCTCACGCGCGCAGCGAAGAGCACGTCAGCGTCGCTCGCACTGTGACGCACGAGCTCCACGGCCACATCGGACCGAAATTCAATATCTTCGACTGCCACCCTCATACCCTTCCAGCGCTCGTCCCCAAGCCTAGCTAGGCCCGCGTGTAACGCTTCGTCATCTCTCAGCGCGCCGTCGCCCAGAGCGCCTAAATTGGGAGGCCTGATGGACCCGTTGCAGATTGTCGTCATCTTGGCCGCGTTGCTTCTTGTCGCAACGCTGCTCGGTTTTTCCTGGCAAAACGCACAAGGGCGGGTGCACAGGCACAAGGCCGACTCGCTCCCGCCGGATGTTCCACCAGAGCTTGTGGACCAGAGCGCACGGTTCACTCTTCTGCAGTTTTCTGGCCCGTTTTGCTCCTACTGCGATGCGATGCGGGGTGTTCTGCAACGAGCCGTCGTTGCTCACCCCGGCGTTGTGTCTCACCGGGAAATCGACATCACCGATCACCCGGAACTCACGAGTGCACTCCGGGTGAGCCAGACGCCGACCACTTTCATTGTCACCACCACGGGACACGTGGTCTCCCGAATTTCGGGAGCCGCCAAACCCCCGGTCATCGAATCCGAAATCCAGAACGCCCTCACCTCAAGAAAGGCAGCATCCGATGAATACCTCATCTAACGCAGCACCCCAGATTGACCCTCGTGGCCCACGTTTTGGCGCCGGTATCACGATGGTCTTGCTGTTGATCACTATCGCGCTCGGCCTGCAAGCGCCAGGCGCTGGCGACCTGGGAACTCGCGTCACCGAGCCAGCATTCCTCGTGCTCGGTGCCCTCACACTGTTATTTGCGTGGGGAGCCTTCGCTGGCATTGCCCGCCACCCCTACGGGCTGATTTTTAAGGCACTGGTGCGCCCCCGCCTTGGTGCCCCAGATTTCATGGAAGCAACCGCACCTCCAACCTTCGCCCAGCTCATCGGCTTTCTGGTCTCGCTCACCGGCGTTGTGCTGCATATTCTCGGTGTCCCGTGGGGCCTCGTAGGTGCCGCGTCAGTGGCATTCGTTGCGGCGTTCTTGAACGCCGTGTTTGGCCTGTGCCTTGGTTGCGAGATGTATGCACTTCTTGTCCGGGCAAAGCTGATTAGGCCCACTGCCTAATCAGCTGAGAATTTGGCCAAGAGGACTGCCACATGGCCGGGAAATGTGGTTCTATGACTTACACGCAACCCGACCAAGGAGCACACCATGGCAGTAACCAGTGAAGCAAAGACGCAGTGGGCCGGAAGCCTGGTCGAGGGGTCGGGAAACACGTCCCTCGTCTCCTCCGGTGCCGGATCATTTGAGGTGACCTGGGCTGCTCGCAGCGAAGGCCAAACCGGCATCACCAACCCCGAAGAGCTCCTGGGTGCTGCGCACTCCGCCTGCTACTCGATGGCGCTGTCTCACGCACTCAGCGGAGCGGGAATGCCCCCAGAAAAGCTGGAGGTCACCGCGGCCGTAACGTTCGTCCCAGGCGAGGGCGTCACCGGATCGCATCTGCTTCTCCTGGCGACAATCCCAGGCATTGACGAGGCGACCTTCCAGCGTTTTGCCGAAGAGGCCAAAGCTAACTGCCCCATCTCGAAGGCTCTCGCCGGTGTCCCCATCACTCTTGAGGCGTCCCTCGCGTAATGGTCGTTGACCTTCCCAGCGACGCCGAACCGCGTCGAATTCTGCTCGCGGGAGCAAGCGGGATGATTGGGATTCCGCTCACGCGCTCACTCGTTGAAGCGGGGCACATTGTGCACACCCTGGTGAGACGCAAACCGCAGGGGCCAAGCGAACATCAGTGGGATCCAGACGCTGGCACCATCGACTCGGGAATCATTGACCACATTGACGTGGTAGTTAATCTCTCCGGAGCCTCGATTGGAAAGATTCCCTGGACCACGCGGCACAAGGAGCTCATTATGAGCTCCCGGGTTAACGCCACCCGGACCCTCGCTACTGCCATCGCCCAAGCGGAGAATGCCCCCTCACTGCTGGTTTCGGGCAGCGCGGTCGGGTTCTATGGCGACCGGGGTGATGAGGAGCTCACGGAGTTCAGCCCCCGAGGACAAGGATTCTTGGCCGATGTGGTGGAGGCCTGGGAAACAGAAGCCCAGGCTGCATCCAGCAAGACAACCCGAGTCTGCTTCGCCCGCACCGGACTCGTTGTGGGTCGCGGTGGGGCGCTCGCTCCGCTTGCGCTCCAAACGCGCCTCGGAGTTGGCGGGAACATAGGGCCTGGCACCCAGTGGTGGCCGTGGATTAGCCTCCACGACGAAGTCCGAGCGCTTCAGTACCTGGTCACCCACGACACTGACCAGACCATCTTTAACCTGGTGGGGCCAACTCCCGCGACCGCCACAGATCTGACCACAGAGCTAGCGCGAGCGCTGCGTCGCCCCCATCTGCTGGGGCTTCCCACCTTCGCCATCACGGCACTGATGGGCGAGGCCGGCGAAGAACTGCTGCTGAGTTCACAGCGCGTCATCTCTCAGCGCCTGGACATCATCGGCTTTCGCTTCGATGACCTCACCATTGCCGATGCAATCGCGCGGATGCTTGGGAGGCGCTAGGACTTTTTAGTTAGGGCATCTTGGCCACAGCAATTGCCCTGCGCACAGCCCACCGGGCTCGTCGCCGATCGCCACACGCGTCATAGGCAAGACCCAGCCGGAGCCATGCCTGCCATGACTCGGGGCTGGCTTGGAGTGCGGCGGAGAATTCGGGAAAAGCTGCGTCTGCCACACCGCGGTCGGGGCGCCCGCTTGGCAAGCGAGGGAGCTCTTTGTCCGGGAGTAAACCTTCCTGCTCGAGGCGCTTCATAAGCGCCTGCGAGCGAAAGGCAAACTGCATTTCTGCGACAAGCCCCCAGGCTCCCAGTCCAGGAAGAACCAGCAGGGCATAGCCCATAGCGTTGGCAAGCGGCGAGGAATCAGAGATTAAAATCCAGGCGTAGTTGACGCTAAAGCCCAGATAGATCACCAAGAGGACCGCCATGAACATGGCGCCCACCATCGGTCTACTCACGGGGCGGAAATTCCCGCGGAAATTCCCAGGGCGTGCTCAAGACCCACGGCAACGCCGGTGTGGTTTTTCATGAACGCGAGGGCCGCCACAATTCCTGCCTGATAGGCGTCACGGGAGTGAGTCTCGTGGGACACGGTGAGGGTTTCTCCCACCCCACCAAAAATGATGTCCTGCTTGGCAAGCACACCGCTCAGGCGCAGAGAGTGCACCGGGACCCCCGCGACGAGTTCTCCTCTTGCGCTCTGGTTCGAATGCGGTGCGATAACTCCGCCGAGTTCTCTCCGCACGTGCGCTATCTGCTCAGCGACCCGCACAGCGGTCCCAGAAGGCGAGTCAACCTTGCCCGCGTGGTGGGTTTCGACAATTTCGATGGATTCAAACTGGGCCGCCACGAGGCGTGCGACAACACTCTGCAGGGTCGCTCCCAGAGAGAAGTTCGGAACGACATAGACGCCAGTTCCCGGGTTGGCATCCACCAGTGCCGCTAGGGACGCAATCTTGTCGTGATTCCAACCACTGGTTCCCACGAGCACCTTGAGCCCCTGACTCAGGCCAAACTCAACAACTTTGGCCGAGACCCCGGGCAAAGTGGCATCCACCACGATGTCCGCACCGATCATTTCCTGCAGGTCACTGCGCGAATCGAGGCGGGCGACTAACTCATAGTCCGGAAGAGCGCCCACAATCTCACACACGTGGGATCCGAGGCGACCAGTCGCCCCCACCACTGCAATCCGGGTTGGCATTGCCCCAGCCTACAATCCCCGGCGCGGGGAGTCCGCTCTAGGAGAGGCTGAGGAAGAGCTTTTCCAGGTCTTCCACGGCCAGCGCGCCCTCTTTCTGGGGCTTGCCCTCTTCGGCCACACACTCCTTCATGGCGGTAGCAATTATGGCGAAACCGGCCTTGTCGAGTGCGCCAGAGACCGCCGAGAGCTGGGTGACCACGGAGCGGCAATCCTTGCCCTGCTCGACCATCGTGATCACGGCCGCGAGTTGCCCGTGGGCTCTGCGCAAACGGTTAATGACCGGCTTCATGTCGGTGGTGGCCTCGCTCATGGTGGTGCCCTTCTCTCGCTGGTTCTTAGTGTGCCGTGACAAGCTCTGGAGTGGTGGCAGCAACGCCCATCTGCCAGGTGAGATAACCACCATCAAGATTGGCCACCTCGATACCCTCCTGGGTGAGAATGCTGGCCGCTGTGTGGCCACGCTGTCCCACGCGACAGGTAACGATGACTTTCTGCCCTCGGAGTTCATCGACGTTCTCGCGAAGTTGATCCAGGGTCATCAGCCGCGAGCCTGGGATGGCTCCCCTGGTGTATTCGCCCTCGGTGCGCACATCGATAAGCTGCCAGCCCTGCCGAAGCAAGGAATCAACCTCATGCCATTGGACACTGGCCTCACCGCGTGCTCGGTTGTCGTTGACGTATCCCACCATGTTCACCGGGTCCTTAGCCGAGGCAAACTGTGGGGCATAGGACAATTCCAGATCCATCAGATCACTCGCGGTGAGGCCTGCTGCCATCGCCGTGGCAATGACATCAATGCGCTTGTCGACACCCTCTTCGCCCACGACCTGGGCGCCGAGGATGGCGTCATTCTCGGGATCGACGATGAGCTTAATGGCCATCTGGCTAGCATCCGGGTAATACCCGGCGTGGTTAACGGGGTGAGTGTGAATGATGCGCATGGCACGACCCTTTGCGTTTAGCACCCGCTCGGTATACCCGGTGGATGCGGCAGCAATTCCGAAGAACCCAACTATTGACGTGCCAAAAGCGGTGACCGCTCTCGCTGGCCTACCCATAATCGAATCTGCTGCCAGTCGCCCATGGCGGTTGGCAAGGCCAGCGAGGGGAACCAAGCTGTGGCCATCGGGGCGAGGCTTCTCGGCGACGTCGCCCACGGCCCAGATGTGGGGGTCTGAGGTGCGTTGCTGGTCATCAACCCGCACTCCCCCGGCATCGCCCATCGTGAGACCGGCTGCGATAGCAAGTTCGGTATTGGGCCTAGCGCCCACGGCAACTACCGTGAAGTCAGCGGCTAGATGTTCACCACTGGCCACTGTCACGCCCTCGGCCGTGATTTGGGTGACCTGAGCCTGGAGCTTCACTTCGAGGCCGTTTAGCCGGGCGCGCTCAACCAGAGGCCACGCCATTTCGACGTCCAAGGTCGGCATCAACTGGGGTAGTGCTTCGACCAGCGTCGTACGGATGCCTCGGTGCACCAGATTCTCGGCGAGCTCAAGGCCGATAAAGCCTCCACCAACGACAATGGCGCTCGTCGCTGTTTCAGCGCTAGCAATCAGTCGGTCCATGTCATCGAGATTCCACAGCACGTGGGCTGTCTCGACGCCGGGAATAGGCGGCCTGAACGGAGTGGAGCCAGGGCTCAGCACGAGGGCGTCATAGCCGATCTCGCGCGTTGCGCCAGATTCCAAATCTTTCACGCTCACTGTCTTGGCCGCAGCGTTGATTGCGGTGGCTTCGGTGCGCAGGTGAACGTCAATGTTGAAGCGTCTCTTCAATTGAGCGGGCTGCTGAAGAACCAAAGAACCACGGTTCACAATGATTCCGCCAACATGGTAGGGAAGACCACAGTTGGCAAAGGACACAGCGCCACCGCGCTCCAGGACAATGATCTCTGCGGCCTCATTGATACGGCGGAGTCTGGTTGCCGCTGACATTCCACCAGCAACCCCTCCGATGATGACAACAGTTGTGGGGCTAGGTATGTCCGGGTTCATATCTCTACTATATACCCCCTAGGGTATTGTCCTTTCTATCAGCACGCCTCTGGCACTGTGGTCTGGTGCCATCACTTCGCCAGCGCTATCGGGCCCAACTACTCACCATGCTCTCCGGTGACCCCCACGGCGAACCAGAGTGGGTCCACAGCATCGCCGAGGGCGATGATGCTGGTTACTTTGGTCCAGGCTCTGCGGTCTGGCACGTCAACGGCGGGATTCCCGTTATTGTCGCCGGCGTGCGAGCGCTTCTGATGCAGACACTTCACCCCGGCGCCATGGCTGGCGTTCATGACCACTCCCGCTACGCCGAGGATCCCCTGGGGCGCCTCGCCGGAACTGTGCGGTGGGTCGTAACCACCACCTTTGGCTCGACCCAGACCGTAGGCCACGAGACTTCCAGGGTCTCGCGACTGCACAACCGCGTGAAGGGAACTTACCCCTCCGGGAGCGCGAAAGACCAACCAACCCGCTACTCGGCACAGGACCAGGACCTCGTCGCTTGGGTTCACATCGTTTTCACCGACGCTTTTCTTGCAGCTCACCGCCAGTGGGGAGACTCCATTCCCATCACAGCGCCCGGCGAGTCCGGAGAAGACAGCTATGTCCGGGAGTGGGCGATGGCAGGCGAACTCATGGGCCTCACACATCCCCCGCGTTCACGCGCGGAACTCCAGAGCGCTCTCGAGGCTTTTGGTCCAGTCCTTCGCGCGGATGACCGGGTCAAGGAAGCACTGCGGTTTCTCACGAAGCCCCCGCTTCCAGGGCCCGCGCGCATCCCCTACGCCATCATGGTGGGTGGTGCAATCGCCACGATGGAGCCCCGCTATCGAAGCATGCTCGGACTGAAGCGACCGTGGTGGCCAGCAATCTCCCTCACCAGGGCGGTGTTGTGGTTGACCGGCGCGGTGCTTGGCACCGAGTCCACGAGCCGCAGGCGAGCGAAGGAACGACTCGCTCGTCTCGGCCTCTTTCCGGGCTAGGTTCTACTGAACCCCGAGGATGTCCACCACGAAGACAATGGTGTCCTCAGCGCCAATGGAGCCATCACCAGTGCCGCCGGAGGGCCCGTAACCCAGATCAGCAGGAATCACGATGATGACTCGCGAGCCCACAGTTTGCCCAATCAGGCCATCGCGGAATCCTGGAATGACGCCGCCTGTCGGGAACGTAGCCGGTTCATTTCTGGACCAGCTGGAGTCAAAAACCTCGCCGGTGTTCCAGTTCACACCGTGGTAGTGGACCACAACGATGTCACCAGCACCGACTTCAGCACCCGTTCCCGTGATGACAGTGGAGAGTGCGAACTCCGCGGGAACATCACCCTCTGGAATCACCACAGTGGGCTCGCCCGACTCGGCGTACTCAATGGAGGGGAAGCCTTCGCCAGGCTCGCTAGGCTCGCCCTCAATCCGATCCAGTGGCGGTTCGGCCGGTGGCTTGATAGAAATCACATCGACGACGAAGACTAAGCCGTGTCCGGGCTCAAGGCCAAACTCTGGGGCGCCCTCCGGGCCAAACGCTTCGGCAGCAGGAATGACTCCCACCACACGGGATCCGACACTCGAACACGCTGTGGTCAATGACACACCAAGGAATACTGGTGCGGCGATGTCAACCCGCAACACGGTGGGGCTGAACTCGTCGTAGCCGGAGTCTTCGATGTCGGCTCCGGTGGTGGCATTGAACAAGGCGTAGTCGACAACGACGTCATCGCCGTTCTCCACCAGTTCACCGTTACCTTCGATGACGACAGCCCGCTGGGTGCCGATTACCTCGAGTGGTGCATTGAACGTGACCTCGGGCCTTTGGCCGAAATCGCCGGCGACCGTAATCGACTCAACAACCTCGCCGCTGGGGGTGCAACCCTCAACGAGCTCGGACACGGCGGCGACCTCTTCAGTAGCGTCGCTAGCGCAACCAGATACGACCAAAAGTACGCTCGCGCACACAGCGAGACCAGCGAATTTATTCACGATTGCCTTCCACGACGTCGCGCCGTGCGACCCCGCTATCTTGACAGCTTGGAGCCCGCTAATCAAAGTGAATCAGCGACGCGGGCGCTCGGATTGTGGGTGACGGGGAAATTCACCGAGTTTGCGATGAAGCACAGCGCGCTTGCCCTGTGATGCAGGGCATCCAGTGATTCAGCCAGAGGACCTAGCACCTCGACCTCGGGGGCCAAGCGCACCTCCGTCATGCGGCCACCCCCTTCAGAATTCAGCGTCAGCGTGCCAGAGGCATGGTCTGTGTATCCCACGACCACGACGCCGGCATCGGCGGCGACGTGCAGGAAACTCAGCATGTGGCACTGGGACAGCGCGGCAATCAGAAGTTCCTCTGGATTCCATCGATCCACATCGCCAAAGAAGGATTTGTCCGCCGAACCCTCAATATCGTGCTTACCTGGAGCGCTCACGATGTGATCGCGACCGTACTCTTTGTAACCACTGGTGCCAGTGCCACGATTCCCACTCCAGGTGAGAGACACCTCGTAGTGATGACCTGACATGGCTTCTCCGTCCTCGCGAAACTCAATGATTCTCCGAGGTTACCGGTCTACACTTATCGCTTATGACTGACACTCTCGCTCCCCGGGGTACCCAATCGTCGTCACGGCGCATTGTCACGGAAATTCCAGGCCCCGAATCCCAGAAACTCCACGCTAGGCGCGTCGCGACAGTATCCGCTGGCGTATCGGCCACCTTCCCCATCTATGTTGACCACGCCCATGACGCCCTTGTGGTGGATGTCGATGGCAACCAGTTCATCGATTTCACTGGTGGCATTGGCGTCATGACTGTCGGTCACACGAACGAGGCCCTCGTCCAGGCTGTGACCGAGCAAGTATCGAAGGTCACTCACACACTCTTCGCTGTGGCGGGCTATGAGCCCTACATCGCTGTGTGCGAGCTTCTGGCCAAGCACACGCCGGGAACGTTCGCCAAGAAATCTGTTCTGGTCAACTCCGGAGCCGAAGCAGTCGAGAACGCCGTGAAGATTGCGCGCAAACACACCGGTCGCACCGAGATCGCGGTCCTGTACCACGGCTATCACGGCCGCACCAACCTCACAGCGTCCATGAACTACAACATGCACCCCTACGGAACAGGCTTTGGCCCACTCGCAGGTTCTGTGCACCACGCGCCAAACTCGTCACCTTTTCACGATGGTCTCACGGGAGCGCAGGCCGCTGAGCGCACCATTACCCACCTGGAAAAGCGAGTCGGTGCTAGCCAAATCGCCTGCCTCTTTGTCGAGCCGATTCAGGGTGAGGGCGGGTTCATTGTTCCCGCCGAGGGCTACCTGGGCGCCCTCGTCGATTGGTGTAGGGCGAATGGCATTGTGTATGTCTCCGATGAGGTGCAGAGTGGCATGGCCCGCACCGGCGCATATTTTGCGAGCGAACACTTCGGGATTGAGCCCGACCTCGTCACCAGCGCCAAGGGAATCGGCGGCGGCATGCCGATCGCAGCCGTCACCGGACGTGCCGAGATCATGGATGCCTCGCACCCAGGTGGCTTGGGCGGAACCTTCGGTGGCAACCCCGTGTCCTCCGCAGCGGTTGTCGCGGTATTCAACGAGGTCGAAAAGCGCAATCTTTTGGGCGAAGCCAAGCGGGTTGGGGCCACCCTCATGCCGCTACTGCTCGATCTTCAGAAAAAGCACCCGGTGATTGGTGACGTCAGAGGAATCGGTGCGATGCTCGCACTCGAATTCGTTGACCCCGCCACGGGCAAGCCAGCAGCCGATGTCACCAAGGCAGTGCAGACCCACGCACTCCACAAGGGGGTCTTGATTCTGACCGCCGGAACCTTTGGCAACGTCTTGCGCTTCCTGCCACCGGTGGTCATCACCGATGACCAGCTTCGCGAAGCAGTCGCCGTCATGGACGACGCCCTCAGCTCTCTCTAACACTCTGATGTCCTTATTGGACAGCGCCTCCGGCGTTGTGGTCGCTGAGCTAGTGAGAGACGGCCACGTCGAATCCCTGCACCATGGGATTGTCGCTGTGGTGGATAGCGCCGGAGAGCTTCTTCTCGAGCGAGGAAATTCGGGCGTCCCCGTCTACCCGCGGTCAACACTCAAACCCCTGCAAACACTCGCCCTGCTCGGCACCGGAGTTGACCTCACCCCACTCGAGATTGCGCTGAGCACGGCCAGTCACTGTGGCTCGATGGCCCACCGGGATGCGATCGAAGCGTTCCTGCAGCGCCATGGTCTTGGCCCGGAGAATCTGCAGTGCCCGGTGGATTGGCCCCTCGGCGCCAGTGAACGCGCCAAGATGCTTGCTTCCCTCGGTGCGCCATCCCGCCTGGCCATGAACTGCTCGGGCAAACACGCAGGTTTTCTCGCGGCAACCATCCACTCCGGTTGGGATTACACCACCTATCTCGAGGCACACCATCCTCTGCAAGAGTTAATCCTCGCGACCATTGAAACCTGGAGTGGCGAAACTGTGGCGTTTAGTTCTACCGATGGCTGTGGCGCGCCCCTTCATGCCCTCACCACCCGGGGCCTCGCCCGCGCAATTGCCTCGCTTGCCTCCGGCAAGACCCCGGAAGCCCGTGCACTACTGGATGCCGTAGCTGGCAACGCGTGGGCACTAGATGGGGAGGGCCGAGCCAACACCATCACGATCCAGACGATCGGCGGCATTGCCAAGATTGGCGCCGAGGGTCTTGTGGTCATCGGAACGCCGGAGGGCGTTGCCGTTGCTGTGAAAATTGTTGATGGCTCAATGCGCGCGACGACTCCCGTTGCACTGGAAGCGCTAGTCCGAGTCGGCGCCATTGAGAGCTCTCAGAGGGACCACATCCTGGCGGGAATGGCGGACCCGGTGATGGGTGGAGACCGGATAATTGGGGGCCTTCGCGTCCAGATATAGACTCGGGGGTGGATGCCCCACGGGCATTCTTGTGCCCCAGCGGCAACGACGCCGGAGGGCACACCCAACAACAATGAGGTGAAGGTAATGAAGATTTCAGTCCCACGTGAAATCAAAAACAATGAGTTTCGAGTTGCGATGACTCCCGCTGGAGTCCGCGACCTCATCCACGCTGGCCACCAGGTCATGGTCGAAACCGGAGCTGGAATAGGCTCTGGAATCCCTGACGCTGACTACGCAGAGCAGGGTGCACAGATCGTTGCCGATGCAGCAAACGCCTGGAAATCAGCGGACATGGTCGTCAAAGTCAAAGAGCCCATTGAGTCCGAGTACGGATATTTCCGTGACGACCTTGTTCTCTTCGCCTTTCTTCACCTCGCAGCGGAGCCCCACCTGACCACCGCGCTGCTGTCCTCGGGAATTACGGCCATCGCCTATGAAACAGTCGAGGGCCCCACGGGTGGCCTGCCGCTACTAGCTCCGATGAGCGAGGTGGCAGGACGACTCTCGGCAATCGTGGGAGCGAACACGCTGATGAAATCTGCCGGCGGCATGGGTCTCTTGGTGCCAGGCGTTCCCGGAACGAGACCCGCCAAGGTTGTGGTCTTGGGAGGAGGAGTTGCCGGGACGAACGCGGTCTCAGTTGCCGTGGGTCTTGGTGCGGAAGTGACCGTGCTCGACACGAACCTGACCAGACTCAAAGAACTCGATGCTCTTTATGCCGGGCGGATCAAGACAGCAGCATCTAACTCTCTTGAAATCGAGCGGGCCTGTATTGATGCTGACCTGGTGATTGGTTCAGTGTTGATTCCAGGGGCTAAAGCGCCAAAACTCGTCTCATTGGACCTCGTGTCCCGGATGAAGCCAGGTAGCGTGCTCGTGGACATTGCCGTTGACCAGGGTGGCTGTTTTGAGGGCTCCAAGCCGACTACCCACGCTGATCCGACGTTTGCCGTGCACTCCAGCATTTACTATTGCGTGGCCAACATGCCAGGCGCTGTTCCTGCAACCTCGACGGTTGCATTGACTAATGCCACCATGCGTCATGTCAACGCTTTAGCAAGCAAGGGCTGGAAGGACGCGCTTCGCGGGGACGCGGGCCTGGCCAAGGGTCTCAACACCACAGCGGGGTCGCTCACCAACGAACCCGTGGGTGTTGCCCACAGTATGGACAGTGTCACCCTCGCCAGCGTTCTCGCGTAGTGAGGACGGGTCGTGACCCGTCCCACAACCACAGCGAGCCCTCTGGGGGTGACAGCGGTGGAATCCAGGGGCCGCCCTGGAGTAGTGATCGAACGTCCCGATGGTTCAACCCGTCAATCAGGATTGGTTGGCCCACCCGATAGCGAGCAACGGCGGCCCAGGCGCTTGAGTGATGAGTGGAATCAATCACCTCCGTGATGGGGCTCCGAGCCCACTCCTGTGGAGTGTTGGTCACCACCACTGGCACCTGAGACAGCCCCGGCGGCTGGGGCAGCTCTGGCACCGGGGACACGTCTGGGGCTACCCAGAGAGTAGGGGCGGGAGCACCGTGAACCACCTGGATGTCCTCGCCATTCCACAACCCAGCACCGGGGCAAGAGCGAGAGGACGCTCCCCACACGTCACGATCCTCCGGCTTCGCAATGGGCATTACTAACACCTGGCTGGCAAGCCGGGACAGCGAGCGGGAGAGTCGGTGACGAGCACTCATGGTCATCAGAAGCGCTCCAGAGAAACCCTCGAGAGCGTCGACAAGGAACGCTTCTCCCTCTGGAGCAGTGCCGTGAAGGAGAATATCCACGTCATCGACCACGAGCGTCCGGTCTGTCCCAGAGACTGCGTTGAGACACACCCAGAGCGAAGCGCCATCGTGGGGAGCCATGAAAGCACCTGCATGGGTCCACGCGAGAGCATACGCAGCAGTAGTTCGACCAGAGAACCGATCACCGACAATCGCCACCGAGCCAGGACCCATCAATCCAGGCACTCTCACCGCAGAGTGAGTGTCAAGACACTCCCGCCATGCCCACGGTGATTCACCCGTGCCGCCATCTCGCCAGGGGATGACTGCAGGCAGGGCGTCCGCCCAGACCTTCCAGCTCGCCGGAGAATCATCGCGAGAACGGGGTTGTGCTTGATCAACAGCGGACATCTGTGGGGGGCTGAGCGCTCCAGCGACAAGCGCCTGCCCCGGGCGCACATGCCGCAGCGCGCTGGCCAGAGATGCGCTGGCATCGGGCATTCCCTCTCGGAGCTCAGCCTCGTCGGTGACCCGGCCACACACCCGGAATGAGATATTGGCCATCATCGCCCGGGTGATGACCCCGCTGAGGCGTTGGGTCGAGAGAACAAGATGGACTCCCAGGGACCGCCCTCTGGCTGCGATGTCGGTGATTACCTCGGCCCACAGTGGTTGGTTGGCTAATAACCAGGCGACCTCGTCAATGACGATGACCAATCGTGGCGCCTCTAGTGAGGAATCGAGCTCGGACCAGTCTGCACGCGTCGCTGCCTCGAGGATGCGCTCTCGTCGAGTCATCTCGGAGCGCAATCCTCGCAGCGCCCGCCTGCTTGAGTCCGGTGCTAAATCGGTCACCCACCCCACGGTGTGGGGGAGGGCCGCAAGCGGAGCGAGCCCAGCACCGCCTTTAAAGTCAATGAGTACGCACACGACGTGATCCGGGGGATAGTGGCGCGCTAGCGAGCTGACCAGGGCAACCACGGTGACGCTTTTCCCACTCCCTGTTGCGCCCCACACCACGGTGTGGGGGCCCTCCGAGAGCAGATCAAAAAACGGTCCTCGCTGGGCCAGGGAGACCCAGAGTTGATCACGGCGCGCTAGATCTGGCTCGGAGTCCACCACGTCACTCACTCCAAGCCTGTCGCGGGGAATTCTCATCGCTTCGGCGTGGCTCAGGGTAGCCAGCACGACGTCCTGGGGCGGCTCTCCTGGAACATGCAGTTCAGCCATCACACCACCCCGATGAATCACTATCGCGAGGCAATCGGCAGGAATATCAGTGGTCGCGCTCACCCAGACCAGGCGTGAAGGTCCCCGAAAATCACGCGGTGGTGGATCCCCCAGGTCCCAGGAGGGGATGACGGCGTGGGAATGGGCTCTCCACTGGAGAGCTAACGCGCGCCACAGACTGTGCTGGTCATCAGAGGCCACCAGCGCTAACCCTCTGGTCATGTCGACCAGGGCAGGCATTCCACCGATAGCTCCCGTGCCAGCCAGGGGATGTCCAGGGGGTGGATACCAGCGCGTGTGCCCAACGCTCAGTGTCTCGGTTGCCGGTGGAGGACCCCGCCACAGGGCATCGTGTGCCCAGTCCTGGATTCCAGGATGGAGCCGCGTGGCCCGATCACGAACGTCTCGTCTGGCACGCTCCACCACCCCTTCGTGTTCCACGAGCTGGTCCTCAAACTCCAGAAGGGCAGCACTGTGCTTCAGTGCGCCTCGTCGTCTAGATTCCCACCAGCCACCCACCACCATCAGAGGGCCGATGACTCCCATCAGGAGCGCAAGTGCTGACTGAAACACGAGCGCTAACACGAGGGCTACCGCCACCGGTGCCAGCATCGGAAGTGTGGGTAGCGGTGCGTTCTCGGGTGGGGCAGGTGGCGCAGGAGGAGGCCCAGGAAACACCGCCCTAGTGGAGCACGCCGGGAAGGTGAGGCGTAGATAGCCAGCTCAGGGTGGCGAACTAGCTAGCGCGCGAAACTCGGTGGACAACTGATCTACTGGAGGGTGAAGAACAGCGAGCCAAGACCCACCCGGGATCCTCGCACGACGAAGTACTTGTCATAGGGAATGCACTGCAGAGGGGGAGATCCCGGTTCTTCAACGACGGTCCCGTTCACTGTTTTCACATCCCTCACCCAAAACACCCGGTTTTCCACCCCGAACTCGCAGTGCTCGGGGGCGACAGTGTCGGTGGGGTCATCCAGAAAGACCCTCAGCACCGTGTCACCCTCTACCACGGGCTTTACCCCCATCACACCGGGGGCCTCTCCCACAGTAACTACGCTGCCATCGTCAAAGAGGAGGGTGAAAGTACTAGCAACCTGAGCCTGCCTCGGTGCCGTGTCTTGCGCGAGTGCTTCAGCCTGCTCGATGTCAAAAAGCGACATCGGCTGAGTGTCTGGGTCAGAGGTCGCTGGGAGCTGGTCTTTCTCTTCCGCGGGAGCCTCAGGTTTTTTGCCCAGAGACAGGCTTCGCCGTAGCCACCCCGTCGTGCTGGCTGGCGCGTCAACCTCAGGTTCTGGCTCTGGCGTGGCCGTGGCATCTGGGGCCGGCAGGTTCTTTGCCGCAGGAGGGGCTGGTTTGGGACGGACACTCGACTGACCGCACTGTGGGCAAAACAGACTGCTCGCGTGAATCATTTCGCCACATCGGGAACAGGGCGCAGGTGGTCGCACCTCTGTGGCATCAAAAAGACTCATGTGGCAAAGATTACCGGGGCGATTCGAGACACCACGGGAGCACACACAGCCCTTCCCCGGCCACACCGGCCGGTGTCACGGTCGGTGTGGCCGGCGGTTTCCAAGACTTCCTAGGTCACAATGGGAGGGCCGGAAAGGGTAGAACATGGCAGAACACTCGATTGGTTCACGCGTGGGTCGCGCGACTCTCGTTGTGCTCGCCACCGCTGCGCTGGCTCTCCAAGGCGGCGCAGCCTGGGGCGTTTCTTGGGTCATCACGAACGAACGCCATCTCAAGGACCAGTTGGTGGCCTATCAATTCGAGGCACCAGAGGAAATCCTTATCTATGCCCGCCAATCGGGAATGTCTCCCACTGGCGAGCTCTATTTCATGACCTCGCTTCCGCAGATTGTGCCGGTCTACGAATTTGATCGCTACTGCACCCGCAACGAGCCAGGAATTGGGGTGCTCGGCTGTTACACCCTGCGGGATGGCCGAATTTACCTCTATGACGTGACCGATGATCGCCTCGCCAGTATCGAACCTGTGGTTGCCGCCCACGAAATGCTCCACTCGGCGTGGGCCAGGCTTTCTGGCGCCGAACAGGAGGGGCTTGCGAAACTACTCGAGGAAGGATTTGCCACGCTGCCGGCAGACCACCAACTGCGGGACCGGATTGCCTCGTATGAGGCGGACAATCCAGCCTCCAGAATCCCCGAGCTCTACTCGATTCTTGGCACGGAGGTTGCCCCCCTACCAGCGCTCCTCGAGGAGCACTACGCCATCTACTTCGATGACCGCAGCAAAGTGGTCGCTCTCGCCGACGAGCTCTACCGAGTGTTTGACACTGTTGAGGCTGAGCTGACTGCGCTCGCCCAAGAACTTGAATCACGCGCAGCTGAAATAGAAGGCCTGCGCTTTGCCTATGAAGCAGAGCAGAGCAACCTCAACGCGGCAATTCTTTCGTTCAACGAACGAGCATCACAACCCGGTGCTTTCCCCTCCCGATCGGAATTCGAGTCCACGAGGAACGCACTGGTGGAGCGACAATCACGGCTTGAATCAATGAGGGTCAGCCTGCAGACAAAAATCACCGAATACAACGAGCGGCTCGACGAGCTCAATCGTCTAAATTCCGAGGTGTCCGAGTTGAACCAGGGCATCAACGTGAGACTTCGTGAGGAAGAGGAACTTTCTCCACAGGACACCGACCTGGAGCAGTCGTCCTTTGGTTTCCGGGGCGCCGGCGGGTGTTGCGGAATCGATGTACCCTCAACACATGACCTCATCCTTGACCATGGATTCGCCGCTCGGAGCGTTGACTATTGCCGCGAGCAACCAGACCATCACCGCTGTGACTATTGGGCAAAGCCCCTCACCTAAGCAGAGCATCAACCCCACCGATGCGAACGTTCTCGGCGAGGCCACGGTGCAGCTCGGAGAGTATTTCGCCGGTGAGCGCACAGTATTTGACCTGCCACTGGCATATTCCGGAACCACGTTCCAAGAGGCCATCTGGGCAACGCTTGCGACCATTCCGTTTGGCCACACTCTCACCTACGACGAGCTGGGCCAGAGAGCCGGGGTGGGTCGCGCGCCCCGGGCTGTTGGCGGAGCGGTGGGCCGCAACCCCATCCCCATCATTGTCCCCTGTCACCGCATTCTTGGAGCGAGTGGCAACATTACCGGCTACAGCGGGGGCGAGGGGATTCCCACAAAAGCGAAACTCTTGCACCACGAAGGCATCCCTTTTCGCTAAACCGCCACGACCAGCTCAATCGATCCGGACTGAGCACTAGCCTCGTCAAAGTTGTGGCCGTGGGCACTCCCCCACTGGCAGAGCTCCTCGACTGAGGTGATTACTGCCCCAGAAGTCACCAGGTCGCGCACAAGGCGTCCCTTGACTGCTTTGTTGTGATGCCCGATGGCAACCCTGGAGCCCACAGAGCCCTCTTTCACGAGCGATACGAATACGCCCCGGCCCTCTGACAACGGAGACAGGCTGCGATACCCCTCGCTACGAAGATCGAGAACGAACTCATCGACTGACGCCCACAACTCGGAGGCCCCAGGCCCCCACATCCTCCCGGGCTTTCCCCCAGGCAGGGCAGAGTCGAAGGACAGACGATACGCCGGAATCCGGTCACTAGCGCGAATCAGTCCAAACAGTGCTGAAAAAATGGCAATGCTCGACAGGGCGCGCTCCCTCGAGGCGCCATCGAGGGTGTCGACGCCAAGAGCGTCATAGAGCACGCCTGTGTATCGAGAAAGCGCTGGCATCACCGGTGCCTCCCACAGCTCCCGGTTACGCTGCAGTTCACCCAGGCCCTTAGGGCCTAACTTCAAGGCCCGCAGCGACGCTGCGGGGTTGCCGGCAAGAGCAACCAGTTCATTGGCCAACTTCTGCCGAAGTGGTGTCTGAACCAAGAAGCTCAGAGACCCGAGATCCAGGTGTGACCCCTCATCCCCTCCCGAAACCTTGGTCTCTGAGGGAGGCAGAAGGATCATCATGGGCTAAATAATCTCTGCCAGTCCGGCAACGATGGTCACCTGGTTGTTATCCACGGAGAGGAATCCGTCCTCTGCCTTGGCAGTGACTTTCTCGCCGCTTGGGGTCGTGATGCGGACTTCACCCGCCGCGAGAACGCCGAGGGTTGGCTCGTGCCCCGCGAGAATCCCAATTTCCCCCTCGGTGGTGCGGGCGACGACCATGGTGGCCTCACCCGACCACACCCCAGCGGTGGCGGAGACCACCGTGACCTGAAGGATGCCAGCCACTATTAGCCATTCTCCTTCTGAATCTTTGCCCACTTCTCTTCCACGTCCGAGATGGGGCCCACGTTGAAGAAGGCCTGCTCGGCGACGTGGTCAAACTCACCGCGAGCAATGGCATCAAAGGATTCGATGGTCTCTTTCAGCGGAACCGTGGAACCCTCAACACCGGTGAACTTCTTCGCCATATACGTGTTCTGGGAGAGGAACTGCTGGATTCGGCGTGCTCTCGATACCGTGATCCGGTCTTCTTCGCTGAGTTCGTCAACACCGAGGATTGCGATGATTTCCTGGAGTTCTTTGTTCTTCTGCAAGATCTGCTTCACGGTCGTCGCCACACGGTAGTGGTCGTTGCCGATATAGAGCGGGTCGAGGATGCGGCTCGTGGAAGTCAGTGGGTCCACAGCGGGATAGAGGCCCTTAGCCGCGATATCGCGGCTCAGCTCCGTGGTTGCATCCAAGTGCGCGAACGTGGTCGCAGGCGCCGGGTCGGTGTAGTCATCAGCTGGCACATAAATGGCCTGCAACGAGGTGATCGAGTGACCTCTGGTGGAGGTGATGCGCTCCTGGAGCACACCCATCTCATCGGCGAGGTTTGGTTGGTAACCCACGGCGGAGGGCATACGACCCAGAAGGGTCGAGACCTCGGAACCGGCCTGGGTGAAGCGGAAGATGTTGTCAATGAAGAGCAACACGTCCTGGTTCTGAACATCGCGGAAGTACTCCGCCATGGTCAGAGCAGACAGAGCCACGCGCAAACGGGTTCCAGGCGGCTCATCCATCTGCCCAAAGACGAGTGCGGTCTTGTCGAAGACGCCGGCTTCTTCCATTTCGTGGATGAGGTCGTTACCTTCACGGGTGCGCTCACCAACACCGGCAAACACCGACACACCACCGTGGTCTTGCGCAACGCGCTGGATCATCTCCTGGATAAGAACCGTCTTTCCCACACCAGCACCACCGAAGAGGCCGATCTTTCCACCCAGCACGTAGGGGGTGAGTAGGTCGATGACCTTGATACCGGTTTCGAAGAGCTGGGTCTTCGACTCAAGCTGGTCGAAGGGGGGTGGCTCGCGGTGGATGCTCCAACGCTCAACGCCCTCGAGCTTGTCATCGGAGTTCAACACCTCGCCGAGAACGTTGAACACCTTGCCCTTGGTGGCATCGCCGACCGGAACCGTGATGGGACCGCCGGTGTCGCGCACTTCCTGCCCACGAACTAGACCGTCGGTGGGCTTCAAAGCGATAGCGCGCACCAGGTCATCACCAAGGTGCTGGGCAACCTCAAGAGTCAACACAATGGACTCGCCACCCATGGTGATGGTGGTCTGCAGCGCGTTATAGATCTCGGGGATTGAGTCGTGAGGAAACTCGACGTCAACAACGGGACCGGTAACGCGGGCAACTCGACCCGTGGCAGTCGCTTTCTTGGTGGCAGTCTTGCTCATATCGTCTTCTCTTTCTTTACTTCGCCGAAGCGAGGGCGTCGGCGCCGCCCACGATTTCGGAAATCTGTTGGGTGATTTCAGCTTGGCGAGCGTTGTTTGCCAAGCTGGTGTAGGTGCGGATGAGCTTGTCGGCGTTGTCGCTGGCCGACTTCATGGCCTTCTGACGAGCGGCGTGCTCGGCAGCAGCGGATTGGAGCATTGCCGCGAAGATTCTGTTCTCGATATACACCGGCAAGAGTGCGTTGAGAACATCGTCGGGTTCTGGCTCAAACTCATAGAGCGGGAACACTTCGGTGTTTCCAGGCTCTTCAACGCCCTCGACCACCTCAAGAGGCAGAACACGCACGACCTCGGGGGTTTGGGTGACCAAAGACACGAAACGGTTATAGACGATGTGGATTTCATCCACTCCGCCCTCGTTGGTGTCTTGGATAAAGCGCTCAATCACCGTGTCCGCAATGTCTTTAGCGGTTTCAAACTCGGGCTGGTCGGTGTTGCCCATCCACGACTTCTCCACCGGACGCTGGCGGAACGCAAAGTTCTGGACAGCCTTGCGCCCGATCACGTAGTGCACGACCTCTTTGCCTTCGTCTTCCAGACGAGTGCGAAGCTCACCCGCTTCACGAAGCACCTGAGCGCTGAAAGCACCCGCTAGACCGCGATCGGAAGTGAAGATGACCATGGCGGCACGCTTGGGGTTCGCCGCCTCGGTCAGCAAAGGGTGGTCAATGTTGGAATAGGTCGCCACTGCCGAAACAGCACGGGTCACAGCGCGCGAGTACGGCGCGGCAGCCCTCATGCGGCTTTGCGCCTTCTGAATTCGCGAGGCAGAAATTAACTCCATTGCCCGCGTAATCTTCTTGGTCGTACTGGCAGAACGAATCTTCTGCCGATACACCCGAAGTTGCGCGCCCATAGTTGCCTAGTCCTCTAGCTCAGTGTCGTCTAGCGCTTGCGCTTGACGATCTTTTCCTGGTTGATGTCTGCTGACTCGATAGCGTCGAATTCTTCGCTACCGGGCTTACCGAGACCCTCTGCACCACTGGCCTGGAAGGCAATCACGAACTTGTCGACTTCCTTCTCCAACTCTGCCTTGGTGTCATCGTCGAGCACGTTGGTCGTGCGCAAAGTGTCAAGAATCTTCGTGTTGCGACGAAGGTGGTCGAGAAGTTCGGCTTCGAACTTGAGCACATCCGCCACCGCAATGGTGTCGAGCTTGCCGTTGGTGCCAGCCCAGATCGACACAACCTGCTCCTCGACGGGGTAGGGCGAGTACTGGGGCTGCTTCAACAGTTCGGTCAAGCGTGCACCGCGCTCGAGCTGACGACGGCTAGCCGCGTCGAGGTCGGAGGCGAACATAGCGAAGGCTTCCAAGGAGCGGTATTGGGCAAGCTCAAGCTTGAGGGTTCCAGAGACCGACTTGATGGACTTCACTTGAGCGTCGCCACCCACCCGGGAGACCGAGATACCCACGTCCACAGCGGGGCGCTGGTTTGCGAGGAACAGATCCGACTGCAAGAAAATCTGCCCATCGGTGATCGAAATCACGTTGGTGGGGATAAAAGCAGATACGTCGTTGGCCTTGGTTTCGATAATCGGCAGACCGGTCATCGAACCGCCACCCATTTCGTCAGAGAGCTTTGCACAGCGCTCGAGCAGACGGGAGTGTAAGTAGAAGACGTCACCGGGGTATGCCTCGCGGCCGGGAGGACGGCGCAACAACAGTGACACTGCACGGTAGGCCTCAGCCTGCTTGGAGAGGTCATCGAAGATGATCAGCACGTGCTTGGAGTTATACATCCAGTGCTGCCCAATCGCAGAGCCGGTGTAGGGGGCCAAGTACTTGAAACCTGCGGGGTCAGACGCCGGAGCGGCGACAATCGTCGTGTACTCCATGGCGCCGGCTTCTTCCAGAGCACCCTTCACACCAGCGATGGTGGAACCCTTCTGGCCAATTGCCACGTAGATGCAGCGAACCTGCTTGGTGGGGTCACCGGTTGCCCAGTTTGCCTTCTGGTTGATAATCGTGTCCACGGCAATAGCGGTCTTACCCGTCTGGCGGTCACCAATGATGAGCTGACGCTGTCCGCGGCCCACCGGAATCATGGCGTCAATTGCCTTGATTCCTGTCTGAAGCGGCTCGTGAACGCTCCGCCTGGCCATAACGCCGGGGGCCTGAAGTTCGAGCGCGCGACGGGCTTCGGACTTGATCGCGCCAAGGCCATCAATAGGATTACCCAGCGGGTCAACAACACGGCCGAGGTAGCCATCGCCGACTGGCACCGAGAGAACTTCGCCGGTCCTGGTAACCTCCATACCGGCCTCAACGCCGGCGAACTGACCGAGGATAACCACACCAATCTCGTTCTCATCGAGGTTCTGAGCGAGGCCCAGGGTTCCATCGGCAAACTTGACTAGCTCGTTGGCCATGACACCGGGGAGTCCTTCAACGTGGCAAATACCGTCAGCGGCATCGATGACGTGGCCGACCTCGGATGTCGCAGCCGTTCCCGGGTCATACGACTTCGCGAACTTCTTCAGAGCATCGCGGATGTCGTCCGGGTTGATTGTTAGTTCTGCCATGGTTCTTCCTTTTGTTGTGATTCGTCTCTCACGTGCGAGGCGCCGGGGTTAGCCAGCAAGTTGTGTTCTGAGGTCTTGTAAACGGGCTTGGATACTGCCATCAATCACGTCGTTGCCAACGCGAATCTTCATTCCTCCGATGACGTCGGGGTTCTGCACCTCGGCCACGTAATGGTCGCGGCCATAGTTTTTGCGCAGTAGCTTCGAGACGTTCTCGCGCTGGGCAGAACTCAAAGACTTGGCAACACTCACCACGGCAAGTCCTTTGCCGTGGTGGTCTGCAACCGTCACCGCCGCTGACTGCAACATTGCTCCGATGCGACGGCCACGGGGGTCAGAGACCAGATGGCGGGCAATTGCCAAAGCTTCCCCAGAGACCTTCTTACCCAAGAGCGAACCCATGAGATTGGCACGAGCTTGTGCGCTGGCGCGCTTTGACCCCAAACCCAACTCGAGTTCGGCATTGGAGTGCACGAGTGACGAGATAGCCAAAAGCTCACCGACTAGATCAGTCTTCGCATCAGCACTGCCTGAACAGACCCGAATTCCGAGATCCTCCAGGGCGCCCTGCAGGTCTTCAGCCCTCGACCACCGCATCGACACGAGACCGTCGATGACCTGCTTCGCATCGGTGGACAGCGATGCGAATGCCTGGGCTGCAAGATTTTTCCGGGTCGAGGCCTCAGAGGCTGAATCACTCAGCGCGCTGCGCAACGCAGGGGAACCCGACAGCCCTAGTGCAGCGGAAAAGAGATGTTCCGCAAGCGGAAGACCAAGCGCGCTGCGACCGGCCAGGAGAGTCCTGGCCTGGTCGAGGGATTGTCTGGTTTGAGCGCCCATTGTTAGGTTGTCGCCTTCTTTTTCGCTGGAGCCTTCGCTGCGGCCTTGTCCGAGCCAGTCTGTTCTTTGTCCAGGTCAGCAAGCAGACGGTCAACGACCGAGGCGGCTTTCGCATCTTCGCTCAGTCGCTCCTGAACCACAGCGGCAGCGAGATCCAGCGCGAGAGCCCCAACCTCTTTGCGCAGGGAGAGCACGGCCTGGTGGCGTTCGGCTTCGATTTGGGCTGTTGCGGCCTGGGCAATGCGATTGGCTTCGGCTTGGGCGCCCTCCTTCATTTCCTGAAGAATGACGACACCTTCTTGGCGGGCTTTGTCACGAATGTCCGAGGCCTCCGCACGGGCATCAGCGAGGAGCTTGGTGTACTTCTCGAGTGCCTTCTTCGCCTCGGCCTGAGCGGACTCAGCCTCGGCAATGCCACCTTCGATCACGCTGGAACGCTCATCCAAAGTCTTCTGCAGTCTGGGCAACACAATGCGCCAGAACAAGAACAAGACCAGGGCAAACGGAATAATCGACCAGACAATGTCATAGATCGCTGGGAGCAGGGGATTAGTCGTGCTCTCTTCCGCTGCGAAAAGGATTGCGTTGGTGTGCATCAAAGGGCCTATGCAGTGAAGATGAAGTAGGTAGCGATACCGATGAACGCCAGTGCTTCCGTGAAGGCGATACCGATATACATCAGAACCGTCAGGCGACCCTGAAGTTCAGGTTGGCGAGCGACCGATTCAATGGTCTTGCCCACCACGATTCCCACGCCAATCGCGGGTCCGATAGCAGCGAGACCGTAACCGACCGTCGCAATGTTTCCAGTGAGTTCGGCGATAACCGATGTTGCGTCCACAGGTGTTTCCTTCCATGTTGTCAGCCCGATGGCGTATCGGGCTGAGGTTTAGTGTTCTTCCGCCAGCGCGAGCTGGAGGTAGACGGCGGTCAAGAGAGTAAAGACGTAGGCCTGAAGTACTGCAACCAGTATTTCGAAAAAAGTGAAGGCAATACTGAATGCAATCGTGCCAAGGCCAAAGAACGCCATCCACGAGTCGGAATACAGCACGAAGAAGTGAGTGGATGAGAAAAACAGCACGAGCAGGAAGTGGCCAACGACCATGTTCATCAAGAGACGAAGTGTGAGTGTGATGGGGCGCAATACGAAGGTCGACACCAACTCAATGGGCGTCACGATGATGTAGAGCGGCCAGGGCACCCCCGGGGGAACAAGTGCGTTCTTCAAGAACGCTACGGGGTGCTTGCGCAACCCCGCGTATATGAACGCCACATAGGCGGCAACAGCCAGAACGAGCGGCATGCCAATGACGCTGGTGCCCGCAATGTTGAGGCCGGGAATAATTCCGGTCAGGTTCATAAACAGCACCAAGAAGAAGATGCTGGTGAGCAGTGGCAAGAACCGCTTGCCATCTTTTTCCCCGAGGAGATCTTCAGCGATGTTGACGCGAACCAGGTTCAGCGCCATCTCCACCACACCTTGAAAACGGCCGGGGACAACCTTCATTTTCCTGGTTCCGAGCCAGAACACGAGAATCAGGGCAACAACAGCAACCAGGCGGACCAGAATGATCCGGTTCATCTCAAAGATGGTGCCTTCAAAAAGAATGGCGGGTGGAAAAAACTCTCCGATAGTGGGCGGAGCAAACTCTCCAGAGTCGCTAGCAGCTAACTGGAGCAAGGTCTCAGTGGCTTCTGCTAACAGCGCTGTCTCCAGTTTCGGGGCGCACGAGTGCGCGGCGAACGACGTCCTTCAAGGACTTTAGCAAGCCTGACGGTGTGGCACCAATCGGCCTTAGAGTCGAGGTTTAACCGAATCTGGAAACATCCACGACGGCATAGATATCAGTCGAAGGAATCGCCCCTTCTCGGACCAGGCGAAGCCTGCCGCCTGGCTTATCAAGGCCAGTGGCGTCCACGACGGTCGAGAGCGCACCAGGGGAATAAGTGGCCCCGGAGGACAAATAGACAGCCACATCGTCGCCGAACGTGGCCTCGGCGTCCTCAGCGCGGAGCCCCCCGGTCTCCCCGACGCGGTAAGCACTCGAGGCCACCAGGGGACCTGTTTCACTGAGGAGTTCTAAAACAATGCGCTCCGAGGGCATCCGCAAAGCCACTGTCCCCTGCGTGTTCCCCAAATCCCACATCAACGACTCCCCTGCGGCGGTGATGATCGTGAGTGCACCTGGCCAGAATTCCCCGGCTAGAGCGTGAACTTCGTCGGGGACGTTGTCGGCAAGCGCGCGAAGCGTCGGAATCCCCGGCAGCAATACGCCGAGCGGGTCATTCTCCCCCATACCTCTGGCATCTCTCAGAGCTTTCGTCGCACTTGGTTTAAACGCATCGGCCACCAGCCCATAGACCGTGTCGGTGGGAACACAGACGACCTTCCCCCGACCGATTGCCATTCTGGCCTTTCGCATACCCTCGAGCAGCTCGGCGGGTTCGCGACAGTCAAACAGTGCGTTACTCACCCATCAAGCTTTCCACGGCGTCCCGGAAATGCGCGGTGTGAGCGGCGACGTCAGCGGCTGTCGTTGCTGGGCTCATCAGAGCCATGTTGTGAAAAGGCGTCACAAGGATTCCCCGGTTCAACGCGTGGAGATGGAGGTACTGCTGAAGCTCGAAATCATCGGCATCAGCGGCTTCTTTGCCGTGGCGAGGAGCGTGTGGTAAGAAGCTGTACTCGGAGCGTGATCCCAATTGGGTGACCTGCCAGGGCAGTCCGTGCTCGTCAATTGCGTCCTGAACGCCCTTCGTCCACTCTGTTGCCCGCTCAATCATCGCCGGGTACACCTCGGGTGTGAGCACATCGGAGAGTGTCGCGCGAATGCCAGCCAGTGACAGCGCGTTTCCCGCCAAAGTACCTCCAACGCCTCCGACATCGATGTCCTCGAGGTGGATTTTTGCTCGAACTTTTGCCTGGAGCTCAGCCGTCATTCCATAGGCGCCTGCGGGGATTCCACCGCCGATGGTCTTCCCCACCACGACAGCATCGGGTTGCAACCCATCGCGCTGAATCATTCCTCCAGGCCCAGCACACAGCGTGTGGGTCTCATCAATAATCAGCACAGCTCCGTGGGTGGTGCACAGCGCGCGCAGCGCTTCATGCCAACCAGCCTCTGGCAACACAATTCCTATGTTCGTCATCGCCGGCTCAATCAGCACGCACGCGATGCTCTCGGTGGCAAAGGCGTGCTCGAGAGCAGCGATGTCGTTGAAGGGCACAACGACAGTGGTCTCTGAGGGTGGCACAGGAGCACCAATGTTTCCTCTGCGTTCCACGACCGCTCCCGAGGGGTCCAGGGTTGCAAAGGTCTCGTCCACGCTGCCGTGGTAGCAGTAGTCAATGACCAGGACCTTCTGCTTGCCAGTGACGTGCCGGGAATAGCGCACCATCGCCCGATTGGCGTCAGTGGCAGAGAGGGTGAACTGCCAGAAGGGAACGCCGAATCGATCGGCAAGTAAACCCGCCGCGACTTCGGCATCCTCTGTGGGGAGCATCGTTGTCGAACCCTTGACCAGCTGAGCCTGGAGAGCTGCCACGGTCGCTGGGGGAGCATGTCCCACCATTGCGCCAGTATCGCCCAGGCACAGGTCAATGTGGTCGATTCCATCCACACAGGTGAAGTGCGCACCAGAGGCATAGTCGACATACACAGGCCACGGACCCGGCCACTTAGCCATCCACAGCATCGGGACGCCGTCGGGCATGCGCAAAACGGCCTTCTCCCAGAGAGCCTTCGATTGGGGCCTCTGGGAGGTGAAGAGTTCCACCTCGTCATGCCACAGGCGCGCTAAACGTTCACGGTTAATGCTCGTCATGAGATGCCGGTCCTTTAGGTGTGCTGCAGTTGTCGGCGCTTGATGGCCCCATTAATCTGCGACATCAGGACCAGGGCAATAGCCAAGAAGAAGACGGCTGAGGCGATGACGTTGGCTTGCGCGGGAATTCCGCGCGCCGCCGCCGTGTAGACATAGCGGGGGAAGGTCATGTCAGGGCCCGCGTTGAAATTCGTGATGATGAAGTCGTCGAAGCTCAGTGCAAACGACAACAGTGCCGCTGCCACAATTCCTGGGATAAGCAGCGGGAAGGTGATGCGCCAAAACACCTGCGCCGGCGAAGCGTACAAATCTCGGCCCGCTTCTTCCAGGGCTGGATCGAGGGTTGCCACCCGAGCACGCACGGTCACCACGACGAAGCTGACGCAAAACATGGTGTGGGCCAGAATTACGGTGCCCAGACCCTTCTCCACACCTGCGGTGAGGAACTGGGCTGCGAGCCCAGCGCCAAGGACCACCTCAGGCGTTGCCATCGGTAAAAACAGAAGAAGAGTCGTTGCCGAGCGAAAACGGAAACGGTAGCGCACCAGCGCTATCGCAATCATGGTGCCAAGCGTCGTGGCCATCACGGTGGCAACGACG
This sequence comes from actinobacterium acMicro-4, assembly GCA_000754445.1. Classification (GTDB taxonomy): domain Bacteria; phylum Actinomycetota; class Actinomycetes; order Actinomycetales; family Microbacteriaceae; genus Pontimonas. Next base: position 59,670 of record JNSD01000001.1, on the reverse strand, counting down.
GCCACCACAATACTGTTGCCAAAGGACTCACACACCGAGGGCGCATCACAGACGGTCAGCCAGTTATCAAAAGTAAATCCGCGCCAGACAATGTTGGTGCGCCGTGCGTCGTTGAACGAGAACGCGACGGTGTAGACAATAGGAATCATCAAAAAGACGAAAGCAATGGCTACGTAAATGTAGAGCGCGTACTTGCCAAAGCCTCTCATAGCAGCTCATCCGTTCCACTGCGCTTCACATACGCGCTCACCAGAACGAGAATCGCGCCCATGAGCAGTAGCGAGAGCGCTGCCGCTGCGGGGAAGTTTTGCAGCACCAAGAAATTCGCCTCGATAACGTTGCCAATCATCTGGGTGTCAGTGGACCCCAAGAAATCTCGGCTGGCGTTGATGTAATCACCTGCGGCCGGGATGAAGGTCAGCAAAACACCGGAGAGCACACCGGGAAGAGAGAGCGGGAAGGTAATGGTGCGGAACACAGTGATGGGGTGGGCGTAGAGGTCTCCACCGGCTTCGACATAACGCAAGTCGAGCTTCTCCAGCGATGTATAGATGGGCAGGGTCATGAAGGGAATGAAGTTGTAGGTCAGCCCAAAGATGACCGCCGCAGGGCTTCCCGTGAAGTAGGCCTCGGCAGGAATGAGCTGCAAGCCCTTGAGCGCACTCATCAGCCAGCCCTCATCAGCGAAGATCTGCTTCCAGGCGAGGGTGCGAAGGAGAAAGCTAATGAAGAACGGGGCAATAACCAAGACCAGCGCCAATGCCTGGAGGAGTGGATAGGCGCGAAGCTTGACCCCAATCACATAAGCGATGGGGTAGCCAATGACGAGAGCAAAGAATGTCGCCACCAGGGCGTAGATGAAGGAGCGGGAAATGTGGGGCCAGTACGTCTCGATGACGAGGGTGTAGTTCTCCCAACGGAAAGAATTCTGGAACTCGCCAATGAACCCACCGGGCACCGGCTCCTGAAAACTCGTGAGCACGAGCGAGAGAAGGGGGGTGAGGAAGAAGAGAATCAGGTAGAGAACACCGGGGAGCAGCAAGAGCAACGCCACCGGGCTCTTTCGCTGAACAATTGCCGCACCCGACGGCGCACCCGCGCCAACACTCGATTGAAACGCTCCAAACGCCATGGTTTAGGACTCCTCGAGTTCCGCCTCGAGCTTCTCACGCTCGGCGACCACCAGGGAGCCGGTGTCGGTGTCGGCAACAAACTTGCCCGAGGACACATTCGGGTGATCGAGCAAGCCAAACGCGTGCTCCGGAGACCACGACAAGTAGACCTCGTCGCCCGGGCGTGCGTGATCACCGAGAGATGTGTTTTGAGCAAACACCGTCACGTCACCAAATCCGGGGACCGCAACCGTGTACTGCGTGCTCACTCCACTAAAGGACGCGTCGGTGACACGACCGGGACCAATGACAGTTCGATTGGATCCGGAGGGTTTCTGGCGGTGGAGTGTCACTTTCTCGGGACGAACGCCAACGGTGACAACACCGCGGTGAACTTGAGCCCGATCCAGCGGAACGACTATGCCCACTCCCGCGACTCCCACGGTCATCGTCGTTGCACTCGAATCGGTAACATCCCCCGTGAAAAGATTCGACTGGCCAAGGAACGCTGCAACAAAAGAGGTGGTGGGCAACTCATAAAGAGCCTCCGGAGCACCCATCTGCTCAATGCGCCCACGGTTCATCACTGCGACGGTGTCAGCCATGGTCATGGCCTCTTCCTGGTCGTGGGTGACGTGAAGGAACGTGAGGCCCACCTCGCTCTGAATGTCTTTGAGCTCGAGTTGCATTTGGCGCCGAAGCTTGAGATCCAGCGCGCCGAGCGGTTCATCCAGCAGTAATAAAGCCGGGCGGTTCACTACCGCTCGGGCTAAAGCAACGCGCTGTTGCTGCCCGCCGGAGAGTTGTGAGGGCTTCCTGCTAGCGACATGGGCAAGTTCCACCAGGTCGAGTGCCTCTTTGGCAAGCTTCTCCGCATCAGCAATTCTTCGCCGACGAAGACCAAAAGCCACGTTCTCCAGAATGGTCATGTGGGGGAAAAGCGCATAGCTCTGGAAGACAGTATTGACCGGGCGCTGATAGGAGGTCGTGTTAGTGACGTCTTTTCCGCCAATCAAGATTTTGCCTTGGGTGGGTTCTTCGAGACCCGCAACTAGACGCAGGGTCGTCGTCTTGCCGCATCCGCTCGGACCCAAGAGAGCGAAGAAGGATCCCGCCGGAATGTCGAGGAACAGGTCGTCAATCGCGGTAAAGCCGGGGAAACGCTTGCTGACGCCGACCAGTGAAAGGTCGGCGCCAGCCTCAGCGAATCCGCGGACAGATGACGATGTCTCTGCCACGGGAGTTTCTCCGTTGCCCGACTACTAAGCGCCCAGCACCACAGCCTGGAAGGCTGCCTGGTACTCGTTGTCTTCAGCGGAATCGAGCGTCTTGAATGCCTTAACCTTCGAGAGGGTCTCAGCGTTCGGGAAGATGAGCTGGTTTTCAGCAAGCTCAGGATCGATAGCGATGGCAGCTTCGTAAGCACCCTCGACAGGTGTCACGTAGTTCACCCATGCAGCTACCTCAGCGGCAACCTCGGGCTGGTAGTAGTAGTTCATCAGGATCTCTGCGTTGGTCTTGCGAGGAGATCCGACCGGAACGACGAACGTGTCGTTCCAGATGGTGGCACCGGATTCGGGGAAGACAAACTTCCACTTCTCGTAGCCAGCCTCGAAGTTGAGCAGTGTGATGTCACCAGACCACCCGATTGCTGCGAGAGCATCCTCGCTCACCAAGTCCTCGGTGTACGAGTTCCCACGAACGTTACGAATCTGTCCGCGGCCGACCTGCTCCGTGAGCACATCAATCGCAGCGTTGAACTCGTCATTGCCCCAGTCACCCGAGATGTCAACACCGTTGGCCATCAGAAGGAGGCCCATGGTGTCGCGCATTTCGGAGAGAACCACGACACGACCATTGAGGTCATCACGCCACAGGTCTTCAATGGTGCGAACCTCACCGGTCTTCTCGGTGTTGTAGGCGATGCCGGCAAAACCAGCCTGCCAGGGAAGAGACTTCTTGCGACCTGGGTCAAAGTCCGGGTTAGCGAGGCTCGCGACCACGTTCGCCTTGTTCGGCATATTGGCCTCGTTGAACTCCTGGACATATCCCAGGCTGACCCAACGGCTGACCATCCACTCGGTGGGACACACGAGGTCGGCACCGATGTCCTGGCCCAGGGAGAGCTGATCGCGGACCTTAGCGAAGTAGGTGTTGTTGTCGTCGTAGTCGACCATGTAGTTGACGTCGATGCCGAACTGCTCCTCAAAGCGCACCAGCGTCGGGTAATTGCCATCGTCGTCTTCGTCGATATAGAAGGGCCAGTTGGACCAGTTGAGGGTCTTGTCAGTCGCCGAGATGTCCTCAGGCGCAATAATCTCAGCATCGCCAGCACACGCTGCCAAGCCGAGAGCTACGGCGCCACCGCCGGTTCCTGACAGAAAGGTGCGCCTAGAGACCTGCGATTTCTTGGCCATCTTGATGAGGCTACGAATCATCGGGTCTTCGGGTAATGGGCGATTCATCATCGAAACTCCTTTGTTGTCGTTCTGGGATACCACTTAGTTCTTGATAATAGACCTCCCATCCCTTGCCGTGTTAGCACGAGACGTTACAGACCTGTAAATCTCTGGCTATGCGCCGATGAAAGACATCACGTGCTTGATGCGCGTGTAGTCCTCAAAGCCGTATTGCGAGAGATCTTTTCCGTAGCCCGAGTGCTTGAAACCACCGTGGGGCATTTCGGCAACGAGCGGGATGTGGCAATTAATCCACACCGCACCAAAGTCCAGTCCCTTGGCGAAGCGCATTGCGCGGCCGTGGTTCCTCGTCCACACACTCGAGGAGAGGCCATAGAGAACATCGTTGGCCATCTGGAGGGCTTCCTTTTCTTCAGAAAAGGGCTGGATGGTGATGACCGGTCCGAAGATTTCGTTCTGGATGGCGTCATCTTTTTGCTTCAAACCAGTAACGACTGTGGGCTCAATGAAGTATCCGGATGACCCTTGACGGACGCCACCCATTTCAATGGTGGCGTTCTTCGGGAGAGCATCAATCATGCTCATCACTCGATCCATTTGGTTCGAGTTGTTGACCGGGCCATAGAAGGCATCTGGGTCGCTTGGCATACCGGTCGTTACGTTTTCTTTGACCCACTTGGTGAGCACAGCGACGAACTCGTCGTGGACGTTCTTGTGAACCAGCACTCTGGTGGCAGCGGTGCAGTCCTGTCCCGCGTTGAAGAACCCAGCGATTCCGATTCCCTCAGCAGCAAGTTCGAGATCGGCGTCGTCGAAGACGACCACGGGTGCCTTGCCGCCAAGCTCGAGGTGGACGCGCTTGAGGTCGCTCGATGCGGCCTTAGCCACCTCCATACCCGCTCGCACGGAACCGGTGATGGAGACCATCTGGGGAATTTTGTGGTCAATCATCGCGGCACCACTCGTGCGGTCACCGGTAATGACGTTGACAACACCGGGGGGCAAGTGAAGCGAGCAGATCTCAGCGAGCAACAGGGTGCTCTGCGGGGTGGTGTCGGAGGGCTTCAGCACCGTGGTGTTACCAGCGGCCACTGCGGGAGCGAATTTCCACACAGCCATGTTGAGCGGATAGTTCCAAGGAGTGACCTGACCGACGACACCAATCGGCTCGCGCCTAATCATCGAGGTGTGGTCCTTCATGTATTCGCCGGCTGCCCGACCCTCAAGGTTTCTGGCAGCACCGGCAAAGAATCGAATCTGGTCCACGCTCACAAGAATCTCGTTCTGCACGAGCGAGCCACGCGGCTTACCCGTGTCCTGTGATTCGAGGTCGGCAAAATCTTCGGCGCGCTTCTCCATCTCATCCGCAATACGGAATAGAGCCAGTTGACGCTCGGAGGGTGTGGTCTCTTTCCACGACTCGAACGCAGTGGCCGCTGCCTGGTAGGCATTATCGACGTCGGCCTGGTTGGAGATCGGAGAGTGGGCGTACACCTTTTCCGTGGCGGGGTCGATCAACTCAAGGGCGTCCTTGCCCTTGGAGTCGACGTAAGAACCGTTGACAAAGTTTTTCAAAGTCGGAGTAGTCATGCCCATAACCTAACGCAGAGGCGACCCGTAGGTCTAGCCGGAAAATTAGTGTGGTTTTCGTTGCAATTTTCTAGAATGGTGAGTTTTTCGATTGCCAAATGGCAAAAATAGTGCGAATATCACAGTATGCCTCGCGCAGAACTGACTCAACGGGTCGCGATTGACGAAGCAGCTAAGCAAATTATCAGCTTGCTGCAGCGTGACGGTCGCATGTCCTATGCCGAAGTCGGCAAGCGAGTCGGTCTCAGTGAGGCAGCCGTGAGGCAGCGTGTGAGCAAGCTCACCGATGCCGGCGTGATGCAAATTGTCGCTGTGACAGACCCCAGCCAGCTGGGGTTCTATCGCCAGGCGATGATCGGCATCCGGGTGACAGGCGACGCACGATCGGTCGCCGAGGCAATCAAGAAAATCGACCAGGTCGACTACTTGGTTCTCACCACGGGCCGCTTCGACATGCTCGCTGAAATCGTCTGTGTCGACGACAACGAGTTGCGCGAAGTCCTTCACGGCTCCATCCGCACCACACCCGGTGTGGTCGACACAGAAACATTCACCTATCTATCACTCGAAAAAGAACACTACGACTGGGGAGCACGATGACAATCATCGACAAATTACTGAAGACCGCGAAGAACCAACACCACGTGGCAAAGACGCCACCTCTGACCAAGCGCCGCGGCAAGAAGGCTGAGACCCTGCAGGACAAGGCTCGCGATCACCTCTGGATGCACTTCACTAGGCAGGGGCCCCTCTCCGCAGGTGCCGAGGTGCCCATCATTGTGAAAGGCTCCGGCCACCACATCTGGGATGACAAAGGCAAGAAGTATTTTGATGGCCTCTCGGGCCTCTTCGTGGTCAACGCAGGACACGGTCGCAAGCGTCTTGCCGAGGTAGCCGCGAAGCAAGCTGAAGAACTCGCGTTCTTCCCGCTCTGGTCCTACGCTCACCCTTCCGCCATTGAGCTTGCCGACAAGCTGGCCGACTATGCCCCGGGGGATTTGAACAAGGTGTTCTTCACCACGGGTGGTGGCGAAGCCGTCGAAAGCGCGTTCAAGTTGGCCAAGCAGTATTGGAAGCTCATGGGCAAGCCCATGAAGCACAAAGTGATCTCACGCAACATCGCCTACCACGGGACGCCTCAGGGTGCGCTCGCCATCACTGGAATTCCGGCGATGAAGGCAATGTTTGAGCCCCTCACGCCCGGTGGCTTCCGGGTGCCCAACACCAACTACTATCGCGCCGAGGAAATGGGTTTCCCCGGCGGCACCGAAGAAGAGTTTGGTCTCTGGGCAGCGAACCGCATTGAAGAAATGATCGAGTTCGAGGGCGCCGAAACCGTGGCCGCTGTCTTCTTGGAACCAGTCCAGAACTCGGGCGGGTGTTTCCCTCCACCTCCCGGCTATTTCCAAAGGGTCCGCGAAATCTGCGACAAGCACGATGTGTTGCTAGTCAGCGACGAAGTCATCTGTGCCTTTGGCCGGATCGGCGAAATGTTTGCCTGCACGGCCTTTGACTATGTCCCAGACATCATCACCTGCGCCAAGGGCATGACCAGTGGTTACTCCCCCATTGGGGCGATGATCACTAGTGATCGACTCTTCGAGCCGTTCGCGAAGGGCAACACCACCTTTTACCACGGCTACACCTTTGGCGGACACCCGGTCTCCGCTGCGGTGGCACTGGAGAACTTGAAGATTTTCGAAGAAGAGAAAATCAACGAGCACGTTCGCGAGAACTCACCGAAGTTCCGTGCGGCACTCGAGCGCCTGCTCGACATTCCGATTGTCGGCGACGTGCGCGGTGCCGGCTACTTCTTCGGCATCGAGCTTGTCAAAAATAAAACCACCAAGGAAACCTTCTCCGAGGCCGAGTCAGAGAAGCTTCTGCGCGGCTTCCTCTCGAAGGCTCTTTTCCAGGCGGGGCTTTATTGCCGCGCCGATGACCGAGGCGACCCTGTGATTCAGTTGGCACCGCCGCTGACAATTGGCCCCACAGAGTTTGATGAGATTGAAGCGATTTTGCGCGACGTTCTCACCCGAGCCAGCAAGCTTCTCTAGGGAGGCGCTTCGTGGTTGACTACCGGTCTTTGTCGCTGTGGCACGACACCATGGGCGAGTCCTTCTCGCCCAGGGCTAGTCTCTCTGGTGCCCAGACCCAGGCCCACTGGGACGTTGTGATCATGGGTGCCGGGTACACCGGCCTGTGGACAGCCCTGGCACTGGCCAAGCAATCCCCCGATTTACGCATTCTCGTTCTCGAGAAGGAAGTGGCCGGGTTTGGGGCTTCTGGCAGAAATGGCGGCTGGTGTTCAGCGCTCTTCCCCACCAGTGTGGGATCGCTCATCAAGCAGCACGGCCTCGAGGCTGCGACAGCACTTCGCCACGCCATGGTCGACGCCGTTGACTCGGTCGGGCGCTGGTCGAAAGACCTCGATATTGACTGTGACTTTGTGACCGGTGGGACCACCACTCTGGTGAGAAGCCCTATTCAAGAACACCGGGCGAAAGAGAGCCTTGCCGATGCGGCCCTCACGCCAGCAGATAACGCTGTGTGGCGAAGCGCCGGCGAAACCCTCCAGGCCACCGAAACGCTCGGCGCGGTCTTTGACCCGGCCTGCGCAAGGCTTCACCCCGCGAAACTTGTTCGCGGTTTGGCCAGCGCTGCGGAATCGGCCGGAATCCGGATTGCGGAACAGACCGAGGTTCTCCACTACCAGGCTGGCCGTGTGACCACCTCGCGAGGGGTGGTGAGGGGCGATGTCGTCATTGATGCAATGGAGGGCTATCGCTCTCAACTCAAGCAGACCAGGCGACACTCACTACCTCTGTATTCACTGATGATCGCCACCGAGGTCTTGCCCGATTCGGCGTTCGACGCGATTGGCCTGGAGCACGGAATGACGTTCGCCGATTTCCGGTCGCTCATCATTTATGGGCAGCGCACTGCCGATAATCGCATCGCCTTTGGCGGCAGGGGCGCCCCCTACCACTGGGGCAGTCGGGTGAAACCAGAGTTTGACCGAGTGCCACGGGTGTTCTCAGCCCTTCACCAGACCCTCGTTGAGTTGTTCCCCGTTCTTGCCCCCTACGCAATTACCCACAACTGGGGTGGGGTTCTCGGTGTTCCCCGCGATTGGCACTCGTCTGTCACCCTGGATGCCACCACCGGCATTGGCCGAGCCGGCGGTTACGTGGGAGACGGGGTGGGGCTTTCGCACTTGGCAGGCCTCACGCTTGCCGACCTGGTTCTGGGCAAGACCACATCGCGAACGGCGTTGCCCTTTGTGGGACACCAGTCACCGAAGTGGGAACCAGAGCCGCTGCGCTATGTCGGCGCAACCGCAGCCATCGTGGGTGTCGCCCTGGCCGACCGGATTGAGGCTCGCACCGGGAAACCATCGCTGGTGTCGAAGCTGATTGCCCCACTGACAGGCCACTAAACGCTGGCTTTGTCCTCTCCAGGGAGAGTCACGTCGGAAACATAGGGCATCCGCGAGCGGGCAATCACCGCAACATCCGTGATCAGACCTGCCAGTAGCGACGCCACAATCGTCAGGAATAAGACGGTTCGATCAAGCCACCCTTGGTCCCCAAGCCAGAAGACAATTGCTAAGAACACCACGAACTTCGCAAGCCAAGTGCCAAGGACAATGCCAAAGAAGGCGGGGGCAAGCACATCGCCGTTGCCCGCGCGGAAACCCCAGATGATGCTGAGCGCTGTGAGTCCAAGAAGCGCAAACCCGAGCCCACTGCCCACGAGTGCTCCGAGCATCCCAGGGAGCTCAGAGACCAGGGCGCCCCATGTTGCGGCAATCATTGCGATGATGCTGGTGACGATGGCGCCCACGACTACGGCTCGCTTAACTAACTGGGACACAGTCATGGGGAAACCTCCTGGTCAAGAGCGAGTGGGTCGTTGGTCGCGGAGCTACCTGGGGACACAGTCACCAGCGCCGAGCCAATAAGCCCGATGGCAATAATTGCCACCGCAAAATACCAGGCCACAAAGAGAAACATCAGAGTGCCAATGGCCAACACTGCCGTCCAGGCATAGAGGATCAGGACCGCTTGTTGGTGGGTGTGACCCATGTCAAGGAGCCGGTGGTGAAGGTGAGCGCGGTCGGCATCAAAAGGCGACATTCCCCGCCTTAGCCGTCGACCGACCGCCCACGAGAAATCGACAAGCGGAACAATCAACACGGCAAGGGGCAAAATCACCGGGAGGAAAGCGGGCAATAGTTGGGTCGGACTCACTGTGGCCGGATCAATTTGTCCAGTCACAGAGATAGCGCTCACCGACATCATCAAGCCCACCAAGAGCGAGCCCGAGTCCCCGAGAAACAACTTGGCCGGATGCCAGTTGAGTGGCAAGAAGCCAAGCAGTCCACCCGCCAGCAGGAGGGTGAGGAAGGTGGCAAGGCTAAATCCAGTAACCCTGGAATCTCCGATGGAGAGGACGAAGGAGTAGAGGAAAAAGACTCCGGTGGAAATCAGAGCAACACCCGCAACTAAACCGTCAAGGCCATCAATGAAGTTGACGGCATTCATCACCAACACAATCGCGAGCACGGTGAGGATGAGCGACAAGGCGGGGGAAAAAAGCGTTATGCCGCCAATGGGCAACGAGACAATCTGGACCCCCTGCCACGCCACCACGCCAGCAGCGATGATTTGCCCGGAGAGCTTGGTGAGCCAATCGAGTTCGATGAGGTCATCGACAACGCCGAGAGCCACCACAATGAACGCGGCGGCGAAGACGGAGAGAATCGGCCGTGGATCATCAAAGACACCAGCAAATGCCTCAAATGGACTTGCAATAACGGCCGCGGTTGCCATACCCACAAACACTGCGATCCCACCGAGGCGAGGGGTTGGCTCTTTGTGAACATCGCGCGGCCTAATCTCGCGGTGCCAGCGGTGCTTAATTCCAAGCCGCCAGAGCACCAGCGCCAGGCCAAAGCTCACCGCGAAGGCGATGAGGGTGATGACAACGTAGAAGCTCACAGGTCCCAGTCTCCCCCAGCTACAGCACGAAGGTCTTCACTGGGACACACCCCGTGACGGAGGACTTTCCAGGGTCGTCCAGTGGCTAGGCCAGTGGCGTCAACAATGGTCGAACCCGGATTACCCGATGCCCCCGTGTAGAGCAATCCAACCCGGCTGGCATCCACATACAGCGGAACATCATCACCAAACGCAGCGAGGGCTTCCCCGGCGTCGAGCGCTGGAAGCGCGCCTGTGCGGTTGGCACTGGAGACCGCAAGAGGGCCACTCAAGCGCAGTAACTCGAGGGCGACTGGATGATTGGGCATGCGAATCGCGACTGTGCCCGAGGTCTCCCCCAAATCCCACTCGACGTCTGGGCGTGCCTCAAAAACAATGGTGACCCCACCGGGCCAGAAGTGATCCATGATGGCTTGCGCGCCACCGGGAATGTGGGTCACGAGCATGTCAACGTCCTCGGCGTTTCCTACCAACACCGGCGGTGGCATGTGGCGGCCGCGGCCCTTAGTGGCCAGCAGAGTAGACACGGCAGCCGGCTGGAAGGCATCACAAGCAATGCCATAGACAGTGTCGGTCGGCATCACGATGCACTGCCCCGATGACAGGACGTCACGGGCTTGACGAAGCCCGGATTCTCTCTCTTCGGGGTTTTCGACGCGCACAATCACAGCGGACACGCCCCCAGTGTAGTTTGCCGCCCGAAGGAGAGAGTGAGAGCTGGCCCTAGGCTTGGGGGCATCATGCTGTTCATTTTTGACATGGATAACGTCCTCTACGACTACCACTGGCGTCACAGAATGGACGCTCTCACCAAGGTCACCGGATTGAGTTTTCAGGAGCTTCGCTCCCGGTGGTGGAATGACGAGGGCGAATGGAAGGCCGAAGCCGGGGTCCCAGACACCGGAGACGAGTACCTGGAGTTGGTCAACGAAGCATTCGGGTCATCAATTTCCCGGCAACAATGGGTCGATTTTCGCAAGGCAGCGATGGCCTATCGACCCGAGGTGACTGAAGCAGTCTCCTTCGCCGCGGAGTTTGGACAGGTCACCCTGTTGACAAACAATGGGATTCTCATTGGCGAACACCTGAGGGAAGTCGCTCCAGAGCTCATCGCGTTCTTTGGGGATCATATGTTTGCCACCGCGCACTATCGAGCAAGGAAACCAGACCCCGTCGTATTCGAGCGCGTCCTCGAGCGCTACGGGCACTCGGGCGAGGACACCTTCTTTGTTGACGACACGCCAGAAAACCTCCGAGGCGCACAGACCCTCGGCATCACCACACAGTGGTTTTCGCCGAAGGACTCCGGAGCCACAATCCGCCAGAACATCCAAGCGTTTGTGGATTCGAGGAACTAGGGCGCTATCGCGTGAGTAAAGCGGTCTCTGCCGAGGAGATCCTGCTCGGTGTGAATGGTGCGAAAACCGTCGGTGGACAACAGCTCTGCCACGGCAGCACCCTGAATATTCGAGTGCTCCATCATCAACGCTCCACCGGGCCGCAGCGCGTGACGAGCCAGGGCAACAATCTCGCGCACAACGTCGAGCCCATCAGCACCACCAAAGAGCGCCAGGTGCGGGTCATGAGCGAACACTTCCGGATCGTTCGGCATCTCGGAGTCTGGAATGTAGGGGGGGTTTGCCACAATCATGTCGAGTGATGATTGTGCCTGGGTCTTCGCAAAGTCCGTCACGCTCACACACTCCACCGCAACAGAGGGCGCCAAACGAGACACATTGCGCTGAAGGTAAGGAATCGCTTCCGGCGATACATCCAGTGCAACCACCGAAGCCCAGGGCACTGCCCTCGCCAGAGAGATTGCGAGGACACCCGATCCCGAACACACATCAACAATCGATAACCCGCGGTCATCAACACCGATGCTCTGCGCCAGAGCAATGGCCCGCTCTGCTAACGACTCCGTTTCTGGTCGGGGAATGAACACTCCCGGCCCCACCTCGACCTCGAAGTTCATAAACGGCGCCCTACCGACAATATGTTGGAGGGGCTCTCTGGCCTCACGTCGTTGCACGAGTGGCTCGAGATCCGCACTCACTGTGGCGGAGAGGTGCTTCCCGAGTTGGGCATGCACCACGAGCTCGCCGCGGGATAGTCCAAGCAAAGATCCGAGGAGAAGTTCGGCATCGGCATCCGGAGAGGGAACCCCGGCCACGGCCAAACGATCGCGGAGCGAGGCAAGAGCCTCCGCGACTAACACCACTAAGCCTCGCCTAGGGCACTGAGGCGTTCCGCCTCATCGGCTTCAATGCAGGAGCGGACAACCGCGTCTAGCTGGCCGTTCATGACCTGGTCCAGGTTGTATGCCTTATAGCCGGTGCGGTGATCGGCAATGCGGTTTTCGGGGAAGTTATAGGTGCGGATTCGCTCCGAGCGATCCATGCCACGAATCTGGCTCTTCCTGGCATCGGACTGCACAGCGGCAAGTTCTTCTTGCTGCCTGGCAAGAATTCGTGCGCGTAGCACGCGCATTCCGGCCTCTCGGTTTTGAATCTGGCTTTTTTCGTTCTGCATCGACACGACTATCCCGGTGGGAAGGTGGGTGATGCGCACCGCTGAATCTGTGGTGTTCACAGATTGACCACCGGGGCCACTGGATCGGAAGACATCGATCTTCAAATCATTGGGACCAATTGCCACTTCTTCGGGTTCGTCAACTTCGGGAAAAATCAGGACACCCGTGGTGGAGGTGTGGATACGGCCCTGAGATTCCGTGACGGGCACGCGCTGGACGCGATGAACGCCACCCTCATATTTGAGGCTCGCCCACACACCCTCTGCGGGGTCGGTGGCGGACGACTTAATCGCGACCTGGATGTTCTTATAACCCCCCATGTCACTCTCGGTCTTGTCGAGCACCTCAGACTTCCACCCCCGCGACTCGGCGTAGTGAAGGTACATACGCAACAGATCTGCAGCGAACAGGGCACTCTCCTCGCCGCCTTCACCGCCCTTAATTTCCATGATGACATCGCGGCCATCATCGGGGTCCCTCGGAATTAACAACGACCGAAGGGTCTCCGTGGCTTCTTGAACAGCCGTTTCGAGATCGGGAACCTCGGCCGCAAGCGCTTCGTCATCGCTCGCGAACTCCTTGGCCGCAGCCAAATCATCCATGAGGTTCTTGAGCTTCTCATTGGCCGAGACAATCTTCGAGAGCTCCGCAAAGCGCCGGTTGAGTTTCTTAGACAACCCTGCGTCAGCGTGAACTGCGGGGTCACTGAGCTTGCCTTGAAGCTCGGTGTACTCCGCAATTAACGCATCAACAGAATCAAACACGGCTGTTCCTTAGAGGCCAAGGCCAGGGAGTTTCTTCCCCATCGCGACCAGGAACTCGACGTTCGAGGCGGTTGCTTTCATACCCTCCAAGATGACACCAAGGCCAGCGGTTGAGCTGGTTGCACCGAGTGCCTTGCGAATGTCAGCCACAGCACTGGCCTCATCCTTCGCAAGCAACTGGTCATCTTTGCGGGTGGCGCTGTGAGAGATATCCAGTGCCGGGAACATGCGTGCCGCGGCAGCCTCGTGGCTCACGTGGAGCTCGAGGGTGGCTGAGCCTGCAACTTCGCTGGCAACCACGTCATCACCCTGGATACCGGTGTCGGTCACGAGGGTTCCGATGATGGTGAGCGAGCCACCGTTTTCCACATTGCGAGCAGCTCCGAAGAGCTTTTTCGTCGGGTAGAGCCAGGCGGTGTCACCGCCCAGTCCGCGACCACCACCGAGGCTCTGCTGATATGCCCTCGCAAGCCTCGTGAGGGAATCCACCAGAACGACAACGTCGTGACCCAGCTCCACCAAACGCTTCGCGCGCTCAACAGCGAGCTCAGCAATGGTGGTGTGATCATCGGCCGAACGGTCGAAGGTCGAGGCGATAACCTCACCCTTCGCGTGACGCTGGAGTTCGGTGATTGCCTCGGGGTGCTCGTCGATGAGAACAACCATCAGGTGAGCATCGGGGGCGTTCTCGGCAACCGCAGTAGCCATAGCTGAGAGAATCATCGACTTTCCGGTCTTCGGGGCGCCAACAATAACACCGCGCTGACCCTTACCAACGGGGGTGACAATGTCCAGAACGCGGCCCGTAATGTTCTCCGCTGAGGTCTCCATCCGCAGGCGCTCGGCGGGGTAGACAGCGGTCAAGGCCTGGAAGTCAACGCGACTGGCAGCCTCATCAATGGTCTGACCGTTGACGCTGTCAACACTCACCAAAGCGTTGTACTTCTGACGCCCTTGGTTTTCCCCATCGCGGGGCTGGCGGATTGCGCCGATAACCGCGTCACCCTTGCGCAGGTTGTATTTCTTGACCTGGCCGAGTGAAACATAGACATCGGTGGAGCCAGGAAGGTATCCCTGGGTGCGAACAAACGCGTAGTTGTCCAGAACATCCAAGATGCCACCGATAGGAATCAAGACGTCATCATCGGAGATTTCAGGATCCCCGTCTTCGCCGAATGAGCCACGACCACGTCGGCGATCCCGGCCTCGACCACGGCCGCGACCACGGTTAAAGCCGTTGTCATCGCCATTGTCGGAGCCCTCGTCCGAGGATTCAGTGGCGCTCTCGTCACGCGCGGGCGCAGCCTCATCGGCTTGGGCCCGGCGACGGCGCGGGCGTTCAGGAGCTGCTTCTGCAGGGTTCGCTTCCCCAGTGGCGTCTGCCGATGGGCCTGTTGCCGATGGGGCTGTGGCCGAGTCCACTGCGAGCTCGGTGGATACGACCCGGCGCGAGCCGCGCTTGCGTGGTTGGCCTACTGCCTCGTTTGAGGTTGGTTCTTGGGTATCTAAGTCCATGTTGTCTCCTAGTTCGTGCCACGATGCGTGGCATCACACTGTGTGATGTTTCTCCTCACACACGCGCCTGGCTTGCCTGGGGGCCGAAGGGACCGTAGTCCCTCTGTCACGAATGACCCTCCAACGCCTGAAAGAACTTCGTGGCGTGTTATGTGATGAGGCTATCCGGAGCGCTAACTGGGGTCAGTCGGCGAGCGCCGGAAGTTCTTCTACTGTAGCACCTCGCTCATCGACGGTGAGCATGTGGCTTGTCCACTTGCCCCCGGGATGAGCGGCAACAACCTCGGCGACGCCCAGGCGCTGACTCGGATCGGAGCACAACACCAAGACTGACGGGCCAGCGCCAGAGACCACCGCGGCGAAGCCGAGCTTGCGCAGCGACTGCAGCAGTGCATCGGTGTCCTTCATCGCACTCGCGCGGTAGTTCTGGTGAAGGCGGTCCTCCGTTGCCTCAAAGAGCAACTCTGGGCTTTGAATGAGCGCGGCGATCAAAAGCGCCGATCTGGAGAGGTTGAAGATTGCGTCCTTGTGAGGCACTGTCTCGGGTTGCAGGCTTCTCGCGAGGGAAGTCGACATGCTGGCGTCCTCAGGAACAGCGACCACCAGCGAAACACCGCGGTGAACACTGAGTTTCTTGTGCTTGGGACCCTGATCTGTCATCCAGGCAATCGTCAAACCACCAAAGAGCGAGGGAGCAATGTTGTCGGGGTGGCCTTCCATATCGGTCGCCAAAGCCAAAAGCTCGGATGAGCTGAACTCCGCGATGCCCTCGAGTAAACCCTTGGCGGCCATCACACCGGCAACGATGGCGGCACCGGAGGATCCGAGCCCACGACCGTGAGGAATCACGTTGTGAGCCTCGAAATGCAGGCCAGGAACCGGGATGCCCTGTGAGGCGAAGGCGTGGGCGAGGGAGCGCGCAATCAGGTTGGTCTCATCGGTGGCCACTTCCCCAGCGCCAACGCCGTGAACCTCGACGGTAATGCCGGAGGCCTTGACCGCCGTGACGATGAGTTCATCACCGATCGTCAAAGCCATTCCGAGGGTGTCAAAGCCTGGGCCAAGATTTGCGGTGGTGGCGGGGACCTTAACCTGCACGCGTCGGCCGAGAGGGATTTTTGCGCTCATCGGTTAGCCGCCAATCCAAGAACCTCCGCAATGTGAGAGATGTCGATGGGGACCTTGGTGGGCTCAGCCTCAGAACCGTCTTCGTTCTTCAGTGCCCACAGGGGATCTTTGAGCCCGTGTCCTGTCACGGTGAGAACGGCGGTGGCACCCTTGCGCAACACGCCAGCCTGCGAGCGCTCAAGCAAGCCCGCAACGCTAATCGCAGACGAGGGCTCCACGAATACTCCGACAGTCCGGGAGAGCAAGCGGTGGGCGGCAAGAATCCCGGCATCGTCAATCGCGCCGAAGTACCCGTCGGTGTCTTCCCTAGCGGCCAGCGCCAAATCCCACGAGGCCGGATTACCAATCCGAATCGCACTGGCAATGGTCTCGGGCTTAGCAACGCGCTCTCCGGTCACAATCGGCGCTGAGCCAGCAGCCTGGAAACCCATCATCTGGGGCACACGGTCGATGCGCCCGCGATTCGCCTCTTCGCGGTATCCGCGGTGATAGGCGGTGTAGTTGCCAGCGTTGCCCACAGGCAAGAAGTGGTAGTCGGGCGCTCTGCCGAGGACATCAATGACTTCAAAAGACGCTGTCTTCTGACCTTCAATGCGGTCATTGTTGACTGAGTTGACCAGGTGAACGGGGTAATTCTCCGCGAGCTCCCGCGCGATGTCGAGGCAGTCATCAAAGTTGCCATCCACCTGGAGGACGTGGGAGTTGTGAGCCACGGCCTGGCTCAGCTTTCCCATCGAAATTTTGCCATCGGGCACCAATACGGCGCAGGCCATGCCGCCATAGGCGGCGTAGGCGGCGGCCGAGGCAGAGGTGTTGCCCGTGGAAGCACACACCACAACCTTGGCGCCGTGTTCTTTGGCTTTAGAGACAGCCATCGTCATGCCGCGGTCTTTGAACGAGCCCGTGGGGTTCATACCTTCGAACTTCACAAATACCCGAAGGCCGGTGAGCTCGGAGAGATGGTGGGCTTCAATCAGTGGCGTGCCACCCTCGCCGAGGGTCACCACCGGGGTGGCCTTGCTCACATCGAGACGATCGGCGTATTCGTGAATCACCCCGCGCCAAATTCTGGAACCCCGGGTGTGCTGGGGTCCGATGGGTCGTGAGCCACCAAAAAGACCGCGCTGGAAGATTGGCATCGGCACTATCCCTCTACTCGCAACACGCTGGTGACCTTCACGACGACTGGATTCTTCTCTAACGCAGCCACGGTGTCCTCGCCGCTCGCTTCCGAAGCGCGGTGCGTCTGAATCACCAGCGTAGCGGTCTCGTCTTTGTCCGCTGCGCTCTGGTGAAGCGTTTCGACGGATACTCCGTTGTCGCTAAAGACTTTCGCAATAGCAGCCAAGACACCGGGTTGGTCCTTGACGACGAGGCTCACTTGACGTCGGCTGGTGACCCGCTCGAGCGGGACGCTCGGCAAATCTGCGTGGGTACTCTCCCCCACCCCAGGCCCGCCGACAACGTGGCGCCTGGCAGCAGAGACAATGTCGCCGAGCACCGCCGAGGCAGTCTGAAGCCCGCCAGCGCCTGCTCCATAAAACATCAGTGGCCCGGCAGCTTCTGCCTCGACATAGACAGCATTGTTGGCACCGTGAGCAGCGGCAAGAGGGTGAGTCCTAGGAATCAAAGTCGGGTGCACGCGAGTACTGACACCGTCTAATCCGGTCACCGGATCAACAAGCCGCTCACAAATGGCCAGAAGTTTGATGACGTGCCCGGAGCGCTTCGCAGCCTCAATTTGGCTAGCGCTCACACCGGTGATCCCCTCTCGATACACATCCGCCAGGGGGACAGCGGTGTGAAAGGCGAGAGAGGACAAAATGCAGGCTTTTTGCGCAGCATCGAATCCTTCGATGTCCGCGGTCGGGTCAGCCTCGGCGTAGCCGAGGCTGGTTGCCTCTGCCAGAGCATGCTCGAAACTCAGACCCTTCTGGTCCATCTCATCGAGGATGTAGTTGGTGGTGCCATTGACAATTCCCATGATTTTGGTGACGTGATCTCCGGCCAGTGAGTCGCGCAGAGGGCGAATAATTGGAATCGCCGCGGCGACTGCTGCTTCGTAATAGAGCTGCGCTCCGACCTGGGTGGCAGCAGCAAAGAGCTCCGGGCCATGCTCGGCCAGCAACGCCTTGTTGGCGGTAATCACATCGGCGCCCGAGTGCAGCGCCTGCAAAATCAAAGACCGCGCAGGTTCAATCCCACCCATCAGCTCGACAACAATGTCAGCCCCCACGATGAGCGAGGCAGCATCGGTGGTCAGCAGTTTCTCGGGAATGGGCGCCGAACGCGGAGCGTCCAGCGAGCGAACAGCGACGCCAATGAGTTCCAAGCCAGCGCCCGAGCGCTGTCCGAGCTCGTTGGCGCCATTCAGCAGTCGATTCGCAACCTGCGCTCCGACGGTGCCACCACCCAAGACAGCGACGCGAAGATTTCTGTAGTGATCTTTCATTGCTTTACTTTCCTGACTCTCCAGAAGGGAGACCGCGGTCTCGCCCGAGCACATCCTCGAGGGATTCGCCCTCGATCATGAGGCCGTGTGTGCCGCTATCCACCCACACCACCGGTGGTCGCCCCACCACGTTGTAATTGCTGGCTAGGGAGTGGCAATACGCGCCAGTTGCCGCAACCGCAATCAGGTCACCCGGTGCCACATCGGCGGGTAAATAATCCGCATCGACAACAATGTCGCCACTCTCGCAGTGCTTACCCACTACTCGCACCAGCGCAGGGTCAGACGCCGAGACGCGGTTGGCAATCCTGGCGCTGTAGTGGGCTCCATACAGTGCCGGCCTCGCGTTATCGCTCATCCCGCCATCCACGCTGACATAGGTGCGCACCGACACCGAACCATCCGCGGCAGTCACAGACACGGGCTTGATGACCCCGGCCGAATACAGGGTTACCCCGGCTGGGCCAGAAATAGCTCGACCCGGCTCGAAGGCGATATGGGGCATTGCGATATCGAGAGCCGCTGCGCGTTGCGCAACGTGATCGACAATGGCAGCAACCATTGCTTCTGGCGCAAGCGGCGCGTCGGATTCGGTGTAGGCAATGCCAAAGCCGCCGCCAAGATTCAGGGTGCCCTGGGGTTTACCGGCAAAGAGCTCGGCATACAGAGCCACCATTCTGGTCGCCGCCTCGAGGAAGCCCTCCAGGGCAAAAATCTGCGACCCAATATGAGAGTGCAATCCCACCAGCGAGAGCCCGGGCATCGAGGCAATCTCGCCAGCCAGCGCGGCGACTTCCGGAATGGACAGGCCAAACTTCTGGTCCTCGCGAGCGGTTGCCAGATACTCATGGGTGTCGGCGTGGACACCGGTATTGACCCGAATCATCACGCTTTGGTGAACTCCGAGCTCGTCGGCGATTGCGCTGATTCTGTGGGCTTCAATCGGAGCGTCGATCACTATGCACCCAACTCCCGCGGATATGGCGCGGTGAAGTTCGGCCTGTGACTTGTTGTTCCCCTGGAATTCAATACGTGAAGGATCGGCCCCGCCGGCAAGCGCAATGGCTAATTCACCACCGGTTGCGACATCAAAACCGAGCCCCTCAGCTATCAACCACGACACAACATGTCCCGAGATGAAGGACTTAGAGGCGTAGTAGGCACTGCCGCTCACTCCGTGAGCGGCACACGCCTGCGTCACGCTAGCAAGGAAGGAGCGTGCCCTGGCAATCAGATCACTGCGCTCCATCACATAGAGCGGTGTGCCATAGGTGGCTACCAACTCTGCTACCCCCACGCCACCGATAACCAGCTCACCCTGCGGATTCCTGGCAGCACTAGCAGGCCACACGCCCGACTGCAGCGCATTCGGGTCACGTGGCGCACTTCGCCAGGATGGGGCAAGCGTCGAAGACATTAGAGAAAAGACCACCTCACGTTGGAACGATTGTGTGTGAGGCGAGCGAACCCGGATTGGTTCCTGAAGCCACCACAAGGATAGCGAACCACGCCCAAGAACTACATACGCTCCGGTGCGCTGACACCCAGCAGGCCAAGGCCGTTGCGCAAAACCTGGCCGGTGGCATCGTTGAGCCACAGCCTCGTGTGATGGACGGCCTCCACTGGCGCATCACCCTGGGGGGTAACCCGGCAACTGTCATACCAGCGGTGATAGACCCCGGCGACTTCCTCGATATACCGGGCAATGCGGTGTGGCTCGCGCAGCTGGGCTGCTTGGCTAATAACTCGGGGGAAATCACCGAGTGAGGCAATCAGCGATGCCTCGCTCTCGTGACCGAGGAGCTCGGGCTCGAAAACATCTCTGGTAACCCCGGCAGCCGCTGCGTTGCGAGCAACCTGGTGGGTCCTCGCGTGAGCGTACTGAACATAGAAGACAGGGTTGTCATTGGTGTGCTTGGTGAGAATGTCGGAATCGAGCGTGAGTGGCGAATCTGCTGGATAACGAGCCAGTGAGTACCGAAGGGCGTCGGTGCCCAGCCACTCGCGCAAATCATCGAGCTCGATAATGTTTCCAGCTCGCTTGGAGAGCTTCGCGCCGTTGATGCTGACGAGCTGGCCAATCAAGATTTCCACGTTGGTATCGGGGTCTTCCCCGGCGGCACCGGCAAGCGCCTTCAAGCGGTGAATATATCCGTGGTGATCAGCACCGAGGAGATAGATTTTTCTAGCAAAACCGCGGTCAGACTTGGAGAGGTAGTAGGCGGCGTCCGCTGCGAAATACGTATAGGCGCCATTGCCGCGCTTGATCACCCGGTCCTTGTCATCACCAAAGTCGGTTGTTCGCACCCAAATGGCACCGTCCTCGTCATAGACGTGGCCGGCCTGGCGCAAACGGGCAACAGAGGCGTCAATAAGGCTTGTGCCATCGGGGCCCGGGGTGTGAAGTGAGCGTTCTGAGAACCAGATATCAAAAACGACGTTGAACTTCGCCAAGGATTCTTTAATCTCAGCGAGCTGCAGTTCGTATGCAGCATCCCGGGCAAGGGGTATCTGTTCTTCCTGGGGAAGCTCCAGCAGCCCGGGGTTGTCTGCAAACACGCGCGCAGCTAAATCTTGAATATATGCGCCGTGATAGCCATTTTCCGGAGCGGGTTGCCCTGTCGCAGCGCTGATGATCGATTCCCCGAAGACATCCATCTGGGCGCCGGCATCGTTGATGTAAAACTCGCTGACAATTTCCGCACCCGCAGCGCGCAGCACCCGGGCGAGCGCATCACCGAGTGCTGCCCAGCGGGTGTGCCCGATGTGGAGTGGTCCGGTGGGATTCGCCGAGACAAACTCGAGGTTGATTGTTTCCCCCGCCAAGTCTTTTCCGTGCCCGTAGGTGTCTCCGGCTTTCACAATCGTCGCAACGAGCTCGCCTGCGGCTCCAGCGTCGAGGGTGATGTTGATGAACCCTGGGCCCGCTACGTCGGCTTTGGCAACACCCGGGAGTGATTCGATAGCGCTCGAGAGCGCTGTGGCAAGCTCACGCGGATTGCTGGAGAAATCTTTGGCTAACTTGAGGGCGATCGAGGTGGCCCAGTCACCGTGATCTTTGCCCTTGGGCCGCTCAAGGGCAATATCGGCGCCCTCCACCACAATCGCGAGAGATTGGGATGCGGCATGGCGCTTGGTGACTTCTGCGATGTCATTCGCTAGCGCCCTGGGGTCCACAACGCCCAATCCTAGCGGTGAGGCGCGTCCCTGGACTCGAGGCTGTAGCCTAGTAACGCCCACGGAGCCCCCATAGCTCAGGGGATAGAGCGTCTGCCTCCGGAGCAGAAGGCCGCAGGTTCGAATCCTGCTGGGGGCACAGTCTTAAAGCCACCCTCTAGGTTCGATCAGGGCTCTCGTGGGCTTCCAAGAATTCAAAGAGTTCGATGTCATCGACACCCGGGAACATGCCGCCGCGCAGCGGCGAGAGCACGTGGGCGTGCAGGCGCGCACTGGTCCACGCTTTGCCCGACCATTTTTCGGTGAGCTCTGGCGCCGGCCGCCTGCAGCATTCCGCGTCTGGACATCGGGAGAGCTTGCGCTCGGCGGTGTCGCGGCCTCGAAACCACTTTGCGTTTTCAAAAGTGACACCCACGGTGATGGAGAACTCATCGGTGGCGGAGGTGCCAATTTGGGTGGACTCCCAGAAGGTTCCCTCGGGGGTGTCGGTGTATTGGTGGTACTCGGTCGTCCGATTGGTGCGCACGAACGCTTCTCTGGCGCTCCAGTGCCGACAGACAATCTGACCCTCGGTCGACCCTGTGACATCGAGTGGAAGGGCCAGCCCGTCATTTTCATAGGCCTTGTAGACAGTGCCATCATCTCCCACACGGAGGAAGTGAAGGGTAAGACCCAAGTGCTCGGTTGCGAGGTTCATGAAGCGCAAACCGGCGGCTTCGTGAGTAACACCAAAGGCGTCCCGGAAATCTTCCACCGCCAAATTCTTAGCCTTCTTCGAGCCAGCGAGAAATTCCACTGCTTGCGTCTGTGGCATCAGACAGGCGGCGGCGAAGTAGTTGATGTCGAGTCGTTGCTCCAAGAATTCTTCATACGTGGTGGGAACCGGGTGCTTCATCAACTGGTGGGCGATCGCTTGGAGGGCGAGGGAGCGAAGCCCGTGGCCGCCAGGAATCGACGCGGGGGGAAGATATATTCGACCGTTTGCCAAATCGGTCACGCTGCGTGCGCTGCGAGGCAAGTCACCCACGTGAACGATTTCTAACCCAATCTTCTGAGCCATCTGCGCCACCTCGCGGTGGGTGAGCGCACCCATCGCCTGGTGGCCCACGGAACGGACCAGGTTTTCGGCGAGGTCCTCTAGGTCCGCGCGGTAGTTATTGCGCTCGCGCATCCGCAATCGCAACTCGGTGTTGGCCCGCCTGGCCTCTTCCGGTGTTGCAATCGCTCGGGTTTCGCGACGCACCAATTCCTCGTGGAGTCCCAGCAACACTCTGAGGTGATCATCACTGAGCGACTTTGAAGCTTTAATTTCCGGTAAGCCCAGGGATGCGTGGAGTGGGCGTTGTTGCGCTTTTGCCCAGTCGCGCTCTAAGCGGGCGCGCTCGGTCGGGGGGGATTCGTCGAGGAGCTCAGAGACCTCGACATCGAGAGCCCGAGCCAACTCGGAGAGTAAGCCAATCTTCGCCTCGCGCTTGCCCGTCTCCACGAGCGAGAGCTGACTGGGGGTCACACCGACGTGGACGCTCAGATCCTCAAGCGTCAAACCAGCGGACTGCCGAACGTGACGAATTCGTTGGCCCAGAGCAAGAATTTCTATCATTGTCTGACAATATCGCAAAAAAGCTGGTTTTTGACGAGCATTTTGGTCATGGGGCGGCGTTTTTCTTGACGATAGTTGTGTCAAGACCAACCAAGGAGAAACCATGACCCTCACCGACACCGTGACCAGTGCCTCGCCCAAGACTGACGAATCACGACCGGTGGATGTGATCGAGTGGGTCAACGAGATTTCTGCCCTCACCTCACCCGAGAGCGTTCTGTGGTGTGACGGGTCCAAGGCAGAAGCCGACGAACTCATCGCCGTCATGGTGGCTAGTGGCACTCTGATTCACCTCAATCCCAACCTTCGCCCACAGAGCTACCTGGCTCGCAGTGCCCCCAGCGATGTTGCACGGGTTGAGTCAAGGACCTTCATCTGCTCGCTCGATCCAGAGGACGCTGGTCCCACCAATAATTGGTATGACCCCATCGAAATGAAGGACACACTGCGAGGCCTCGCCAAGGACTCAATGCGCGGTCGCACCCTCTACGTGGTGCCCTTCGCGATGGGGCCACTCGGGTCACCACTGTCAAAACTTGGAGTCCAGGTCACCGACTCACCCTATGTGGCACTGAGCCTCCAGATGATGGTGCGGGTCAGTAGCGAAGTCTTCTCGATGATTAGCGCGGGTGCCTCCTGGGTTAAGTGCTGTCACACCGTGGGGGCGCCACTGAACGCGGGCGACGTGGACGTCGCCTGGCCCTGCAACGAGACCAAGTACATCAGCCACTTTCCCGAGAGCCTCGAAATCTGGTCCTACGGATCCGCCTACGGCGGGAATGCTCTCTTGCCTAAAAAAGCCTTCGCCCTGCGCATCGCTTCAGTAATCGCCAGGAAAGAAGGCTGGCTAGCCGAACACATGTTGCTCGTGAAAGTGACGAGCCCCGAGGGCAAGACCTACACGATGGCTGCCGCGTTCCCGAGCGCCTGTGGCAAGACCAATTTCGCGATGATGCGCCCAAGCCTCCCCGGCTGGAAGGTCGAAACCCTCGGCGATGACATCGCCTGGCTGCGCCCGGGTCGCGATGGCAAACTTCGCGCGATCAACCCCGAGGCAGGCTTCTTCGGAGTCGCCCCTGGCACTAGCCAGGCGACCAATCCCTCGGCCATGGAGATGCTCTGGGGTAACACCATCTTCACCAATACCGCTCTGACGGCCGAGGGTGACATCTGGTGGGAAGGGATGACCAAGGAAGCCCCCGAGGGCCTCACGACATGGCAGGGTGAACCCCACGACAAGACCTCAGGCCACCCTGCTGCCCACCCAAACTCCCGGTTCGCTGTCGGGCTCAGCCAGTGCCCCACATTGGCCGAGGAGTGGGACGACCCCGAGGGTCTTGTCGTTGACGCCATCATCTTTGGTGGTCGCCGCTCCACCACCATCCCCCTGGTCACCGAGGCCCTCAACTGGAACCACGGCGTCTTCCTCGGTGCGACTATCGCCTCAGAGCGCACCGCCGCCGCTGAGGGAACCCTCGGCGAAGTCCGCCGCGACCCCTTCGCGATGCTCCCCTTCCTCGGTTACAACATGGGCGATTACCTGGCCCACTGGCTCGAGATGGGCAACACGCTCCGGGTGACCGGGCGACCCCCGAGAATCTTCCAGGTGAACTGGTTTAGGCGAGACGCAAACGGTGATTTCATCTGGCCCGGTTTTGGCGAAAACTCACGCGTTATCGAGTGGATTGTCGAGCGCCTGGAAGGACGCGTTCCTGCACGTCGAACCGCCATTGGCTGGACCCCGGAGAGCATCAATCTCGAGGGCCTCGACCTCGGGAGGAGCGCTCTCGAGTCGTTGCTCGAGATTGATGCCCAGGCAGTCGCCGACGACCTCGATGATGCCGAGACCTTCCTGGAAGCTCTAGGTTCTAGGTTGCCCAAGGAAATCAGTCGCCAATTGGACCAGACCCGGGAGCGCCTGCGTCCCTAAAGAGCATGGTTGCCCCGTGCCAGGCCCCCGCGGGTAGCCACCGGGTGACGAAGTCCGCCCGCGCCGTTAGGCTTGGGAGCATCGAGAAAGGGTCCGATGGACCGCATTGCCGTAGTGACCGGCGCCAGCAATGGAATTGGTGCCGAGGTCGCAGAAGAACTTGCCCGACGATCGTGGCGGGTTGCTGTGGTGGGACGAAACCCCGAGCGAACTAAGGCTGTGGCCGGCAAAATCGGCGGAACGCCGTTCATCTGTGACTTTGATCGACTCGATGAGGTCCGCGGTTTAGCGCAGGAGCTCTCCACCAGATTTGACCACATTGATGTACTGGTCAACAATGCCGGGGGCATTGTCGCCAAGCGCAGTTTCAGCGTTGACGGTCACGAATTGACGCTCCAGCGCAACGTGCTCGCCGGTGCTGTCCTCACCGAAGAATTAATCCCTCACCTGATTGCGGCCAGGGGTCGCGTGATTCATACCTCGTCGATGGTCTCGCGTCTCGGTCGCATCGACCTGGATGACCTCGGTTTCACTACCCGACGCTACGGCGCGGGCTGGTGGCCCTACGCCGCAGCCAAGCTCGGTGTCATTCTCTACGCGCGGTCTCTGGCACAGCGCACCGGACTCGAGAGTTACCCTGTTCACCCGGGCTATGTTCGCAGCGGTTTCGGAGCGGAATCTCGCAGCGGAAGAATGATTTTGGCGCTTTCTGGCTGGATGCAAATTAGCGCAGAAGCGGGTGCGGCACCTCTGGTGCATTTGGTGGATACCCCGGAACTGGGGGTAGCCAATGGAACGTATTTTGATGGTTTGACACCCGACGGGCCGACCCATCCCGGTGCCGCAGATGTGGACTTGATTAGGGCATACTGGCGAAAGATAGCCTCCTTCGTGGACCTGTCTGTCGACCAGCCCCACGCACCATAAGTTAAGGACGAAACGATGCATCCCAGAGCCAGGAGACTGATGCGACTGTCAGCACTAGTGGGCAGTGCGCTGCTGCTCTCGGGGTGCTCGGTCCTCGAAGACTGGGGGGTATTGCCCGCCGTCGAGTCGGTTGTCGAGGACATAGCGACCCCCGACGAGGCTGCAGCCCCCACCGAACTTGAGGAGGCTCTAACCCCTGAGGACACCGGCTTTGTGATCCCCACCTGCGATGAGCTCTTCTCGGCGGGGCAAACCGGCACTCTGATTGCGCAGGAGCGCGTGAACATGGGGGACACCAGCGAGGGCGATTACGGTTATGGGACCACGAACCCTGAATTAGTGGGTCTGCTGAAAAATGTGCGAACGGATTTACGGATTTCGTGCACCTGGTATCTCCCAGCCAGTGAGAGCGTGTCAGTGACCTCCCTCGCGGTGGTCAACCCCGACGAGGCCTCGGCGGTCAGTGCAGCACTAGAGTCCGCGGGAGCAACTCAGCAGGAGACGGGGGGCGGAGTGCTCTGGAACATCGATTCCACCACCTCCGATGAATCAGGCGACTACCTCGCGACGGAAGCCCACTTCCTGGCTTCCGTTCTCTGCCCGTCGTCTCTGGCAGAAACGTCGTGCATGGCGTGGGTGAGCACCAACTATGCATTTGGCCAGGCAGAGACCCTCACCCTCGACGCCGCGAAGAATCGCGAGGTCTTCGCGGGCTAGTAGTGGCCGCGCAACCGGCTGACCCCCTAAAGCGCTGGTAGATCATCCCCCCCACGACACGCTGTGTGTGAACTGATTCCAGGGTTTCCAGGCGTCCTGGGCCGTATACTACGCTCCAAGGAGGAAAGCCATGTGGCGCAACCGCGAAATCTACCGCGCAGCCGCTCTCGCCGGTTTTCTAGTCTTCTCCCTCTCCGCGTGTAGCACGAGCCAAGGCGATGGTGCCGACCAGGTGACCACTGATGACGAGGTTGCCGCCGAGACAGAACAGGCTGAAGTCGTTCAACTCTCCTTCAGCCCGCCGGCCGACTGCACCACCCTGTTGCCAGAATCAGCTATCGCGGGTCTGGCTGCTGAGGGTATCGAACTAGTTAAGGGCCCCGGTAGCTCCAGCACGGAGCCAATTTTTGTTGAGGGGAACACCCCGGAAGAGCTTGTCGGGGGAATCTCTTGCCTGTACTCAGTCCCTGGCGAGGAAGAGGCTGCGGTGTCAATTCTCCTCAGTGTTGCGCCGGTGACCGAGGCTGCCAGACCCGGGGTGATCAATGACCTTCTCGCTCAGAATCTGAACGTCGGGCAATCACGCGATGGTGCTTTGACCTACTGGATTTGGGGCGACGATTTTAACGTTCCTGCCCTGCACAACAACCTGTACCCAGACTCGTGGTACTCCGCCCTTCTCCAACCGGGCGGCCGAGCAGCCTATGACAAGGGCGTCGGACTGCTTGAGGGTATGCGCCAGCAAACAACCCGGTAGTTTTTGCCCATGCCCCTATCGGCACTTGGTGAACTACTGCCCACGACGCTGCCGGAGAGCTGGGTTCAGCTAGTCGGAGACGAGGGTCTCGATATTCTTCAGACGATCGGACAGCGTCTCGATCAGAATCCGAGCCAGACAGCCCTGGTGACGCCTCTGCCCGAGAATATACTCAAGGCTTTTGCAACGCCACCAGAAAATGTTCGAGTGCTGATTGTTGGGCAGGACCCCTACCCCGGTGTTGGCCATGCCACCGGGCTCGCGTTCTCAGTGGGACACAAAGTCCACCCATTTCCGCCAAGCCTTCGCAACATCCGCACTGAGTACTCAGCTGACGTAGGACTTCCGCTTCCCTCCCACGGGGATCTTTCCCGCTGGAGTCGTCACGGGGTCTTCCTTCTCAACCGACACCTGACAACCCTCGTGGGATCGCCAGGAGCCCACCGGGCTCTGGGTTGGTCGCGCTTTACCGACTTGGTCATCAGAGGGCTGGTCCAGGGTGGCCACTTTTTTGTTCCGATTTTGTGGGGTAGACAGGCGCAGGAGTTGGCGCCGTTGCTGGGGTCGTTGCAAAGAATCGAATCCGCGCACCCGAGCCCGCTCTCCGCAAGGCGGGGTTTCTGTGGATCCAGGCCGTTTAGCCGAACCAACCACATACTCGAAGAACACGGCCTTAATCCGCTTGACTGGGACTTGGATAAGGACGACTAATGCTCACGGAAGAATACGAGAAGCCTCGCAGGCCGCCGCGCTCACTTGCCAAGGCCACTACCCCGACCACCTTTACATGGTCCGTTGTCGACGCAACGGAGACCGATCTTCCCGACGTGCTTAGCCTCTATCGCCACTATGTGAGGAACTCGGTGGTGACCTTCGACGAAAAACCCCCCACCCTGGCTGCGTTTCGATCAAAGTTTCGCCATCTTCAGAAGCTTGGCTACCCCTTCAGAATTGCCCGCTCGCCGCAGGGCACTCTCCTTGGCTACGCCTATGTGTTCCCTTTTCGCGAGAAGTCAGCCTTTCGAAAGACCGTCGAGAGCTCCATATATCTGGGCCCGGCCGCGACCGGCCGCGGGCTAGGAACCGTTCTCCTGGCTGATCTTATCGAGCACTGCACAGACGCCGGACTCAAAGAAATAATCGCGGTCATCGCTGACCACGGCGCTGAAGCCTCGCTTGCGCTCCATCAGAAGTTTGGCTTTGTGAAAACAGGGCGAATGGGCAAGGTCGGGTTCAAGTTTGAGCGCTGGATTGGCATCATTTTGATGCAAAGGTCACTTCCCTAGCCTCCGGGCATTGTTACCCAGCGTTACAGGCCCAGGTGACGAATCTGCCAAGTCGCTTTACTGTGGGGTCCACGCAGTCCACTCGCCTGCGCTCCACGACAGAAAGCACGGCCATGGCAGACAACTGGAAATTTGAGACCCAGCAGATCCACTCCGGCGCAACCCCCGACCCGACCACTCACTCCCGCGCAACTCCGATTTATCGCACCACCGCGTATGTCTTCGACAGCGCTGAGCACGCCGCGAACCTTTTCGCGCTCGCAGAGTTTGGCAACATTTACACCCGCATCATGAACCCAACCCAGGATGTCGCAGAGAAGCGCATCGCTGCTCTGGAGGGCGGAACGGCTGCGTTACTGCTGAGCTCCGGTCAGGCAGCAACCACCAATGCCATTTTGAACATCGCGCACTCCGGCGACCACGTGGTCAGCTCGTCCTCGGTTTATGGCGGAACCTACAACCTCTTCAAGTACACGTTGCCAAAACTCGGTATCGAGGTCACCTTTGTCGAAGACCAAGATGACCTGGCCGCGTGGCAGGCTGCGGTGCGGCCCAACACCAAGGCATTCTTCGGCGAAACAATCGCAAATCCAAAAATCAACATCTTGGACATCGAAGGCGTTGCCGGCGTCGCCCACACGAACGGTTTACCGCTGATCGTGGATAACACCGTGGCCAGCCCCTACCTGATCCGCCCCCTCGAACACGGTGCAGATATCGTCGTTCACTCGGCGACCAAGTTTCTTGGCGGACACGGCACCGTGATTGCCGGCGCCATCGTCGATGGCGGAAAGTTCCCCTGGTCGAAGCACGTGGACAAGTTCCCAGGCCTCACCGAGCCAGACCCCTCGTATCACGGGGCTAGTTACACCGGTGTGCTCGGTGATCCCATTGCCTACATCATCAAGGCGCGCGTCCAGCTGTTGCGCGACCTCGGTGCCGCTGTCTCCCCCGACAACGCGTTTGGCTTGATTCAAGGAATCGAAACCCTGAGCCTGCGCATGGAGCGTCACTGTGACAACGCCCTGGCTGTCGCCCAGTGGCTGGAAGCCCACGACCAGGTGGCAGCAGTCAACTACGCCGCACTGCCCTCCAGTCGCTGGAACAAGGCTGCATCGAAGTATGCCCCCCTCGGTGTTGGAGCAGTGCTCTCGTTTGAGATCAAGGGTGGGGTGAACGCCGGCCGTGCGCTGGTCGATAGCGTGTCTCTCTTTAGCCACGTGGCGAACATTGGTGATGTGCGAAGCCTGATCATTCACCCGGCCTCGACCACTCACTCGCAGCTCACTCCAGAGCAGCAACTCACCACCGGCGTCACCCCTGGCTTGGTGCGTCTGTCGGTCGGCCTCGAGCACATCGACGACATCCTGGCTGATCTTGAGTCCGGTTTCCAGGCCGCCAAGAAGGCTAAGTAACGCTCCCGGAGCAAGGCTCCAGAGTTCCTCCGGGGACTGGAGATGGCCGGGGTATTCCCCGGCCATCTCCAGTTAGGGAAGAATAGCCACACTATGGATTGGCAATCACCGGCAGAGTCCCTGCCTTCGGCCTTCGTCTCGGAGGCTCTTCAGGCGACGCTGCGCGGGACACCGCCGGTCAGTGGTGCCTGGCGCGATGGTGATCACCTCGGTGATCGACAGTTTTGCCAAGTCGGCCCATTCACCACAGAGCATGGCGATCACATCCCTCATGTGCGGATCGCGTATGAAACCTTCGGGGAACTCAACGCCGATGCATCCAACGCCATCCTCGTTTTTCACGCTCTCACCGGCGACTCTCACGCGACTGGTCACGCTGGTCCCGGACACCCCACCGCGGGCTGGTGGTCTGGTGTTGTGGGCCCTGGCCTAGGGCTTGACACCACTCAGTGGTGCGTTGTAGTGCCGAACATTCTCGGTGGCTGCCAGGGCACCACTGGTCCCTCGAGTTTTCACCCGGATGGCAGGGAGTGGGGGTCTCGCTTCCCCTATCTGACAATTAGGGACCAAACCCGGGTCGTCGAATCGCTCGCTGATCACCTTCGAGTTTCCACCTTCGCCGCTGTCGTCGGCGGTTCTATGGGAGGAATGCATGCGCTGGAGTGGGCTTTGCTATTCCCCGAACGCGTCTCACGGCTTGGCCTCGTTGCCACCAGCGCGGTCACCAGCGCCGACCAAATCGGTGGTAACTCCATCCAAATCGAAGCCATCACCGTGGACCCCTTCTTTTCTGGTGGCGACTACTACGACCATGACGAGGGTCCCTACCGAGGGTTGGCACTGGCCAGGCGGATGGCACTGGTGAACTACCGCTCGCCCACCGAACTCAACGAGCGCTTCGAGAGAACCTGGCAGAGCAAGGTCTCCCCGCTTGGCGACAACGGTCGCTTTGCCGTTGAGAGCTATTTGGATTTCCACGGCAACAAATTCACCAGGCGATTCGATGCCAACAGCTATATGAGTTTGGTCGGCGCGATGAACTCCCACGATGTGACGCGTGATCGCGGTGACATCGTGGGAGTTCTTGGGTCGCTAACACTGCCCAGTCTTGTACTGGGCGTTGATAGCGACCGGCTCTTCCCACTTGGTCAGCAAGTGGAACTGGCCCGCCACATCCCCGGCTGCCTGAGTGGTGATGTTCCCGAGGTGCTAGAGACGCCGTATGGGCACGATGGATTCCTGATCGAATCCGAACGCGTTGGCGCTTCCCTGGCGAACCTCCTGGCTACGCCCACGAGTTAAGCGCGTCGCCGATGACTGCCGGGATTTCCCGGCAGACATCCATGACGCTAAAGGGGCCACCGGTGGGGCTATCGGCATCGCCGACCGCTCGGGCTGACGCTCTCGCTGCGGCAATCTGATGAATCAATGCCCCTGCGGCCACAGCCTCACCCAGGAGTTTCGGGGATTCACGCAGGCGCTCGTGCCACGCGGCCAAGAGCGCACCGAGAATGCCGGCAAGCGCGTCACCGGTTCCAGCGGTTGCCAACCACGGCGTTGCCCGAGGCAATTCCCACACCCCGCCGTGACCATCGACCACAGCGCCATGAGCACCCTTGACGAGCACCGTCATGGAGAGTTTCTTCGCAAGCTGTTGTGCACTCTCGCGGTCCGTGGCTCCCGCGGGAATTCCGAGGCGCTCCAAGAGCGCCTCTAACTCGCCGTGGTGGGGGGTCAAGACGGTGAGCGGCCCGAAGTCTTCGACGAGCTCCAGCGCTCCCGCGTCGACCACGCTCGGAACTCCCTCGGCGATAGCTGCGCTGACCCGACTACGAGAATCTTCATCGAGGGGTGACACCATCCCGCTACCCACCACCAGCCCATCGGCACTACCAGGGGCAATGACAACTTCGGGGTGTTGGGTAATCACCATCTGGGCAACACCCTCCGGGCCCGAATAGCGAACCATCCCTACTCCCGTGCGAAGAGCGGCTTCGACGCCTATCAGAGCGGCACCTGGATAGGCGGCGCTTCCGGTCAGCAGCGACAGGACGCCCCTCGAATACTTGTGGTCCTCGGGCTGCGGTGCTCGCACCCAACCGCGAAGAAAATTGTGGTCAACAGCAATGGGCCCAGCCATCAGATAACACCTTTCATGTCTGCCAAAGTCGGCACGTCTGCACCCGCTCGGGACACGGTGATGGCCGCTGCCCGTAGGGCAAAGCTAACAATGTCCACCAGGTCGTTGTCTGAGAGAGTCTCCCAACGCTTCGCCCCGGCCCCGCCGAGGAGTGATCTGGTCGCAAGGGCAGAAATAAGCCCAGCCGTCACCGTGTCACCGGCGCCAATGGTGTCGACCACTGTGGTCGCGTGGGAGGGCAAAGACAGCTCGGCATCGGACCACCACAACCTGGCACCCTCGGCTCCTCGGGTAATCACCACCAGAGTCGCTCCGAGCGTCTGCCACCTCGCCGCCACCTCTTCCAGGGAGACCCCCGGGTAGAGCCAGGCAGCGTCTTCGTCGCTGGCTTTCACGAGGTGTGCGAGCCCAACCATGGCCTCAATCTGTGGCATTACTTCAGAGGCGGAGCCCATAATGTGGGGCCGCACGTTCGGGTCATAGCTGATGCTGGCACCCGCAGCGCGCGAGCGCTTTACAATCTCCAGCACAGCACTGGCTCCCGGCTCGAGCGTGCAGGCAATGGAGCCCGCGTGGACGTGGAGGTAGGGGGTCGTTTGGACCATAGAAGGCTCAAGATCCCAGACGAGGTCAAACTCGTAGCGCGCCGAGCCATCCTCTGACAGGTGCGCTGTGGCCGTGGAGGTGGCATCTAGACCCGAGCTCTTCTCGATCAGCGCGACACCACTGTCCCTCACGTGAGAGGTGATTGTCGCACCCCGGGCATCCGCGCCGACCCGAGCGGCCAACAGAGTGGAGAGTCCTAGGCGCCCAAGACCAATAGCAACATTCATGGGGCTGCCGCCTGGCACCTCGTGCAGGGGCTCTCCTGAGGGTCCGATGACACAGTCCATCAGCGCCTCGCCAATGACTACGACGGTGTCTGACACCCGTTTGCCCCCGCTCTGCCTGTGATGGTCACCATGTTAGCGACGGGTAGTGGCGTCCCTCACTTCACCCACGAGCTCTTCGATGATGTCCTCGAGGAACAGCACACCTCTGGTGGCACCATCCGGGCTCACCACTTTTGCCACGTGAGCACCGGTTTGGCGCAGTGTGGCGAGCGCGTCCTCTAAATCGATGGCATCACGCAGGGTAACCAGGGAGCGAATCCTGCGAGGTGGGACTGGGTAGTCGCTATCGATATCCGCCCCATCGAGCACATCTTTGATGTGGACATAGCCGGTGGGCTCAGCGGAATCGTCGATCAACACATAGCGGCTAAAGCCCCTCTGCGCCACGGCTTGGTGAACATCGGCCGGGGTTGCATCTTCTGGCAAGGTGACCAAATCAGGCAAAGCAATCGTGACATCGCCGACGACTTTGGTGGTGAACTCAAAAGCCGCAGACAGTGCACCGGAATGATCCGAGAGCATCCCGGTCTTCGTGGACTCCGCAACAATCGTTGCCACCTCGTCGAGCGTGTAGGCACTGACTGCTTCAGCCTTCGGCTCCACCCCAGTCATCCGGAGGAAACCATTGGCAATCGCGTTCAGGCTGCGGATTATTGGCGAGATCACTCGAGAAACAAACACCAGAGGGGGTGCCAAGAACAACACGGCCTTGTCCGGCAAGGAGAACGAGATGTTCTTGGGCACCATCTCACCGAAGACCACATGCAAATAGGTCACAATCAACAGCGCCATGACGAATGCCAGCACACTCACCCACGCGTCTGGAACCCCGAGCGCCCCGAGGGGCCCCTCAAGGAGGTGATGAACAGCGGGCTCGGAGACCAACAGAATCAACAGCGAACACACTGTAATACCCAGCTGCGATGTCGCCAGCATCAAAGTCGCGTGCTCCATTGCATACAGCGAGGTCTTTGCGCCCTTCTTGCCAGCGGCAGCCAAGGGCTCAATCTGCGATCGCTTAGCGGCGATGACAGCGAATTCAGCCCCCACGAAAAATGCGTTGCCAGCGAGCAACACCACTAACCACGCCAACCCAGCCCAGTCATTCATAGGAGCGTCACCTGCTCAGGGCTCACGCTCGGGGTGAACCGGACGCGATCAATGCGTCGGCCTTCCATCCGCTCAACCCGGAATTCGCCTAAGTCAGTGGTGACCGTGTCGCCGACGTCAGCCATTCTGCCAAGGCGCTCGAGGATGAACCCGGCGACCGTTTCGTAGTGGCCACTTTCTGGCACGCCAACACCGGTGCGCTCCTCGAGCTCGTCGGGGCGCAACTGGGCGGGGAAGGTGAACCAGTCCCTGGCGCGAACAACATCGAGCGGGGCACGATCGTGTTCGTCAGCAACCTCACCGATGAGTTCTTCCACCAGGTCCTCGAGGGTGGCAATACCGGAGGTGCCACCGTACTCGTCGACCACGATGGCCACTTGGTAACTGCGACCTCGAAGTTCTGTCAGGAGCAAGTCCAGTGGCATGGTCTCGGGAACACGAATCACTTCCGAGGACAGAGCAGAGACCGGCACTTCATCGCGCTTGTCTCCGGGCACCGCCACCGCCTGCTTCACGTGAACGACGCCGCGAATGTCATCAATGGATTCATCAATGACGGGAAAGCGCGAATATCCGGTTCTGCGAGCTAATTCAATGACATCGTTGGCGGTGTCACTGCGGTGAACGCTCTCCACCTTGGTCCGCGGTGTCATGACATCGATGGCGTTGCGCTGAGAGAACTCAATGGTCCTCGACAACAACGTCGCCGTATCGTCTTCGAGTAAACCCTGCAGCGCAGAGCGCTGAACAAGACTCGAGAGCTCATCGGCTGTTCTGGCAGCCGAGAGCTCTTCTTTGGGTTCAATTCCCATCGCGCGCAGAATGCGGTTCGCGCTGCCATTCAATACGGCAATAAAGGGGCTAAACACCCAGGTGA
Organism: actinobacterium acMicro-4; assembly: GCA_000754445.1. GTDB lineage: Bacteria > Actinomycetota > Actinomycetes > Actinomycetales > Microbacteriaceae > Pontimonas. The sequence continues at coordinate 24,324 of JNSD01000001.1, read as the reverse complement.
AGGCCACCTGCAGTGGCACAAGAACCCTCGCGGTCTGGCGAGGAACGGCAAGCGCGTAGTTCTTGGGGACCAACTCACCAAAAATCATGGAGATCGTGGTGGCGATGAGAATTCCGGCCACAGCTCCCACGGGGCGCACAAAATCATCATCGAGACCGGCTCTAGTCAGCGGGCCGGAGAGCATGGACGAGATGGCCGGCTCCATGGTGTATCCGGTCAGCAGGGTGGTCAAGGTGATGCCCAACTGCGCGCTGGAGAGGTGAGTGGAGGTGCGCTTGAGAGCAGCAATCGTGATGCGATTGCCTTTTTCGCCGCGTGCGGTGCGACTCTCCAGATCAGCGCGATCAAGGTTGAGCAGTGCAAACTCACTGCCCACGAAGACTCCGGTACCCAGCGCCAACAGCACGCCAACACCGAAAAGAATCAGGTCAGGATTCACCGGGCACCCCGAACAAGGGTGCCCCAGGGTTTATGACTGGGTTCGGAGCGCTCAGAGGAGTTTTTGTGCATTGCTCCCACAGAGTAGCAGGCAACGCTTGGGCCAACTATGGCTGCCAGGAACCTAGTGACAAAACCGGTAGGATTTTCACAGCAATTCCTCGGACGTGAGAGTGAGCAGAGGCGCGTGTCAGATAGCGACACTGTAGGAACATCCACCGATGATTCTGTTGAATTCGGAGCCAACGAATGGTTGGTCGATGAGCTCTGGGGTCTGTATCAAAAAGACCCCCACCTCGTAGAAGAAACCTGGTGGCCGCTCTTCGAGTCAAGGGCCGCGGAGTCGGGTGTGCCGGTGACCCCAGTGCCCACTCCAGTGACTGCACCTGCACCCGCGTTCTCGGATGACCAGGCCCCGATTACCGCACCCGTGGCTAAGACCACCTCGATTGCGCCCAAAGTCCAGCCCATTCCCGCTGAAGCGCCGACTCTCGCCACCACATCGATTCCCGTAATCGACACCGCGGACGCGGCAGAGGCAACCGACACTGTTGCACCCCTGAAGGGGATGGCTAAGGCTTTGGCCGCGAACATGGACCAAAGCCTCCAGGTTCCCACCGCCACCAGCGTCCGCACTGTTCCCGCGAAGTTGATGATTGACAACCGCATCGTTATCAATAACCACCTGCGACGAACCCGCGGTGGCAAGGTGTCCTTCACCCACCTGATTGCGTGGGCGATGATTAAGGCTCTCAAGCAACTGCCAAGCCAGAACGTCTCCTACGACGAGATCGATGGCAAGCCCGTTGCCGTTCACCCCGCACACGTGAACCTGGGCATTGCCATTGATATCCCGAAGCCCGATGGCACGAGAAGCCTCGTAGTTCCCGGCATCAAGCGAGCGCAAACCTTCGGTTTCGCCGAATTCCTCGCAAGCTATGAGGACGTCGTGCGCAGAGCCCGCGAGGGACAACTCACCGCTGATGATTTTGCGGGCAACACCATCTCGCTGACGAACCCGGGAGGAATTGGTACCGAGCACTCTGTGCCGCGCCTGATGAAGGGCCAGGCCTGCATTATTGGTGCTGGAGCGCTCGAGTACCCGGCTGAGTTTCAAGGGTCGTCAAAAAAGACCCTTGCCGAGTTGGGCATCGGCAAGACCATCACGTTGACCTCCACCTACGACCACCGGGTGATTCAGGGCGCAGGTTCAGGGGAATACCTGAAGAAGGTGCACGAACTCCTGATTGGTGGCGATGGGTTCTACGAGGAAATTTTCGCCTCGCTGCGGATTCCCTATATGCCCATCCACTGGGCAGAAGACATCGCCGAAGACACCGCGGACCACGTCAACAAGACCGCCAGAGTTCAAGAGCTCATCAATGCCTTCCGTGTTCGCGGCCACCTGATGGCAGATATCGACCCACTGGAATATCGCCAGCGCTCTCACCCCGACCTTGAGATTGAAAGCCACGGGCTGACCTTCTGGGATTTGGACCGCGAGTTTGTCACCGGTGGCTTTGGTGGCAGGCGCACCATGCTCCTGCGTGAAATTCTCGGCGTCCTGCGCGACTCCTACTGCCGAACCATCGGGCTTGAATACATGCACATCCAAGATCCCGAGCAGCGCCTGTGGTTCCAGGAACAGGTGGAACGCCCCTATGAAAAGCCAGACCACGATGCTCAGCTGCGGATTCTCTCGAAGCTGAACCAGGCCGAGGCTTTCGAAACCTTCCTCCAAACCAAGTACGTCGGGCAGAAACGCTTTAGCTTGGAAGGCTCCGAGTCAACAGTCAGCTTGATTGACGAAATCATGCAGGCGGCCTCGGATGACGAGCGCGTCGACGAGGTAGCCATCGCCATGGCGCACCGCGGACGGCTCAATATCCTGGCCAACATCGCGGGCAAAACCTATGGCCAAATCTTCCGCGAGTTCGAGGGAACGCAGGACGTCAGCAGCATTCACGGCTCGGGAGATGTGAAGTATCACCTTGGCACCGAGGGTCTTTATACGAGCCCGACCGGAAGCACAATCCCTGTCTACCTTGCCGCGAACCCTTCTCACCTCGAGGCCGTGAACGGCGTCTTGGAGGGCATCGTTCGCGCTAAACAAGACCGCGGTGCCATTGGCAGCTTCCGGGTTCTTCCTGTTTTGATCCACGGTGACGCAGCGATGGCTGGTCAAGGTGTGGTTCTTGAAACACTGCAGATGTCCCAGCTTCGCGCCTATCGCACCGGCGGAACCGTTCACGTCATCGTCAACAATCAGGTCGGCTTCACGACTCTTCCTCACGATGCGAGAACGTCGGTGTATGCCTCCGATGTTGCCAAAACCATCCAAGCGCCCATCTTCCACGTCAATGGCGATGACCCCGAAGCAGTACTTCGCGTGGCTGAACTCGCTTTCGCCTACCGGCAAACCTTCAAGGGTGATGTGGTGGTCGACCTGATCAGCTACCGCCGCCGCGGCCACAACGAGGGTGATGACCCCTCAATGACCCAGCCGCTGATGTACAACCTGATTGAAGCCAAGCGCAGTGTGCGCACCCTGTATACCGAGGCTCTGATGGGCCGCGGTGACATCACCGCAGACGAGCTCGAAGCGGCCCAGCGTGACTTCCACCAACGCCTCGAAGAAGCGTTTGAAGAAACCCACGCTGCCCAGACCGGGAAGATTCCAGCAATCACCGAGGATGTGGCAACCGAAGAAGCGGCAGAGCCAGCAGCGACCGGCGTGGACGCATCAGTTCTGGCGCTCATCGGTGACGCCCACGGCAACCAGCCTCCCGGTTTCACCGTTCACCCGAAGCTTGTCGCCCTGCTCGAGAAGCGCCGAGAGATGGCTCGCGAGGGTGACATTGACTGGGGCTTTGGTGAGCTCATCGCACTGGGCTCCCTGCTTCTTGAGGGCACCCCGGTTCGCCTGGTGGGCCAAGATGCCAGGCGTGGAACGTTTGTCCAGCGCCACGCTGTCTTCCATGACCGTGTGAACGGCCAGGAGTGGCTGCCACTGATGAACCTCGCGGAGCGACAGGCTCGCCTCTATATCTACGACTCTCTGCTGAGCGAGTACGCTGCCCTCGCCTTCGAGTACGGCTACTCGGTAGAACGTGCTGAAGCGTTGGTGCTCTGGGAAGCGCAGTTCGGTGACTTCGTCAACGGCGCGCAAACCGTAATTGACGAATTCATTTCCTCCGCAGAACAGAAGTGGGATCAGCGCTCGAGTGTTGTCCTGCTGCTCCCCCACGGTTTCGAGGGTCAAGGACCAGACCACTCCTCTGCTCGCATTGAACGCTTCCTCCAGCTCGCAGCGGAGGACAATATGACCATCGCCAGGCCCTCGACGCCTGCCTCCTACTTCCACCTGCTTCGCAGGCAGGCCTATGCCAGGCCGCGCAGGCCACTCGTTGTCTTCACCCCGAAAGCCATGCTGCGTCTTCGCGGTGCGACCAGCAACGTCAGTGACTTTACTTCGGGTAAGTTCCAACCAGTGCTGGACGACCCCAAGGTCACCAATCCAGCCGGCATCACGAAAGTGTTAGTGGTCGCAGGAAAGATCTACTACGACGTGCAGTCAGAAATTGAGAAGAAGGGCATCACCAACATCGCCCTTGTTCGTCTCGAGCAGTTCTATCCTTTCCCGGCCGCCGAACTTCGCTCGATTGCCAAGCGTTACCAGCAAGCCGAGTTCGTCTGGGTTCAAGACGAACCAGAGAACCAGGGTGCGTGGCCATTCGTCATGATGGAAGGCCCACAAGCGGGCTTGCCCCCCATGACTGTGGTGTCCAGGCCCCGCTCGGCGTCACCGGCGACGGGATCGTCCAAGCGCAGTCAAGCCGAGGCTCAGCTCATTCTGGATAACGCGCTGTCCTAAGACAGGGATTCGATCGAGTACACAATCGTTTTCTTGAGTTGCTCTGGCGCGGTTTCGCAACACGCTGATTTGACCTTGTTGGTCAATGTGACACCGACGGTGTGTTCGTCTTTACAGGGTAAGCATGTCTCAAGGTGTTGCTCAATCTCGTCACAGTTGACTCCCTGGAGCTCGCCGTGGAGATAATCCTCGAGGTTTTTCCGTGCAACCTCGCAACCGCAATCAGCCATGGGCCCCACCGCCTTTCCCCTTGGATGTATCGTAACCCTGGCTTAGGGCGTAGTCGGCAAGTTTCTCGCGGAGTAGCTTGCGGCCTCGATAAAGCCTGCTCATCACAGTTCCGACCGGGGTCTCCATAATTCCAGCGATCTCCTGGTAGCTGAGGCCCTCGACATCAGCGAAATAGACAGCCATACGAAACTCTTCCTGCAGTGAGTGAAGAGCGTCCTTCACCACACTGGCCGGCATGCGATCGATGGCTTCGGCTTCAGCTGACCTGGTGGCACTCTGGGTCAAGGACTCGGCTCCGCCCACCTGCCAATCTTCTAGATCATCGAGTGCCGAGAGAAAACCCTCTTTCGAGCGCTTCCGATACAGATTGATGTAGGTGTTGGTGAGGATCCGATAGAGCCAAGCTTTCAGATTCGTACCGTCTTCGTAGTGATGAAAAGCCTTATAGGCCTTGAGGAACGTTTCCTGCACTAAATCCGCAGCATCAGAGGGGTTCTTGGCCAAGCGCATCGCGGCCGCGTAAAGCTGGTCGGTAAAAGGCAACGCTTGCTCCACGAAATCGCGTGAAGCCTCCGAAGCATCATCCTGCGAGGCTTTCATCACCGTCGATTCTATCGGGGGTCGGGTTTGCTCCAGCATCGTGCTCATCGCGTTCCCTCCTGGTTCTCTCCAACAAACCGATACTCTGGACAACCGATGCACCAGTCACAAAATTCCTCAGAGGGGTGGCCCGCCCCCGAGCGCGCGCACCCTCTGCGGCATTCCCTGAGCCTGCCCGGCTCAAAATCACTGACCAATCGAGAACTCGTCCTGGCGGCGCTTGCCTCCGGCCCGTCCCGCATTCGGCGTCCTCTGCACTCGAGAGACAGCGCGCTGATGGTGGACGCTCTTCGGGCGCTCGGCGCCACCATCACACCCGTGGAATCCGATGGGCTTTTTGGTCCGGATTTCCTCGTGGAGCCACTCCCGAAAACCCCTGCTGCCACCAGAGCAATGATCGACTGTGGGTTAGCCGGAACAGTGATGCGCTTCATTCCACCTGTTGCCGCCCTGGTCCCCGGCACCATCCACCTGGATGGTGACCCAGGCGCCAGGCGACGCCCCATGCAGACCACGCTGGATGCTCTCGTTCAACTGGGTGTGGCAATAGAACAAGAGGGCCCTGGTGGGTTGCCCTTCACCATGACCCCGCCTGCAGTACTGACAGGCGAGAGCGTCACTATTGATGCCTCGCTCTCCAGCCAGTTCGTCTCAGGACTGCTTTTGGCTGCACCGCGGATGCCCCGCGGCCTCACGATTACTCACACCGGTGATTCCCTACCCTCACTGCCCCACATCGACATGACCATTGCGAGCCTGAGAGCCCGCGGTGTTGTGGTGGAAAGCCCCAAGCCTGGGGTGTGGAGAGTTGAGCCCACCGAAATCAACCCGATCGATGTGACAATCGAGCCCGATCTATCCAACGCAGCGCCCTTCCTGGCCGCAGCACTCATCAGCGGAGGAGATGTCACTCTGCAGGGTTGGCCCCAGCACACCACACAGGTGGGACGCCACGTTCCCGAGCTCTTAGAGACCCTGGGCGCCGAGGTCCACTACGGCGAAACGTCCGTCACCGTCTCCGGTGGCGCGGGTTGGGTGAATGGTGCACAGATTCCCGGTGTCGAGCTTAATCTCAGCCACGCCGGAGAGCTGGCGCCCACATTCATTGCCCTGTCAACTCTTGCCGGTGGAGCCAGCACATTCCGCGGCATTGGCCACCTCAGAGGTCATGAAACAGACCGATTGAGCGCACTGGTATCAAACATCCGGGCGCTCGGTGGCAACGCCCGTGAACTCCCCGATGGCATCGAAGTGACCCCCGCCCCGCTGGATGGAGGCACCTGGGCAGCATGTGAGGACCACCGGATGGCGACTTCCGGGGCTCTTCTGGGACTTGGCGTTCGGGGCATCGTCGTCGATGACATTGCCTGCACCTCCAAGACTTTGCCGGAGTTCGTCGAGCTCTGGAGCGCACTCGTGGAGTCCCCCGCCCCATGACCTGGGACGAGGACGAAGACCGCTACGCGAATCTGGTGCCAAGGGTGCGACCAGATCGCCGAGGAAGCAGGCCTCGCTCGAAAAATCGCCCCGCCCACGACAACGCTGTGAGTGGTTTCATCATCGCCGTGGATCGCGGTCGCTACCGAGCGATCATTGATGAGGGCACGAAGGCCGAGAGACTTGTCACCTGCTCACGAGCGAGCGAGCTGCGTCGCCAGGCAATTGTGACCGGAGACCGCGTCGACATTGTCGGTGACACCACTGGTGAGGAGGGCTCGCTCGCGCGAATCGTCCGCATCCAGCCTCGCTCGAGTGTCTTGCGCCGAAGCGGCGACGACACGGACACTCTCGAGCGGGTCATTGTTGCCAATGCTGACCAGTTGCTCATGGTGGTCGCGACGACCAACCCCGAACCCCGCCCGCGGCTCATCGACCGCTACATCATTGCCGCACTGGATGCCGGCATCACTCCGATTCTCTGCATCACGAAGACAGATTTGGTGCCAGAGACAGACTTGGTCGATTACGGCAGGACCCTCGGGATCACCACGGTGTCGAGATCGCCCGAGAACCCAGCGCGGGAGGAACTCGCAAAGATTCTGGCGGGACGCATTAGCGTGGCAGTTGGTCACTCGGGGGTGGGGAAATCAACGCTCGTGAACGAGTTGGCCCCCGGCGCGGAACGCGCCGTGGGGGATGTCAACGACGTCACCGGACGTGGTCGCCACACCTCCTCCTCCAGCCAAGCCCTTCGACTGGCTGAAAGTGGCTGGGTGATTGACACTCCTGGAGTTCGATCCTTCGGCCTGGGTCATGTCAGCACGGAATCCATCGTCTCTGCCTTTAGCGATCTCGCCGACTATGTGGCACAGTGCCCGAAAGCCTGCGCTCACACCGCTCACAGCGTGGAGTGCCAACTGGCCAGAGCGCAGGCCGATGAGACATTGCCAGCAGAGCTGGCACCGCGAGTCGAGTCGCTGCAACGCCTGATGGCGACTATCCATGAGCCAGGCTGGCAACCCGAGTAGCTCCACGCCGGGTTCCACACTTCCCACTACGCTCAAGATGTGGTGCACTTCAGTCCGAGCGATGACCTGGCTCTTGCGCTGGCTGCTGTGGCCGCTGCAGATTTGGTTTCCCTGCCTCGTTTTAGGGCCCAGAACCTTGTCATCACCACAAAACCCGATCGCAGTCCGGTCACCGATGCTGACCAGGCCGTCGAGAAACTGATGCGATCCACGATTGCTGCCGCCCGACCCGATGACGCCATCCTCGGCGAAGAAATGGGCTCAACAAGTGACACCGCCGGCCCACAACCCGGCCGCCAATGGATTATTGACCCCATTGACGGGACCGCGGGTTTCTCTCGGGGTCTGCCCATCTGGGCAACGTTGATAGCACTCGCCATTGATGGCGAGCCTGTGGTGGGCGTTGTCAGCGCACCGGCGCTTGGACTGCGCTGGTATGCAGCGCGAGGCCACGGTGCGTTCACCACGACCTGGTCACATCCAGACCCTCACCCACTTGGGGTGAGCAGGGTGGAAAAACTCTCAGACGCCACGATTAGCTATAACAGTCTGCCTGGCTGGATTAATGATGGCCGTGGTGACCAAGTGACGCGCCTTGCTACCGGCACGTGGAGGGGACGCGCCATCGGTGACTTCTGGTCCTACATGCTGGTTGCGGAGGGCTCGCTCGATGTTGCCGGTGAGCCAGACCTCCAGCCCTATGACATGGCAGCTCTCGTGCCCATCATCGAGGAGGCTGGTGGCAGATTTAGCTCACTAGATGGCGAGCCAGGGGTCTGGAGTGGCACTGCGCTTGCTACCAACGGTCACCTCCACGACGAGGTTCTTGGCATCACGAGGAGGACATAGTGCGATTCATGATTCGAAGTCTTGCGGTGGCCACTGCTGCGGTGCTGCTTGTGGGCTGCGCCGGCGAAGCGGGTGACTCGACGCCTGACACTGTGACCTCGACCGAGGTAGTCGAGACAGAGTCAGTGCTCGAGCTTGCTGTGGGGACCTGCGTGAATGACGCAGAAACGCCCCTTGGTGCGGATTTAACGGAAGTACCAACGATCGCGTGTAGTGAACCTCACGACTCTGAGCTCTTTGCCATTGTCACCGCTACCGATGGCCCCTACCCGGGTGTTGACACTCTCGGGAGTGAGGGCCAAGACAAGTGTCAGGCTGTCTTTGCTGAATTTGTAGGTATCGATTTCCGATCCTCTGTCTTGGATTATCACTTCTACTACCCCACACCCAGTAGCTGGGCTCAGGGAGATAGAGCCATCTATTGCATGGTGATTGATCCTGGGCTCAAAGTCGTTGGCACCCTGCAGGACGCGAAGCGGTAATTGCTTGGTCTCCACTAGCGGAGGCAGAACCCGGAAGGACAGTGATGATGCCAAACGCCCCCCTCGTCGTCATTGGTAACGCCAACGTTGACTTGACCACCTATCTGCAGCGCGCTCCTGAGCGGGGCGAGACAGTGCTCGGCCACAACTTCAGCATCGGGATGGGCGGGAAGGGCGCCAACCAGGCGGTGGCAGCCGCCAGGGCTGGCGCGCAGGTGTCATTCATTGGCCGTATTGGTGAGGATGCCTTTGGCGACATGGTCATCACAGCACTCACTGCCGAGGGCCTCCAGCTGGAGCATCTCGCGCGAGTGCCAGGACCGTCGGGTGTGGCCAGCATTTATGTCGAAGACGGCGGCGCCAACAGAATTGCTGTCTTCACCGGGGCATCCGGAACTCTGACCCAAGAATCAGCGACCCAGGCCGTGGAGTCCCATGCTGATCTCAAGATTCTCGTGAGTCAACTGGAGATTGACCAGGGGGCAGTAGCAGCCGCACTCGCTGCTGCCACTGCCATGGGAGCCCACACCATCCTCAACACCGCTCCTGCACTGGCTGTGTCAGAAGACATTCTGCGCAACACCACCTGGCTTATCGCCAATGAGGTCGAAATCGCCACGGTCCTTGGGGGTGCCGGGGTGACAACACCGCAGGAAATCAGCGTCGACGAGGTTAGTGCTGGAATCGAAGGCTGGGCCCAGGCCCTGGGCTGTCACGTGATTGTGACGCTTGGCGACCAGGGTGCCATTGGTCACGTGCCAAATGACGGGACTTTTCACTTCAGCGCTGAACCGGTGACAGCGCAGGACACCGTGGGTGCCGGGGACTGCTTTGTCGGCTACTTCGCAGCACACCTCATCGAGGGACTGCCCTGGCGAAACGCTCTGGCCGGAGGAGTCCTGGCAGCAAGTGATAGCGTCACGCGAGCGGGAGCGCAGTCGTCCTATCCCCAGCTGTCACAAGCCGAACAGTTCAAGAATCGCGCTCTAGATTCTGTGTAGTCGGTGGGCGAACCGCCCTGCCCCACAGCGCTAGAACCACGACCGCAGAGAGCGCTCCAAGAATCTGTGCTGCAACGAAGCCCGGAACAAAAGCGGGCGCAATGCCGTTTGACGCGTCGGTGACCATACGACCGAGCGTCACCGCCGGGTTAGCAAACGAGGTCGAAGAAGAAAAGATGTGTCCTGCACCAATCCATAGCGCCACCGTAATCGGAATCCAAGCCCCGCGATCCTGTCGCAACAGCAGGACGATAAGGGCAACGAGACCAAAGGTCGTGAACCACTCCGAGACCAGCACACCCCAACCCCCTCGATCGACTGTCGAGAGCACAAGGGGATTGGCGCTAAACATGAGGCTCGTGAGGAGCCCTCCCCCGAGTGCCCCCAAAGTCTGGGCGAGCACGTAGCCCGAGAACCACCCCGGAGTCAGTCGCCCCTGCAGCAGAAGGGCAAGTGACACCGCGGGATTGAGGTGAGCACCAGAGATTGGCCCCACAACCGTAAGGAGAACAAACAGCACGGCGGCGACTGTCAGAGCCGCCATAACCAGCGCGAACCCAGGAGAGACTCCCAAGCTCGAGGCCATGAATGCGGGGCCCAGCACCGCAACAACCAGGACTACTGTCCCGAGAAATTCACTGACGATGCGTCGCATCACGCCTCCTTCTGCCCTCTCGTGCTGGCACGAGCCAATACGGTCAAAGTAAACAGAAGATGACGGGGTGAATCTAAGGAAACCCACAGCGCACCGATGGTGGAGATGCCGGGAATCGAACCCGGGTCCACTACTTCGTACCACAGCCTTCTACGGGTGTAGCTTGTGAAAACGTTCTACTCGGCTCCGCCTTTTGCCACAAGCATCTAAAGCGACGAGCCCAGTCTCAGAAAAAGTCCCGGTGACCCCTGAAACACAGGTCACAAGCAAGCCGTCTAAACGACGCCAGTGGTTGAGCCGAAGGCGAGCTCAGTCTGACGGACTTGTCCGCTGCTTAGGCAGCGAGAGCGAAGTCGGTGCGCTTTGTATTGGCACCTATAGGTTACAGAGGACGTTAACGAGATAACTCTGCATTCTCGACCCGCTTCTCTATGGAATCACAAGCAATGTCGAAACCGATCATCCCCATGACTCTCTCTGGGACGCAGTGCCCCAGAGAAGCTTTGGTGTGGTGCGCTGTGGAGTTGTGTTGCAACAGGTGCCACGAAGACACGCCCCAACTATAGGGCCTGGAGCTTTGAACTAGCTAGATGCCACATCGTCCTTGGTGCGAACCTTCGCATCAAGGAGGGCGAACACCAGCGCGGCGGCAACGAGGCCTACGACAACGCTCAACGCCACAATAAAGGCGTCGTGGTAGGCGACACCGAGTGGCTCAGTGACCTCATCGGCGAGAACAAAGAAGAACACCGACAGGGCCGCTGCCAGCCCGATCGCGGTTCCAATTCGCTGACCAACTTGAGCAAGAGACCCAGCAAGACCGCCCTGGTGAACCGGAATGTCTTCGAGCATCAGAGTCTGGTTCGGCGAAATCACGGCTCCACCACCAGCCCCGGCCAGGGCCATCGCCAGCGCCACAGCAAAGGGCATCAAGGGATCCGGCACCACAACACTCGCCAGTGCGACCAAACCGAAACCTGCCAACACTGCCAGCAAACCGACCACCACCAGTGGTCGGCCGCGCTTATGAACGACCTTGCCACTTCTAAACGAAGTGTATGCAGAAATCAGAGCAAAGGGAATAGTCACCATGCCAGCCACCACGGGGGCAAACCCCAGCCCTTGTTGAAGGAACAGCGTGAGAGTGATGAAGGTTGCTGGCAGGGCAGCAAAATAGAAGCCCGATATCAAGATTCCGTTGCGGAACGAGGAAATAGCGAAAAGCTCAAAGTCAATGATGGCGATTTTGCCCCGACGCATATAGGACTTCTCCCAGAAGACAAAGAGCGCTCCTGCCCCAAGGGCGGCCACGAGCCACCACCAGCGGGCAGGGTTATCGGATGCGGTTCCCGTGGTGAGAACAAAGGGGAGCATGAGCGAAAACGTCGTGGCGCCGAGCAGGGCTGTTCCGAGCAAATCAAAATCTTTCACCGCAGAGGATGTGTCTTGGAGTTTTGGCAACAACCGATACGCCATCACAAACGCGGCAATGCCCAGTGGCACATTCATCGCAAAGAGCAAACGCCACCCAAAATCGTCCCCGCCGACCCCCACTAAGAAACCACCGATTGTCGGACCAAAGGCAGTCGAGAGACCAATCACTGCTCCGAAGATTCCAAACGCTTGGCCGCGCTCCTTGCCCTGGAATAGTTGCTGGACAAGGCCTAGAACCTGGGGCATCAAGATTCCAGCGGCAACGCCTTGAAATATTCTGCTGGCAATAAGCAGCTCAATGGTTGGCGCCACCATTCCGCCGAGACTTGCGAGAGTGAACAAGGAGAGGCCGAGTAAAAACATGAAGCGTCTGGAGTAGAGATCACCGATTCGACCGGAGGGCACCAGCACGAGTCCAAACGCGAGCACAAACCCCGAGAGCAACAGTTGCACCTGCGTTGGCCCGGCACCGAGGACTGAACTAATTGCAGGGATAGCCACGTTGATCTTTGCAAGATCAAGAATCGTGAGGGATGCGACCCCCACCGCGACACCGTAAGCACTCCAGCGGGCTTTATCCCCCGAGAGGTTGATGGGCTCCGTCGCAGGTGCCCCCGAAAACTTCGACATTCTTACCCAAGCCTACGCCAGGTGGCAGATCTAGTCGCCCAGTCGATTCCTGGTCGACATCGCACGCTTGGCTTCGCGGTCGTCTTGTTTCTGCCGTAGCGCGTGACGCTTGTCGTATTCCTTCTTACCCTTAGCAACAGCAATCTCGACCTTTGCTCGACCGTCCAGAAAATAGATGCGCAGGGGCACCAGGGTGTAGCCACCGGCGGTAATCCTGTGCGCCATTTTCACAATCTGTTCCTTATGCAACAGCAGCTTGCGTTTTCTGCGCGGTGGATGATTTGTCCACGTTCCCTCGTTGTATTCGGGAATATGGACAGCCTCGAGCCAGGCTTCTCCGCCGTCCACAGTGACATACCCATCAACAAGTGAGGCCCTACCCTGTCGTAAGGACTTGACCTCGGTACCGGTGAGAACAATTCCCGCCTCATAGGTATCTTCAATGTGGTAGTCATAACGGGCTTTGCGGTTGGTGGCAACCACTTTCTCGCCGCTGTCTTTTGCCATGGTGCCACCTCCTCTATTCCTCGGTGCCAGTGGCATGGCCCCGCTCGGTGGCCAGCCCCACAGTCTACCGCCAGGCTTTTCGGCGGGGAGGGAGAGTTTTTAGGCCCTGAGGTAGCGAGTAATCGAGATGTAGGACGACACAACAGCAAGCCCAATTCCTGTGGCGAACAGGATCGGCATGGTGGCAAATGCGTCCGATGCGTCCACAAAGACCGTCGTCGGTAGCGCTTCGGTGAGGTACCCCTGAACAAAGAAGCGCACAATTGCCCAGACTGCTGCTGATGCCGCGGCCGCCCCGAGGGCGGCCGCCACAATTCCCTCAAGGACGAAGGGAGTTTGAATAAACCGGTTAGAGGCTCCAACAAGGCGCATAATCGCTAACTCGCGCCGCCTCGAAAATGCACTCAAACGAATGGTGGTAGCAATCAGCAGGGCCGCTGCGAGAAGCATCAAGCTGGCAACCGCGACAGCAGTCAAGCTGCCCGCGTTCAGAAGAGCAAAAATCTGGTCCAGGTAACTGCGCTGATCGATCACGCTCTCCACGCCGGGTAAACCAGAAATCGCCTCAAAAATCAGTTCACTCTGGGTGGGATCTACCAGGTTGACCCAGAAAGTCTCCGGCAGAAGCTCAGGTGATACTAAGTCGACAACAGCTGAGTCCTTGAACTGTTCGCGGAAGTTTTCATAGGCCTGATTGCGGTCTTCGAAGTAGAAACGCTCGATGTAAGGAGCAAGTGTCGGCGAATCGAGGCGCTGCTCGATGGCGAGCTTCTGATCTTCACTCGCTGCTAGTTGGTCACAGCCCCCGAGTGTTGAGAAGTCTGTACACAGATAGACCGCGACCTGGGCGCGATCAAACCAGTAGTTCTTCATCTGCTGAATCTGGGCTTGGAGCAAAATGGCTGCTCCCACAAAAGTCAAGGAGATGAAGGTGACCAACACGATGGACACGACCATCGAGAGGTTTCTCGCGAGGCCAGTACCGACTTCGCGCAGGACAAAGCCCAGTCTCACGCCCGCAACTCCCAGGGGAACGACGTGGCCTCTGTCCCGGGATCACTGTCGTCACGGCCGCGGATGGGAGACACAAGCCCGGCTTCATCATCGGTGACGATGGGGCTTGGGGCAGTGTCAAGCTCGCCGAAGGGGATGCTGGTGGTTTCGTAGCCCCCCTCCCGCTCGTCTCTCACAACCCTTCCCGCCGAAATCTCGACCACTCGGCGTTGCATCTGATTCACAATCCCCGAATCGTGGGTTGCCATGATGACAGTGGTGCCCGAGGCATTAATTCTCGAGAGCACGTTCATAATTCCGGCACTCGTGGAGGGATCCAAGTTCCCGGTGGGCTCATCAGCCAGCAAAATAGAGGGCTTATTGACCGCAGCACGCGCGATCGCGACTCTCTGCTGCTCACCGCCGGAGAGCTCGTGCGGGTAATTCCTGGCTTTTTGCGCAAGTCCCACCGTGTGCAGAATATCCGGCACCGCTTCCTGGATGAAGCCAGAGCTCTGACCAATCACGCGAAGCGTGAAGGCAACATTGTCGAATACGGTCTTCTGAGGCAACAGCCGGAAGTCTTGGAACACGACGCCAAGATTGCGCCGGAACAAGGGAACTTTGCTACTGGGAATTCGACGAAGATCTTGGCCCAGCACATGAATGTTGCCGGCATTGGGACGCTCTTCTTTGAGAATCAGGCGCAAAAAGCTCGATTTCCCAGAACCCGAAGCGCCTACGAGGAAGACAAATTCGCCAGCACCGATGTCGATGCTGACATTACTCAGAGCCGGTTTGGGCGCACCCCGATACATTTTTGTGACGTCTTCGAAGAGAATCATGGCGCCTCAAGCCTAGATTCGAGGGGGTCTAAATCCGCCCTACGACACCCTTTGCGCGCTTTTGCGCCAGCGGATGCCAGCCTGAATGAAGCCGTCTAAATCGCCATCGAACACGGCGCTGGGATTGTTGACCTCGTAGTCGGAGCGCAGGTCCTTGACCATTTGGTAGGGGGCCAGCACATAACTGCGCATCTGGTCGCCCCAGCTGGCAGTGATGGTTCCCGCCAGCTCTTTCTTCTTAGCCATTTCCTCTTCGCGCTGGAGCAAGAGCAATCTGCTCTGGAGCACCCGAAGCGCTGCGGCTTTGTTTTGAATCTGGCTTTTCTCGTTCTGGCAGCTCACCACGATTCCGGTGGGGATATGGGTAATCCGGACTGCAGAATCTGTGGTGTTCACCGACTGGCCGCCTGGTCCAGACGAGCGGAAAACGTCGATGCGCAAATCCGACTCTGGTAGGTCGACTTCTGTGGCCTCCACCATGAGTGGCACGACTTCCACTGCCGCAAACGAGGTCTGACGCTTCCCCGCCGAGTTGAAAGGGCTCATGCGAACCAGACGGTGGGTTCCCGCCTCAACGCTGAGTGTTCCGAAGGCATAGGGGGCATCAATCTGGAGGGTCGCGCTCTTGATGCCTGCCTCTTCGGCATAACTGGTGTCGAGAACGGTGGCGGAGTAGCCGTGGGCTTCAGCCCACCTCGTATACATCCGAAGCAACATTTCAGCGAAGTCGGCCGCGTCAACACCGCCAGCACCAGCACGGATTGTCACCACTGCCGGAAGGGCGTCATATTCGCCATCGAGGAGAGTCTGAACCTCCATGACTCCAAGCAGGGCCTCGAGATCGGCAAGTTCTTTCGTGACCTCATTCGCGGAGTCACTATCACCGGCCTCATCGGCCATGTCGATTAAGACATCGATATCGGTCAGGCGCTGGGTGATTTCCGTAATCCGAGCAAGCTCAGTCTGACGGTGGCTCAGTGCACTGGTGATTTTCTGGGCGGCTTCAGTGTCGTCCCACAGATTGGGAACCGATGCCTGTTCGGATAAGGAAGCAATCTCAATCGTCAGGCTCTCCGGGTCCAGCACCGCCTCAATGGTGGCGAAGGTGGAGCGAAGGGCAGCAATGCGGGCCTGAATATCGAGTTCGCTCATAGCCCTCTCAGACTAGTCGAGGCCCTGAAAACTAGTGCTCGGTAGGTCTTTGTCTTCACCGGCAAGCGCGTCCACAATTCTGCGGGCAACAGCCTGTGGGGCAAGCCCGGTGGGGAAGGGCGGGCGCTCGCCTGCGAGCGGGTGAAGGGACAGCTCTGTCTCGGTGTGGCCGGGGCGCGCGTCGATCAGGCGAATGCCGCTTCTGCGAAGTTCACGACTGGCGGCGACGCCAAAGGCGTGCAGGGCTGATTTGACCGCCGAATACGCGGCAAGGCCGGCCGTCGGGGCTTCAGCGACAACGCCGCTGAGGGTAACTACGACAGGCGCGTTACCGGCCTCGGCACTGGTGGTGAGTGCGGGGAGTGCTGCGCGGAGAACACTCATCCAGCCTCGGGTGTTGACCTTCCAGAGTGCGTCCGCGAGGTCATCAGTGACCTCGGTCACCGACCCAAAGGCCACGGCGCCTGCGGCATAGATCACGCCATCAAGGGCTTGGTGAGCATCAAGGGCTGCCTGGACATAGGCCTCTGGAACACCGGGTGCAGTGACATCGCCAGTGACGATGGACCCTGGGACTCCGAGGTTCTGCAGGTTCGTGGCGCTGCGGCCAGCAAGCGTCAGGAGGGCGCCGCGCTGGTGGAGCTCGCGCGCTAGTTCGGCCCCGAGCCCTCCACTAGCGCCAACAATAAGAAAGGAACGTCCACTCAATTCAGTCATGAGCGAAATCGTGCCAGAGAAACCTGCGCTATTGCCCAGAAACGCTCAACGAATGATGACGTGGGCGCGGGCGGTAGCGAGAACCTCTAGGCGCTCGGGAAAGAAATCGGAGACCAGTGGCGGCGACCAACGAGAAGACAGGGTCACCTCCGCTACGCGCCCATCCGGCGTAAGGGCGCGCTCGATCCTCACGTCCCGAAGGACCCCTACTCCGGCCCGAGACAGGTAGTTATCCACGGAGGCGAGGACGCCTCCCGAAGTCAGGGGTGCGTCAACCCCCAACGCCGTGAGTCGCACAGTCTGGAGAGAGAAGCTCTCCGCCGCCACCACAGCCGCGGAATCGGCTAGCGCATAGAGACGATGGCGCTCGAGGAGCAACGATGTGGCAGAGGTGACCCCGAAGACCATGACTAGCGCTAGTGCGACAGCACCGCCAATCAGCGGGAGGATACTCCCCCGCTCGCTCACGGCGCACCGCCGTAGCGAGAGACCATGGCGCTGGCCTGCGAAATCACGGGAATGGTTGCCTGGCCGAGAAAACCGGGTAGGAGAGGCGAGGAGAACAAGGGTGCCTCCACCCCTACCCGGATGACCACGATGGTCCCCGGCGCCACACAATTGCTGCTCGAACACGAGCGCTCGAGAGTCGACGGCGCGTCAAAACCGTGGTTGGCCAGTGCCACCATCACTGCCTGCTCGGCGCGGGTGGCAGCAATCTGCAGATTCGGCTCCTGGACGAACACCCGGGCACCATGTCGAGCCGCCGCTTCGGTCGCCACCGCAGCGTTTTGAATCGAGGAGAGGCTCATCGCCAAGAACATCACGGGAATCAGGAGAACAATGGCAGAAGTCAGGAACTCTACTGACGCCCGGCCAGCCTCCCGGTCCCTAGCGCGCGCGCTCAAGGGGTGCATGAGCCTCAACCTCCAACACGCCCCCCACACTCCAAAGCCCGAGCGCCGGGAATGGAGCAGTGATCACCACCCGTGCACTTGGAATACCCAGAACCTCAGACCTGTCGACTCGGACATCACCGGCATAGTTTGGCGAGAGTGACGCCATCACCAGATCGCGAGTGTGATGGATAGCAGCCTCGGGGGACACATCTGCTAATCCAGCGTGGCGCGCTCCTTCGGCAGCGGCAGCGAGGAGAGAGTGGCGGACATAGCCGACCATGATGACCTGCATAATTCCCAGTACGAGGGCCACCAAGAGAGCGCTCACCATCACGAACTCCGCGGGAGCGTTCCCCCGCTCCAAGGGCACTAGAAACCTGTCACCCGTGTGATTGCCTGTTCGAAGACCCCAGACAAGGCGGGTCCAGCTGCCGACCAAATAACGACCACCAAACCAGCGGTCATTAGTGTGATCAGTACCCAGCCAGGCACATCCCCTCGTTCAGTGCTGATGGCGCCGGAGTAATCTGGGAAATAGGGATTCTGTGGGTTCATGGCCTCACGGTACTGAGAAAACGATAACGAGGGCTGAAGTTACTCACACCCGCCACAACGCCTATGCTTCGGACACGAAGGGGATGGGACACTGGGCAAGGCTCGCGCAGGCCAGCGCCAGTGCCAGCGCCAGCGCCAGTGCCAGTGCCATAGGCTTATGGGGGGAGGAATGGCAGAGCGCCCCTCTCGTACACAGGCACTTTCTCTCCTGCGTTCTGACTCCAGAGCCATGTCAGAAATTGCCAGGAATCTGAAAGTACAGCAGCCGCGCTAAACCCCCGATCATGGTGAAATCTTCACGACCGACCAAGGAGTCTGCATCGATGACCAGCGAAAGCGAAATCGCCAAACACCTCGTTAGCCTGTTCCCAATCCGGAGGAGCATAACCGGCGATGGGAATCGCGAGACCCTGGCATACCTGGGAGAAATAACCCCCCTAGAGGTTGTCGAAGTTCCCTCTGGAACTGAAGTTTTTGACTGGGTGGTCCCACAGGAATGGCGCGCTACGGAGGCGTGGATTGAAGATGCGGATGGGCACCGGTGGGTAGATTTTCGTGACAACCCCCTCCACGTAGTCAACTACAGCATTGCTGTTGACCTAACAATCGGGTGGGAGGAGCTGGAGAAGAACCTTTTTGTCCACCCGGAGCTGCCCGATGCCATCCCCTACCGAACGAGCTACTACCAAAAGAGTTGGGGGTTTTGTCTCACTCAGCAACAGCGGGAACAGATGGCTGGCGCCAGAGGTCCTTTCCGTGTGGTTATTGACAGCGAACATTTTGACGGCAGTCTCTCCTATGGGGAGATTCTCCTGCCTGGAGAGAGCACACGAGAAATCTTGATTTCGAGCTACATTTGCCATCCTCACATGGCAAATGACGGAGTGAGCGGAATGCTCGTGACTGCTTTGCTCGCTCGGTCACTAGCTGCCATGCCCTCCCGGAAGTGGAGCTACCGGATTATCTTCGTTCCAGAGACAATCGGGGCAATCACCTATTGCCATAGGAATTCCTCAGCGATTAAGGAACTGGCAGCTGGCCTCGAGATCACCACCGTGGGGGGACCCGGCCCGTTTGGATTGAAACAGAGTTGGAATGGAACCCACTGGATTAACGACCTGTTGCGCAACGTTTTGGACGAGAACACAGCTCCATGGAAGGAGTATCCGTTTGACATCCATGGAGCAGACGAGCGTCAGTTCTCGTCTCAAGCGTTTCGGGTGAACGTGGCGACCGTGAGCAAGGACCGATACTACGAATATCCCGAGTACCACACCTCCGCAGATAATCTCGATTTGGTGACCCCCGCCCAACTCCGTCAAAGTCTCGAGCTCTATCTGCGTGTGATCAACAAAATGGAAGAACTACGCTTCTTCCGAAACAAACAGCCCAATTGCGAAGTGATGATGTCAAAGCACGATCTCTATCCGAAATTCGGGGGCGCTATCAAGCCCATACCGGGAGCACCGTCGAGCCTCTCGGTGGCGCTGTGGTTGCTGTTTTATTTGGACGGGAACACACCACTGTCCTCGATATCGACGTGGACCGGAATCCCCGTCGACGCGCTGGAGGATGCTTTGGACCAGTTGGTGTCCCGAGGGATCGTTGAAGAGGTTCTCGCGTGAGAGTTCTCGTATTCGCTGGCACCCACCTCCGCCATCTCCATTTCTTCCAGAAACTTTTCGAGCTTGACCTCGACTTCTCTGCCATTGTGATGCAACGTGAAGACTCACTACCCCCAGCCCCCGAGTGGGCCACCGAGGGCGACAGAGCTCTGTTTGACCGGCACTTCAGAGAACGAGCTCTGGTGGAGAACAAGTATTTCGGCCACGCCAACAACGGAGATTTATTTGGCACTATGCCGACCTTGAACGTCTCCCCGGAAACCCTCAATTCGCCAACCACCGTGAGTTTCTTGCGTGAGCAAAATCCGGATGCCGTCGTTGTGTTCGGATCTGATCTGATCAAGGGCCAGTTGCTCGACGAGCTGCCCGAGTTCTCAATCAACCTTCACCTCGGGCTGTCCCCCTGGTATCGGGGGGCAGCGACGCTTTTCTGGCCGTTCTATTTTCTGGAGCCCAATTATTCGGGCGCCACTTTTCACAAAATCACCTCCAGCCCAGACGCAGGGGCGATTCTTCACCAATCGGTTCCCCCGCTCGACTCAGGCGACGGGATTCATGACGTGGCTGCCAAAACCGTTACGACGGCGACGGAAGAATTCACGGTCCTACTGGATCAATTTTCTGGGGGCAAACGCTGTGAACTCACCAACCAAACCGCTCAGGGGAAACTCTTTTCCCGTTACGACTTTAAGCCCGCCCATCTCAGGATGATTTATGAAAGATTCGACAACGATATCGTTCGGGAATTTCTCGAAGGAAAATTGTCAGTGAGACAACCCAAGCTGATCACGGCCGTCTGAGCGAACCACGCCGACCGTTGTGGTGCCCGTGGGGTGAGGTATCAAAACCCGATTTCGATCGCCTGAATTCCCGGGTAAATGGCAAAAATGACCGTAACCGGAAGTATCAGCAAGACCATCGGCACCAACATGGCCACCTCGGCTTTTCCCGCTTTATCAACCAAGCCTCTGGTGTATTCCTCTTTAGCGTCTCTGGCGTGTGCTGCAACCACCTCGGCAAGCGGTGCGCCACGGTCGAGGGCCTGAGCGAGGTGCTCAACAAAGGCTGTGACGTGAGGCGCCGACACCCGCTTCGCTGATTCCCGCAGGGTTGGGGTCAGTGGCGCACCGAGATCCACCAACGCCATGACCCGTGCCCATTCTCGGCCCAGCTCGCCGTTGGCCCTTCGTGACACGCGTGCCAGCGCCCGTGGCAATGAATCCCCGGCCGCCAACGACAAACCCAATAGTTCGATGACAGTGGGGAACTCCTCGACAATACGTTCCCCCCTCGCCCGCGCGGCCCGCGTGAGTCGATAATCGTGCGACCACAGGGTCACGACAGTGCCACCGAGAGCCAGACCGATCACACTCTGAACCCCCGGTGAAACACCGAGCAGGGCGAAGAGTAAGCCTGTGAGGGCTCCGCCGGCGCAGCCGGCGATGGCTCCCATGGTGCGCCGTGCCCGAAAATCCTCGAAAGATCCACCACGTCCGGATGTGGCAAACACTGACTCCTGGGCGGTGCGCCCACCGAATGCTCGGTCTATGCGCCGAATCGTCCCGGTCACGCTGGGGCCGAGCAACTGACCAGCCACCACAATCGGATCGGTCTGAGTCGCAGAGTGTATGTCCCTGGCCCGCTGTGACACATCGAGCAGATAAGGCGCTAATCGCTGATCCCAGCGCTTGGTGGAGACCCTTGGCCACACAACCCCCAGCACAATCCAGAGTCCCAGTCCCAGCAGAAGTCCTAGAAGCCCAGCGGTGGCCACTAGTTCACCCACCGGCGCTGGGGTGGAAGGGAACCAATCGCGTGCATCATCCGATAGGCCAGGGCACTCACCACTGCGCCCATCACCAAAACACCAGAGCCCTCGAGGCTCTGATAGCTCTGAAGCGTCTCACCCCTGGAACCAATCACGACCAGCACTACCCACGGCGCTGACACCGCCATGACCGCAGCTGAGCGCACCCAGGACTGCTTGGCCGAGGCATCCTCTCGAACAGCAATGTCGTGCCTGACGCTTCGCTGCAAAGAATTCAACACATCGGGCAGATCTGTGCCCCCGACTTCTCCCGCCATTCTCAACACTTCAACAATTCGGTCCCCCACCGGATCCGCGAGCCTCCTGCCCCACTGCGCCAGGGCCATATCACTGGACATCCCCCGGGCAAGATCCTCTCGGAAGAGCTCCACTGTCGTGGAAAGCTCAGGCGGGAGTGATGGTGGCAGGGCTGACACAGCGCGCACCACATCCGAGCCGGATCGAATGCCGGCACGGATGTGATCAATCACTCCAGGCCATGCCACTCGCAATCGGTGTCGCCGTGCTCCCCGCTCCCGCAGCACAAACCCATAGGCCACAAGAGCTGCGGCAATGGCCGCGAGCGGTCCAAGAACCGCCACCGGAAGAACCAGAGTCACCCCAAACCCCACCGCTGTGGCTATCACCACCACGACACCCACCACGCTCCAGGGATTGAGATGGGCAAATCCAGCCTCGCCCATCAACCTCACCAGTGGCTCCAGCAGCGGCACCAGTAGCTTGGACGGTGCTCGGGAGGTAGCGACCTGTGTTGTGGCTGGGACCACCCATAACCACAGGCCAAGACCCAGGAGCGCACCCACGACCACGGCGAAGGCAATCACGCGAGGCGCTCGCTTTGGTCACATCGAACGAGAGTGCCCTCACGAGCCTCAAAGATCACCCGTGACTCAATAACCCCCTTCGTGATGCGACCGGTCGGCGCAATGATCGACACGAGGCGCCTGGTCCCCTCGGGCGAGCGCTCAAGGTGAACAACGGCGTCGATAGTTCCAGCGACGGTGGGCAGGACAAAGCTTGC
This sequence comes from actinobacterium acMicro-4, assembly GCA_000754445.1. Classification (GTDB taxonomy): domain Bacteria; phylum Actinomycetota; class Actinomycetes; order Actinomycetales; family Microbacteriaceae; genus Pontimonas. Next base: position 1,523 of record JNSD01000001.1, on the reverse strand, counting down.
ATCGACGTTGCGCCCCTCCAGCAGTGGCAAAGTCGAGAGCTTAACGAGAGCTTGCTGGGCGCTCTTCGCGTGAATCGAACACATTCCAGGCAGCCCGGAATTCAGTGCAATCAAGAGATCTAACGCCTCAGCCCCCCGGACTTCCCCCACCACCAGACGATCTGGGCGCATGCGAAGCGCTTCTTTCACCAGCCTGCGCAGAGCGATTTCACCGGTGCCCTCCAGGCTTGGCCCGCGACATTGGAGCGCCACATGATCATCCCGGTGAAGACTCAGCTCAAAGGTTTCCTCCACCGTCACAATGCGCTCATGAGCTGGCACCGCATCCAGCAGAGCGTTCAACAGTGTGGTCTTGCCGGCCTGGGTTGCCCCGGACACCAGAACGCTTGCTCCCCCACGAACGAGCTCTGCGAGATAACGTGCGGCCTCGTCACTCATCGCCCCAGCACCCACCAGGTCCTCGAGCGAGCGCAGACGAGCAGCGAACTTTCTGATGTTCACCGACCAGTGCTGGCGCGTAATGTCCGGAATTGCCACGTGCAAGCGTGACCCATCGGGCAAGGACGCATCAACAAAAGGCTGCGACATATCAATCCGCCGGCCGGTCGGTCGCAACATGCGCTCGACGAGGCCTCGGATTGACTCCGCGGTGAGAGAGACCTGAACACGTTCGCTCACCCCTGCTCGAGCAACAAAGACCTTCTCGGGTGAATTAATCCAGATTTCCTCGACGCCAGGGTCATCAAGAAACTGTTGCAACGGACCAAGACCCACCAGTTCATCCTTCAGGGACTGACTGAGGGGCTCGGCGCTAGCATCCGTTCCGTCGCTGACATAGAGCGCCACCTCATCGGCAATAACGGATTCTAAGGGCTCCCCGGCATCGACACGGCGTTGTCGCACCCGCTCCGCGAGAGAGTACGTGGCATCAAAGAGCGGGGGCATGGCCCTATGGTCTCGAAGGTGACGAACTGGCCGCTCTGTTTATCCCCAGGTCTAGAAACCAGTTCTAGAAACCAGGCCTAAATGCCAAGCACCACACCTGCGACAACAAAGTAGATGACCAGACCGGTCGCATCGACCAGCGTCGTGACCAGAGGAGCAGAAATAACCGCCGGGTCAATATTCAGCGCCCGCGCCATCAACGGCATCAATGACCCGATCGTGGCAGCCCAGATGCACACAAGAACCACCGAGACACCCACGGTGATGGCCACCGGAATGCCGGCAACAAGCAACCCCGCAACGAAAGCTAGTGCACCGAGCACGAGACCCAGGAACAATCCGACCGCCGATTCACGCCAGGCAACACGCATGGCGTCCGAGGGTCTCACTTCGCCAATGGCGAGAGCCCGCACAGCACTCGTCGCAGCTTGAGCTCCGACATTTCCGCCGGTTCCCACCAGCAGCGGAATAAAGAGTGCCAAGGCTGTCACGGCCTCTAAGGAGTTCTCAAAGAGCTGCAACACTGAGACCGTGAGTGTTGCAGCAACAATGAGGAACAGCAGCCAGACAACCCGAAG